>NZ_JBFAPV010000025.1:0-78719 GCF_040676925.1 Nonomuraea sp. NPDC049486
TACGCCGCCGGCACCAAACGCCTGGACGTGCTCGTCCGCTGGCCCTACACCGGCCCGGACGGCGAACGCCTGGTGCAGCGCGAAGCGATGGAGCTGAAGGTCTGGCGAGCAGGCAAGGACGACCCGCTGACCGAAGGGCTGGCCCAGCTCGACGGCTACCTGGACCGGCTCAGCCTCACCACCGGCGTCCTGGTGATCTTCGACCGGCGCCCCGAGGCCGCGCCATGGAACCAGAGAGGCGCCTTCGAGGAGGCGACCACCCCGTCCGGCCGCCAGGTCACCGTTCTCCGTGGATGACCCCGAACGCGCCACGTAAAGGGGGTTCTACCCGTACGACCTGCCGCGGCGGGAGGTGCGGGGGCGGCGGGTGGCGCGGATGCGGGCGAGGATCCGCACCATGCCCTCGGGGCCCGGCTGCCACCCGCGCTCGATCAGGGCGTTGGCCACGGCCTCCAGGAGGTCGGCGGCCCGGCCGGGGATGACGTCGGGGCCCGCGACGACGATCCGCCAGCCGAGGCCGCGCAGCTCCTCCCGGCGCGACTCGTCATGGCGGCGGTCGGCGGGGGTGGTGTGATGCTCGCGGCCGTCGTACTCGACCGCCACCTTGTAGGCCTCCCACCCGAGGTCCAGGCAGGCGTGGCGGCCTCCGGAGAGAGTGACGCGGAGCTGCGGAGCGGGTCTGGGCAGCCCGCAGTCGGCGAGCATCATCCTCAGCAGGCTCTCCCTCGGGGACGCGGCCCGCCGGTCGGCGAGGGTGAGCACGTCCCGGGCGCGGCCGGAAAGGGTGCGGTGCCACAGCGGGCCGAGGTCGACGCCCCGGCGCAGGAACTGGTCAAGCACCACCACCGCCTCGGCCCTGGGCAGCCAGTGGGCGCAGTCGAAGGCGGTCCTGGCGGGGGTGGTGACGCGGATGCCGGCATGGTGGGTGACGTCGCCGGCGAGCAGGGCCGCCGGATAGGTGACGCAGCCGGGGGCGTCCAGCCCTTCCGGGGTGATCAGCTCCAGGGGTTGCAGCGTGCCGAGGGGGTGCGACGTCTCCACGCCCCAGACGCGTGCCGCGCTCGCCCGGCACACCACGGCCTCGGGAATCGCCCGCGTGACCCGCCGGGCCTGGACCAGCAGGAGGACCCGTTCGCGCTCCCCTGCCCGCTTGCGCTCCTTCTGCGGCACCGGCTGAACCGCCGGGCCGAAACGGGGCTGCGGCTCCCGTGGCCTCCGGGAAGCATCGTCAGACTCACCGTGAGTACGGTCCGCGGGTTCAGACGATGTGGAGGCGGTCATGGGTTCAGGGTGCACCGGTAGCCCGCGCAAAGCGGGAGGTGAGCGGGGTTCTGTGGATGGGCGACGGCCGTCCACAGGACGTCACGGGTGCAGGTGGAGGCCCTTGAGGGTTTTGTCCACGGCGTTCTTGGGGCCGTACACCGCCAGGCCGACGAGCTGCAGGTCCGGCGCCGCCACCGCGCGCACGGCGGCCCGGTTGGCGTCGTCGTGGCCCGTCTTGAACATCTCCTCGATGTAGACCGCCACCCGCAACCCCCGCGCCACGGCCTTCTCACGGACCGAGGCGAGCGAGCCGGCCGTGTAGACGAGCACCGGCTGGCGGAACATCGGCAGGTACGCGTTGCCCGACCCGTCCTCGTACGACTCCCCGATCGTCTCCGGCGCGCCGCCGGCCACGGCGCTCGCGAGGAAGGCGGTGACGTTCAGTTTCTGCCAGGTGGCCAGGTCGTCGCGGACCACGATGCCGATCTTCGTGTCGAAACGCATGGCGTCCAGGCTGCCGTCACCGCCCCCTCGGGGTCTTGAACGCTGGTGCGGCTATCCGGCCAGCACCGGCTGCCAGCCGGGCACCTCGTGGTAGCGGCGCAGCTCGGCCAGCCCGGCGAGGTTGCCTCCCCAGGCGGCGAAGGGCGGGCGGTCGAAGCCGCTCTGGATCATGGTGAGCCGGGTCTTGCCGCCGGTGCCCTCCAGCTCCCAGGTGCCGACGCCGGTGGCGCCCCAGTCGACGCTGACCTTGCGGTCGGTCTCCAGCTCCAGGATCTTGGCCGGGTGGGGGTTGTTCTCGATCCCGCCCATCGCGAACCGCCCGCCGACGTGCGGCTCGATCTCGATCGGGTAGCCGAACCAGCGGGTGGCCGACTCGGAGTCGATCAGCGAGTGGAACACCCGCTCCGGGGCCGCGTCGACCAGGACCGAGGCGTGCAGGTCGCCGGTGGCGGTGAAGTCGATCTTCGGGGTGAGCTCGCGGCCCTCGAAGTGCTCGGCCAGGTTGGTCAGCGCCAGGCACCAGTACGTCTGCAGCACTCCCCTGATCGAGCTCTCCGCCAGCGCCTCCTCCATGCTGAAGTGGCTCTGCTCGACCGTGACGATCGTGGTCTCGGGCCCCTCCTCCTCCAGCCGGAGCTCGGTGGTCGTCTCGACGCCGTCCAGCGTCCAGGCGAACCGGACCGTACGGTCGTCGGCGTGCAGCAGCCGCTGGTGCGGCGCGTCGCCCTCGGGGGTGTGGCGGCCCCAGAAGGCGTAGCGGTCGGGCAGCTCCACCTCGGCGTGCTCGGCGAGCCAGACGCGCAGCGCGGCGGGGTCGGTGAGGGCGTGCCGGACCTCCTTGACCGGGGCCTGCACACGGGCACGAATGATCATGGGCTCTCTCCCTTGGGGTAACAGGCGAGGGCGAGCTTGAAGGCGTCGCCTTCGGCTCCCCCATAGCGCGTGAACAGGTCCCGCATCACGGTCTGCAGGTCGTCGAGGAACTCCTGCCGCTGCTCCGGCCGTACGTGGATCTCGCCGGACAGGCCGATGGACGGCAGCTCCGGCGCGGTCCTGTCGAGCGCGGCGATGTCGGCCTGGACCTCCTCCATGAGGTCGAGCAGGTAGCCGAGGCTGAGCTCGTCGCGTGCCCTGGTCAGCCCGATGCGGCCCACGAGGCGCGGCGACAGCCAGTAGGAGCGGGCGCCGGCCTGGTAGATGCCCTCGCTGATGCCGCGCACCTTGCGCTCGGCCACCTGGTCGACCAGCCCCGCGTCCACCAGCCGTTTGACGTGGTAGTAGACCCGCTGCGGGGTCTGACCGAGCCGGGCCGCGACCTCGCTGCAGGTGCGCGGCTCGGCGAGCTGCCGCAGCACCTCGACGCGCTGCGGCTTGAGCAGCGCCTCGGCCTGCTCGATCTCTTCCAGATACAGGACTTCTCTCATCGCAAAAATCATCCTTTACGTAAAAACAGTGTTTGTCAATAGAATCGGAGGCGTGGCACGTGAATGGTCCCGCTACTGGAGGTCTCCCGACCGGCCGATCGAGGCCATGCACGCCCACTTCGCGCGCCACGTCTACCACCGGCACAGCCACGAGACCTACTCGTTCGGCATGACCGAGGACGGCGCGCAGTCGTTCACCTGCCGGGGGTCGGCGCACACGAGCACCCCGGGCATGGTCATGGCCTTCAACCCCGACGACCCGCACGACGGCCGGCCCACCGACGCCCTCGGCTTCACCTACCGCATCGTCCATCTCGGCCCCGGCCTGATGTCGGAGGTGCTCGACGACCTGGCGGGCCGCCGCACGGGCCTGCCGCTGTTCGCGGAGCCGGTGGTGCACGACCCGGCGCTCGCCGCCGCCCTGCGCGCGCTGCACGCGGCCCTGCTCGGCGGCGCGCCCGCGCTGCGCCGCGACGAGCTGCTCGCCGACACGGTCAGGGCGCTGGTACGGCGCGCGGCCACCGGGGCGGTCACCGTGGCGGGCGGCTCCGGCGGGGTGGCGGCCAGGGTCAGGGCGGTGCTGCGTGACCGCCCGCTCGACGACGTGACGGCCGACGACCTGGCCAGGGAGGCGGGCACCAGCAGGTTCGCCGTCTACCGGGCGTTCCGCGCCGCCTACGGGATGGCGCCCAGCGACTACCAGCGCCTGCTCAGGCTGCGGGAGGCGCGACGGCTGATCGCGGGCGGGACCCCGATCGGCGAGGTGGCGGCGCTCACCGGGTTCGCCGACCAGAGCCATCTGACGCGCTGGTTCGGCCGCTGCTTCGGGCTCACCCCCGCCGCCTACCGCGCCGCCGCCCTGTGACCCGTCACGGCCAGGAGGACTCCTGGTCGGGGTCGCCGCCGTCGGTCAGCAGCCGCAGGTCCGACTCGACCATCATCGCCACCAGCTCGTCGAACGACACCGTCGGCTCCCAGCCGAGCTGCACCCTGGCCTTCTTCGGGTCCGCGCACAGCAGGTCGACCTCGGCGGGCCGGTGCAGCGCCTGGTCGGTGACCACGTACCGCTCCCAGTCGAGCCCCGCCGCCGCGAACGCGGCCTCGGCCAGCTCCCTGACGGACTTCATCCGCCCGGTGCCTATCACGTAGTCCTCGGGCTTGTCAGCCTGGAGCATGAGGTGCATGGCGCGCACGTAGTCGCCGGCGAACCCCCAGTCGCGCCGCGCCTCCAGGTTGCCCAGCCGCAGCTCACCGGCCAGGCCGAGCTTGATGCGGGCCACCCCGAGCGAGACTTTGCGGGTGACGAACTCGGCCCCGCGCCGGGGCGACTCGTGGTTGAACAGGATGCCGGAGACCGCGAACATCCCGTACGACTCGCGGTAGTTCTGCGTGAGGAAGTGCCCGTACGTCTTGGCGACCCCGTACGGCGAGCGCGGGTGGAAACCGGTGCTCTCGTTCTGCGGGGTCTCGCCGACCTGGCCGAACATCTCCGAGGAGGAGGCCTGGTAGAAGCGGATCTGCCCGCCCGACGGGCGCCCGCCGCGTGAGACGCCGGAGCACACCCGGATGGCCTCCAGGACGCGCAGCACGCCCATCCCGGTGACCTCGGCCGTCAGCTCGGCCTGCTCCCACGACATCGGCACGAACGAGATCGCGCCGAGGTTGTAGACCTCGTCCGGCTGAACGCGTTCCACCGCGGAGATCAGCGAGCCCTGGTCGAGCAGGTCGCCCCTAACGAGGTGGACGTCGGCCAGAAGCTTGCGGATGCGCGACACGCGCGGGTTGGCCTGGCCGCGGGCCAGCCCCCATACCTCGTAGCCCTGATCGAGCAGGTGCTCCGCCAGATAGGAACCGTCCTGGCCGGTGATGCCGGTGATCAGAGCGCGCCTGGCCAAGGGTCCTCCAACTCTCGCCTACCCGGGGAATACTATCTAGAACACGTTCCACCGAACAACGCTCGGTCAGGCTAATGCCGCAGTTCGCACGGCTTGTCCGTGTGACTGTGAACCATTCCAGATGACCTACCGAATGGTAGCCTTCTCGGACTAAGGTCATCTTTCACGGTACACGCCCGCGTTCCGGGCCTACCGGCGGAGAAAGGGGTGTCCGTGAGCACGGACTCGCTGCGGATCGCGCTGCTGTCCTACCGCAGCAAGCCCACCTGCGGCGGCCAGGGCGTCTACCTCCGCCACCTGAGCCGCGAGCTGGTCGCGCTCGGCCACCACGTCGAGGTGTTCTCCGGCCAGCCGTACCCCGAGCTCGACGAGGGCGTCATCCTGCGGAAGGTGCCCAGCCTCGACCTCTACCGCGACGAGGACCCGTTCCGCACCCCCAGACTCGGCGAGTACCGCGACTGGATCGACCTCCTGGAGGTCGGCACCATGTGGACCGCGGGCTTCCCCGAGCCGCTCACCTTCACCCTGCGCGCCCACCGCGAGCTGAAGAAGCGCGTCGGCGACTTCGACGTGGTGCAGGACAACCAGACCCTCGGCTACGGCCTGCTCGGCATCCAGAAGCTGTTCCCGGTGGTCGGCACCATCCACCACCCGATCAGCGTGGACCGGCGCATCGAGCTGGAGGCCGCCCAGGGCGTCAAGAAGCTGACCATGCGCCGCTGGTACGGGTTCGTGAAGATGCAGGCCAAGGTGGCCCCCCGGCTGAACCCGATCCTGACAGTCAGCGAGTCGTCGCTGGCCGACATCCACCGCGACTTCAACGTGCCGCAGGCCAACATGCGCCTGATCCCGCTCGGCGTCGACACCCGCTACTTCCACCCGCGCCCGGACAAGCCCCGCCGCAAAGGCTCGATCGTGGCCGTGGCCAGCGCCGACTCCCCGATGAAAGGGGTCGCCACGCTGCTGCGGGCCGTCGCCAAGCTGGCCACCGAGCGCGACGTCAACCTGACCGTGGTGAGCCGGCCGACCCCCGGCGGGCCCACCGAGCAACTCGTGCAGGAGCTGTCGCTGCAGGACCGGGTCCGGTTCGTCCACGGGATCTCCGACGACGAGCTGGGCGAGCTGATCGCCACCTCGGAGATCTCCGTCGTCCCCTCGCTGTACGAAGGGTTCTCGCTGCCCGCCGTCGAGCACATGGCCTGCGGCACGCCGCTGGTGGCCAGCCGTACGGGGGCGCTGCCCGAGGTCGTGGGCGACGCCGCGGTCCAGGTGTCGCCGGGCGACGCCGAGGAACTGGCCGCGGTGCTGCGCCGGCTGCACGACTCGCCGGAGGAGCGCGAGCGGGTGGGCCGGGCCGGCTACGACCGGGTCATGGAGCGCTACACCTGGCACGTGGTCGCCAAGAAGACCGTCGAGGCCTACCGGGAGGCCATCGCCGCCCGCCGGTCCCGCTGATCGCCCGTCCGAAGACAGGAGAACGTTTCTCGTGCTGACCGTCGACTTCGACCGGCTGCCCGTGGGCCCTGGGGTGCGCGTGCTCGACCTGGGGTGCGGCGGTGGCCGGCACGCCTTCGAGGTGCTGCGCCGCGGCGCGAACGTGGTCGCCTTCGACATGGACCAGACCGAGCTGGACAGCGTGGCGGCGATGTTCGCGGCGATGGACAAGGCGGGCGAGGTGCCCGGCGGGGGCACCGGCGAGACCGTCCAGGGCACCGCGCTCGACATGCCGTTCGAGGACGCGAGCTTCGACCGCGTGATCGCCGCCGAGGTGCTGGAGCACATCCCGGACGACATGACGGCGATGCGGGAGATCTTCCGGGTGCTGAGGCCCGGCGGCACGGCCGCGATCACGGTGCCGAGCTTCCTGCCCGAGCGCATCTGCTGGGCGCTGGACGAGGACTACCACACGGCCCCCGGCGGGCACGTGCGCATCTACACGCTGGCCGAGCTGTCGGCCAAGCTGAAGTCCACCGGGTTCGTCATCGGCCCGCACCACCACGCCCACGGCCTGCACGCCCCCTACTGGTGGATCAAGTGCGCCGTCGGCGTCAACAACGACGACAACCCGCTGGCGAAGGCGTACCACGAGCTGCTCGTGTGGGACATCATGAAGCGCCCTCCCGCCACCAGGATCGCCGAGGCTCTGCTGAACCCGATCATCGGCAAGAGCGTCGTGCTCTACGTGCGGAAGCCCGAGGCGTGATCTCGCGCGAGCAGGTCGTACAGACGGCCGAGAGCATCGCGGCCATCCAGCAGGACGACGGGGGCGTGCCCTGGCCCGAAGGACACGTCGACGCGTGGAACCACATCGAGTGCCTGATGGCCATGGCCGTCGCCGGGCTGCGCGAGCCGGTCGAGCGGGGCTACGCCTGGCTGGCGGCGCACCAGCGCGAGGACGGCTCCTGGCCGATGAAGGTGGTCGGCGACGCCGCGGTGGAGCGCGGCGGCGAGTCCAACCACGCCGCCTACATCGCGGTCGGGCTCTGGCACCACTGGCTGGTGACCGGCGAGCGGGCCTTCGCCGAGGAGCGCTGGCCGATGGCCAAGGCGGCGCTCGACTACGTGGCGGGGCTGCAGACCGAGCGCGGCGAGATCGTCTGGGAGCGCGACGCGCACGGCCGGTCGGCCACCTACGCGCTGCTGACCGGCTGCGCCTCCATCCACCAGGGGCTGCGCTGCGGGGTGCTGCTGGCCGACCGCCTGGGCGACCCGCAGCCGCACTGGGAGCTGGCCGCCGACCGGCTGGCGCACGTGCTCGCCGCGCACCCGGAGGCGTTCGCCGACAAGAGCCGCTACTCGATGGACTGGTACTACCCCGTGCTCGGCGGCGCGGTGCGCGGCCAGGCCGCCTTCGAGCTGCTGGAGCGGGAGTGGGGCACGTTCGTGGTCCCCGGGCTCGGCATCCGCTGCGTGTCGGACCAGCCGTGGGTGACCGGCGCGGAGACGTGCGAGCTGGCGCTGGCCCTGGACGCGCTGGGCGACCGTGACCGCGCGGTCGCGCTCTTCGCCGACATGCAGCACCTGCGGCACGAGGACGGCTCGTACTGGACGGGCTGGCAGTTCGCCAACCGCAAGCACTTCCCGTACGAGCGTTCCGGCTACACGTCCGCGGCCGTGATCCTGGCCGCGGACGCCCTGCAGGGGCTCACCGGCGGGGGCGGGATCTTCCGCGACACCGCCGCGCCGTCCGGCCTCACCGGCCGCCCGGAGCTGTGCGGCTGTACGCCCGCGCGGGCGTGACGCGCAAGCGGTTTTGCCGCGTCTTTGCGCGCGAGGCCCGTGCGGCTCCGTGAAAGCGCCCAATGCGGTTACTAGCTTCGGGAGCGACCGTACGAGGCGTCTTCGGGGGAAGCGTGGGCGACACGGGCACGACATCGTTCTTGGAGCACGCCGGAACCGAGCCGGTGGCGAGCCCGGCCCGAGGATGGCGGCGGCTGCTGTCGAGGGATCCGAGCGAATCGGACCTGAGCAGGCGGAGGTTCCGGCTCACCCGGCCGGCCTCCAGGGCCGTCATCGAAGGCGCGGAGAAGTCCTACCTCACCGGCTTCAACGCGGTCGTCTCACGGAATGTCGAACGGATCGAGGACATCTCCCGTGATCAGCTGGCCTTCGCCTACGAAGGGGCGGGGGCCGCGTGCGCGGTGCTCGATCTGGTCACCCTGACCCGGGGCCGGCGCCTTCGCGAGCTACTGGCCGGCCCCGCCGCGCACCACGCGTTCGCCGCCCATCTGGGCGCCGGCCGCGGCTACGCCATGCTGCGGATGCGGCCGGTGCGCGCCGCCCGGCGGGCCCACCCGCTGCTGCGCTGGCTGGCGCTCGACGGGTTCGGGTTCCAGTGGAGCATGGCGCGGGCCGACCGGATGGTGGGCGAGCGGGCCATGCCCGACCTGCTGTCGCGGGCCCACTGCGCGCTGTTCGACCAGGGGCTGGGGCGGCTGCTCTGGTATCACGACTGCGCCTCGCCCGACGACGTGGCGGCCAGGATCGCCGCCTATCCGGTGGCGCGGCGGGCGGCGCTGTGGAGCGGCGTGGGCTTCGCCGCCGCCTACACCGGCGGCGCGGAGGCCGACGAGCTGTGGTGGCTGACCGAGCACGCGGGCGCCGACGGCTTCCGCTCCCACCTGGCGCAGGGCTGCGCGTTCGCCGCGACGGCAAGGGCACAGGCGGGGCACCTGCCGGACCACGTGGCGCAGGCGGCGCCGATCCTGGCGGGCGGCACGGCCGAGGAGGCCGTCGCCTGGGCCGACCGGGCGCTGCTGACCCTCCCGGACGACCCGTGCGGCCACGAGGAGTTCCTCGCCTGGCAGGCGCACACCCGCCGCCTCTGGCTGCGCCGCCACCAGCCGGCCTGACCCGGCGCGCTAGATGCCGTCGGCGACGCGTTCCAGGACGCGCAGCGAGCCCGTCACGCCGACCTCGGCGAACGCCCCGGACTCCAGCGCCCGCAGGTAGACGCGGTAGGGCGCCTGGCCGCCGTCGGCGGGGTCGGGGTAGATGTCGTGGAAGACGAGCGCCCCGCCGGGCATGACGTGCGGCGCCCAGCCCTCGTAGTCGCGGGTCACCGGCTCCTCGGAGTGGCCGCCGTCGATGAACAGCATGCCGAGCGGCGTCGTCCACAGCTTCGCCACCCGGTCCGAGTGCCCGACGATCGCGATCACCTCGTCCTCCAGCCCGGCGGCCGCGATCGTGGCGCGGAACGTCGGCAGGGAGTCCATCTTGCCGAAGCGCAGGTCGACCAGCGTCGGGTCGTGGTGCGCCCAGCCGGGCTGGATCTCCTCGGAGCCGCGGTGGTGGTCGACGGTGACGACCACGGAGCCGGCCTCGCGGGCGGCGGCGCCGAGATAGATCGCCGACTTGCCGCAGTAGGTGCCGATCTCGCAGATCGGCCCGCGGGTCCCGTACGTCCGAGCCACCTCGTACAGGGCCAGGCCCTCCTGCGCGGGCATGAACCCCTTGGCGTGCTCAGCTGCGTAGAGCAGCGCGGGCGGCATCGTCATGCCCAGCACCCTAACGGCACCGAATCTTATTCGGGCGACCCCTTGCCCGCCATTATGCAACCTGTTCTACTTGGCAGCGTGAATCAGCGCGCTCGCATCTCCATGTCCGAGGAAGAGGTCGCCGCGTTCCTGGAAGCGGGACGTAAGCTCCAGCTGGCCACCATCAACGCCGACGGCACGCCCCACCTCGTGACCATGTTCTACGGCCTGGACGACAAGGGCAGGATCACGTTCTGGACGTACGCCAAGTCGCAGAAGGCGCTCAACCTGGCCCGCGATCCGCGGGTGAGCTGCCTGGTCGAGCTGGGCGACGACTACAGCGAGCTGCGCGGGGTGCTGGTGTACGGGCGGGTCACGCCGCAGGACAGCCCTGAGGACGTGCTCGACGTCGGCATGCGGGTGGCCCGCCGGATGACTCCCGGCGTGGCCGACGAGCAGCTGCGTCCCTACGTGGAGCACACCGGGCGCAAGCGGCTCGCCTACGTGGTCGAGCCTGTCAAAGTGGTCTCATGGGATCACCGGAGAATCACGTGAAAGTCAGTGTCGACGAGCTGGTCTGCGAGGCCAACGCCGTCTGCATGGGCCTCGCGCCCGAGGTCTTCGAGCTGGATGACGACGACCAGCTCCACATCCTGCTCCCCGAACCACCCCCCGAGATGCTCGACCGCGTCCGCCACGCGGTGCGGTCCTGCCCCAAAGCCGCCCTCTCCCTTGAGGATTAGCCGGAGGAGGAAACCATGCGCGCAGCTCTCCTGCACGCCGTAGGCGACGACAAGCTGGACATCCGCGACGACATCACGCTGGCCCCCGTCGGGCCGGGTGACGTCCGCGTACGGATCAAGGCGACGGGCGTCTGCCATTCCGACCTGTCGGCCATGACCGGCGTGCTGCCGCAACCCGTGCCGCTGATCCCCGGCCATGAGGGCGCGGGCGAGGTGGTGGAGGTCGGCGAGCACGTCGGCTCGGTCCAGCCGGGCGACCACGTGGTGATCAGCTGGCGGCCGGCCTGCCAGGAGTGCGACCTGTGCCTGGGCGGCCAGCCCTTCCTGTGCATGAAGTACATCATCGAGTCGTTCACCAAGGGCAACTTCCGCTTCGGCGGCGGCACCACCGCCTTCGGCATGGCCGGCTGCGGCACCTGGGCCGAGGAGATCGTGGTCCCGTCGGTGGGCGTCGTGAAGATCGACCCCGAGGTGTCGTGGGAGGCGGCGGCGCTGATCGGCTGCGGCATCACCACCGGCGTGGGCGCCGCGATCAACACCGCCAGGGTGCGCCCCGGCTCGACGGTCGCGGTGATCGGCTGCGGCGGCGTCGGCCTGTCGGTGATCCAGGGCGCGCGCATCTCCGGCGCCCGCACGATCCTCGCGATCGACCCGCTGGAGTCCAAGCACGAGCTGGCCAAGAAGGTCGGCGCCACCCACGCGGTCACCCCCGAGGGCGTGCCGGGCGCGCTGGCCGAGCTCACCGGCGGCGCCGGCTTCGACTACGGCTTCGAGGTCGTCGGCAAGTCGGCCACCATCCAGTCGGCCTGGCAGATCACCCGCGCGGGCGGCGACGTGATCGTGGTCGGCGCGGGCGCGGCCGACGACATGGTCTCGATCTCCGCCTTCAGCCTGCTGTTCGAGGGCAAGAACCTGCTGTCGAGCCTGTACGGGGAAGCGGACGTCCGCCATGACTTCCCGTACTTCGCCAAGCTCTACAAGGCCGGGCAGCTCGACCTGGAGTCGCTGATCAGCTCCCGCATCAAGCTCGCCGACCTCAACGACGCGGTGGCCGCGCTGAAGAGCGGCGAGGTGCTGCGCCAGATCGTCATCATGGACTGATCGCGGTTTCGGTCGCCGGCGCCCGGGTGGATCGTCCCGGGCACCGGCGGCCGCAGGAGGTCTCAGCCATGGCCGTGGGTCGCGCCGGCCGGGCACTTCACGCTCGGGTTCCACTGCTCGAACATGCCCTTCGGATTCTCCTTGAAGATCCAGAGGTGCAGGTCGTAGTGGATGGGCATGCCGTCCACGTGCGGCCCCATCGGCCCCTGGAACTCGTGCCCGAGCAGCGTGGGCCGGTCGTCGACGGTCGCGATGCGCTGGTCCCTGTCGCGCTGGAAGTATTCGACAGCCCCCAGCTCCCGCCCGCCGTGGCCGTCGGGCACGTACACGAGGATCTCCGGACGCATCAGCTCGATTTTCGGGTCCTCGATGAGCCGCGTGTTGGCGTAGTGGTAGCCCATGCCGCCGAGCCGCTCACCGCCGGGCAGCGTGTACGGGAACTCCCAGCAATCGTCGGCCCTTTCGTACCCGTCCTGCTCGGCGACCTTCGGGTCCTTGTACTTCGCCGTCGCCTGGCGCAGCTGGTCGAGCCAGTCCGCCGGAGGGGTGTCACTCCGGTCCACGTCGACGCCCTCCGCCTGGGCCGCCGCCGCGGCGGGCAGGACGACGACGGACGTCGCGCATGCGGCCGCCAGGAGCATGGATGCGATTCTTCTCATGCCCTTGTTTGTCCGCTAACGCCCCTCGTGTCAAACACTGAGGGTTTCCAATTCTTCACTGACGGTCAGCGGCGGGCGAGGGCCTCGGGTCCGAGGCCCTCGCCCGATGGTCAGCCGCTGCTGAAGGCCGCGTCGAAGGCAGCCGTCGGCGGGGTGATCGAGTTCATGGTGCGGATGTACGACAGCGCCTCCCTGGCCCCGTCGAGCCGGTCCATCCCGGCGTCCTCCCACTCGATCGAGATCGGTCCCTCGTACCCGATGGAGTTCAGCGCGCGGAAGCAGTCTTCCCACGGCACGTCGCCGCGGCCGGTGGAGACGAAGTCCCAGCCGCGCCGCATGTCCGCCCACGGCAGGTGCGACGACAGGCGGCCGCGGCGGCCGTCGCCGACGCGGACGCGGGTGTCCTTGCAGTCGACGTGGTAGATGCGGTCGGCGAAGTCGAGGATGAACGCCACCGGGTCGAGGTCCTGCCACACCATGTGGGACGGGTCCCAGTTGAGCCCGAACGCGGGCCGGTGGCCGATGGCCTCCAGGGTGCGCACGGTGGTGTGGTAGTCGTAGGCGATCTCGCTCGGGTGCACCTCCAGCGCGAACCGCACGCCGACCTCGTCGAACACGTCCATGATCGGGTTCCACCGGTCGGCGAAGTCCTGGTAGCCGGCGTCCACCATGGAGGCGGGCACGGGCGGGAACATCGCGACGGTGTGCCAGATGGACGAGCCGGTGAAGCCGACGACGGTGTCGACGCCGAGCAGGGCGGCGGCCCTGGCGGTGTTCTTCATCTCCTCGGCGGCGGCCTGGCGCACCGACTCGGGGTCGCCGTTCCCCCAGATGCGGGCGGGCAGGATCGCCTTGTGCCGCGCGTCGATCGGGTGGTCGCAGACGGCCTGGCCCACGAGGTGGTGGGAGATGGTCCACACCTTCAGGCCGTGCTTGTCGAGCTGGGCGCGCTTCTGCTCGACGTACGACGGGTCGGAGACGGCCTGGGCGACGTCGAAGTGGTCGCCCGAGCAGGCGATCTCCAGACCGTCGTAGCCCCATTCGGCGGCGAGCCGGCACACCTCCTCGAACGGCAGGTCGGCCCACTGGCCGGTGAACAGCGTGACGGGTCTCATCAGTCCTCCACGGTGGTGTAGCGGCTGCCGTCGGCCGCGCTGCGCTCGACGGCGGCGAGCACGCGCTGGACGCGCAGCCCGTCGGCGAACGACGGCGTGGGATCGGCGCCCTGGCCGATGGCCTCCAGGAAGTCCTTGATCTCGTGGGTGAACGTGTGCTCGTAGCCGAGGCCGTGGCCGGGCGGCCACCACGCGCCCACGTACGGATGGTCGGGTTCGGTGACGAGGATGCGCTCGAAGCCGCGCCCGCCGTCGCTGACCCACAGCTCGTTCATCGCCTCGAAGTCGAAGGCGAGGCTGCCGAGTGAGCCGTTGAGCTCGATCCGCAGCGCGTTCTTGCGGCCGGTGGCGAACCGGGTGGCCTCGAACGAGCCGAGCGCCCCGCCGGACAGCCGTCCGACGAACAGGGCGGCGTCGTCGACCGTGACGGCCCCCCTGCCGGAGCCGCCGCTGGCGGCCAGGCCCGCCGAGCCTTCGGCCAGCGGCCGCTCCTTGATGAACGTCTCGGTCAGCGCGGACACCCCGACGAGGTGCTGGCCGGCGATGAACTGGGCGGCGTCGATGATGTGCGCGCCGATGTCGCCGAGCGCGCCCGAGCCGGCCTTGTCCTTCCGCAGCCGCCACACCAGCGGGAAGTCCGGGTCGACGATCCAGTCCTGGAGGTACTGGGCCCGCACGTGGCGGATCTCGCCGAGCCGGCCCTCCTCCACCAGGCGGCGGGCCAGCGCGATGGCGGGCACCCGCCGGTAGTTGAACGCCACCATGCTCTTGCCGGTGGCCGAGGCGGCGGCCGCCGCCATGGCCTCGGCCTCGGGCACGGTGTTGGCCAGCGGCTTCTCACAGATGACGTGCTTGCCGGCGCGGAGTGCGGCGATGGCGATCTCGGCGTGCGTGTCGCCGGGCGTGCAGATGTCGACCACGTCGACGTCCGCCCGCCCGACCACCTCCCGCCAGTCGGTCACAGCCTCGTCCCAGCCCAGCCGCTCGGCCGCCGCCTCTGTGGCGTCCTTCGACCGGCCCGCGATGACCCGCATGCGGGGCGTGACGGGCAGGTCGAAGAAGGCGGCGACGTTGCGCCAGGCCTGGGAATGGACGCGGCCCATGAAGGCATAGCCGATCATGCCGACGCCGACGGTTCTGTCTGACATGCAACCCCCGATCAGGATTCGAAGCCGAGTGGCAGATACTGCTCGACGTTCTCCTTGGTAATGGTCTCGGATGCCAGCGTGATCGACTGGGGAACCTGGTTCTCCACGAGATCACTCATGCCCTTCCCTTGGGCGATCAGGCGGGCGAGCTTGATCGCGGAGGAGGCCATGGTCGGGCTGTAGGTGACGGTGGCCTTCAGGACCGTGTTGTCCTCCTTGATCGCCCGCATGGCGTTGGCCGAGCCGGCCCCGCCGACCATGATGAACTCGTCCCGGCCGGCCTCGCTGATGGCGGCGAGCACGCCGACGCCCTGGTCGTCGTCGTGGTTCCAGAGCGCGTCGATCTTGCTGTGGGCCTGCAGCAGCGAGGTGGCGACCTCGTTGCCGGTCTCGACGGTGAACTGCGCGTCCTGCTGGGCGGTGACCTCGAACCCGTACGTCTTGAGCGCGTCGGCGAAGCCCTTGCTGCGGTCCTGGGTCAGCGGGAGGGTGGCGATGCCCTGGATCTCGACGATGACCGGGTTCGAGACGTTCTTCTCCTTGAGCGCGGTGCCGATGTAGTGGCCGGCGGCCACGCCCATGCCGTAGTTGTCTCCGCCGATCCAGGTGCGGTAGGCGAGCTTGTCGGGGAAGATCCGGTCCAGGTTGACCACGGGGATGCCGGCCTCGGTGGCCCGCAGCGCGATCTGGTTCAGCTGCTGGCCGTCGTTGGGCAGGATGACCAGCGCGTTCACCTTCGCGGCGATGAGCGACTCGACCGCGGAGATCTGCTGGTTGATGTCGTTGGTGGGCTCGACGGGCTGGAACTCGACGTCCGAGAACTGCTTGGCGGTGGCCTCGGCGTTCTTGGCGATGGCCGCGATCCAGCCGTGGTCGGCGGCGGGGGCGGAGAAGCCGATGGTCACCTTGGTGCCGGGCTCGTCGTTGCCGCCGGCCGCCTGGGTGGGCGCGGGGGCGGCCGAGGTCGGCGCGGCGGACGGCTCGTTGCTGGTGCAGCCGGCCGCCAGCAGCGCGGCTCCGCCGAGCCCGCCGATCAGGAAACCCCGGCGCGCGACGTTTTCACTCATGGTGCTCTCTCCTTCAAGTTCCGCCGCTGGAGGAGGACGGCGACGACGATGATCAGGCCCTTGGCGATCAGTTGGTCACTGGTGTTGAGCCCGTTGAGGATGAACAGGTTCGTGATGAGCGTGAAGATGAGCAGGCCGAGGATCGATCCGATGATCGTGCCCCGGCCGCCGGTGAGCAGGGTGCCGCCGATGATGACGGCGGCGATCGCGTCCAGCTCGTACAGGTCGCCGTGGGTGGACGAGCCCGTGGTGGTGCGGGCCATGATGAGGACCGCGGCGATGCCGCAGCACAGCCCCGACAGCGCGTAGAGCAGCATGGTGTGCCGGCGCACGTCGATGCCGGCGAGCCGGGCCGCCTCGGGGTTGCCGCCGACGGCGTAGGTGCGGCGGCCGAACGTGGTGCGGTTGAGCAGCACCCAGCCGAGCGCCACGACCAGCGCGAAGATGTAGACCAGCAGCGGGACGCCGAGCACCCGCGTGGTCGACAGCTCGACGATGGCGGAGTTCTCCGGCTGGATGAGCTGCGTCTTGCGGTCGGACATGCGCTGGGCGAGCCCGCGGGCGGCGACCAGCATGGCCAGGGTGGCGATGAACGGCACCAGCCGCCCGTAGGCGATGAGCACCCCGTTGACCAGCCCGGTCCCGGTGCCGACCAGGATGGCGCAGATCGCCATGACGACCGGGCCGAACTCCTGGGTGGCCACCGTCGTCGCCCACACCGAGGCCAGCGCCATGATCGCGCCGACCGACAGGTCGATGCCGCCGCCGATGATGACGAACGTGGCCCCGACGGTGATGACGCCGATGGTGGCGGCCAGCGACAGGATGCTGACCAGGTTCGAGGTGGTGGCGAACGCGGCCGGCTTGGTCACCAGGCCGACGACGACGAGCAGCGCGATCGCCACCAGCAGGCCCATGTGGCCGGCCTCGGTCAGCCTGCCGAGCGGGTTGCCGCCCGCCCGCCCCGGCAGCGCGATGCCTGGCGGCCCGGTGTCCGACCGTGGTTTCGTGGGGTCGCTCATCAGGCCGCCCTCCCGTTCATGATCATGTCGAGTACGAGGTGCTCGTCGAGCTCGCGGGCGTCGCCCTCGTGGATGACCGACCCTTCGCGCAGCACCAGCACGCGGTCGGCGAGGCCGAGCACCTCAGGCACCTCACTGGAGACCAGCAGCACGCCGATGCCGCGGTCGGCCAGGTCGCGGATGACCGCGTACAACTCCGCCCTGGCGCCCACGTCGACGCCCCGGGTCGGCTCGTCGAGCAGGAGCAGCTTGCGGCTGCCGAGCAGCCAGCGGGCGAGCACCGCCTTCTGCTGGTTGCCGCCCGACAGCGTCTTGACGGGCCGCTCCGGGTCGGGCGGGCGGATGTCGAGCGCCTTGGCCAGCCGCTCGGCCTCCGCCCTCTCCCGGGTACGGTCCAGCCAGCCGAACTTCGCGAACCCGGGCAGGCTGCCCAGGGTGATGTTGGCCGTGACGCTCTGGTCCAGCAGCAGCGCCTGGGCCTTGCGTTCCTCGGGGGCCAGGCCCATGCCCCGGCGCACGTTGCCGACGACGCTCTTCCGTACCTGCTTGCCGGAGAGCACCACCCGGCCGGAGGACGGGCGCGCCCCGTACACGGCTTCGAGGATCTCCGAGCGTCCGGAGCCGACCAGGCCGGCCAGCCCGACGATCTCGCCGGCGCGCACCGAGAAGGACACGTCGCGGAACGCGCCCGGGGAGGTGAGCCCCTCGACCCGCAGCACCTCCTCGCCGGGCGGCCCGTCGGCGGGCGCCTCCGGCCGCGGCGGGAACACGTACTCGACGTTCCTGCCGGTCATCAGCGAGACGATCTGGGAGGTGGGGGTGTCGCGGGCGGGCAGCCCGACCGCGACGGTGCGGCCGTCCTTCAGCACGGTGACGCGGTCGCCGATCTCGCGGATCTCCTCCAGCCGGTGGGAGATGTAGACCACGGCCACGCCCTGGCTGGTGAGCTCGCGGATGATGCGGAAGAGGTTGGCCACCTCGTCGTGGGCGAGCGCGGCCGACGGCTCGTCCATGATGATCAGCCGGGCGTCGTGGGACAGCGCCCTGGCCATCGACACGACCTGCTTGGCGGCCGGGGACAGCCGGCCCACCTCGGTGGTGGGGCGGATCTCGGGGTGGCCGAGGCGTTCGAGCACCTGGCGGGCGGCCCGGTTGCCCGCGGCCCGGTTGACGAAGCCGAGCCTGGCGTGCTCGTGGCCGAGGAAGATGTTGTCGGTCACGCTGAGCCCGTCGACCAGGTCGAGCTCCTGGTAGATGGTGGCGAAGCCGAGCTTGATCGCGTCGTTGGGACCGGACGGGCGGACCCGCTGACCGTTGAACTCGACCGTGCCCTCGTCCGGCTGGTGCACGCCCGCCATGACCTTGATGAGCGTGGACTTGCCGGCGCCGTTCTGGCCCAGCAGGCAGTGCACTTCTCCCGCCCGCACGTCGAGGTCCACGCCGTCGAGCGCGCGCACGCCGGGGAACTGCTTGACGATGCCCCTCATGACGAGCATGGGGCTCCCTTTCAGGCGTTGACGATCTTGTTGATGTTGTCCGGGGACAGGTAGTGCTCGATCGCCAGGATTCCGGCGCCCATGACCGCGGCGTCGACTCCCATGCGACTCGGCACGATCGACAGATGGTGGGTGGCCAGCGGCAGCGAGCGGCGGTAGATCGTCTCCCTGATGCCCGCGAGCAGGTGCTCGTGGACGCGGGAGAGCGCGCCGCCGATGACGATGGCCTCGGGGTTGAAGAAGTTGACCAGGCTGGCGAGCACCTCGCCGATGAGCCGTCCGGCCTCGCGGACCAGCCGCAACGCCTGGGTGTTCCCGGCCTGGACCAGGGCGACGACGTCGGCGCCCGTCTCGGCGGGGACGCCGAGCTCGGTGAGCCGGCGCGCCACCGCCGCGCCGCCCGCCACGGCCTCCAGGCAGGCGCTGTTGCCGCACCGGCAGCCGGACTCCTCGTGGCCGCTGACGCGGATGTGGCCGATGTCGCCGGCCGAGCCCTGCGCGCCCCTGTGGAGCGTGCCCTCGGCCACGATGCCGCAGCCGATGCCGGTGCCGACCTTGACGAACAGCAGGTGGCGGGCCGCCGGGAAGGCGTTGCGGTGCTCGCCGAGCGCCATCACGTTCACGTCGTTGTCCACCAGGACGTCGACGCCGGGGAAGTAGTCGGGGATCGGGTAGTCGTTCCAGCCGGGCATGATCGGCGGGTTGTTGGGCCGGCCGGTGGCGAACTCGACCGGCCCCGGCACGCCCATGCCGATCACCCGCAGCGCCGCCCTGGGCCGGCCCGCCTCGGCGAGCAGCCGGTCGATCCGCCCGTCGACGTGGGCCAGGACCTTCTCCGGGCCTTCGCCGATGAGCAGTGAGTCCTCGCACTGGGCGAGCAGGTCGCCGGTCATGTCCATGAGCGCGATCCGGCAGTGGGTGGCGCCCAGGTCGACGCCGGCGAACGCGTGCTCCTCGGCGTGCAGGCGGAGCTGGCGCGGCGGCCGTCCGCCGGTGGACTCGCCGCTCTCGGTCTCCTCGACCAGCCCGCGTTCGATCAGCGCGTCCACCCGTTGCGAGATCGTGGAGCGGGCCAGGCCGGTGAGCCGGGCGAGATCGGAACGGGTCGTGGCAGAGCCTGCGCTGATGAGCGTCAGGACGTCACCGGGCGAGCCCGGGGCGGGGGTCATGCCGCGACAATAAGATCACACAACGCGCAATTCAAGAGGGCGAGGTGACATAACTCCCCATACTTACGCCGTTCATCGAACAAAGTCTGATTGGCCGGACATGACGAAGGCCGGACGGGGGTCCCCCCGCCCGGCCTTGACGTGCCGCGATCAGAGCATGCGCTGCATGGACTCCGTGGCCGACTGGACGTACGGCTGCTCGGCCATGACCTCGTCCCAGTGGTCGGCGATCGTCTCGGGCGTGAGGTCGTCGGTCTTCCAGCCCGGACCCTCGGCGACGAACACCCGGGCCACCCGGCCCCCGCCCACGCTGAACACCTCGCCGCTCACCTCGCACGACTCGTGCACCAGGTAGGCGACCAGGGCGCTGATCCGCTCCGGGGTGAACTTGGCCTCGAACTCCGCGGGCAGCAGCGCCTCGGTCATCCGGGTCCACGCGATCGGGGCGATGGCGTTGGCCTTGATGCCGTTGCGCGCGCCCTCGATGCCGATGGTCTTGGTCAGCCCGACCAGGCCCATCTTGGCCGTGGAGTAGTTGGCCTGGCCGAAGTTGCCGAACAGGCCGGCCGGGCTGGAGGTGTTGACGACGCGGCCGTAGCCGGCCTCCTTCATGTGCGGATAGGCGGCCTGGCTGACCAGGAAGGACCCGCGCACGTGCACGGCGAGCACGTTGTCGAAGTCCTCGACCGTCATCTTGCCCAGGGACTTGTCCCGCAGGATGCCGGCGTTGTTGATCACGATGTCGACCTTGCCGAAGGCGTCGACAGCGGACTTGACGATCGCCCGCGCGCCCTCGGGGGTGGCGACGTTGTCGGTGCTGGCTATCGCCTGCCCGCCGTTCTTGGTGATCAGCTCTGCCACCTCGGCGGCGGGGCCCGTCGAGGCGCCGGTGCCGTCGAGCGCGCCGCCGAGGTCGTTGACGACCACCTTGGCGCCGCGCTCGGCCAGCAGCAGTGCGTGTGAGCGGCCGAGGCCGTGCCCGGCCCCCGTGATGATCGCGACCCTGTCATCGAACCGCAGCATCGAACCTCCAGCACAGGAGAACAACATTCTGTTACCTGCACGATAACCCAGCGCCCCGCGGTCAGCCCTCAGCTCGGGTCCACAGCTCCGGTCCACAGCTCCGGCTCCCCCGGCAGGCGGCGGGCCTGGCCGCGCGACTCCAGCCACACCAGGTGGGCGAGCGTCTCGTTGCCGGCCGCGCGGCGCATGAACGACGGGATCGATTCCCAGGGCCGCGACCAGGTGAGCTTGGTGGCCACGTCCCAGCAGGTGACGCCGTCCGTGCCGGAGACGACCTCCTCGATCTCGGCCAGCCGCTCGCGGTGGTGCTCCATCACGTAGTCGACCCGCCCGGCCAGCTCCAGGAACCGGTACTCGTGCGCGGGGAGCACCTCCTCCACGTCGAACGCGCGCAGGGCGGCCAGCGCGTCCAGGTAGTCGGCCAGCGGGTTCGGCGCCGACTGCGGGTGCACGGCGACGGCGGAGGTGATCCTGGGCAGCACGTGGTCGCCGGTGAACAGCAGCTTCCTGGACGGCTCGGCGAAGCACAGGTGGCCGGGCGAGTGCCCCGGGGTCCACACCGCGCGCAGGTCCCAGCCGGGCAGGTCGAGCCGGTCGCCGTCCTCGATGAGCCGGTCGGGCGCGGCCATCGTGACGAAGGTGCGGATCATCATGGACGCGCCCGCCAGCTCGTCCACGGTCGAGGCGGGCACGCCGCACCGCAGGAGCTGCGCGCGCTCCTTGGCGACGAGCGCGTCGATGAACTCCTCGTCGTACCGCTCGCGCAGCAGCCCGGCGTCGGCGGGGTGCAACCCGATCCACGCGCCCGACGCCTCGCGGACCCGCCCGGCGAGCCCGTAGTGGTCGGGGTGGATGTGGGTGACGAGCACCGCCCTGACGTCCGCGATCGTGTAGCCGGCCACGCCGAGCCCGGCCGTCAGCGCCTCGTACGCCTCGTCGGTGTCCCACCCGGCATCGATGATCGCCACGCCGTCGGCCAGCTCCAGCGCGTAGACGAGCACGTACCGCAGGGGGTTGATCGGGATGGGCACCGGGATCGACCAGAGACCGGGCCGGACCCGCTCGACCTCGGGGATGCCGCCGCCCGTCCATGCCGCACGCTGCTTCTCGCTGGAGGGAGTCACCACGAACTTCGCCATGCCCGTGATTCTGCCCGTACTTCCCGAACCATGTTCTACTGGGGTCATGGACGCGGTACGGGACGGGCGCTGGGTCAGGCAGGCCAACCACTTCACCGACCGGCTGGGGCCGCCCGAGCCGGGCCGCTACCGGCTCTACGCCTCCTACGCCTGCCCGTGGGCGCAGCGGGTGCTGATCGTCCGCGAGCTGCTCGGCCTCCAGGACCTGCTCGACGTCGCGATCGTGGACCCGATCAGGGACGAGCGGGGCTGGCGGGTGCCGGGCGGCGGGTTCCTGTCGGAGCTCTACCTCGCCACCGACCCGGGCTTCGAGGGCCGCCACACGGTGCCGTGCGTGTGGGACGTCAAGGAACGGCGCATCGTCACCAACGACTTCCCGCAGATCACCCTGGATCTGGAGACCCGCTGGGGCGGCACGCCCGACCTGTACCCCAAGGAGCTGCGCGACGGGATCGACGCCGTGAACGACCGCCTCTACCACGGCCTCAACAACGCGGTCTACGAGGCGGGCTTCGCCAGGAGCCAGGAGGCGTACGAGGACGCGGTGGGCCGGGTGTTCGCCACGCTGGACTTCCTGGAGGAGCGGCTGACGGGGTCGGAGTTCCTGTTCGACCGGCTGACCGAGAGCGACGTGCGTGCCTACACGACGCTGGCGAGGTTCGACACGGTCTACTACGCGCACTTCAAGTGCTCGGTCCGCCGGTTGACGGACTATCCGGCGGTGTGGGCGTACGCGAGGAGGTTGTACGCGATCCCGGCCTTCCGCGAGACCACGGACTTCGACCACATCAAGCGCCACTACTACATGACCCAGACGACCATCAACCCGAACCGGCTCGTGCCGCTGGGACCGGAGCTCGACTGGAGCCTGTGACCGGCATCCGGACGAACAGCAGCGCCGAGGCCAGCACCACGGCCGCGCTCACCCCCCAGGCGGCGGCCACGCCGGCATGCACGGCGAGCGTGCCGAGCGTCAGGTTGGCCAGGATGCCGCCGGACTGCAGGGAGAGCGAGGACGTGGAGGTGACGGTGGTGCGTTCGGCGGCCGTGACGGCGTTGTGGGTCATCTCCAGGCACAGCAGCCCGGTCACCGAGGAGCCGACGAACAGCGCGACGTAGGCCGCGCCGGCGGTCAGCAGCCCGGCCGCGCCGCCGAGCCCGGCCGTCGCGGCCAGCGCGCCGACGGAGAGCGCGGTCGCCACGAGACCGGCGATCGCTCCCCTGGCCGAGCCACCGGCCAGACGGGCCGCCCGGGGCGCCAGCGCGCTGCCCGCGGCGCTGCCGGCGAACCCCAGCGCGGCGACGACCGCGTACGCCGTGCTGCCCTGCTCGGCCGTGCCCGCCAGCTGGGCCAGACGGCCCGGGGTGAGCAGCTCGATCGACATCAGCATCACGCCCGAGGCCGCGGACGCGAGCATCAGGCGGCGCAGCACGCGCCCGCCGGCCGCCAGCCGCACCCCGGAGACGACCGTGGCGGGCACCTCGCGCAGCACGCCGCCGAGCGACCTGCGGGCATGCGGCGGCTCGGGCAGCGCGAGGAGCACGACCGCCAGCAGGACCGCCGCCGCCACCGCGCCGACCAGGCTCGGCGCGGCCAGCGGGAACACCAGCTCAGGCGGCACCACGAGCGGCAGGGCGCCGCCGGCCAGCACGCCGAGGCAGAGCGCCACGGACTCCATGGCCGCGCCGCGGGACAGCCCCGGTTTGAGGTCGGCGTCGCGCCCTTCGAGGCGGTGCAGCGTGTCGACGTACCAGGACGTGGCGGGACCGCTGGACAGGGCCCTGGCGACGCCCTTGAGCGCCCCGCTGACCAGGAACATCCAGAACGCCGTGGACACGCTCATCAGCAGGAGCGCCGCTGTCAGGAACACGGCGGAGACGGCCAGCATCACGCGCCGCCCCACGACGTCGGACAGGCCGCCGGTGGGCAGTTCCAGCGCCACGGTGACCGTCGAGAAGACCGTGACCACCAGGCCGATCTGCGCCAGGCCGAGACCTCTCTCGGTCATCAGCAGCACCATCGAGGGGACCTGCAGCCCGACCGGCAACCAGGCCAGGAAGCAGACGAGCGTGTAGCGGCGTAACGCGGAACGGGCGGTCATGACTCCTCCTCCTGGGACGTGCGGGGGACGGCGCCCAGCCAGACGTGCACTTTCCTGGCGCCGGGGTCGCCGGCGTGGCGGGCGGTGAGGTCGCGCAGGAGCTCCTCGGCCCGGTCCTTGAACTCGCGGAGCGCGGCGGGCGGCAGCGTGAGGAGGTGGTCGCTCATCCCGGAGACGTCCGCCCACTCCTCGGACCAGCCGGCCTGGTCGTACTCCTCCATCACTCGCCCGACCATCTCGGCCTGCCGCAGGTGGATGATCCTGAGCGCCTCGCGGCCCTCCGCGCTGGCGGACAGCTCGACGGCGTCCCACGAGGTGTAGCGGTGGCGGGCCCGCCAGCGGCGCTCGCGGCCGTCGCGCTGGTCGGCGTCCTCCTCGATGAAGCCGTACTTGAACAGCTCGCGCAGGTGGTAGCTGGTCGAGCCCGAGCTCTCGCCGACCTTGCGGCCCAGCTCGCTCGCGGTGGCCGGCCCGTCGCCGCGCAAGAGGCCGAGCAGGCGCACCCGCAGCGGGTGGGCGACCGCCTTGAGCACCCGCGGGTCACTGATCGTGTACTGCTCTTCCATACGGTCGAGCGTAAACCGCAAAGAGTTTTTTGCAAAGGCAATTTTGCGGTTTTCCGAGATCGATAGACTGGGTGGATGCTGGACGACATCTGGGTGGACGACGCGGTCGCCGCGCTCCGCCCCGACTTCACGGTGCTCGCGATGACGGCTCTCGGCCTGCGCAACGGGCCCACCGACGACCGGTCCCGCGCCTGGCTCGCCGAGGCGGCCGAGGCGGCGCGGCCGGTCCAGGACGCCAAGATCGACGCCTGGAAGGACGCCTACCGCGCCTTCGGCGCCAAGCCGCAGCGCACCCGCCCGTCGGTCGACGCGCTCACCCGCAGGCTGCCGCTGCCGGAGATCAACCTGGTGGTCGACGCCTACAACTCCGTCAGCGTCAGACACGCGCTGCCCATCGGCGGCGAGGACCTCGACCGCTACTCCGGCCCGGCCCGCCTGGTCAGGGCGACCGGCGACGAGGCGTCCGAGGAGGCGCTGGGGCAGCCTGAACCCGGCGAGGTGATCTGGCGCGACGACGTGGGCGTGACCTGCCGCAGGTGGAACTGGCGCCAGGTGGTGCGCACCCGGCTCACCGAGGAGACCACCAACGCGATCTTCCTGCTGGAGCGGCTGGAGCCGATGACGCTGGAGGAGCTGAAGGAGGCCGGCGAGGAGCTCGCCGACCTGCTGACCCGGCTCACTCCCGAGGTCCGCATCACCACCAGGCTCGTATCAAGCGGGAAGTAAACACCATCCAGTGATGTTGATACCAAAAGGTAATATTTTCAGCACCGCCTGTACTGACGAGGGAGGCGTGACCTCTTTGGACACCCCTGAGAGGATCAGCCGTGGCGCAACGGCCTAGGCTGCGCGCTGTGCCGGTCCGGGCGAGTAGCCTTGGACAAGTTCTCTATCATCAACGCCGATCTGCGGAAGAGGGCGATTTCCGCCGTGTCGTCTGAGTCGTCGCGGACAAACCCGCTGGCAAGCTTTGGTCAGAATGAATGGCTTGTCGACGAGCTGTACCAGAAGTACCTCCAAGACCCCGAGTCTGTAGACAAGGCCTGGTGGAACTTCTTCGCTGACTACAACCCTGACTACGGACCGGGGCGCACCCCGGCCAGGGAGGCGGCGAACGGCACGGCTACCGCGCCCGCGCCTGCCCCCGCAGCACCAGCGAAGGAGCCGCCCAAGGCGGCGCCACCCAAGGCGGCACCGGCCGCCGTGAAGCCGAAGCAGCCGCCTGCCCCGGTGCCCAAGGGCGCCGAGGAGGTCAAGCTGCGCGGCGCCGCGGCGCGCACGGCCGTCAACATGGACGCCTCGCTGGCCATCCCGACCGCCACCAGCGTCCGGGCCATCCCGGCCAAGCTGATGGTCGACAACCGCATCGTGATCAACAATCACCTCAAGCGGGGTCGCGGCGGCAAGGTCTCCTTCACCCACCTGATCGGCTTCGCCGTGGTCCGGGCGCTGGCGGCCATGCCGGACATGAACCACTCCTACACCGAGGTCGACGGCAAGCCCACGCTGGTCAAGCCGGAGCACGTCAACCTCGGCCTGGCCATCGACGTGCAGAAGAGCAACGGCGAGCGCCAGCTGCTCGTGCCGTCGATCAAGGCGGCCGAGGAGATGGACTTCCGGCAGTTCTGGATGGCCTACGAGGAGATCGTCCGCAAGGCGCGCGCCGGCAAGCTCGGCGTCGACGACTTCGCCGGCACCTCGATCTCGCTGACCAACCCCGGCACGATCGGCACCGTCCACTCCGTGCCCCGCCTGATGCCCGGCCAGGGCACCATCATCGGCGTGGGCGCGATGGAGTACCCCGCCGAATACCAGGGCGCCTCCCCCGAGACGCTCTCCCGCCTGGCCGTCTCCAAGGTCATCACGCTGACCAGCACCTACGACCACCGGATCATCCAGGGCGCCCAGTCGGGCGACTTCCTGCGCACGATCCACCAGCTGCTGCTCGGCGAGAACGGCTTCTACGACGAGATCTTCGAAGCCCTGCGCATCCCGTACGAGCCGGTCCGCTGGGTCCAGGACGTCTCGGCCTCGCACGACGACGACGTGTCCAAGTCCGCCCGGGTGCTGGAGCTGATCCACGCCTACCGGGTGCGCGGTCACCTCATGGCCGAGACCGACCCGCTGGAATACAAGCAGCGCAAGCACCCCGACCTCGACATCCAGTCCCACGGGCTCACCCTGTGGGACCTGGAGCGCGAGTTCGCCACCGGCGGTTTCGGCGGCCGCCCGCTGATGCGGCTCCGCGAGATCCTGGGCGTGCTCCGCGACTCCTACTGCCGCACCGTCGGCATCGAGTACATGCACATCCAGAACCCCGAGGAGCGGGCCTGGATCCAGGCGCGGGTGGAGAAGCCGCACGCCTCCCCGGCCCGTGACGAGCAGCTCAACATCCTGAGCCGGCTCAACACCGCCGAGGCGTTCGAGACCTTCCTGCAGACCAAGTACGTCGGCCAGAAGCGCTTCTCGCTGGAGGGCGGCGAGTCCCTCATACCGCTGCTCGACTCGGTGATCAGCGACGCCGCCGACGAGGGCCTCGACGAGGTCGTCATCGGCATGGCCCACCGGGGCCGGCTCAACGTGCTGGCCAACATCGTGGGCAAGTCCTACGGGCAGATCTTCGGCGAGTTCGAGGGCAACATCGACCCCCGCACCGCCCACGGCTCCGGTGACGTGAAGTACCACCTGGGCGCCTCCGGCGAGTTCACCGCGCCGAGCGGCAAGACCATCACCACCTCGGTGGTGGCCAACCCGTCCCACCTGGAGGCGGTCGACCCGGTCCTGGAGGGCGTCGTCCGCGCCAAGCAGGACCTGCTGGAGCGCGGCGAGGAGGGCTTCACGGTCCTGCCGGTGCTCGTCCACGGCGACGCGGCCTTCGCCGGCCAGGGCGTCGTGGCCGAGACGCTCAACCTGTCGCAGCTGCGCGGCTACCGCACCGGCGGCACCGTCCACGTCGTGGTCAACAACCAGGTCGGCTTCACCACCTCGCCCGCCTCGTCCCGCTCCTCGGTCTACGCGACCGACGTGGCGCGGATGATCCAGGCGCCGATCTTCCACGTCAACGGCGACGACCCCGAGGCCGTGGTCCGCGTGGGCGAGCTGGCCTACGAGTACCGCCGGGCGTTCCGCAAGGACGTCGTGATCGACCTCATCTGCTACCGCCGCCGCGGCCACAACGAGGGCGACAACCCGGCCTTCACCCAGCCGCTGATGTACGACCTCATCGACGCCAAGCGCTCGACCCGCAAGCTCTACACCGAGGCGCTGATCGGCCGGGGCGACATCACGGTCGAGGAGGCCGAGTCGGCTCTCCGCGACTACCAGGCCAAGCTGGAGCAGGCGTTCACCGAGACCCGCGAGGCGGCGAAGAAGCCGCTGGAGGCGGGGGCGATGCGGGTGCCGCCGACCGAGGTGGTCAAGTGGTCCCACGCCGACACGGCGACCTCGATCACCGACGAGACGCTCAAGCGCATCGTCGACACCCAGCTCAGCCTGCCCGAGGGCTTCACGGTGCACCCGCGCCTCGCGCCGGTGCTCCAGCGCCGGGGCCAGATGGTGGAGCAGGACTCCATCGACTGGAGCATGGGCGAGACGCTGGCGTTCGGCGCGCTGCTCATCGACGGCCACCCGGTCCGCCTCGTCGGTCAGGACTCCCGCCGCGGCACGTTCACCCAGCGCCACGCCGTGCTGGTCGACCGCGTGACCGGCGCCGAGCACACCCCGCTCAAGGCGTTCAACCAGGGCACGACCAAGTTCTACGTCTACGACTCGCTGCTGAGCGAGTTCGCGGCGCTGGGCTTCGAGTACGGCTACAGCGTCGTACGCCCTGACGCGCTGGTGCTGTGGGAGGCGCAGTTCGGCGACTTCGTCAACGGCGCCCAGACGATCATCGACGAGTTCATCTCGTCCGGTGAGCAGAAGTGGGGCCAGCGCTCGGGCGTGGTGCTCATGCTGCCGCACGGCTACGAGGGTCAGGGTCCCGACCACTCCTCGGCCCGCATCGAGCGGTTCCTTCAGGTCTGCGCGCTCGACAACATGACGGTCGCGCAGCCGACCACCCCGGCCAACCACTTCCACCTGCTGCGCTGGCAGGTGAAGTCGGGCCGGCACAAGCCGCTGGTCATCTTCACGCCGAAGTGGCTGCTGCGCCACAAGCGGGCCACCTCGAAGGCCGCCGACTTCACCTCGGGCACCTTCCAGCCGGTCATCGGCGAGACGCTGATCGACCCGGGCAAGGTCACCAAGGTGGTCCTGTGCTCCGGCAAGGTCTACTACGACCTGCTGGCCAAGCGGGAGGCCGACGGCCGCGACGACGTGGCGCTGGTCCGCGTGGAGCGGCTCTACCCGTACCCGAAGGAGGAGCTCGACGCCGAGCTGGCCCGGTTCGGCCCGCAGGCCGAGCTGCTCTGGGTGCAGGACGAGCCGATCAACATGGGCCCGTGGCCCTACCTGTCACTCAAGCTGGCCGAGGACCCGCAACTGCTGGGCGGCCGCCCCCTGCGGCGGGTCTCCCGTCCGGCCAACAGCTCGCCCGCGGCCGGCTCGCACGCCGCCCACGACGCGGAGCTGGAGGAGATCCTGCGCCAGGTCTACGGCTGACCTGATCACGTGAGTCGGCCCCCGCCCAGGCGGGGGCCGACTGCTTTCGCCGCGCTCCCCGCCGGGACGTGCGGGTCGCTTGGAGAGTCGAGGAGACGGAGCACGATGTACTTCACGGATCGGGGGATCGAGGAGCTGGTCGCCCGCCGGGGCGAGGAGGAGGTCACCCTGCTCTGGCTCGGCGAGCGGCTGCGCGAGTTCGTCGATCTCAACCCCGAGTTCGAGACACCGGTCGAGCGTCTGGCCACCTGGCTGGCCAGACTCGACGACGAGGACGAGTGACACCCGCCCGCCCGTAGACGCGATACATCTTGAGATTTCGGCGGACGCGACATATCGTGTTCACTGTCAAGATGCGTCGCCAGAGAGGGCGGGATCATGCGGCAGTGGACCATCGAGAGTCCAGAGCAGCTCACGTTCGGGCACGTTGACGCCCTCGACGTGCGCATCGTGGCGGGCAGGCTCGCCGTGCTGGCCAGCGACGGTCCACCGGCGCTCGAAGTAACCGAGTTCGACTCGGCCTCACCGCTGCTGGTCACCTACGACGAGGACGCCCGGCGTCTGAGCGTCACGTACAAGGATCTGACCTGGGACGGGATGCTCGGCTGGCTGCGCCGCGACCGGCGCAGGACCGTCGCGACGCTCACCGTGCCGCGCCGCTGCGCGGTCAACGCCGGAGTCGTGTCGGCGTCCGCCGTGGTGGCCGGGTTCGAGGCGTCGACGCAGGTCAAGAGCGTGTCCGGCGAGATCGTGCTCGACGGCGTGAGCGGTGAGGTGAGCGCCACCACCGCCTCGGGCGCGGTGGAGAGCCGGGCGATGGAGGGCGATCTGTCGTTCAAGAGCGTCTCCGGCGACCTGACCGTCGCCGACGGCCTGCCGCGCAGGCTGCGCGCCAACACCGTCTCCGGCCGCATCACCGCCGACCTCGCGCTCAAGCCGACCGGCTACGTCACGCTGAACACGGTCTCCGGCTCCATTCTGGTCCGGCTGCCCGAGAACGCGGCGACGGACGTCACGATCAGATCGACGTCCGGCCGCCTGGTCAGCGCCTTCGAGGAGGTGTCGCAGACCGGCGGCCCCGGCGCCCGGTCGATGTCGGGGCGGCTGGGCGGCGGCATGGCCTCCCTTTCCGCGACGACCGTCTCCGGCGAAGTCACGCTGCTCAAGAGGGAGAAGCAATGAGTCCCGTCTTCGGCCACGGCCGGCTCCGGCTTTACCTGCTCAAGCTGCTGGAGGAGAGCCCCCGCCACGGGTACGAGGTCATCCGGTTGCTGCAGGACCGTTTCCTCGGCGTCTACTCGCCCTCCCCCGGCACCATCTACCCGCGCCTGGCCCGTCTGGAGGCCGAAGGCCTGGTCACGCACGAGGTGGCCGACGGCAAGAAGGTGTTCTCCATCACCGACAAGGGCCGCGAGGAGCTGAACGCCCGCCTCGACGAGCTCGACGACCTGGAGCGGGAGATCTCGGCCTCGGTACGCGACATCGCCCGCGAGGTGAAGGAGGACGTCCGCGACACCGTCAAGTCGCTGCGCGAAGAGCTGACGCGGATGGCCAGGGACGTGCGCACCGGCACCGGCGACGACGTCCGCCGTACGCGTGAGCGGCAGAAGCAGGAGTTCACCCGGCTCAAGGAGGAGCAGAAGCGCCAGTGGAGCGAGCACGCCCAGCATTGGCAGGGCGAGAGCGAGCGGCTGGCCGGCGAGTGGCGGCGCATCTGGACCGAGGTGTGGCGCACGGTCGGCGGCGCGCCGGAGAGCCGGGCGGAGCTGGACGACGAGCTGGGCGAGGCGCTCGCCGACTTCGTGGCGAAGGTCCGCGAGGAGGCGTCGGAGTCCAGCATCACCCGCGAGAAGCTCGACGACCTGCGGCGCACGCTCGACGAGACATCCGCCCGGGTGCGTGACACGCTGCGGTCGTGATCCGCCGGAGGGCGCCTGGTCCCCCGCCACCCGGGACCAGGCGCCCGCCGAGGTCAGGCGGTGAAGACGATCTTGCCGAAGACGTCGCCCTCGTGCATGGCCGCGAACCCGTCCCGGGCCTCGGCGAGCGGCATCGTCCGGTCGACGACCGGCCGGACGCCGGTCTGCTCCAGGAAGACGCCCAGCCGCTGGAGCTGGTCGCGGGTCCCCATGGTGGAGCCGACCACCGAGAGCTGCAGGAAGAAGACCCGGTTCAGGTCGGCCGGCGGGACCGCCCCGCTGGTGGCGCCGCTGACCACGATCCGCCCGCCCGGTCTGAGCGACTTGAGCGAATGGTCCCAGGTGGCCTGGCCGACCGTCTCCATCACGGCGTCCACCCGCTCGGGCAGCCGCGCGCCGGACTCGAAGACCTGGTCGGCGCCGAGCTCGCGGGCCCGTTCCCGCTTGGACTCGGAGCGGCTGGTCGCCCACACGCGGAACCCGCCCGCCCGGCCGAGCGCGATGAGCGCGGTGGCGACGCCGCCGCCGGCCCCCTGCACGAGCACGGTCGAGCCGGGCTCCAGCCCGGCCTTGTCGAACAGCATCCGGTACGCGGTCAGCCACGCGGTCGGCAGGCAGGCGGCCTCCTCGAAGGAGAGCGCGGCCGGCTTGGGCACGAGGTTGCGGCGGGGCACGGCCACGCGTTCGGCGAACGTGCCGTCGTACACCTCCGACAGCAGCGACCGCTTCGGGTCGAGCGTCTCGTCGGCCCCGGTGCCGACCACCGCGTGCACGACGACCTCGTTGCCGTCCTCGTCGACGCCGGCCGCGTCGCAGCCGAGCACGATCGGCAGCCGGTCCTGCCTGATGCCGACACCCTTGAGCGTCCACAGGTCGTGGTGGTTGAGCGCGGCCGCCCGCACCGAGACGGTCGTCCAGCCGTCGGGGACCTTCGGCTCGGGGCGCTCACCGAGGGTCAGGCCGGCGAGAGGATTGTCGGGATCGGTCTGTGTGGCGGTAACGGCGAACATGGCCGCACCTTACTTGACGCTGATCCGGATGCCGTCGAGCGCCTTGCCGACGAACGCGTCGTCGCCCATCGCGACCACGCGCATCCCGTCGCGGCACACGTCCGCGACCGGGTGTCCGCGCCCCCGGACGCCCCGGGGCAGGCCGCGCGCCTTCTCGCAGCCGGGGGTGGGGATGAGCGCCACCATGTCGGTCGCGCCGCCGCCGAACCAGAGCTGCGGCCCCACCGGTTCGCCGCGTTCGGTGTCGCCCGGCGCGGCCAGCCGCACCCGCCCGGAGCCGGACAGCACCAGGTGGCCGTCACCGGTCACCCGGCCGCGCACCCCGCTCGCGACCGCCAGCCGCTGGTCGAACCCCAGCCCGGGCGGGCGGTCGTACATGGCCATCCGCCACGGGCCGAACGCGAACAGCAGCACCTGCCCGAACGAGCCGCTGCCCGCCTGGCGTGGCCAGAGCGTCACGTTGTCGCCGAACGACCTGATCGGCTCGCCCCCTCGGGTGATCTCCAGCTCGCCGTTGTAGGGGGCGGTGAGCTGGCGGAACTCGTCGTCGACCCACACGCCCTGGAACGGTCGCAGGCCGAGCCGGTCGAGGCGGAGCTCGGCGGGGTAGCGCACGGTGGCCCGGACGCCGTCGGGGAACGTCACCTCGATCCGGGCCGTGCCCTTCTTCTCGTCCGCTTCCGGATGCAGCAGGTTGGGGCGGCTGTCGGCGCGGGTGAGCGACCGGATGGGGGCGGCGGCCTCGCGGGGCGGTTCCCGCTCGGGCGCGGGTTCGGGCCCGCGGCTGAGGATCAGGCCGGCGACGGACGCGCCCAGGAGCGCGAGCACGACCAGCAGCCCGATCGGACGGCGGCGGTCGCGCTCGCCCGCTTCGATGACATCGAACTGATCGGCCACGACGGACCTCGCTAGCGAGTTGTACTGCCTTCAGTTCAGTTGAGCGGCGACCGCCAGCGCAACCCCTCGAACTTGGCGAAATCCCGGTCACAGGTCACGAATTCGCATCCGTGCTCGATGGCGAGCGCGGCGAGATACGCGTCGGGCGCGAGCTTGCCGGCCACACCCGCCTGACGGCACAAGCGGGTGAAGATCTCCCAGTGCCGGGCCTCCGGGGCGACCAGCACCGCTTGGGGCTGGTTGCGGTAGGCCTGCGCGAACGCCAGGGCGCGGTCGAGCGGATCCGGGGTGAGGTAGACCTTCCTGTTGGTCACGATGCGGATGAAGCCGTTGACGACGAAGTCGCTCACGGCATAGCTCGAGTCACCATTGATCAGATCGTCGAGGAAGGCGGTGTAGCGCTTGTGCTCCACGGCTTCGGCGCGGAAGGCGTTGACGAGGACGTTGATGTCAAGAAGCAGCATCGCGCAACGCCTCCAGCATCTCCGCGTCGTCGGGCTCGAAGACGATGTGCTCCAGCTTCTCGCCGGCGTCGAGCCGCACCTGCACCCACGGCTGGTAGCCGGGCTCCGCGTCCGAAGTGATCAGCTCCACGCGCGGCCGATCGGCCACGCCGGTGGAACGGTTGAGAAGTTGACGCAAGGCGTCCTCCATCACTGAGTTGAGACTGCGTCCGTTTCTGGCCGCGTACGCCTTCGCCTCGTTGAGGAGTGTCTCGTCGATGCGCACCGTGGTCCTCCGCATGACTCCAGCGTCCGCCAGTGACATTTAAATGTCAATAGCGAAGCGTAGTCGAGCAGTCACAATCTTTGCACCATCTTTGCCACCTCACCAACTCGCCACATTGACCTTGCCGTCCGTCGTCAGCTCGACCCGCTGCCCCACCAGCTCCCGCGACACGGCGTCCGCCATCAGCTCTTCCCTGGTCACGTGCGCGTACGCCCGCGCCCCCGACGGAAGGTCGGCGACGAGGATGCCCCGCCACGGCACGCCGTCCTTGTCGTAGGCGACCGTGTATCCCGCCACGACCGCCGGTCCCTCGTACGAGTCCGCGATCGGCACCGGCTCGGCGGTGAAGACCGGCTCCGGCCCGCCCAGGACACCGCCCGGCTCCGCGGACCAGATCGCGTACGTGTGCTTGGTCAGGTGCATGCCGACCCCGGTGACGAGCCCGTGGCCGCCGCCGGCGCGCAGCAGGCCGGCCATGGTGACGGTGGAGTGCAGCACGTAGTCGCTGGCCGGGCCGCCCGCGTACGGCAGGCCGCCGGTGACGGTGAGGCCGCGCGGGTCCATCGGGTCGAGCTTGATCGCGTCGCACGTCTGGCGGAGCGCGATGGCGAAGCAGCTGTAGACGTCGAGCGCGCGCATGTCGTCCAGGGTGAGCCCGGCCCTGGCGAACGCGGACTCGGCGGCCCTGCCGACGGCCTGCGAGGCGCCGAGCGCGGGCCGGGCGGCCACCTCCCACGTGTCCTCGGCGTAGGCCCAGCCGCGCAGGTAGACGCGCTGGTCGGAGGGCACCCCGAGGCGGTCGGCGAGCGCGGTGCTGGCCAGCACGACCGCCGCCGCCTGGTCGACCTCGATCACGGCCACGGTGCTCCGGTTGTACGGCCAGCCGACGAACCGGTTGCCGTCGATCAGCTCTTCGGGGGTGCGCGGGGTGCGCCGCCAGGCGTGCGGGTTGGCGGCGGCCACCCGCGTCATCGGCGCCATCATCCGGCCCCGGTCGAGCATCTCCTGCTCGATCGTGTGACCGAGGGCGGCGCGGCGGGCGGTTTCCATGATCGGGTACGTGTGCACGGGCAGGAAGAGCTCGTGCGCCAGCTCGCTGGGGTGCGGCGGCCGTTCCCAGGCGTACGGCGGCCTCGGGTCGGCGGCGTGGCTCCACGGCGCGTGCTCGCCCGCCAGCCGGTACGCCCGGCGGGTGGCCAGGGCCTCGGCTCCGGTGATCAGCGCGGAGTCGAGCTCGCCGGCCGCGATCCGGGCCGCCGCCTCGCCGATGAGCGTCTGCGGAGCGGTGCCGCTGACCTTCGAGTACGCGGTGTGCCCCGGAGTGGCGCCGAGCCGCTCGGCGAGCCGTCCGGTGGGCGTGTCGTACTGCCAGGAGTCCGTGTGGACGATCTGGATCGATTCGAGGCGTTCCACCGGGAGCCGCGCCTGGGCCGCGGCGGCCCGCGCCGTCTCCTCCCACAGGTCGAGCGGTTCAGGGCCGGGCTGCTCGCGGACGGTGCGCTGGGCCGCGCCGATGAGGCAGGGGGTGCGTGGATCCATGCCCCCCATCCAACCAGAACAAGATTCGGTTGATAAGGAACGGTTTCGACCAGCACCGGAGGCCGGGCCGAGTGATCACCGAATCCGCCACGCCGGGAAGAACATCTTCCGCGCGAACGTGACCTTCCACCATTTGACCGTCGACCATCGCGAATTGGCCTCGCAAATCCGGCGTCTAGCTGGGATGACGTCATACAATGAAGATCGTTTATAGGCACGTTCCAGCACGCTTGACATGGTTCTTATGCGACGCAAGTCACGCTTGCTCAGATAACGAATCTCCATCCGAGCTGCAATAGCCCCAGTTGATCTGGAAAAATCCACCGTTACAACCTCAGAAAGGCACTTTCATGATCTCCCGGGCCAGGCACCTGCTAGCCGCCGCCGTCAGCGGCGCGCTGCTGATGCTGCCTGCGTTCACCGGGAGCGCGAACGCCGCCGCGGCGAGCCACGTCTTCCACGTCTCACTCGCCAAGACCAAGGCGGACGTGCAGAAGGTCGCCGACTACTGGAAGCCCGAGAAGCTCAAGAAGGCCGACAGCTACACCCCCGCCGCCCCCACCTCGAACGGCTCGCCGAAGTCCGGCACCGCGGGCGGCGGCACGGTGGCCAGCCAGCGGATCACCGCCCTGCGCAAGGCGGCCGGCCCGGTCAACGCCGTGGCGCCGAAGACGGGCCGGGCCAGCACGACCGGCAAGGTCTTCTTCCGGCTCGGCACCAAGGAGTACTGGTGCTCGGCCGCCGCCGTGGCGGCCGGCAACCACAGCGTGGTCGCCACCGCCGCACACTGCGCCTACGACGCACGCCAGGGCAAAGAGGCCGATTCCTGGATCTTCGTCCCGGAGCCGGGCGCCGACGGCACCACGCCGCACGGCATCTACGTAGGCTCGTCGATCAGCATGCACGAAGACTGGGCCGGCAAGAACGACTACGACTTCGACTACGCGTTCGTCACGGTCCACCGCGGCTTCACCTGGGTCAAGCAGGGCAACACCTACGTGGCCAAGGACGTCGGCCGGCTGCAGGACAACGTCGGCGGGCTCGGCCTGGAGCTGGCCAAGAAGCCGCCGCTCGCCCAGGTGCACGCCTTCGGCTACCCCGCCGGCCCGCAGCCCGACGGCAGCAGGCCCTTCAACGGCCAGACGCTGAAGAGCTGCGTGGGCGGCACCCGCAAGGCCGTCGCCCCCAGCCTCGACCTCGACCACGGCGTGCAGCTCCACCCCTGCAACTTCAGCAAGGGCGCCAGCGGCGGCCCGTGGATCACCGGCCTGCACAACAACCTGGGCAACCTCATCGGCGTCAACAGCCTGACCTGGAACCGGGACGCGAAGGGCGAGTTCGACGCGGTGTCCTCGCCGTACCTCACGGCCGCAGCCGGAGACGTCTACCGGCACGCCGCCGCGCAGAAGACCCCGGCAAATGTGATCTAGTTAACAAGTTACCGCTCGGTCACTCCGGGCGATCAGCCCAGACATTGATCTCGGTACGGTCACGGCGGCGTTCCACGCGCCGGCCGCGCCCGGCGGGAACCCGCGTGACCAGGATCGACGCTGTACGGTTCCGGCTGTCCGTTTGCTGGCATCCGGGGCGCACCAAGGCGCCGCGCCAGCGTAAGGCAAAGCCTGGAGTTACCTTGAAGCGAATCCTCCTCCCCGTCGGCGGCGCCACCGTGGCGACCGGCATGCTGCTCGCCGGCCTCAGCGGCACCGCGCAGGCCGCCGGCGACGTCGCCAACGACCCCATGGCCAGGAACACCAGCCAGGCGGCCTCGGTCGCGTCCTTCTGGTTCGCCTCGAACGGCGCCGCCCTCCGCCGCGCCACCGCCTACACCTGGGATTCCAAGGACGTCAGGAAGGTCGTCTCCAAGGGCGGCTACAGCCCTGACGGCAGGCCCGGCACCGCCGCACCCACCAGCGGCAACAAGGCCGCAGGCGGCTCGCAGAACGTCAACCTGCCCAAGACCGTCGGCAAGGTGTTCTTCGTCGACGGCTCCGGCAAGTTCCGCTGGTGCTCGGCCACGTCGATCCAGTCGAACTACCGCAACCTGGTCGCCACCGCCGGCCACTGCGTGTACGACACCGAGAGCAACAAGGCCCTTCTGAACAACTGGGTCTTCGTGCCCGGTTACTACCAGGGCAAGACCCCCTGGGGCATCTACGTCGGCAAGCAGGCCTTCACCCACTACGACTTCGACGTCTACGAGGACTACGACCGCGACTTCGCGTTCGTCACGGTCTACAACGGCATCCAGTTCACCGGGGCCGAGCGCGTCAACCGGCGCGACTACGAGCGCTTCAGCGGCCCCAAGCGGTCCTGGGGTGGCCAGCGCTACATCCTGAAGTCCAGGGACGTCGGCCGGCTCGGCGACAACGTGGGCGGCCAGGGCTTCGCGTGGAACCAGCCCGCCAACCGCACCGTGCGCACCTTCGGCTACCCCGCCGCGCCGCACCCGGACGGCAGCAGGCCGTACAGCGGCGTCACCCCGAAGCACTGCTACGGCAGGACCACCGCCAAGGCCGTCGGCGCCTCCTGGCTGAAGATCAATGAGCACATCGGGCTCAAGTGCGCCGTGACCCCCGGTTACGACGGCGGGCCGTGGCTCACCCAGTACAGCAACGCCAAGCGGGTGGGTTACGTCAACGGTGTGACCAGCACCTTCGCCGACCAGGACGGGAACGACCGGATCGACTACATCACGTCGCCGTACTTCGACGGCGAGACGGCCGCGGTGTACAACGCGGCCAGGAACGTGTGGTCGGGCAAGATCGTCGGCCCCAACGGCGAGCTCTACCGCTGACCCAGTCCGCTTCGTGAAGGGCCCGGCCACCCGCCGGGCCCTTTTTCGTGCCCGCGGAAGGCACCCAAACGTGGCGATATCGGTGAGGGGTCAGCGCAAGGCCCGGACGGGACAAACCACCCAGACAGTCACGGATTTCCGGGAACCTGAACGTTCCCTGGCAGAAGACTGGCTACTTAGACGGAGGATGGGTTCCATTCGGTTCCTGTGATCTGAGTCACATTCCCCCGACTACAGCCCGTGAGTCGATACTAACGGAACTTTCGTCCCAATCTTCATACCCCCTACATACCCTGCGAAAACGTACCGACCTGATCACTTACGGCAAACATCTCTGACAGGTCACGGAATGGTCACGGCGATCCGGGTCCATGCCGGACCCTCCGATTCGGCTTCCACCTGCGGAGATCACCGCGCTATGTTCCTTGCTATCCCTTTACTGACGCATGGGGCGCAAGTTGCGGCCCACGACAGACCAAGGAGCAGTTCCCTTGAAGCGCATCCTCATCCCCGCCGGTGGTGCCGTTCTGGCCACCGGTCTCCTGGCCGCCGGTCTGGCCGGTACGGCTCAGGCCAACAACGACGTCGCCTCGGACGCGATGGCGAAGAACGCCGCCGCGGCCAAGGCCATCGCCTCGTTCTGGGCGGACAACAACGGCGCTGCTCTGAAGGCCGCCAAGGAGTCCAACGTCTGGGACAAGACGGACGTCACCAAGCTGCAGAGCAAGGGCGGCTACAGCGCCGACACCAAGGCGGGCTCCACCGCCCCGATCGGCCAAGAGAAGAAGACGTCCGCCAAGGTGCAGAACGTCAACATGCCGAAGACCATCGGCAAGGTGTTCTTCGTCAACGGCAAGGGCGAGAAGAAGTGGTGCTCGGCTACTTCGATCCAGTCGAAGTACCGTAACCTCGTCGTCACCGCCGGCCACTGTGTCTACGACGTCAAGGCCAACTCGGACGTCATGGACAAGTGGATCTTCGTCCCCGGTTACTACCAGGGCAAGTCCCCCTTCGGCATCTACGTCGGCAAGCAGGCGTTCACCCACTACGACTTCGACGTCTACGAGGACTTCGACCGCGACTACGCGTTCGTCACCGTCTACAACGGCGTCAAGCTCGGTGGGGGCACCGCCAAGAAGGTCTCCAAGGCCGAGTTCGACAAGTACGAGGGCCTCAAGGAGGCCAAGGACGTCGAGATCACCCGCGAGGAGTTCCGCGCGTGCCGGCTCGACCCCACCTCCACCGAGGCCTGCTGGGTGAAGCGCGGCTCCCGTTCTCAGAAGGTCGGCCCCGACTACCCGGGCGCCGTCGTCGAGAAGAAGGAAGTCAACGCCGACACGTACAGGGCCGCTCCCGTCGGCAAGAAGAACGGTGCGAAGTTCGGTGAGCCCATCACCGAGATGGTCACCAAGCGGGACTGGCAGAAGTACGACGGCCTCGGCAAGAAGTGGCAGGACCGGGCCGGCAACTACCTCATCACGACCTACTACGTCCAGCAGTGGGTCAAGCCGGGCTCCGACACGAAGTTCTACAAGACCGTCTTCACCATCATCGAGAACGCCGCTACGGACGCGGGCCGCCTCGGTGACGTGGTCGGCGGCCAGGGCTTCGCGTGGAACCAGCCGACCGGCAAGTACGTGCGCGTGTTCGGCTACCCGGCGGCTCCTCACCCCGACGGCCACAAGAACTACACCGGCATTACTCCGAAGTGGTGCTACGGCAAGACCACGAAGAAGCTGGTGGGTGACGCGGCCAAGAAGATCGAGGAGCACGTCGCGCTCAAGTGCGCGATGACCGAGGGCGCCGACGGTGGCCCGTGGCTCTTCAAGTACAGCAACGCCAAGCGTCTCGGCTACGTGAACGGTGTCACCAGCACCTTCAACGACCAGGACGGCAACAAGCGCGTCGACTACATCTCGTCGCCGTACTTCGACGGCGAGACCAACACGGTCTACAAGGCCGCCGCCAACGTGTGGTCCGGCAAGATCATCTAAGTTGCGACGCCACTGACGGTCACCCGTCGGGAGATCGTCACCTGTAAGACCCGAAGGGCCCGGCACACCAGCCGGGCCCTTCGGCGTTCCGGGCCCGGAAAGTGCGGGCGCTTTGGACGCACGGGAGACACGGATGGTGCCATGAACCCAGTGTGATGTGCGTCACATCAGCGAGAGAGGCGCCCCGAGAGGGCCGCACCGCTCTCGCCAGTCACACTAACAACATCCTTATGCTGATCTGCGGGAACACCCGGCCGGTGTCCTTCCCCCGGCTCCTGTGCTGAAGCCTCTCAAACATCACAGATCGATCACGCCCGACATGTCGCCTCTTTTTCATTCAAAGCGGCTTCCTGTTAGCAAGATCGACACTGTATCTTCCTGGCTATCCCTTTACTGACGCATGGGACGCAAGAGGCGTTCCACGACAGCGCAAGGAGTTACCTTGAAGCGCATCCTCCTTCCGGCCGGTGGCGCCGTTCTGGCCACTGGTCTCCTGGCTGCCGGCCTGGCCGGTACCGCTCAGGCCGACGCGAAGATCACCGACGAGGTTCTGGCCAGCCAGGCCAAGGCCGCCGAGATCCTCGACTTCTGGACCAAGTCCAACAACGCCGCCCTGAAGCAGGCCTCGGCCTACCACTGGGACAGCAAGGACGTCACGAAGGTCGTGTCCAAGGGCGGTTATTCGCCTGACGGCAAGCCTGGCTCCACCGCCCCCATCGGCGAGGAGAAGAAGTCCGCTGTCAAGACCCAGAACGTGAACCTGCCGAAGACCATCGGCAAGGTCTTCTTCGAGGGTCGCGACGGCAACCTGTACTGGTGCTCCGGCACCTCCATCCAGTCCAACTACCGCAACCTGGTTGCCACCGCCGGTCACTGCGTCTACGACGTGTCCGGCAACGCTGAGGTTGTGTCGCGCTGGGTCTTCGTCCCCGGTTACTACGAGGGCAAGACGCCGTACGGTGTCTACGTGGGCAAGCAGGCCTTCACCCACTACGACTTCGACGTCTACGAGGACTTCGACCGCGACTACGCGTTCGTCACCGTTTACAACGGCATCGGCGGCACGCTGAACAAGCCGAAGCAGGTCACCAAGGCCGAGTTCGAGGCGTACAAGGGCGACAAGGACGTCAAGCAGACCCAGGTCTCCTTCGACGAGTACAAGAAGGGTCGCCTCGACCCGAAGACCACCGAGTACTACTCGGTGGACCCGGGCAGCAGGGCCCAGAAGGTCGGCCCCGACTACCCCGGTGCGGTTGTCGAGAAGAAGGAAGTCAGCAAGCGCGACTGGTGGCGTGCTCCGGTCGGCAAGGCCAACGGCGCCAAGTACGGCGAGCCCGAGACCGTGTCGGTCACCAAGCGGGAGTACTACGCCTACAGCGGCCCCGGCGAGAAGAACGTCGACCGCGCTGGCAACTACACCATCACGCGGTACTACGTGCAGCAGTGGTACAAGCCGGGCACCGAGTTCAAGTTCCTCCGCACTGACTACTACATCATCGTGCACGAGGTCAAGGACGCTGGTCGCCTCGGCGACGTTGTCGGCGGCCAGGGCTTCGCGTGGAACCAGCCGACCGGCAAGTACGTCCGTACCTTCGGGTACCCGTACGGCAAGCACCCCGACGGCAGCAAGCCCTACACCGGCAAGACGCCGAAGTGGTGCTACGGCAAGACCGGTGCCAAGACGACTCAGGCCGCGAAGTACAAGGTCGAGGAGCACGTGTCGCTGAAGTGCGCCGTCACCGGCGGCTACGACGGTGGCCCGTGGCTCTTCAAGTACAGCAACGCCAAGCGTCTCGGCTACGTCAACGGTGTCACCAGCCTGCTGTACGACGCCGATGGCAACGACCGCTGGGACCACATCTCCAGCCCGTACTTCGACGGTGAGACCGCTGCGGTCTACAACGCCGCGAAGAACGTCTGGTCGGGCCAGATCACCCCGATGCCCAAGTAAGTCGGGTTGATCTCCCGGAGTCGGGGGTCCAAACCTCGGTTCCTTCTGCTTCACCCGAAGGGCCTGGCTCGCGCCAGGCCCTTCGGCCATTTCTGATGACATTTCTGACAAGATCCCTGTTCGTTTGTGACCAGAGGGACAGGAGTGTCGATAGGGTCTTTACACCCCTTGTAGATATACGTGTGGAGCCATCCCGTGAAGCGCCTGCTCATCCCCCTCGCAGCCGCCAGCCTGAGCGTCACCGCTCTGGCCATACCGGCCCAAGCCGCCCCCCACTGGGTCAAGGACCCTCTGACACCCCAAGCGAAGGACGCCTACGGCGCCGCCTTCTTCTGGCTCGACGCCAACGGCGCGGCCCTCAAGAAGGCCACCCAGTACCACTGGGACGCCAAGAAGGTCGACAAGATCGTTCGTAAGGGCGGAACCACTCCCGACGACGGCAAGCCGGGCGCCACGGCTCCTGCGACGACCGGCTCGGGCGGCAAGACCAAGAACGTCAACCTGCCGAAGACCATCGGCAAGGTCTTCTTCGTCGACAAGGCCGGCAAGCACCGCTGGTGCTCGGCCACCTCGATCCAGTCGCGCCACCGCAACCTCGTAGCCACCGCCGGCCATTGCGTGTACGAGAGCGGCGAGGACGTCTTCGCCAAGTGGGTCTTCGTCCCCGGCTACTACCAGGGCACCGCCAAGTTCGGCGTCTACGTGGGCGCCTACGCCTTCACGACCTACGACCTCGACACCTACGACGACTACGACGGCGACTACGCGTTCGTGGCCGTCCACAACGGCTTCGCGCTGGCCGGCGAGAAGGAAGTCACGCCCAAGGAGTACAAGGCCTGGGCCGGCGACAAGTGGGTCAAGCCGCGCGAGATCACCCGCGAGGAGTTCGGCAAGTGCCAGCTCAACCTCGGCGAGTGCTGGTCCGAGGGCAAGGACACGAACCCCGACCTGGTCGGTCCCGACCACCCGGACGCTGTCCTGGAGAAGGTCGAGGTCAGCCCGGAGACGTACAACAAGGCCAAGGTCGGCCGCGCGCAGGGCGCCAAGTACGGCGAGCCGGTGACCGAGGCGGTCACCTACGCCCAGTGGAAGGCCTACAAGGGTCCCGGCACCAAGGGCAAGGACAAGGTCGGCAACTACACCATCACGCGCTACCACGTGCAGCGCTGGGTGAAGCCCGGCACGTCCCGCAAGTACTTCGAGGGCCGGTTCGTCATCGGCGTGGCCAAGGACACCGGCCGCCTCGGTGACGTCGTCGGCGGCCAGGGCTTCGCCTGGAACCAGCCGATGAACCAGCAGACGATGGTCTTCGGCTACCCCGCCGCCCCGCACCCCGACGGCGACAAGCCGTTCACCGGCGTGACGCCGAAGTACTGCTACGGCAAGACGGGCACCAAGACCATCCAGGCGAACATGTTCAAGGTGGAGACCCACCAGGTGCTCAAGTGCTCGATGACCCCGGGCGCCGACGGCGGCCCGTGGCTCATCAAGTGGAACAACTCGAAGCGCACCGGCTACGTCAACGGCGTGACCAGCGTGTTCTACGACAACGACGGCAATGACCGGGTCGACCACATCAGCTCGGCCTACTTCGACGGCGAGACGGCGGACGTCTACAACAAGGCGAACTACGCCCAGACGAAGTCGATCGTCGGCCCGAACGGCGAGCTCCTGCAGTAGTCGTCAGAACATGAAGAGCCCGCCGGTGCGTCCGGCGGGCTCTTTCGTCTTCAGACCCCCGCGAGTTCCCGCGTCCGCTCCCTCAGCGCCCTGACCGGGGCCTCGTTCTTGTACGGCTCCAGCCGCCTGCGCAGGTCGGCCATGTACGTGCGGGAGCGGGCCGACTGCAGCTCGTTCCCCAGCGTCATGGCGCCGAGCGCCACCGAGCAGGCTTCCTCCAGTTCGCCGCACTGCAGCAGCCCGGCGGCCAGCAGCGACAGGTTGAACATGCGGCCGCGCACGAAGCGGCCGTCCATGTCGAGCGAGCGCCGCGCCTGTCGTACGGTGCGCTCGCCCTCCCCCAGGTCGCGGAAGCAGTGAGCGATCTTGGCCGACAGGTAGGCCTCGTCGAAGTAGCCCAGCCAGGGCGGCTCGCCGGCCGGCTTGCGGACGTCGAACGCGCGCTCGGCCTCGTGCAGCGCCCCGCCGCAGGCGCGGGCGTCGCCCAGCCCGGCGTGCGCGTGCGCCTCCAGCACGTGGCTGGAGGCCAGCAGGGTGGCCACCCCGGCGCGGCGGGCCGAGAGCTGCGCGGCCCGGGCCAGGTCGAGCGCGTGCGCGTGCTGGCCCATGTAGATCGCCTGGTGTGCCATGCCCGCCAGGATCTCGCCGCCCAGGGCGTGGTCGTCGGAGCCCCTGGCCAGGCGCAGCGCCTGGATGAGGTAGCGCTGGGCGAGGCCGTGCTGCTCCAGGTCGTAGGCCATCCAGCCGGCCAGCCTGGTGAGCTCGGCGGCGGCCGCGGCCAGCTCGCGGCCGGTCTTGTCGCCGTACGAGCCGTCCTTGAGGAGCGGCGTCACGGCGGTGTCCAGATATCTCACGACAGACGAGCGCACGCGCCCGCTGCCGAACCGGTTGTCGAGCTCCCCGAACGAACGGGTGACCTCGTGGATGGCGGCGATGTCCGCACTGCCCACCCTGCGGGCGCCCGCCGCGCTGGGCCGCCCTTCCGGCGGGGAGGTGAGCCACCGCACCGCCCCTACGGAGCCCGCCCCGATCGCGAACGTCGAATCGAGCAGGAACCTCCGTCTCTCCACATCGGCCCGCCACAGCGCCGTCACGGTCGCGACCCCCTCCTGCCACGTGTGCGTGAACTCCTGCCCGAGATCGAGGGGCGTAGCGGCGGCGGGCATGCCCAGGTCATCAGCCGTGACGGGCCTGCCCAGCCGCTGTGCGAAGATCTCGGTCAGGAGCCCGGGCACCGGGTCCCGCGGCCGCTGGCCACCGATCCATCGGAGGACGGAGCTGTGGTCGTACTTCAGGCCGGGGGTGCCACGCGTGGCTCCCAGATCGTTGAGGCGCCTGGCCAGACCCTTGTGGGAAAAGCCCGCCTCCACGATGAGCTGCCGCAGCAGTCGATTGGGCTCGCGTTTCATCGCTCTCCTCCAGGCAGGAGCCGGCGCCCGCATCCTTACAGAGGGCTCTTGTTATAGCACGCTGGGTAAAGGATGTTTGAGGAATCCTTCACTCGCTGCCGACCCGGCGGGCTCCTGCCTGGAGAGAAGACGATCAGGCGCGGGCGACTCCGTCGGCCCTGGCCTGCGCGGCGACGGCGGCCGTGACCGCGGGGGCGACCCGCTCGTCGAACGGGCTCGGGATGACGTAGTCGGCGCTGAGGTCGTCGCCCACCACGCCCGCGAGCGCGTCGGCGGCGGCCACCTTCATGTTCTCGGTGATCGTGGTGGCCCGCACGTCGAGGGCGCCGCGGAAGACGCCGGGGAAGGCCAGCACGTTGTTGATCTGGTTGGGGAAGTCGGAGCGGCCGGTGGCCACGACCGCCGCGTGGCGGGCGGCGACGGCGGGCTCGACCTCGGGCGTCGGGTTGGACAGCGCGAACACGATGGCGCCGTCGGCCATGGCGGCGACCGCCCGCTCGGCGACGGTCGAGCCGGACAGGCCGACGAACACGTCCGCCCCTGCCAGCGCGTCCTCGGTGGATCCGGTGTGCTTGGCGCGGTTGGTGTCGCGGGCCAGGGCCTCCTTGACCGGGTTGAGCCCTTCGCGGCCGGAGTAGATCATGCCCTTGGAGTCGGCGACGGCGATGTCGCCGATGCCGGCCTCCAGCAGGATGCGGCTGACCGCGACGCCGGACGCCCCGGCCCCGGCCACCACGGCCCGCAGGTCGCCCAGCGAGCGGCCGGTCAGGCGGGCGGCGTTGCGCAGCGCGGCCAGCACCACGATCGCCGTGCCGTGCTGGTCGTCGTGGAAGACGGGGATGTCGAGCCGCTCGCGGAGCTGCCTCTCGACCTCGAAGCAGCGCGGCGCGCTGATGTCCTCGAGGTTGATGCCCCCGAACGAGGGCGCCAGCCGCACCACGGTCTCCACCAGCTCGTCGACGCCGGTGCAGGCGAGGCAGATGGGCACCGCGTCGACGCCGCCGAACTCCTTGAACAGCAGCGCCTTGCCCTCCATGACCGGCATGGCGGCCACGGGTCCGATGTCGCCCAGGCCGAGCACGGCGGTGCCGTCGCTGACGACGGCGACCACGTTGGAGATCCAGGTATAGGTGTCGGCCAGTGCGGGCGTCTCGGCGATGGCGCTGCAGACGCGTGCGACGCCGGGCGTGTAGGCGAGCGCCAGATCGTCGGCGTTGCGCACCGGAACGGTCGAGCGGACCTCAAGCTTCCCCCCGCGGTGCAGGGCGAAGGCCGGATCGGATTCGTGAGCGGATGTGATGGACACAGCGACCCCAGTAGTGGTTGTGACGGAAGAGACCTTGGGCAGACGGGCGGAGATGCCTGGCCTCGGTTCGCCAGGATCCCCTCGTCGATGCCTCGGAGGGGTACGGGGGTCACCCGTCGCTCCATAGTGACACATGCTGAGACGGGATCAGGTAGCCCCCCTGACGCCGCTTCGTTGACGCATCGTTAAAAGCCCGATGACTGACTGCAGCTAAACCCGCTCTAAACTGCACAAAGCTCAACCTTTCTCCGCATACCACTTCGAGGAGGCCTCCCCGTGGCCCTCTGGTCCATGAAGCGCCGAGGCATGGCCGCCGGCGCCCTTGCGTTGACCGCCACCCTGACCCTGTCCGCGTGCGGCAGCGACTCGGGAGGTTCCGGTACGACCTCCGCCAGCGCCTCCGCGGACGCCGGTGACGCGGCGGGCGGCGCCAAGCTGGTGCAGCCCGGCAAGCTGACGGTCTGCACCAACGTCCCCTACGAGCCGTTCCAGTTCAAGGAAGGTGACAAGATCGTCGGCTTCGACGTCGACATCGTGGACCTCGTCGCCAAGAAGCTCGGCGTCGAGCAGGAGATCGTCGACATCGACTTCGCGGTGATCAAGAGCGGCGCCGCCATGGCCACCAACAAGTGCGACCTGGCCGCCGCCGGCATGACCATCACCGAGGAGCGCAAGGCGAACATCACGTTCTCCGACCCGTACTTCGACGCCACCCAGGCCCTCCTGGCCAAGAAGGGCACCGGCGCCACGTCCCTGGAGGACGTCAAGGCCAAGGGTCTCAAGCTGGGCGCCCAGGCCAGCACCACCGGCCTCGACTACGTCAAGAAGAACGGGTTCGACCCGACCGAGTACGCCGACTCCCCCAAGGAGCTCCTCGCTCTGCAGGCCGGCCAGGCCGACGTGATCGTCCAGGACCTCCCCGTGGTGCTCACCTGGCTGAAGAAGCCGGAGATCGCGGAGAAGTTCGAGCTGATCGCCAGCCTCGACACCGGCGAGCAGTACGGGCTCGGCATGAAGAAGGACGCCGACCCGGTGCTGGTCAAGACCGTCAACGAGGAGCTCGCGGCGGCGAAGTCGGACGGCAGGTACGAAGAGATCTTCGTGAAGTGGTTCGACAAGAAGCCCGGCGAGCTGGGCTGATCCATGGCGGACCAGCCGAAGGCGGCTGAGCCGGCCCGGCGCCGGCTCAGCCCTCGCAAGAGGCAGCGCATCTTCCGCGGCGTCCAGTACGCCATCCTGGTCGCCGCCTTGGTCGCCCTCGCCCTTTACGCCGACTGGGCCAGCCTGGCCCAGAACTTCGCGCGGCTGGACATCGCCGAGCTGATGCTGCCCGACCTGTTCACGGTCGCGCTGCTCAACACGATGGTGTACGCGGTCGGCGGGTTTCTGTTCTCCTTCGTGTTCGGCCTGATCGTGGCGCTGATGCGGCTGTCCACGGTGGGCCCGTACCGGTGGCTGGCGACGCTCTACATCGAGATCTTCCGGGGCGTGCCCGCCCTGCTGGTCTTCCTGATGATCGTCTTCCTGCCGCTGGCGCTGCCAGGTTTCGCGGTGCCCTTCGGCACCTACGGCCAGGCCATTCTCGGCCTCGGCCTGGTCGGCACCGCCTACCAGGCGGAGATCTTCCGGGCGGGCCTGCAGGCGGTGCCCCGGGGGCAGACGGAGGCCGCCAGGTCGCTGGGCATGTCGGCGACCAGGGCCCAGTTCACCGTGGTGGTCCCGCAGGCCATCCGGATCGTCATCCCGCCGACCACCAACCAGTTCGTGGCCCTGCTCAAGGACTCCTCGCTGGTGCTCTTCCTGGGCGTTTCGGGCCAGTACGTCGATCTGACCAAGTTCGGCAACGACATGGCGTCCACCCACGCCAACGCCACGCCCATCCTGGTCGCCGGTCTGACGTACCTGATCGTCACGGTGCCGCTGGGCTACCTGGCGGGACGTCTGGAGAAGCGCAAGGGGACGAGCCGATGACGCACGCGATCGAGATCAGGGACCTGCACAAGCACTTCGGCCAGAACCAGGTGCTGCGCGGCATCGACATGACCGTCGAGCCCGGCCAGGTCGTCTGCGTCATCGGGCCGTCGGGCTCCGGCAAGTCGACGCTGCTGCGCTGCGTCAACCTGCTGGAGGAGCCCACCCGGGGCAAGGTCTTCGTCGACGGCGTCGAGGTGAACGACCCCGACGCCGACATCGACGCGGTACGACGCCGCATCGGCATGGTGTTCCAGCAGTTCAACCTGTTCCCGCACATGACGGCGCTGCAGAACGTGATGATCGCCCAGCAGCGGGTGCTGAAGCGCGGCAAGCGGGACGCCGAGAAGATCGCCAGGGAGAACCTGGAGAAGGTCGGCGTCGGCGAGAAGTGCGACTCCTTCCCCATCCAGCTCTCCGGCGGACAGCAGCAGCGGGTGGCCATCGCCAGGGCGCTGGCCATGGACCCCGGCCTCATGCTGTTCGACGAGCCCACCTCCGCGCTCGACCCCGAGCTGGTCGGCGACGTGCTCGCGGTCATGCGCAAGCTGGCCGAGGAGGGCATGACCATGCTCGTGGTCACCCATGAGATGGGGTTCGCCCGCCAGGTGGCCGACCGGGTGGTGTTCATGGACGGCGGCGTCATCGTCGAGGACGGCCCGCCCGCCCAGGTGATCGGCGATCCGCAGCACGAGCGGACCCGCACCTTCCTGGAACGCGTGCTGCACCCCGAGGAGTGACCACTGGACGCCCGCGCGACCGGGCGTCCAGCACTTTTCGTGTAATACTCCCGCATGGACTTGACCTCTTACGCCGAGTGGGCGGTCCGTCTCGTCAACGACCCGGAACCGCCGCCCGGCCTGCGGGAGCTGCGGGCCGAGCTGGCCGCGGTGTTCGACGCCGCGGGCGCCGAGGAGCGGCTGGTGGCCCTGCTCAACGACCTGCTCGTGCGCTACCCCGTACGGCCTCAGCTCACCGACCACGACGGCCGGGGCTGGCACCTGCACCTGGCCGGCCACACCGGCGCCGCCGCCGTGATGGGGCTCGCCTCGGTGGTGGCGGAGCTGGGCGCCGACCGGCTCGGCCGCTGCCTGGAGACGCGCTGCGACCGCGCCTTCCTCGACACCTCGTCCAACCGGTCGCGCCGCTACTGCTCGCCCCGCTGCGCCAGCAGGGCCAACGTCGCGGCCTACCGGGCGCGCCGCCGCGGCGGCCAGTAGCGCAGCACGACGCGGCCCACGAGCTCGGGGACCGCGCCGAAGTCCCAGCTGTCGCGGCGGCCGCTCGCGCGCTGGTTGTCGCTCTCCAGCCACCAGCCGTCGGCGCCGTGCCAGGCGGCCCGCTTGACGATCAGCCGCTCCGGCTCGCCGGGCAGCCGGGCCACCACGATGTCGCCCGGCCGGGGCGGCACCCGGCGGCACACCAGCAGCCAGTCTCCCGGCAGCAGCGCGGGCCGCATCGAGTCGCCCTCGACACGCACTCTCATGGGCCGCCACCCCTTTCTCCCCGGGGGTTCGGAGACGAGTAAGGTCGGTACGAGGACCAAGCTCATTCGGCATCTAGGAAGGACTTTCTGATGCTCGCACGACTGCTACGACCCAAGCATGTCGCTTCCGCGCACTGCGACCTGCCCTGCGGCGTCTATGACCCGGCACAGGCCCGGATCGAGGCGGAGTCGGTGAAGGCGATCATGGAAAAGTACGCGGCGAACGAGGACCCGGTCTTCCGCGCCCGTGCCATCACCATCAAGGAGGAGCGCGCGGAGCTGGTCAAGCACCACCTCTGGGTGCTCTGGACCGACTACTTCAAGCCGCCGCACCTGGAGCAGTACCCCCAGCTCCACCAGCTCTTCTGGGACGCCACCAAGCTGGCCGGCGCCGCCGGGGCCAAGGGCACCGTCGACGTCGCCAAGGGCGAGGAGCTCCTCGGCAAGATCGACGAGATCTCCAAGATCTTCTGGGAGACCAAGGCCGCCTAAACCGGCCTAAAGGCTCTGTGCGGCCTTCAGGCCGCACAGAGCCTTTTCCGTTGAGGGCGAGTCTGAATCCGCCAAGCAGCTCCTTCTGGCGGTAAGTTGCAGTCAGCGTCGTATACGCGAGGAGGAACGTGACCGAGGACACCGAGACGCGCGCGACAGGTGAGGCCGCCATCCGCGACGTGGTGAGCATCAGGCTCCCCGCCGACAGCGCCTACCTGTCTGTGTTGCGTACGGCCACAGCCGGCCTGGCCGCCCGGCTGGATTTCACGCTGGACGAGATCGAGGATCTGCGGATCGCGGTCGACGAGGCGTGCGCCATGCTGCTCAACGAGGCGGTGCCGGGCACCGACCTGACCGCCGAGTTCGAGCTCACCGGGCAGGAGATGCAGGTCCGCGTCGAGGTGGCGACCGTCGGGAGCTCCGCACCGAAACGCGATGACTTCGCCTGGATGGTGCTGACGGCCCTCGCCGACGACGTCGACGCGGTGACCGACGCGGCCGATCGCATGGCGATCATCCTGCGTAAGCGCCGAGGCGCGGCGAGGCCGGCGTGACGGAAAGGACTGGAGCCATGGCCGCCAGCGACCACGCCGTGCCCGACCGGGTCCGTGCTCGCATGCTGTTCGCCGAGCTGTCCGAGCTGGGCCCCGACGAGCCGCGCCGGCAACGCATCAGGGACGAGTTGGTCGAGCTCCACCTTCCCCTGGTCGAATACCTGGCCCGCCGCTTCCGCAACCGAGGCGAGTGGCTCGACGACCTCACCCAGGTCGCCACCATCGGGCTGATCAAGTCCATCGACCGCTTCGACCTCAACCGCGGCGTCGAGTTCTCCACGTACGCGACGCCCACCATCGTCGGCGAGATCAAGCGTCACTTCCGCGACAAGGGCTGGGCGGTCCGGGTGCCGCGCCGCCTGCAGGAGCTGAAGCTCTCGCTCACGAAGGCCATCAGCGAGCTGTCGCAGCGCGAGGGGCGCGCCCCCACCGTCGCGGAGCTGGCCGCCTTCCTGAAGATGACCGAGGAGGAGGTGCTGGAGGGCCTCGAGTCGGCCAACGCCTACTCGACGGTCTCCCTCGACGCGCCCGACTCCGGCGACGACGACGCCCCCGCGGTGTCCGACTCGCTCGGCATCGTGGACGAGTCGCTCGAAGGCGTCGAATACCGTGAGTCGCTCAAACCGCTGCTCGAACGGCTGCCGCCGCGCGAGAAGCGCATCCTGCTGCTGCGGTTCTTCGGCAACATGACCCAGTCGCAGATCGCCACCGAGCTCGGCATCTCGCAGATGCACGTGTCGCGGCTGCTCGCCCGCACCCTCGCCCAGCTCCGCGAGGGCCTGACGGCCGACGACTAGGCGTCGTCGCCGAAGAACGCGTGAGTGGTGGGAGGCGCCAGCAACATGCCCAGCCCGGCGAGGGCGACCGCGATCAGCGGGATCCCGAGCGCGGGCTGGTCTGACTGGATGAGCGTCACGGCGACCGGCAACAGGAAGATCTGGGCCACCACGCCGGGGGCCCTCCCCCAGCGCTGGCCGGCCAGCAGCCCGCCCCATGCCACCCAGAGCAGCCCGGCGCCGATCAGCACCCCGAACGCGGCCTCGGCCAGCGCGGCCGTCAGGTCGGACGCCCCGCCGAGCACGGTCCCGACCGCGGCGTAAACTCCCAGGCCCAGCGCGACCAGCCCCTCAAGGGCGACGATCACGGCTGCCATCACCAAACTCCACGGACGCTTCCCCACACCCGAACCCTATCCGCCCCGGCCGCCTTACTTTCCCTGCGCGACCACCTTAAAAAAGGATGTTCACGACAAGCCGGACATCCATCAGCGGCTACCCTGGCCTCATGCGCGCGATGCTCCTGGTCAACCCCAAGGCCACCACCACCAACGCCCGCACGCGCAACGTGCTGCTCCGCGCGCTCGGCGCGGCCGTCGAGCTGGCCGTCGAGGAGACGGCCTACCGCGGCCACGCGGCCACGCTGGCCGCCACCGCCCGCGCCAAGGGCTACGACATGGTGGTCGTGCTGGGCGGCGACGGCACCATCAACGAGACCGTGAACGGCCTGCTCAACCCGGTCAACGGCGCCCCCGAGCCGCTCGGCGACGACCCGAGCATGAGCCGCCCCGCGCTCGCCGTCATCCCCGGCGGCAGCGCCAACGTGTTCGCCCGCGCCCTCGGGCTGCCCAACAACCCGGTGGAGGCCACCGGCGCGGTGCTGGAGGCGCTGCGCGAGGGCCGCCGGCGCACCGTGGGGCTGGGGCAGGCGCTGTGGGAGGGCGAGAGCCGCTATTTCACCTTCTGCTCGGGCCTGGGCTACGACGCCGAGGTCATCAGGGCCGTGGAGGGCCTGCGCGGCACCGGCCGCAAGGCCACGCCCGCCCGCTACGTGAACACCGCGCTGCGCCACTACCTCGCCACCGACAAGCGGCGTCCGGCGATGACGCTGACCGGCCCCGGCATCCCCAGGGCCAGGGGCGTGTTCATGGCGATCGTCTCCAACACCTCGCCGTGGACGTACCTCGGCAGCAGGCCCGTCCAGCCCACCCCTTGGGCGGGCTTCGAGACCGGGCTCGACCTGCTCGGGCTGCGCCGGATGGGCGTCATGGCCCTGCTGCCGGTGATCCGCCACATCCTCACGCAACGTGACAGCCTTCCGTCGGGCAAACACCTCGTGCAGCTGCACGACGAGGCCGAGTTCACGCTCACCGCGGACCGTCCCGTGGCCTTTCAACTGGACGGAGACTATTTGGGGGAACGTGAGGCCGTGACCTTCCGTGCTACACCGAACGCGTTACAAGTTCTGGTCTAGCTGGTTACATTCGGTCATGGTGTGACGCATACGACAGCCATTACGGGGAAAACTTGGGTGTTGCCCTCTTGCGTGCACTCTCCGTGGCTGAAAAGCTCATAGTGACGTCGGAACGTAGGACCTTTAGCCAAAACCCCTGGTCCTCCGCCGTATGCGGGCAGCCCCGGCTCCACCACAAGGTGCCGGGGAATTGTTCGCACGCCTTAGTGAAACTCTTCACAAAGTAGTAGCCGCACTGGAGCCGACCGCAGGCTCCATCTACTAAGGAGTGGACGCATGGACTGGCGACACCGAGCCGCCTGCCGTGACGTGGACCCCGAGCTGTTCTTCCCGATCGGGAACACCGGACCGGCACTCATGCAGATCGAGGAAGCCAAAGAGGTCTGCCGTTCCTGTTCGGCCGTGGAAGCCTGCCTCAAGTGGGCGCTGGAGTCCGGTCAGGACGCCGGTGTGTGGGGCGGCCTCAGTGAGGACGAGCGTCGCGCGCTCAAGCGACGCACCGCTCGGGCCCGCGCCCGCGCGACCGCCTGACCGACATCGACGCAGAAGGCAGGAACCCGCCTGAAAACCGCGACGAGCCGACCAGCCTGGCACGACACCGTGTCCGCCAGGACCGCGCCGCGTCCCCGATAGCCAGGGGACGCGGCGTTCAGGCTTTCTGACGGTCTCCGGCGGGCAGCGGGATGGAGAGCGTCGCTTCCGTGCCGCCGCCTTCGCGCGGTCTCACCGAGAGCTTGCCCGACAGCTCCCCCTCGACGAGCGTGCGGACGATCTGCAGCCCGAGGCTGGTCGAGCTGTCGAGGTCGAACCCCTCGGGCAGGCCCCTGCCGTCGTCCCAGACGACGACGCGCAGCCGCTCGGGGCCCGACTCCACCACCACCTGCAGCCGCTCGGGCCGGCCGTGCTGGAGCGCGTTCTGCATCAGCTCGGTCAGGGCCATGGCCAGCGGGGTGGCGATGAGCGAGGGCAGCACGCCGAACGCCCCCAGCCGGCGCGGCGTGACCCCGGCCTCCGGCGCCGACACCTCCCCCGCCATCGCGATCACGCGGTCGGCGATCTCGTCGAAGTCGACGAACTCCTCCGGCGCGTGCGAGAGGGTCTCGTGCACGATCGCGATCGACCCGACCCGCCGCACCGCCTCCTCAAGCGCCTCCCGGCCCTCCGGCACCTGCAGCCGCCTGGCCTGCAGCCTGAGCAGGGCGGCGACGGTCTGCAGGTTGTTCTTGACCCGGTGGTGGATCTCGCGGATGGTGGCGTCCTTGGTCATCAGCTCGCGCTCGCGCCGCCGCAGCTCGGTCACGTCGCGGATGAGCACCAGCGCGCCGATGCGGCCGCCGCCGACGATCAGCGGGATCGCGCGCAGTTGCACGATCGTGCCGCCGGACTCGACCTCGGTCTCCTTGGCGGCCCGCCCGCTGGCCACGATCATCAGGTCTTCGTTGATCGGCTCGTCGGAGTAGCACAGGGTGGCGGTGACCCGGCCCAGCTCGACGCCCACCAGGTCGGCGTGCAGGCCGAGCCGCCGGTAGGCCGACAGCGCGTTCGGGGACGCGTACGTGACCCGGCCGGCCCGGTCGAGCCGCAGCAGGCCGTCGCCGACGCGCGGCGAGCGCACCAGGATGGGCTCCTCGCCGGAGAACGGGAAGCGGCCCTCCGCCACCATCTGCGCCAGGTCGGAGGCGCTCTGCAGGTAGGTCAGCTCCAGCCGCGACGGGGTGCGGGCGGACGACAGGTTGGTGGAGCGCTGGATGACGGCCAGGAACCGGGCGTCGCCGCCGGGGACGGCCCGTCGCACCGGGATGGTCTCCTCCCGCACCGGGACGCCCGTCGACCAGTCGGGGTCGCCCTCGCGACAGATGCGCCGCTCGCTCCAGGCGGTGTCGATCAGCGGGCGCTCGCCCCTGGCCACGACGCTGCCGACGACGTCGTCGTGGTAGACGGTGGGGCCGGTGGTGGGCCGCATCTGGGCGATCGCGATCCAGCCGTCCTCCCCCAGCAGCGGCGCCCACAGGATGAGGTCGGCGAACGACAGGTCCGCCAGCAGCTGCCAGTCGGAGACCAGCGAGTGCAGCCAGTCGAGGTCCGCCCCGTCGAGCGCGGTGTGGCGGACGACGAGGTCGCTGAGAGTCGGCACGACTGCATCATGCGTGGTTTCCCGCCGAACATCCAAACCGGCGCCCTGGCCGTACGCGCTCAGAGGACGGCCAGTGATAACCATCACATCACCGGCGGGGGCAGGAGACGAAAGGCACGTCTCCCGTACGACTGCGCACCTGCGCGAACAGGAAGGACGCGATCCTCGGTTGCCACGCCGCCCACGGCTGTGGATATCCTTCACCATCAGCCTGAGCTGCCCGTACGGGCGCGCGGCAGGGCAGGTGAGCGGGTCTGCGCGGAGCAGAGAGCCGGGGCACCGGCGCGCTGCCCTCGCGCGCGGTTGACCGTGAGGGCAGATCTGGGTTCCGATGATCTAGCGGTGATCCGACACGCCCTCACCGCCGTGGCAGAAGTGAAGGTGAGAGCGTGACAGACGAAGGCCCTCGCGTACCGAAGTACTACGACGTGAAGCGGAGCCTGCTCGAGCTCACGAAGTCGCTCCAGCCGGGCACCGCGCTGCCCCCCGAGCGGACTCTCGCGGTGCGCTTCGAGACCTCCCGCACCACGGTCAGGCAGGCGCTGACCGAGCTGGTCGTCGAAGGACGGCTGCTGCGCATCCAGGGCAAGGGCACGTTCGTCGCGCAGCCCAAGGTGGCCCAGGTGCTGCAGCTCACCTCGTACATCGGAGACCTGCGCACGGCGGGGCTGGAGCCCGACACGAAGATCCTGGAGATGGGCTACATCACCGCCGACGAGCCGCTGGCGCGGCGGCTGGCGATCAACCCGGGCGGCCGCGTGCTGCGCATCCACCGCCTGCGGCTGGCCAACGGCGAGCCCGTCTCGGTCGACACCACCCACCTGTCGGCGCGGCGCTTCCCGCGCCTGCGCCGCGAGCTGGAGGTGCACTCCTCGCTGTACGAGACGCTGCACAACGCCTACACCGTGCGGCTGACCGACGCCGAGGAGATCATCGAGACCGTGCTGGCCACCCCGTACGACGCCAAGCTGCTCGGCGTGGACGTGGGCCTGCCCATGCTGCTGCTCACCCGCCACGCCTTCGACGCCGACGGCAACCCGGTGGAGTGGGCGCAGTCGCTCTACCGCGGCGACCGCTACAAGTTCGTCACCCGCCTGCGCCGTCCCTGAGCCGCGCCCCTCTACGCTGGGCCGATGAGCGTCATCGTGGTCACCGGCACCGGCTCGGGCGTGGGCAAGACAGTGGTGTGCGCGGCCCTGGCGGCGCTGGCCCGCACGCGCGGGGCGAGCGCGGCGGTGGTCAAGCCCGCGCAGACCGGCGTGCGGCCCGGCGAGCGCGGCGACCTGGACGAGGTCATCAGGCTGTCCGGGGTGCCGACCACGTTCGAGCTGGCCCGTTTCGAGCAGCCGCTGTCGCCGGCCGCGGCGGCGCGGGCGGCCGGGGTGCCGCCGGTGTCGCTCGCGCAGGCCGCCCTGCGGATCAGGGAGCTGGCCGAGAGCAGCCGGCTGGTGGTCGTGGAGGGCACGGGCGGGCTGCTGGTGCGCTTCGACGAGGACGGCGCGACGATCGCCGACCTGGCCAGGCTGCTGGGCGCGCAGGTGCTGGTCGTGACCGGGGCGGGCTGCGGCACGCTCAACCACACGGCGCTCACTCTGGAGGCGCTCGCGCACCGCGGGCTGGACCTGGCCGGGGTGGTCATCGGCGGGTGGCCCGCCGAGCCCGGCGTGATCGAGCGGAGCAACGTGGCCGACCTGGAGATGCTGGCGGCGCGGCCGCTGGCGGGCGCGCTGCCGGAGGGCGCCGGGCTGCTCGACGCCGGCGCCTTCGCGGCGGTGGCGCGGCGCGGGCTGGCCGTGACGCTGGGCGGCGCCTTCGACCCCGCCGCGTTCCGCGACTCGTACCACGTCTAGGATTGCCGGAACGGCAAGTCACGTTGCGGGAGTGGCCATGACGGAAGCGATCGAGGACGTCCTGACCCAGGTCGGCCCCCGGCTCAGGCGGCTGCGCGCCGAGCACGGCCTGACCCTGACCGGGCTGGCCGAGGCCACCGGCATCTCCACCAGCACGCTGTCGCGCCTGGAGTCGGGACAGCGCCGGCCCACGCTGGAGCTGCTGCTGCCCATCGCCCAGGCCTACCAGGTGCCGCTGCAGGAGCTGGTGGGCGCGCCCGAGGTCGGCGACCCGCGCATCCGCCCCACCCCACGGCGGCTCAACGGCATGACCGTGCTGCCGCTGACCCGCCAGCCGGGCCCGCTGCAGGCGTTCAAGATGATCATCCCGCACCGGGGCGGCACACCCGAGCCGCAGACCCACGAGGGCTACGAATGGCTCTACGTGCTGTCCGGACGGCTGCGCCTGGTGCTGGCCGACCGCGACCTGGTGCTGAAGGCCGGGGAGGCGGCCGAGTTCGACACGCGGCTGCCCCACTGGTTCGGCTCCGCCGACGAGCAGCCCGTCGAGGTCCTCAGCCTCTTCGGCCGGCAGGGCGAGCGCATGCACGTCCGGGCCAGGCCGAAGTCGCGCACCTGACCGGGGGTGGGGCTAACCCCACCCCGGACCCGGACGACAAACCCATGTCCAGCGGACCTTCCACCTCAATACGGTGGATTCCATGAAGGTCCCCCGTCCCTGGTCGGCCAGGGCCTGGCTGGACACCGCGCACGTGATCACCGGGCTGCCCGTCGCCTGCCTGCTCGCCGCGGCGACGCTCCCGCTGGCCCTGTTCCCCGCCGCGCTCCGCCACGCCCTGCCCTGGCTCACCGGGGTGCAGCGCTCCAGGTTCGCGGCGTTCCAGGGGGCGCGCATCCCGCCGGTCCCGGTGGCGTCCGGCTGGCGCACGCTGAGCCTGTGGCGGCAGGTGGGCTACCACGCGCTGTCGCCGCTCGTGAGCTTCCCCGCGGCCGTCCTGGTGTCGCTGGCCTGGGGGGCGGGCCTCGTGGGCGTGCTGGCCTTCCTGGGGCCGCTGTCCAGCCCGCCGCCCATGGTCTTCACGCCCGACCTGCGCGACCCGGCGGTGGCGGTCGTCTACGCGCTGGCCGGCGTCGTCCTGCTGGTGCTGGCGCCGCCGCTGGCCCGCGTCATGGCCGCGCTGGACCTGGCGATCGCCCGCGCGCTGCTCGGCCCCAGCCGCAAGGAGCTGGACGAGCGGATCGAGACGCTGACCGAGAGCCGCGCGGGCGTGATCGACGCCGCGGACGCCGAGCGCCGCCGCATCGAGCGCGACCTGCACGACGGCGCCCAGCAGCGGCTGGTGTCCCTCGCGATGAACCTCGGCATCGCCCGCGCCACGCTGACCGACCTGCCCGACCCCGCGCGCCAGGCCATCGAGCAGGCGCACGAGGAGGCCAAGCAGGCGCTCAGGGAGCTGCGCGACCTCGTCCGCGGCCTGCACCCCGCGGTGCTCAACGACCAGGGCCTGGACGCGGCGCTCTCCGGCGTGGCCGCGCGGGCCCCCATCCCGGTGCGGCTGGAGGTCGGCATCGACCGCCGCGTCTCCCCGACGATCGAGGCGGTGGCGTTCTTCACCGTGTCCGAGGCACTGACCAACATCGCCAAGCACGCCGCGGCCGCCAGGGCCGAGGTGACCGTGCGGCGCGAGCGCGACCGGCTGCGCCTGCTGGTGTACGACGACGGCTGCGGAGGCGCGACGATGGACCGGGGCACCGGGCTGCGCGGCCTGGCCCAGCGGGTCGAGTCCGTCGACGGCACGCTGCGGCTGAGCAGCCCGCTGGGCGGGCCGACGACGATCGAGGTGGAACTACCGTGCGCATAGTGCTCGCCGAGGACTCCGTACTGCTGCGCGAAGGGCTGATCCGGCTGCTGGAGGGCTCGGGCATGCGGGTGGTCGCGGCCGTGGCCGAGGCCGAAGGGCTGCTGCGGGCCGCCGAGGAGCACCGGCCCGACCTCGTGCTCACCGACGTCCGCATGCCGCCCACGCACACCGACGAGGGGCTGCGGGCCGCGCTGGTGCTGCGCCGCCGGCGGCCGGCGCTCGCCGTCCTGGTGCTGTCGCAGTACGTGGAGGAGCGCTACGCCGCCCAGCTGCTGTCGTCCGCCACGGGCGGCGTCGGCTACCTCCTGAAGGACCGGGTGGCTGACGTCGCCGAGTTCGTCGACGCGCTGCGCAGGGTCGCGGCCGGCGGCACCGCGCTCGACCCGGAGGTGGTGGCCCAGCTCCTGCTGCGCGGCCACAGTGACCCGCTGGACCGGCTGACACCCCGCGAGTACGAGGTGCTCCAGCTGATGGCGGAGGGCCGCTCCAACGCGGGCATCGGGCAGGCGCTGGTGCTCAGCGAGGGCGCGGTGGGCAAGCACATCGGCAACATCTTCGCCAAGCTCGACCTGCCCCCCGCCGAGGGCGACCACCGGCGGGTGCTGGCCGTGCTCCAGTTCCTCAAGATCAGGAGCTTGCCGTGAGGCGGCTCTGGCTGGTCCTGGGCGCGACCCTGACGGTGGTCGCACTGGCCGTCTCCACCAACCTCGTCTGGCAGGCCGTCGCCGACCCCAGCCCGCCCACCGAGCTGACGTGGCGGTCCATCCCGTTCCGGGGCGGCGCGCTGACGATCGAGGCCGGCGACGACATCCACGTGCACATCCAGGCGGGCCGGGCCGGTTCCGTCGGGGTGGGGCGCCAGCTGATGTGGACCGGGCGGAAGCCCACGGTGAGCGAGGAGTGGGCTGACAACGCGCTCCGCCTCGACGGCGGCTGCCCCGGCGACCACCTCCCCGGTCAGCCGGACTGCCTGGTCAACTACCAGCTGTTCGTCCCACCGGAGACCGACATCGAGGCGACCACGAGCGCCTCGCTGAGCGTCAGCGGCATCCACGGCGACGTCAGCCTCACCTCCGCCTGGGGACTCGTCGACGCCGACGACCTGACCGGTGACCTGCGGCTGCGCAGCGAGACCGGTGACATCGACGCCGCACGCCTGCGCGGCGGCGTGGTGGACGCCGAGACCGGCACCGGCACGGTGCGGCTGTCGTTCGACACTCCCCCGGCCGACGTGCGCGCCGTGGTCAGGGCCGTCGGCGACATCGGGATGGACCTGCCCGAAGGCGACTACGACGTGACCGCCAGCGCCCCCGAGACGGACGTCGAGAGCCGCGTCGACCCGTCCTCGTCACGCAAGGTGCGCGCCACGACCCGCGACGGCGTCATCCACATCTGCTGCTGACCTCCTCCTTGAAGGCTGTTTACTCATGTGACTCATTGGTAAGTTCCGGGCTATGGAGTCTGCGAAGCACGCCGGTGACGCCGCCGTCGCCGTGTCCAAGGCCTATGGTGTCGAGACCATGTTCACCCTCTCGGGAGGACATGTCTTCCCCCTGTACGACGGCGCCCAGCACGAGGGCATGCGCATCCTCGACGTGCGCCACGAACAGAGCGCGGTGTTCGCCGCGGAGGCCACCGCCCGCCTGACGAGGAAGCCCGGCCTGGCGGTGCTCACCGCGGGCCCCGGCATCACCAACGGCGTCAGCGGCGTGGCCACGGCCCACTTCAACGGCTCGCCGGTGGTCGTCATGGGCGGGCGGGCCCCCCAGTCCCGCTGGGGCAGCGGCGCCCTGCAGGAGATGGACCACCCGCCGCTGCTGGCCCCGATCACCAAGCTGGCGTTCACCTCCTCCGGCCCCGAGTCGACCGGCCAGGACGTCGAGATGGCCTTCCGCACGGCCGTGGCGCCGCACCGGGGGCCCGTCTTCCTCGACTTCTACATGGACCACCTGTTCTCGCCGTCGCCGGTGCACGAGCCGCAGACGCAGACGCCCTCGCCGCTGGAGCCCGACCCCGACGACCTGCGCGCCATCGCCCGGCTGCTGGCCGAGGCCGAGCGCCCGGTCCTGGTGTACGGGTCCGACGTGTGGATGGACCGGGCCGAGGAGGCCGCCCGCGACTTCGCCGAGGCGTGGCGGCTGCCGGTCATCCCCAACGGCCAGGGCCGCGGCATCCTGCCGGCCGGCCACGAGCTGCTCGTCACCCGCGCCCGCGGCCAGGCGTTCGCCAAGGCCGACCTGGTCGTCGTGATCGGCACCCCGCTCGACTTCCGGCTCGGCTACGGCTGGTTCGGCGGCAAGGACGGCGCCCCGCTGGCCAAGGTGGTGCACATCACCGACGCCCCGTCCCACCTGGTCACCCACATGCCCCCGGCCGCCTCCACCGCCGGCGACCTGTCCGTGGTGCTGTGGAGCCTCGGCGACGCCTGCGGCGAGGCGGGCGTCAAGCCCTCCCGCTACGCCGCCTGGCTGTCCACGCTCGCCGACACCGCCTCCGCGGCCATCGCCGGCGACGCCGACCTGCTGGCCGCCGACACCGACCCGATCCATCCCATGCGCATCTACGGCGAGCTGGGCAAGGTCCTCGCCGACGACGCGGTGGTCATCGGCGACGGCGGCGACTTCGTCTCCTACGCCGGCAAGTACGTCGAGCCCCGGCAGCCGGGCAACTGGCTCGACCCCGGCCCGTACGGCTGCCTCGGCACCGGGCTCGGCTACGCCATCGCCGCCCGCCTGGCCCGCCCGTCCTCCCAGGTGGTGCTGCTGCTCGGCGACGGCGCCGCGGGCTTCTCGCTGATGGACGTCGACACGCTCGTACGGCACCGCCTGCCGGTCGTCATGATCTGCGGCAACAACGGCATCTGGGGCCTGGAGAAGCACCCCATGCAGCTGCTCTACGGCTACGACGTGGCGGCCGAGCTGCAGCCGCAGTGTCGCTACGACCAGGTGGTGACGGCGCTGGGCGGCGGCGGCGAGCTGGTCACCCACCCGTCGGAGATCGGGCCCGCGCTGCGCCGCGCGTTCGACTCCGGCATCCCGTACATGGTGAACATCGCCACCGACCCGCAGATCGCCTACCCGCGCAACACCACGGGGGTGTGAGGGGCTAGTTCTTGGGGACCGGCGTGACCGAGGCGCTCGGAGTGGACGAGGGGCAGGGGTCGATCGGGATGAGGACGACCTTGACCACCTTGCCCACGATGAGCTCCTCCCCGCCGTCCGGCCAGCTCTGCGCGACCTTCAGGCACTCCTCCTTGACCTTGCCGCCGGTCTGGTCGTCGGCGTAGATCTTGAACCCGGAGGCGCTGAGCATGGACTTCGCCTGCGGATACGGCAGGTCGACCACGTAGGGCACAGGCTTCTTGGGCTTGGGAGTCGTCGGGGTGGCGGAGGGCGTCTTGGACGGCGTCGCCGTAGGGGTCGCCGTGGGAGTGGGGGACTGCGACGGCTTCGTCTCCTCGGGTGTCGGCGTCGTCTCCGGGCGGACCGGCGTCTCCGTCGTCGGAGTGGGCCTGGGCTTGGGCGGCTTCGTGGTGGTCTTGGCGGGGGTCGGCTCGTCGGTGACCTCGGCCGGCTGGCTCATCGCCGCCTTGTCCGGGTCGGGGGGCGGCACCGTCTCGCCGCTCATGTTGGTCAGCGCGACCGCGCCCGCGCCCACCCCGACCACCAGGGCCGCGGCCAGGGCGGCCACCAGACCGCCCCGGCGGGGCGCCTTGGCGGCGGCGCGGCGGCTCTGCCGCGGCCCCGCCACCGTGGTCGCCTCGGGGGCCTGCATGGCGCCCGTCTGATAGGACGCCACCGGCGGGGGCATGGTGGCGCCCGTCGACGGCATGGACGGCTGGGCGGGCGGCAACTGGCCGGCGGCGATCATGCGCGCCGCCTCGCTCATCGCCCGGGCGTTCGGGAAGCGCCGCGCGGGGTCCTTGGACAGCGCCTGCTCCACCAGCGCGCGCACCGGCGGCGGGATGTCGGGAGGCAGCGGCGGAGGCGCCTCCCTGATGTGCTTGAGCGCGATCGTGACGGGGCTGTCGCCGTCGAACGGCCGCTGCCCTGCCAGGCACTCGTAGGCGACCACGCCGAGCGCGTAGATGTCGACCGCTGGTGTGACCGGGGCGCCCTCGGCCTGCTCGGGCGCGCAGTAGGCGGCGGTGCCGAGCACCATGCCGGCGTCGGTGAGCCGGTTGCCCAGGTCGGAGCGGGCGATGCCGAAGTCGGTGAGCACGAGCGTGCCGTCGCGCTGCACGAGCAGGTTGCCCGGCTTCACGTCGCGGTGCACGATGCCCTGGTCGTGGACGGCCTGCAGGGCGGACGCCGCCTGCGCGATCAGCTCCATGGCCGGCTGGGGGGCGATCCGGCCCAGGCGGGTGAGCAGCCGGTCGAGCGGCTCGCCGTCGACGAACTTCATCACCAGGTAGACGGTGTCGCCGCTCACGCCGTAGTCGTAGACGTCGACGACCCCGGAGTGGTTGATCGTGGCCATCGCCCTGGCCTCGGCCTGGAAACGGGCCAGGAACCCGGGGTCTTGCATGCGGCCCGGAAGCAGCACCTTTACGGCGACGGTCCGGGCCAGGACGGTGTCCTCGCCGCGCCAGACCTCGCCCATGCCGCCCGCGCCGATGCGGGTATCCAGACGATACCGCCCGGCCAGCGTCGTCCCTTGGGCCACCATGACTTCCCCCGCTACCCCTCTACCTCTCGAACCTCGCCCACCCCAGGGTTCTCCAACAAAGCGGACTTGTGTCGCGGTGAGGTAACACAGAGGTCACGGAACTTCGAGAGAGTACGACTCACCCTTCTCACACGCCACACAAATGCCATAAGCCGTACAAACCCTATCCTGCGGCCTCGGGGTCATGCTTGTCCCCGTTTTGCACCAGATCTCGATGCCCGTAGCCGACTACTAGGCTTGGACGCATGACGCTCGCTCCAGGTCTGCGCGCCCAGCTGATGGTCATGGTCGAGGTGGAGGACACCGCGACGAAGATCGGCAGCGGCGACGTGCCCGTGCTCGCCACACCGCGCCTGCTGGCCCTCGCCGAGCAGGCCACCGTGCGAGCCGTCTTCGACCACCTGGAGCCGGGCCAGACCTCCGTGGGCACCCGCGCCGAGCTGGAGCACCTGGCGGCCAGCCCGGTCGGCACCCACGTCGAGATCGAGACCGAGCTGACCGCGGTCGACGGCAGGCGGCTGACCTTCGGCTTCCTCGCCCGCGACAGGCACGCGGTCGTCGCCCGCGGCACGATCGAGCGGGTCGTGGTCGACCGCGACAGGTTCATGAGCCGCGTCACTCGATGACGGCGATCAGGTCGCCTTCCTGGATCACGTCGCCCTCGGCCACCTTCAGCCGGACCACCACGCCGTCGTCCTCGGCGAGCACCGGGATCTCCATCTTCATCGACTCGAGAATGACCAGCGTGTCGCCGTCGGAGACCGCATCGCCCTCCTTGACGACCACCTTCCAGACGTTCGCCACCATCTCCGCACGGACCTCAGCCACCGCGACTCCCTTCGAGGAAATGATCCAACAATGTCATGCGGGCCTGCCGCCGCGCATCCGCGCCACCAGACCCGTGTCGTAGTCACCCTTGACGAACTCGCGGTGCTCCAGCAGCTCCGCGCAGAACGCCAGGTTGTTCTTGGGACCCTCGACGGTGAAGCTCGCCACCGCCTTGCGGGCCCGCTCCAGCGCCTCGGTACGGGTCGGCGCGTGCACGCACAGCTTGGCCATGAGCGGGTCGTAGAACGGGGTCACCGTGTCACCGGCCGCGTAGCCGGAGTCGACCCGCACCCCGTCGCCGGTCGGCTCGTCCCACACGGTGATCGTGCCGGGCCCGGGGAAGAAGCGCTTCGGGTCCTCGGCGTAGACGCGGAACTCGATCGCGTGCCCGGCCGTCGCCGTCGTCACCTCGGGACACTCCCCCGCCGCGACGCGCAGCTGCAGCTCCACCAGGTCGAGCCCGGTGACCAGCTCGGTGACCGGATGCTCCACCTGGAGCCGGGTGTTCATCTCCAGGAAGACGAAGTCCTGCGCGTCGGCGTCGACCAGGCACTCGACGGTGCCGGCGCCGAGGTAGCCGACCGCCTCCCCGGCCCGCACGGCCGCCGCGAGCATGCGCTCGCGCAGCTCGGGGGTGAGCCCGGGTGACGGCGACTCCTCCACCACCTTCTGGTGGCGGCGCTGCACCGAGCAGTCGCGCTCGCCCAGCGCCACGACCTTGCCGCCGGGCAGGCCCAGGATCTGCACCTCGACGTGGCGGGCCCGCTCGATGTAGCGCTCCAGCAGGATGGCCGGCCCGTCCGGCGCGTCGCCCGTGGCGAACCGCGCGGCCGCCCTGGACGCCTGCTCGAACGCCTTGGCCAGCTCCCTCTCGTCGCGCGCCACGCTCATGCCGATCCCGCCGCCGCCCCCGGCGGTCTTGACCATCACCGGGTAGCCGATGCTCCGGGCGGCCTCCAGCGCCAGGTCGAGGTCGGTGGCGGGCTCGCGGGTGCCGGCCGCGACCGGCACACCGGCCGCCTCCATCAGGTTGCGCGCGTTGATCTTGTCGCCCATCCGGTCGATCGCCTCGGGCGACGGCCCGACCCAGACCAGCCCGGCGTCGATCACGGCCTGCGCGAACCGGGCGTTCTCCGCCAGAAACCCGTAACCGGGGTGGATGGCGCGGGCTCCGGTCGCCCTGGCCGCCTCCAGCACCTTGGCCGTGTCGAGGTAGCTCTGCGCGGGCGCGGCCGGGCCGATCAGCACCGCCTCGTCGGCCTCACGCACGAACGGCAACCCCGCGTCCGCCTCCGAGTGGACCGCCACCGCCCGCAGCCCCAGCCGCTTGACGGTACGGATGATCCGGCGGGCGATCTCTCCCCGGTTGGCGACCAGAACAGGCCCCAGCGACTCAGTCAGCACGGAGCAACCCTACGGCTCCCGCACCCCTGATCCCTTTCCCTCGACACCACCGATCCGGACAACCGGTTCTGTAGGATTCCTACAATGGTGAGCTCACGGAAACCCGCTAGCGGCCCGGCTCACTGCGCGACCCCTACAGCCGCAGCAGCAGGCGGCCCGCCACGCGGGCCAGCGCCTCGACCGCGTCGGCATCGTACGCGACCCCCGCGCCCAGCCTCAGCCGTTCCAGCGCGGCGCTCGCCCGGTCGCGGTCGGTCGACCCGCCCAACAGGTCGTCGTAGGCGTTGACGACCTTGATGATGCGGCTGGCCAGCGGAGGGTCCTCGCTCACCGGGTCGCACTGACGGCTCACCAGGTCGGCCACCCGGTCCAGCACCCCTGTCTGCCTGATCACCTCGGCGCCCAGCTCGGCGATGCGCCGGGCCTGGTCGGGCTCGGCGAGCACGGTGGCGCCGCCGGGGATGGGGTCGCGCAGCGAGAGCTGGCCGATGTCGTGCATCAGCGCGGCGTACTCGAGCTCCAGCAGCTCCGGCTCGGCCATGCCCAGCTCCCTGCCGACGGCCACGGCCAGGCGGCTCACCCTGCGCGAGTGGCCCGGCTCGACGTAGCCGCCGACCTCGGTGACCCTGGACAGGGCGCGCACGGTCTGCAGGTAGGTGGCGCGGATCCCGGCGTACTTGCGGAAGGCCACCTGGGTGACCAGCAGCGGGGCCGCGAACACGAGCAGCGCCACGAGGTCCATGCTGTGCGTGGCGAGCGCCAGCAGCACCCCGGAGGACGCCACCGCGGCGCCGAGCGGGAAGGCGACGTTGAGCTCGTCGCGCAGCGCCACCCGGAAGGCCGTGCGCACCTGCTCGGCCCTGAGCATGGCCGCGATCAGCATGTCGATCAGCAGCATCAGGCCGATCAGCACCACCATCACGCCGAGCGCCGGCCACCAGGTGCCGCCCTCGCCCTGGGTCAGCCAGTAGAGCGGATCGGCGAGCGGCCTGAAGGCGGCGGCCAGCAGCGCGCCGGTGAGCAGGCGGCGGGCCATCGCGTCGAGCCGGGGAGGCCGGCCGACCGCCAGGTGGGGCAGCGCGCCCGCGATCATGCCGACCGCGATCACCGCCACCACCTGGAGCGCGGAGTGGTGCAGCTGGACCTGGCTGAGGTCGAGCAGCAGCGTGTAGCCGAGCGCGGCGGCGGCCCCGATCGGGGCGACCTCCCGGTTGCCCGGCATGGTGAGCCTGGCCAGCTCGCCGGCCGCGATCAGCGCGCCGAACCCGACGGCGATCTCCGGCCGGTCGAGCCCCTCGGCCGAGACATGGGCGATGCCCGCCAGAGCCACAGCGCCCGCGGTGCAGATGAGCACCAGCTGACCCGTGCGGAGCCGCCGGAGCGCGCGGGTCACTGCCCGGTCACCACTTGGATGGGCATGGTGGGGTCGTCGTGGTCCTTCGTGGGGGTCTCGGCGGCGTCGGGGGGCGGCAGATCGACGCGCCGCGGCGGCTGCCACGGCTCGCGCTCCAGCGCCCGCACGAACGCCGCCACCATCACCGGGTCGAACTGGGTGCCCGCCCCCTTGCGCAGCTCCTCCACGGCCACGCTGACGGGCCGCGCGCCGCGGTAGGAGCGGACGGAGGTCATCGAGTCGAACGCGTCGGCCACCGCGATGATCCGGGCGAACTCCGGGATCTCGTCGCCGGCCAGCCCCATCGGGTAGCCCTTGCCGTCGTGGCGCTCGTGGTGGTGCATGATCCCGGCGAACGCCTCGTCGAGGAAGTCGATGCCCTGCACGATCTCCAGCCCGCGCATCGGGTGGAGCTGGATCGCGGCGAACTCCTCCTCGGTGAGCGGCCCGTCCTTCTGCAGCACCTTGGTCGGCACGCCGAGCTTGCCCACGTCGTGCAGCATGCCCGCGTAACGGATGGCGCGCATCCGCTCCACGCCCATGCCGACCTCCTCGGCGATCATGCCGGACGCCAGTGACACCCGGGTGCAGTGGCCTCGGGTGTAGTAGTCCTTGGTCTCCACCGCCTGGCACAGCGCCGCGATCGTGGCGTCGTACGAGCGCTGCTGCGCGTGATACTGGCCGAACGCCCAGCGCGCCACGAACAGCGGCACCAGCACCAGCACCGCCGAGATCGACTGGATGGTCGCCCACAGGCCCGCCACCAGCAACCCGAACGTGCCGTAGCCGAAGTAGGACAGCAGGAACTGGGCCAGCCCGCGCAACGGCATCTCGACCGGCCTGACGCGGGTCGCCAGCCGGACCATGGTGAGCGTGAGCAGGATGTTGAGCGGCACGAACACCGCGGTGGCGCCGACGTACGGGCCGATGAGGTCGTCGAACTCGTGGACCTCCGGCACGCCGATCGCGCCGCCGAGCCAGACGTAGACGAAGCCGGCCGCGTAGCCGCAGATGGCGAACTGCGCCCCGTTGAAGACGCGCTTGATGAGCGGCAGCCCGGGCCGCACGCTCAGCACGGCGGTCAGCCCCACCAGGGCCGCGCCCTCGGGCCCGATCAGCACCACGGCGGCCAGCGCCGCCGAGAAGCTGACCGACACCGCGAAATGCTCCACGGTCAGCAACGTCGGCATCGACTCGCACACCAGGAACAGGAGCATGAGCACGAGCAGGACGTCGAGCTTGCCCGCGACGGCCGAGCCCTGGGGCGCGACGGCGCTCCACCCGACGAGCCCGGCCACCGCGCCGATCAGGGCGACCAGGTAGACCCTCGCGGGCCACGGCAGATCACGCATTGCGGCCCCCAACGCACGTTCAGGTCCAGGAAACCCCGGGGGGCGTGGCCATGCCCACCAGGAACGCGGCCACGGGGGTGATGAGCACGACGGCCGTGAACAGCCGGGCGATCAGTGGCTTCAACATGCGCTGGCCTCCACGTCGATTTCTGGGGCTCACGCTACAGAAGACGGCGCCCGCAAACCGGCCGAGTCACGAATCGCAAGCAAAGTGTAATCGAACAACTACCTGCGGCGACTTCTGGCCCATTCGACCGTGTTCTTCACGCCTGTGGACAAATCAACGCGCGGCTCCCAGCCGAGGCCCTCATAGGCGGGCACCGGGTCGACGGCCATGGCCGGCAGATCGCCGGGCCGCGGCGGGGCGAAGCCCGGCTTGTCGGGCGCGCCGGCCGCGTCGGCGATCAGCGAGTGGAGCCTGCGGTCGGTGGTCTGGATGCCGGTGCCGAGGTTGAACCGGCGGCCGTCGCCGGTGGAGCCGCACGCCCGGACGAAGCCCTCCACGACGTCGTCGACGTAGACGTAGTCGCGGGTCTGCGTGCCGTCGCCGTAGACGACCGTGGGAGTGCCGCCGAGCAGCGCGTCGGTGAAGATCGACACCACTCCCGCCTCGCCTTCGGGCGACTGGCGCGGCCCGTAGACGTTGGCCAGCACGAGCGTGGTGTATTCCATGCCGTACAGGCCGCGGAAGGCGGCGAGATAGGTCTCGCCGCTGAGCTTGGAGGCGGCGTAAGGAGAGCGCGGGTCGGTGGGGGCGCCGGCCGGCACGGGGATCGTCTGCGGCCTGCCGTAGACCGCGACGGACGAGGCGAACACCACCTTGCGCGCGCCGCCCTCACGCGCGGCGGTGAGCACGGCGGCGGTGCCGGTGACGTTGAGACTGGCGTCGAGCACCGGGTCGGCGACGCTCTTGCGCACGCTGATCTGCGCGGCGAGATGGCAGACGACCTCCGGCCTCAGCTCGGCGGCCAGGGCGACCAGGGCGGGGTCGCGGATGTCGAGCTCATGCAGCCGGAGCCGGCCGGTCCCGGTCGCCTGGGCGAGGTTGTCGCGGCCGCCCGAGGACAGGTCGTCGACGACGGCGACCTCATGCCCTTCGGCGAGCAGACGGTCGACGAGATTGGATCCGATGAACCCGGCACCCCCGGTGACAAGCACGCGCATGGGGAGATCCTAGTCGGACAGCTCGGCCCTCACCCGTGCGATACGCGCCAGCACTTTGTCGCGCAGGTCGTCGGGGACCGGATCGCAGCCGCACTTCTTGGCGACGAGCTGCTTGATCGCCTTGTCGAGGTCGTACTCCTCCAGGCAGGGGCCGCACTCGTCGAGATGCACGCGGATGTCTGCGACATCTCCGGCGGTCAGCTCGCCGTCGAGGTACTCGTAGACCCTGTCGAGCACCTCACGACAGTCGGTCTCATGCGGCTTGCCACAGCTCATTTCGATCCCTCCGTCGGGACCAGGCCCCGCTCACGAGCGTAATCCTCCAGAAGACCGCGCAACTGTCTGCGCCCGCGATGGAGCCTTGACATCACGGTGCCGATCGGAGTGCCCATGATCTCGGCGATCTCCTTGTAAGGAAAGCCCTCGACGTCGGCGAGGTAGACAGCGATCCGGAAGTCTTCGGGCAGCGCGGCCAAGGCCTCCTTGACGTCGCCGTCGGGGAGGTGCTCGAGCGCCTCGACCTCAGCCGACTTCAGCCCGCTGGAGGTGTGGGAGCCGGCCCGCATGAGCTGCCAGTCTTCGATCTCCTCGGTGCCGGCCTGCTTGGGCTCGCGCTGCTTCTTGCGGTAATTGTTGATGAAAGTATTGGTGAGGATACGGTAGAGCCACGCCTTGAGGTTGGTGCCTTCCTGGAACTGGTGGAAGGACGCGAACGCCTTGGCGAAGGTCTCCTGCAGCAGGTCCTCGGCGTCGGCGGGGTTCCGGGTCATCCGGAGCGCGGCCGAATAGAGCTGCTCGAGGTAAGGCATGACATCACGCTCGAACCGCTCGCCCCGCTGTTCCAGAGTCTCCGCGCCTGTCGCGGGCACCGGACCCACCCCCCTAAGATCACCGGTGACCAGCTGTGGCGGGACACCGTACTCAGGGGAGGATACCCGTTCGCCGGTGACCGGGCGGTCATCGGGGAGGGCGTCGAGCAAAGTGAGCATGCTCCTCGCAACACGCCCGTGTCTTCGTCTGTTCCCGCAAGATAGAAGGTGACGAACAACCCGGTGCGGGGAAAACCATACGTACCGGCTGGTAGCCATTTTCCGGAACCCAGGAGTCGCGCGTGCTGCCCATTCCGGCCGAGGAACTCAACGGCTCAGGAACGCTGGGGCCGTACTGGACCTTTTACCACGCCGTCGTCGCCGAACAGCTCAGCAGATGGCTCCCCGCCCAGCCCTCGGTCGTCCTCGACCTGTCCGGCGGCCGCGGCCGGTGGTCCAGCCAGGCCGCCCGGGCGGGTCACCGGGTGATCGAGGTGCTCGACTTCCGCCGGACTTCAGAGGGCGTCCGGCTGCGGGAGGCGGGGCTGGTCCGCCACGTGCGCGCCGACGACCTGTCCTTCCTGCCCGACGAGAGCGTCGACGCGGTGGTCGCCGAGGAACGCGCGATGTCGATCGAGCTGATGGCCGAGTCGGCGATGAGCGACGTGGCCCGCGTGCTCAAGCCCGGCGGGCGCGCCCTGGTGTGCGTCGACTCGCTGGTGCTGGGCATGGCGATCCTGGCCGAGCAGGGCCAGTGGCAACACCTGCGGCAGACCGGCGAGGTCATGCTGGTGCCGTGGCCCGACGGCAGCATCACGCGCTGCTTCAGCAGCACGCAGCTGCGCGAGCTGCTCATGGGCGCCGGCCTCGACGTCGAGTGGGTGCGTCCGCGCACGGTGCTGTCGCCCTCGACGGTCGACCACGTGCTCGGCTCCGACACGCGCACCCTGTCCTACCTGGTGCGCACCGAGCTCGACGCGCGTCCGGACGAGGACGACACGGTCGGCATCCACCTGGTGGCCAGCGCCCGCAAGATCTGAGCGGTCAGCGCCTGCGCTCGCGCTTGCCCTGGCACTGCACGCACCGCGACGCCTCCGGGCGGGCCTCCAGCCTGCCCTCGGGCACCAGCGCGCCGCAGTCGACGCACCGTCCGTAGGTGCCTTCGTCCAGCCTCTTGATGGCGTCGACCACCGCCCTGCGCTGCGTGGTCGCGACGGTCAGCATCGCCCGGGCGCGATCGGCGTCGGTCAGGTCGGAGCCCGCGTCGGCGGCTGAATACTCCCGGATCGCCACCGGGTCGCCCTGCAGCACCCCGATCGAACGGTCGAGTTCGGCGAGCATGTCTTCCAGTCGCTCACGAGCGGTCGCGGCGTCCACGGATCCGCACCTCCGGGAAAGTGAGGGCAACCCGCGACGGGAGCTCCCCGGTAATCCCGCGCGGTGCGATTGAGGGGCATTTGATAAGCAGTGACACCGCGTACACGCATGCCATTGCTTTCCTCACCGGATGCCCGCTTCACACGCTCCTTACACCTTCAGAAAAGCGCGCTTTCCCCCTCCTCCGGAAGCGGCTCGACGAGGCCGGGGCCGTTGTTCCTGACGTTGTTGACGTCGGTGCCGACGGGATGGGCGGTGAGCCTGCCCGGCTGGGCCGGCACCAGCAGCCGCTGCGCCTGCTCCGTGTCGGTGACCTTCGGGTCGAGCCACTCGCCCCAGCGCTCACGCTCGATCATCATCGGCATGCGGTCGTGGATGCGGCCCAGCTCGTCCTCCGCGTCCGTGGTGATCACGGTGCAGGTGACGAGCCACTTCAGCGGGTCGTCGTCGGCGCGGTTCGGGTCCTTCCAGAACTCGTACAGCCCCGCCATCGCCAGGACCCCGCCGTCGGACGGATGGATGAAGTAGGGCTGTTTCTTCTTGTCGCCCTCGACCGGCATCCACTCGTAGTAGCCGTCGGCGGGCAGCAGACAGCGCCGCTTGGCGAACGCCTTCCGATAGGACGGCTTCTCCGCCAGCGTCTCCGCCCTGGCGTTGATCATCCGCGACCCGACGGACGGGTCCTTGGCCCACGCCGGCACCAGCCCCCACTTGACCACCCGCAGCTGCCGCACCGCCCGCTCGGCGTCCTTCGGCACGCGGCTCAGGACGGCGTAGACGTTCTTGGTCGGCGCCACGTTGTAGTCTGCGCCGAGCTCCTTCTCAGGGTCGGCGTCCTGCTCCACCTGGAACTCCTCGAGGAGCTGGTGCTTGTCGCGCGCCGACGCGTATCTCCCGCACATTCCTCCACACTGCCACGTCCGTCATTCGCTCGCGTGTACGAGTCGCATGCGCAATACTCTGAGTATCGAAGAGGACACGAAGGGATACGGACGATGGTGACGACTTCTCGCAAGACTCACGGATGCCCCGCTCCGTCTCCCGAGCCGGAGGTGTCCGCCACGACCGGCGAAGTCCCGCCCGCCCCCGCGGGCGAAAACGAGCTCACGACCCTTCGCGACGTCTACGACGCCCTGGTCGGCCGCACGAAGATGCGCGCCGAGATCATCGACGGAAGGTTGATAGTGAGCCCTCTAGGCACCCCCGAACATCAGGACATGGCGACGACCCTCGCCGTCGTTCTGCGCCCCCACGCCGTCGCACGCGGCTGGAAAGCCGTCGCCGGCCTCGGGATCTGCACGGACGGGACACGTGACCCGTACGAGCCGGACGTCGCGGTGTACCCACCCGACGCGCCCCGCTGGGGAGCCCGCGAGGTGTACGCGAGCGGGCTCGTCATGGCGGGCGAGGTCGTCTCGGCCAGCAGCGTCGGCGACGACCGCGACCACAAGCCCGGCATTTACGCGACCGCCCGCGTCCCGATCTACCTGCTCATCGACCCCGTCTCGGAGCCCGCCCGGGTCACCGTGTTCAGCGAGCCGAAGGACGGGCGCTACACGATCTCCACCAGCGTCGACCTGGGCAAGGAGATCCACCTCCCCGACCCCGTCGACTTCCTGCTCGACACCGCCGTCTTCCTGTGACGGCGCGGCGGGCCAGTAGGCTTTGAGCATGCCTGACGCCCACTGGTCCGCCCCGCACGCCGACGCTCCCGTCTCGGCGTCCGTCTCGCTGCCCGGTTCGAAGTCGGTGACCAACCGGGCGCTGGTGCTCGCCGCACTCGCCGACGGTCCCTGTGTCGTACGCCGCGCGCTGCGCAGCCGCGACGCCGACCTGATGGCCGGGGCGCTACGGGCCCTCGGCGCCACGCTCACCACGTCGGCCGAGACCGCCTCCAGCGTCGACTACACGGTCACGCCGGGGCCGATCCGCGGCGGCGCGCGCATCGACGCCGGGCTGGCCGGCACCGTCATGCGGTTCGTGCCGCCGGTGGCCGCCCTCGCCGACGGCCCGGTGGCGTTCGACGGCGACCCGCACGCGCGCAAGCGCCCGATGGGCCCGATCCTCGACGCGCTGCGGGCGCTCGGTGCGCGGGTCGACGGCGACGCGCTGCCGTTCACCGTCCACGGGCCGCTCGCCGGCGGCGAGGTGACGGTCGACGCCTCGGCCTCGTCGCAGTTCGTCTCGGGCCTGCTGCTGGCGGCCGCCCGGTTCGAGAAGGGGGTGGCGGTCCGCCACGCCGGCCCGCCGGTCCCCTCGCAGCCGCACATCCAGATGACCGTCCACATGCTCCGCACCGCCGGCGTCCGGGTCGACGACCACGAGCCCGACGTCTGGCGCGTCGAGCCGGGGCCGATCGCGGCCCGCGAGTGGGTGGTGGAGCCCGACCTGTCCAACGCGGCGCCGTTCCTGGCCGCCGCCCTCGTCACGGGCGGCACGGTGACGGTCCCCGGCTGGCCGCTGAAGACCACCCAGCCGGGCGACACGCTGCGCGACCTGCTCGCCCGGATGGGCGGCGACGTCCGTCTGGAGTCCGCCTCAGGCGACGTCGCCGACCTCGTCGTGAGCGGCACGGGAGAGATCGCCGGGATCGACGCCGACCTGCGCGAGGTGGGCGAGTTGACCCCGACCGTCGCCGCGCTGGCCGCGCTCGCCGGCACGCCGAGCCGCCTGCGCGGGATCGCCCATCTGCGCGGCCACGAGACCAACCGGCTCGCCGCGCTCGTCACCGAGATCAACCGGCTCGGCGGCGACGCCGAGGAGACCGCCGACGGGCTCGTCGTCCGTCCCCGCCCGCTGCGCGGCGGCCTCTTCCACAGCTACGACGACCACCGCATGGCCACGGCCGGCGCGGTGATCGGCCTGGCCGTTCCCGGGGTCGAGGTGGAGAACATCGCGACGACGGGTAAAACCCTTCCGGAGTTCGCCGACATGTGGGCCGCCATGCTGGGCGACCGGTGACCGCCATGCGCGGATACCTCCCCCTTCCCGGGGTATGCGGCCCCTCTGGACGAGCCAGCGAGGTCATAGGAGTGGACCGCTGAGAAGGCGGGAGTACGACGAGGACGACGTACGGGTCAGGCCGGGCAAGGGCTCCAGGCCGCGGACCCGCATCCGCCCTGCCCACGACGACGCGGAGCAGGGCTTCGTGGTGGCGGTCGACCGGGGCCGCTACACGACGCTGGTGGAGGCCAGGCGCAAGCAGCAGCGCCGCCTGGTGGTGGCCATGAAGGCGCGCGAGCTGGGCCGCAAGGGCATCGTGGTCGGCGACCGGGTGGCGCTCGTGGGGGACGTCTCCGGCCGGCCCGACACGCTGGCCAGGGTCGTCCGGGTGGAGCCGCGCACGTCCATGCTGCGGCGCTCGGCCGACGACACCGAAGACACCGACGGCATCGAGCGGCCGGTGGTGGCCAACGCCGACCAGCTCGTCATCGTGACGGCGCTGGCCGACCCGCCGCCCCGGCCGCGCATGATCGACCGCATCCTGGTGGCGGCGTTCGACGCGGAGATCGACCCGCTGCTCTGCCTGACCAAGTCCGACCTGGCGCCGCCGGACGACCTGGTGGCCCAGTACGCCCCGCTGGGGGTGCCGCACGTCGTCGTCCACCGGGGCGGCTCGCTGGACGAGCTGCGCGACCACCTCAAGGGGCGCATCAGCGTGCTGGTCGGGCATTCGGGGGTGGGCAAGTCGACGCTGGTCAACGTGCTCGTCCCCGACGCGAACCGAGCCGTGTCGCAGGTGAACGCCGTGACCGGGCGCGGCCGCCACACCTCCACCTCGGCCGTCGCCCTCGAACTGCCCGAAGGCGGGTGGATCATCGACACGCCCGGTGTCCGCAGCTTCGGCCTGGCCCACGTGTCGGTGGAGACGGTCCTGGCCGCCTTCCCCGACCTGGTGGAGGGCACGGTCAAGTGTCCCAAGGGCTGCACCCACCTGACGGAGGGCTGCGCCCTGGACGCCTGGGTGGCCGCCGGTCACGCCGACACGGCCCGCCTGCGGTCCCTCCGCCGCCTCCTGGCCAGCCGGGAAGGCGCGCTCGACGACAACCCCTGACCAGGACTCAGCGGGAAGGGCGCAGGGTCCAGGAGACGGTGAGGGTGGCCACCACCGTGCCTTCCTCGTTCCGTACCTCGACCTCGACGTCGAACTCCGGCCGCTCACCGGCGTCCAGCCGCCCCACCACCTCCTCGCGCGCGACCAGCAGCCGCGCCGATGCCACGATCTCGCCCTTGGCCAGCTTGAGGTAGCGGACGGTCGACGCGGTGGCCAGGGGGACCGCCCGGTCGAGCTGGTCGCCGAAGGCCGTGAGCATGGCGGCGCCGGACGCCGACTCGGCCAGGGTGAACAGGGCGCCCGCGTGCGGACCGCCGACATGGTTGTGCAGATCGGACCGGTCCGGCAGGCGGCAGACGGCGCGCCCGTCGGCGGCGGAGTCGAAGGTGATGCCGAGAGTGCGGGCGAAGGGCACGGTCTGGAGCAGCAGATCGCCGACGTCAAGTGACATGCCCGCATGCTACTAGCCGGTAACCGAAAATCGGGCTTATCAGAAAAGCCGCCGCGGGTGACTGCTGTTCGGCACAGGCGGCACGGTAGCGTGACACTTCGTGCAGGGATACCACGATGACCTCCGTCTCGCCCACGTCATGGCCGACGCCGCCGACGACCTGACGATGCGGCGCTTCAAGGCGGTCGACCTCAAGGTCGAGACCAAGCCGGACCTCACCCCGGTCAGCGACGCCGACCGCGCCGTCGAAGAGTCGATCCGCGGCACGCTGCGCCGCGCCAGGCCGCGCGACGCGGTGGTGGGTGAGGAGTTCGGCAAGACCGGCTGGGGGGCCAGGTCGTGGATCGTCGATCCCATCGACGGCACCAAGAACTACGTGCGCGGGGTCCCCGTCTGGGCGACGCTGATCGCGCTCATGGAGTACGGCAAGGTCGTGGTCGGCCTGGTGTCGGCCCCGGCGCTGGGCCGACGCTGGTGGGCGGCGACCGACGGCGGCGCGTGGACCGGCAGGAGCCTGACGAAGGCGACCCGGATGCGCGTGTCGTCCGTCTCCAGCCTCGGCGACGCGTCCTTCTCCTACTCCAGCTTCAGCGGCTGGGAGAAGACCGGCCGCCTCGACGGCTTCCTCGACCTGGGCCGCTCCTGCTGGCGCACGCGCGCGTACGGTGACTTCTGGTCGCACATGATGGTGGCCGAAGGCTCGGTGGACCTGTCGGCCGAGCCGGAGCTGTCGCCGTGGGACATGGCGGCGCTCACGGTCATCGTCGAGGAGGCCGGCGGTCGCTGGACCGACACGGCGGGCGTGCGCGGCCTGGAGGGCGGCAGCCTGGTGTGCACCAACGGCCTCCTGCACGACGAGGTCATCAGCCGGCTCAACTCCTAGAGCGCCAGCACCTTCGCCACGGCGTCCATCAGGCTGCCGTGGTACGCGCCGCCGAACAGCACCACGTGCACGAGCAGCGGATGCAGCTGGTGCAGCGGGACCCGTTCACGCCAGCCGTCCCCGAGCGGGGCCTCCTCCTGGTACGCGCCAAGGATCCGGTCCAGGTACGGCGCCCCGAACAGCGCGAGCATGGCCAGGTCGGTCTCCCGGTGGCCGCCGTGGGCCGCGGGGTCGACCAGCACGACCCGGCCGCCCGACCACAGCAGGTTGCCGCTCCACAGGTCGCCGTGGATGCGGGCGGGCGGCTCCGGCTCCCCGGCGACCTCGGCGAACCGCGCCACCGCCCGCTCGACGAGCGCCAGGTCACGGGACGGCAGCCGGGCCGTCATGGCGAACGGCAGCACCCGCCGCTCCGCGTAGAAGGTCGGCCAGTCGCCGGCGGGCGCGTTGTCCATCGGCAGCTCCGCGATGAACCCCGGCCAGGGCGCGCCGAAGGCGTCCGCCCCGGCCCGGTGCATGAGCGCCAGGTCGCGGCCGAAGCGCTCGGCCGCGGCGGCGCTCGGCGGCTCCTCGTCCACCCACGACAGGACCAGCCGATCCGCACCGGCCTCGATCACCTCGGGTACGGCGATGACCTCGCCCAGCCAGCGCAGCCCGGCCGCCTCGGAGGCGAAGACCGGCGAACGGGCTCCCGTCTTGGCGAACACCACGCGGCCGTCGTCGAGCACGCCCCGCTGCAACCGCCAGCCGTGGGACGTGCCCAGGTCCTCAGTCGATCTCATCGGCGATGTGCTTGGCGATGCCCACGGACGCGGCCTCCACCAGGGTAAGCACCTCGACGAACCCTTCATCGCCCCCGTAGTACGGGTCGGGCACCTCGGCGCCGACAGGCGCGTCAGGGTCGAAGGAACGGAACAGCCGCACCTCCACGCCGGAGGTCGCCATCCGGCTGAGGAACGCCCGGTTGTCGCGGTCCATGGCCAGCACCAGGTCGTAGCGGTCGAACCAGTCGGCGGTGAACTGCTGGGCGACGTGCTCGGATCCGTCGTACCCGTGAGCGGCGAGCACCCGCAGCGCCCGCTCGTCCATCGGCCCGCCGGCGTGCCATCCGCCGGTGCCGGCGCTCTCCACGATCACCTGGTCGCCCAGCCCGTGACCATCCAGCACCTTGCGGAGCACGGTCGCGGCCATCGGGGAGCGGCAGATGTTGCCCATGCAGACCACGCACACGCGGTAAGTCACTGAAGTCATACCTCCATCATGGGGCCGGTCCGGAGTGCCGGTCGTCCGTTCGCCCTCGCGGAGCCGGAACGTACCGGTGTAATCGCGGTGGCCCCACAAACAAGAAAAGCCCCGAAGCCATAGCCTCGGGGCTCACCCACGAGAAAGGCCCCGACACTACTGTCGGGGCCCTTCCCATATGAAAATTGTCCGGCGGTGACCTACTCTCCCACACCCTCCCGAGTGCAGTACCATCGGCGCAGAGAAGCTTAAC
>NZ_JBFAPV010000026.1:0-60862 GCF_040676925.1 Nonomuraea sp. NPDC049486
CAAGAAACGGACGCGTACACCCCGGCAAGACCCGACCAGCGGCCCCCGCCGAAGAGGCGTTCATTTCGTCTTTGTGTTACCAATCTTCGCAGCCCTCCAAGTTCGTGTCAAATTGACGCGAACCCCATCGAGCTTCAAAAGTCGGCAACCACCCCGTTTCCGAGGCAACCCCTCTACCCTACCGGCCGATCCGGACAGATGCGAACCATCCGGACGATCAGTGTGGAGTGGGACTCGCCGGGCTTCTCCGGGACTCTGGTGAGTCCCTGGCCGCCCGTGCCTGAGCAACTGTAGCAGCCTCCAAGACCATCTCGGGCCCACAGAGGTAATCCTCAGGTCCTTCCCTTCCCAGGGGACACCCAAACCTCACTGGTCCGGGAGGGCCCAGGGCAAGCGAACAGCAAGTGGTCCGCAATGCCCCGGCGGTACGAATTGCCACGAGCAGTCCCGCGCTCTCGGAGGTGTCCGGCATGACCCGCTCGGAATACGACGACATCCGTGCTTTCCTCGCCGACCCGGCGACCCAGGCGGGTGACCTGCTGGACGTGGCGAGGACCCTGGTGGAGGACCTGGAGCAGGCCCGCATGCGCGAGGCGATGCTGCGGACGCACTACCTGCGGCTGCTGACCGCCGCTCGCGCGACCGTGGCCGCCGAGCACGCCGGCGCGCCGGACCCGATGACGTTCGTCAGGCACGAGCTCGACGAGCGGGGGCAGCTTCCGCAGCCCGGAGAGGCCGTGCAGCGCATCCTGTCGGACGCCCAGGCGGCGGCCGCCCTGCTCGCCTGCCTGGCGGAGCAGCAGACCAAGCCGCGCCCCCGTGACAGCATGCGGCTGCGCCGCTGCGTCGGCCCGGTCCGCAGCCTGCGTCGCTGACTTCCGCCGTGATCCGCGCGGCTCGCTCTCAACAGACGAGCTGCTTCCGCCCGTGCCCCCGCGCGGCCCGCACTCGACAGGCGGGCTGGAACGGCAAACAACGCGGCGGTGACCCAACGCATACCCGGGCTTGGGGTGGTGACTGTAAGACTGCGCATATGTGGCAGAGAGGGATGAATTGGGCGGCCATCGCGCTGGTAGCCATATTCAACCTGATGTGGCTGGGCGTGGTCGTCTACGCGGACGTGACCTCCACTTTCTGGTCGCGCGCCACCCAGGTGGTGGTCGCCCTGTCCCTGCTCGGCTGGGCCGCCAGGAAGACGGTCGAGATGATCGGCAAGGCGTGAGTTCGATGAGTGAGCAACCGTACGAGATCGGCAAGGATCTGGGGGACGACCCGCAGCAGTCGTGGGCCGCGATGTACGAGGACGTGTTCCCCCAGCAGCACCAGATCGTGGAGATCGACGACGAGATCCCGCGTGGCATCTCCAGATGGGTGGACGAGGAGGACCCCCGCGAGTCCGACACCTTCATCGACCCCATGGAGGTCGAGGACCCGCCGCAGCTGGAGTTCTAAGGCTGGTACGGAGGAGCGACGCCCCAGCCCCACCGCGGCACCGGCGCCTGTCGCGGCGGCGTGGCGCCGGGCTGCGAGTTGGTGCGGGCGATCCTGGTGCCCCATTCGATGTAGCCGGCGAACGCGGCCCTGAACTCGGGATCGTCCGGCAGCCCCACCTCGTCGGCGGCATCCATGAGCAGGCTCACCCATCGGCGCCGCTGGTCCTCGGTGATGCCCCGGTTGAGGTGGTGGGCCAGCATGTGCGAGTATCCCCCGCGTTCGCCGGTGTAGCGGGCGGGCCCGCCGAACACCTCGCCCAGCCACATGGCCACGTACCGGGGATGGCCGGGATCCATGTGCGCGAACAGCGGCCCTATCAGGTCGTCCTTCACGACCTGGCGGTAGAAGACCTCGGTCAGCCGCTCCAGCGCATCCGTGCCGCCGACCCATTCGTAAAGCGTCGGTATGCCGTCTTCGGTCATGTAATCATGTAATCATCATGATGTCGGCCCGGCAACACCCTCAATACTCGGATCCATGACCTTCGATCACAACGACCACTACCACCCTTTGCTGCTCCGCCATCTCCCGGCGGGCGCGGCCACCGCGCTCGACGTGGGCTGCGGAACCGCGCTGTTCGCGCGCCGGCTGGCCGCCCGTGGTGTGGTCGTGGACGCGATCGATCCGTCGCCGGAGGTCATCGAGGCAGCGCCGCGCGCGGCGGGTGTCCGATACGCGCGCGCCGACGTCACCGCCATGGACCTGCCCGAGGCCCACTACGACTTCATCTCGTGCCTGGCCAGCCTGCACCACGTGCCGTTCGAGACGGTGGTCAGGTTGCGTGCGGCGCTCGTGCCCGGTGGGGTGCTCGCGGTGCTCGGCTGCTACCGGGAGAGCACCGCGGCCGACTACCTGACCAGCCTGGCGGCCGTCCCGGTGAACGCCGCCGCGCGGCTGGCGCTGAGCCGCCGGAGCTCCGCACCGGTGAAGGCGCCGGTCACGCCGCCGGTGATGACCCTCGGCGAGGTCAGGGAGCACACCGCCCGCCTCCTGCCCGGCGCCCGGGTCAGGCGCCTCCTCTTCTGGCGCTATCTGCTGGTCAGCCGCAGGCCCTAGAAGTCCTCGCACGTCGCGTACCAGCTGTCGGAGAGCCGGTCGACGGACGAGAACCGGTAGGTTCTCAGCCGCTCCCCGTGCACGTACGTGAGACCGCAGAACTCCAGCCAGCCTCCCGACCCGATGACGCCCAGGTCGGCCCGGTCGACGTGGCGCACGGCCCGCCCGACCGGGAAGAGCCCGACCCATTCGACGCCGAGCCCGCTCTCGGCGTCGCCCACCGTGACGCTGTCGGGATGCAGCGGCAGCGACCGTACGTAGGCGGTCAGCGCGGGCTCCGACACCGCGAACGCCGCGCGCATCGGCAGGTCGGCCGCGACGGTCGCGCAGGTGAGCGCGGCGACGAGCGGCGCGACCGCGATGCCGGGGCTGCGGCGGTAGCGGGGGACGCAGAGCAGGACGATCCACAGGGCCGTCGTCAGGATCCAGAACAGGACCGCGTAAGACAGGACATAAAGGCTGCCGCCGGGAAAGACCATCGCGATGAGGGTGAGAAGGGCCGCGAGTGTGGCCGGCGCCACGAGCCAGAGCCACCGCACCCTCCCGGTGGAACCCGTCACGGGGACACGCACACACGGGACCCTAGCAAGAGCAGGCCGGTTGACCGGCGCGATCGCCGTCAGTCGTAATCCCGCTTGAAAGTTTCAGCCGCTCATCGGCCTCCCGCCTGTGCCTTTGCCTTCCGGCGGCCGATCGCGCTTCTGGCGGGAGGCGGGGGCTCCCTACCATGCGTGGGAGCGCTCCCATATCAGGACGGAGTTTCCATGTCTCGTAGAAGGCCCGTGCTGGCCGCCCTCCTCACCGCGGTCGCGACCGCCGTGGCGGGGGCGGCCGTCTTCACCTCTTCCGCCGTCCAGGCCGCCGACTCGGCGTTCTACGTGGACCCGGAGACGAACGCCGCCAAGTGGGTGGCCGCCAACCCCGGGGACAGCCGCGCCCCGGTGATCAGGGACCGGATCGCCGCGGTCCCGCAGGGCCGCTGGTTCGCCACGTACAACCCGTCCACCGTCCGGGCGCAGGTCGACGCGTACGTGGGCGCGGCGTCGAGGGCGGGCAAGATCCCGATCATGTCCGTGTACGCGATGCCGAACCGCGACTGCGGCGGCCCGAGCGCGGGCGGGGCGCCGGACCACACGGCGTACCGGGCCTGGATCGACCAGATCGCGGCCGGTCTCGGCGGCCGCCCGGCCACGATCGTGCTGGAGCCTGACGCCCTGGCCATCATGTCGAACTGCATGAACTCCACCGAGCAGGCCCAGGTGCAGGCGTCGATGTCGTACGCGGGCCAGCGGTTCAAGGCGACGTCGTCGCAGGTGAAGGTGTACTACGACATCGGGCACGACGCCTGGCTGTCGGCCGGGGAGGCGGCGAACCGGCTGCGCGGCGCCAACGTGTCCAGCAGCGCCGACGGCATCGCGGTCAACACCTCCAACTACCGCTCGTCGCCCGGTCTGGTGTCGTACGCGAAGAGCGTCATAGCGGCGACCGGCGACTCCAGACTGCGCGCCGTGATCGACACCAGCCGCAACGGCAACGGCCCGGCCGGGAGCGAGTGGTGCGACCCCGCGGGCCGCGCCACGGGCACGTGGAGCACCACGGCGACGGGCGACTCGATGATCGACGCGTTCCTGTGGGTGAAGCCGCCGGGTGAGGCCGACGGCTGCATCGCCGCGGCGGGCCAGTTCGTGCCGCAGCGCGCCTACGACCTGGCCATCGCGGCGGGCGAGCCGACCCAGACGCCCACCGTCACCCCGACGGTCACCCCGACCGTGACGCCGACCGGCCAGGGCTGCGCCGCGGCGTTCACGATCGTCAACAGCTGGCAGGGCGGCTTCCAGGCCGAGGTCACCGTGCGCAACACCGGCGCGTCGGCCATCTCCGGCTGGCAGGTCGGCTGGTCCTTCGCCGGCGGCCAGTCGATCTCCCAGCTCTGGAACGGCGACCTGAGCTCCTCCGGTTCGTCCGTGACGGTCGGCAACCTCGGCTGGAACGGCGCGGTCGCCGCGGGCGGCACCACCACGTTCGGCTTCCTGGCCAACGGCTCGGCCGCCACCCCGGCGCCGATCGCCTGCACAGCCCGCTAGCGGACCTCCATGGCATGGGTGACGAGCATGGTCAGGACCTCTTTGACCGAGGACCGGTTACGCGCGTCGCACATGATGACCGGAGTCGTCTCGTCCAGTCCGACGGCCCGCCGCACCTTCCCAGGATCGTGCCGGCGGGCCCCGTCGAAGCAGTTCACCGCGACCACGAAGGGGAGCTTGAGCTGTTCGAAGTAGTCGACGGCCGGGAAGCAGTCGGCCAGCCTGCGGGTGTCGGCGAGCACGACGGCGCCCAGCGCGCCGAGCGCGAGTTCGTCCCACATGAACCAGAAACGGTCCTGCCCGGGGGTGCCGAACAGGTACAGCCACAGATCCTGGCGGATGGTGATGCGGCCGAAGTCGAGCGCCACCGTGGTGGCGACCTTCCGCTCGACGCCGGACACGTCGTCCACGCCCACGCCGCGGTCGCTGAGGAGTTCCTCGGTGTGCAGAGGGCGGATCTCACTGATCGTGCCGACCATGGTGGTCTTGCCCACGCCGAAGCCGCCGGCCACCAGGATCTTCAGGGCGGTCGCGGTGAGCGTCCCTCCGGAGGGCCGGGGGCGATCAAAGCCTGCGAATTCCATGCAGTACATCCCTGTAGGTACGTTCATCGATCGACTGGTTGGCGGGCTTCGGCGGGGTGATGCTCACGAGCCCCTCGCGCCGCAGGTCACCGAGCAGCACGCGGGTGACGTTGAGCGGCAGGCCGAGCCCGGCCGCGACATCGGCCACGGGGGTCGGCCTGCGGCAGATGCGCAGGATGGTGTGATGCTCCGGGTTCAGCACGGACGGCTCCTGCGGCAGGTGGACCGTGGCGACGATGGCCACCAGGTCGAACGCCTCGCCCTGGGGCCGCGCCCGGCCGCCCGTGAGACCGTACAACCGGATCAGAGGCCCCGGATCGTCGTCTGTCACGGTGTCATCCCGTTCCACACCGGCGCGGGCGCCGCGCCTCTCGGCAGCGCGGTCAGGTGCTCGCCCACCCGACGGACGAGCAGGGCCATCTCGTACGTGATCAGGCCCAGCTCGGAGTCACCCGCGGCCAGGACCGCCAGCCGGGCGCCCTGACCTGCCGCGGTGACGAACAGGAAGCCGCCTTCCAGCTCGATGATCGTCTGGCGGACGCCGCCCATGCCGAAGTGCCGGCCCGCGCCCATCGCGAGGCTGTGGCTGCCTGCCGCGATCGCCGCGAGGTGTTCGGTGTCCTCCCTGGTCAGCCCCTGGGACCCGCCCATGGTGAGGCCGTCGGCGGACAGCAGGATCGCGTGCCGCACTCCCGCGACCCGGTTGGCCAGGTCGTCGAGCAGCCAGCTCAGCTCAGATCTCGCGTCAGCCATGGGAGTCCCTTTCGTCGCGCACGTCGCGGTCGCCGTTCGTCTCCCTGCGCGCCTGCCGCCAGCCCTCCTGCATGGAGGTCATGAGGCTGAACAGTTCCTCGGGGGCGCGGGCGGAGACCTCGGGCTCCTGCTCCGGACGTGTTTTCCTTAGTTGTGGTGCCAAATGTGCCTGGCGTACCCGGACCGGCAGGCCGTCCAGGTCGTCGTCCGGGTCCGTCTGCCGCGGGATCGGCCCGGTGGGCGGGTCGAGCGTCCGCACGGGGCCGGACGCGCGCACCTCCCTGGGCGGCGGGGGCGGGACCTGCCGGACGGGTTCGAACAGCGACTGGCTGAGCTGCGACGAGACCGGCGCGCGCTCCGCGAGCATGCACGTCGGCAGCATCACGATCGCGGTCGTGCCGTCGTACGGGGACGGGCGGAGCGTGACCTTGATGCCGTGCCGCGCGGCCAGCCGGGAGACCACGAAGACGCCCATCCGGTCGCTGCGCGCCAGGTCGAACTCCGGCGGGGTGACGAGCTGGGCGTTCAGCTCCTCCAGGGTGCCGGGGTTCACGCCCAGGCCGCGGTCCTCGATCTCCAGGGCGAACCCGTTGGCCGCCGTGAGACCGCGTACCTGCACGCTGGTGTTGGGCGGCGAGAAGGCGGTGGCGTTCTCCAGCAGCTCGGCGACCAGGTGGATGACGTCGGTCACCGCGCCGCCGGTGAGCAGCGGGCTGTCCGGCATCGGCTGGATGGTGACGCGCGTGTAGTCCTCCACCTCCAGCGCGGCGCTGCGTACCACGTCGAAGATCGGCACCGGGTCCCGCCAGCGCCGGCCGGGGGCGGCGTCGGACAGGATGATGAGGTTCTCCGCGTGGCGGCGCATGCGGGTGGTGAAGTGGTCGAGCTTGAACAGGCCCTCAAGGGTGTCCGGGTCCTCGGCCTTGCGCTCCATCGCGTCCAGCAGCGAGAGCTGGCGGTGCAGCAACGCCTGGTTGCGGCGGGCCAGGTTCAGGAAGACCTGGCCGACGCCCTTGCGCAGGGTGGCCTGGCCGACGGCGGCCTCGACGGCGGTGCGCTGCACGGCCGAGAACGCCTGCACCACCCGCTCCACCTCGGCGGTGCGGGCGCTCTCCAGCTCCGGTGTCTCGGCCGGGTCCACGTCCTCGCCCTTGCGCAGCCGCTCCACCAGCCGGGGCAGCCGCACCTCGGCCAGTTCGACGGCCGAGCCCTGCAGCTTCTTCAGCTCGTTGACCAGCGACCGGCCGAACCGGTACGAGAGCGCGATCGACAGCACCACGGCCAGCAGGCCCAGGCCGACGACCAGGACGATGCGCATCAAGCCGGCGAAGACCAGGTCCTCGCCCTTGGCGGAGGCGCGGGCCAGCTCCTTGGCGTAGTTGTCGCTCAGGATGGTGTGGACGGCGCCGGCGTCCCGCCGCCAGGATTCGGCCAGGATCGGCGGCTTGCCGCTCTTGTTCCAGTGGAAGACGGCGTCCTCGGCGGTGGTGAACCGCTGGTAGGCGGGCTCGGCCAGCAGTTGCTCGTGCCAGACCCGCAGCTCGGGGCCCATGTCCCGCTCGGCGTTCACGAGCTGGACGCGGCGGCCGGCCATCGCCGCGACGAACGCCCCGTGCTCGGCCCTGGTCATCTCGCCGCGCTGCAGCGCCGGCGTGAGGATGGCGTTCTCCCTGGCCACGTACTCGTCGACGGCGCCGTAGTAGCCGAGGCCGCGCAGCACCCGGTACGAGGAGACCGCGGTGATCATCTCGGTGCCGGCGAACTGGCGGTTGGCGACGCTGATGACGTTGTTGAACTTCTCGGTGGTGGCGAGCACCGGCACCTGGTCCAGGTCGGCGCCGGCCCGGATGCTGGGCAGCCCGTCGAGCTCGCCGAGCAGGTCGCGCACCGCGTCGGGCGGGGTGCTGACGTCGCCCATCAACGTGGCGGCCACGTCCCTGATGCGGGCCACGGCCTGGTCGGTGTGCTGGCGCTGGGTGCCGAGCTGGGCGTTGCCCGAGGTGTTCCCGGCGGCCTCGGCGGTCAGCTGCCGTTCACGTTGCAGCTGGGTGATCAGGTCGCGGGAGGGGACGCCGACGGCGTCCCACTCGCTGCGGCTGCCCGCGAATCCGGAGGTCTCGCCCACCATGGTGTACGCGATGTAGATCCATAAGCCGATCAGCGAGACCAGCGGGACGATGAGGATGCGGACCAGCTTGGAGCGGATCGGTGGGGCGGCTCTCATACGCTTCATCCAATCCGCGCGTGCCTGCGCATAGTCGATGCCGTGGAGGCGGCGAGTGCCTGCAGAGCACTCCCGCGACGGATGCGCGCTGTGATTTGCCCCACTATGCCGCTGAGGGTCACGGGCTACAACCCGGCGTCACAAAAGTTGAGAGTTTGATATCCAACTCGCCACATACTCGCGTTTACAACCGTTTGTCATGATGTATCGCGTCGTGGTCCGCGCTCCTGGCCGGGGCTACCGCTCGCGGCTCCGCCGATGTTTGATCGAGGCAACCGACATCTGGAGGCGTCATGGCGTACCAGCTCCTCGCGCTCTACCACCACCCGGAGAGCACGGCCGCGTTCGACAAGCACTATGACGAGGTGCACGCGCCCCTCGCCGCCCGGCTGCCCGGCCTGCGCTCCTACACGGCCACCCGGCCCGGGGGCGCGGAGCCGGCCTACTACCTGGTGGCGGTGCTGACGTTCGACGACGAGGCCGCGTTCAACACCGCCATGGGCAGCGACGTCGGCCAGCAGGCGGTGACGGACCTGGCGAACTTCGCGGGCGCCGGCGTCACGATGCTCACGGGCCCGGCGGAGACTGTGGTCTGACGGCGCGCACAGCAAGGATCAACGGCACGGGATGATGGTCACGGCGCCGTCCTCGCGCTTCTCGATGTGCGGGCCGTTGAAGCAGGGATGCACCCCGTAGAACAGCAGGAGGCCGCCCGGGCGCAGCACCCGGGCGGCCTCCTTCGTCAGCGCGGCGAAGTCGGGGATGTCGGTGGACACCCAGAGGGCGGCGACGGTCCCGAACGCGCCGTCGCGGAACGGCAGCGCGTGGCCGTCACCCTGGAACAGCGGCGCCGGATCCCTGCGGCGCGCGAGCCGCAACTGGTCGGCTGACCGATCGAGCCCGACGACGATCCTGCCGGTGGCGCGGATCGCGTCGAGATACTGGCCGGTGCCGCAGCCCAGGTCCAGGCATAGGCCGTCGCCCGGGCCGAGCAGCTCGGCCAGCTCGGGCGCGTTCCCTGCGGCGCCTTCGGCGTTGAACTCGTCGTACCACTCGGCCAGGCCGTCGTAGCGAGCGCTCATGATCCAGTCATACGCCGACGCGCTCGTGGCCGCGCGGGGCGACATCGCTTCCGGCACCTCCACCTCCGTCAACCGTAGTTGACCGCCTTCCAAGGGGTCAACTACGGTTGACGCGACACCTTGGAGGATTCCCATGACGAAGAACGACAGCGTGCGCACGGCCCTCGCCCTGGCGGTGCGGGCGGATCTGCCCGTCCTGCTGTGGGGAGCGCCGGGCACCGGCAAGACGTCCGCCGTCGTCGCGCTCGGGCGGCAGCTGGACCTGCCGGTGGAGGTGGTCGTCGGATCGGTCCGCGAGCCCGGCGACTTCGCCGGTCTCCCGGTCGTCCGCCAGGAGGGGACCTGGTTCGCGCCGCCGCGCTGGGCGGAACGGCTGGCGTCCGCCGGGTCGGGGCTGCTCTTCCTGGACGAGCTGACCACGGCGCCGCCGGCGGTGCAGGCCGCGATGCTGCGGGTGGTGCTGGAACGTGCCGTGGGCGACCTCGTACTCCCCGAAGGGGTGCGGATCGTGGCCGCCGCGAACCCGCCGGACCTGGCCGCGGACGGCTGGGAGCTGTCGGCGCCGCTCGCGAACCGGCTCGTCCACCTGGACTGGGAGGTCTCGCCCGTGGAGGTGGCCGACGGCCTGGCCCACGGGTTCCCCGCGCCGGACGCCGTCCGGGTCGTCCCTCCGTCGCGGGCGGGGATGGCCGCCGCGAAGGCGCGGGTCGGCGCCTTCCTGCGGGTCAGGCCCGAGCTGGTGCTCGCCGTGCCCGGTACGCCGGAGCGCGCGGGCAGGAGCTGGCCGAGCCCGCGCAGCTGGGAGATGGCCGCGATCGCGCTGGCCGCCGGAGAGGCCGACGCGGCGGGGACCGGTGTGGACGCGGCGGTGGCGGCGCTGGTGATCGGGGCGGTGGGCGAGGCGGCCGGGTTCGAGCTGCTGTCCTGGCTGCGCACGCTGGACCTGCCCGACCCGGAGACCCTGCTGGACGACCCCGATGCGCCGCTGCCGGACCGGGCGGACCGGTTGCACGCGCTGCTGGGCGGGCTGGTCGCGCACGTGGTGGCCGACGGCGGCGCAGTAACCTGGGAACGCGCCTGGACGGTGATCGGCCGGGTCTCCAAGACGACGCCCGACGTGGCCGCGGCCTCGGCTCGGACGCTGGCCGCGAACCGGCCGGCCGGGGCGGGCCTGCCCTCCGCGCTCCTCGACCTCGCGCCGATCCTGCGATCCGCGGGCCTCATGCCATGAACCCCGTGGACCGTACCCCCGACGTGCTGCGGCGTTTCGCCGAGGCGCGGGTGTGGGCCGCCGCCCGCGCGCCCTACCTGGCGAGCGCGCTGTTCGCGCTGAGGCCGGTCGTCCTCGAACCGTATCTGGACGACGTGACCGGGGAGCCCGTCGCCGACGCCGAGTTCCGCGCCTTCCCCACCGACACCCGGTGGCACGTCCACCTCGACCCCGGCACGACCCTGGCCACGCCCGCCGGAGAGATCGGATGGTGGCTGCTGCACCACATCGGCCACCTCGTCCGCCACCACGCCGCCCGCTCCCCCGGGCCGTCACCGCACTGGATCCAGGCCGCCGACGCCGAGGTCAACGACGACCTCGAAGCCGGCGCACCCGCGGGGGTGATCTCCCCGCGCGCCCTCGGCCTGCCGGAAGGGCGGATGGCGGAGGAGTACCTGTCGCTGATCGAGGTTCTCGACGCCGCGCACCGCCGGGGCGGCCGCCCGCTCGCCGAGCTGATCGACTGCGGCAGCGCGGCGGACGGGGTGGAGCGCCCGTACGAGATCTCCGGCGGAGGGCTGGACGGCGTCGAGCGCGACATCCTCGAACTCGCGATCGCCCGCGAGATCGAGACCAGGGCCGCCGCCCGGTCTCCGATGGCCGGCGGGTGGCGGCGCTGGGCCGGGGAACGCCTGCGTCCCGCCGTCGACTGGCGGGCCGAGCTCGGCGCGCGCGTCCGGCGCGGCGTAAGGCAGGCCTCGGGACGGGTGGACTTCTCCTACCGCCGGCCCGCGCGGCGCCCGCCCGTGAACGGCGTGGTGCTGCCCGCGATGGTCGCCCCGGCGCCCGAGATCGTGCTGGTCGCGGACACCTCAGGCAGCATCCCGCAGCCCATGCTGACCCGGTTCCTCGCCGAGATCACCGCTCTCGCCCGGGGTCCAGGGCGGCGGCTGCGGGTGATCTGCTGCGACCTGCACGCGCACCCCGTCCAGACCGTACGCAGGACGGAGGACATCGAGCTGACCGGCGGAGGCGGAACGGACCTGCGCGAGGGCATCACCGCCGCCCTGGCCCTGCGCCCGCGCCCCGACCTGGTCGTCGTCCTCACCGACGGGCAGACCCCGTGGCCGGAGCACCGGCCGCCCGTCCCCGTATTGGTCGGCCTCGTCGGCACCGGACGACCGCCCGCCTGGGCCCACACCGTCACGATCCGAGACGAAGACCTCGACCGGGAGAGATCATGAGCATCGCCTACGCCGACCGCCCCGAGCCCGAGGATCTGCACGAGTGGACCGCCCGCGGGTTCACCGTCGCCGAGGCCCGGCGCTGGATCGGCGGCGGGTTCCCGCTGGACACCGCCGAACGATGGCGGGCCGCCGGTGTCCACACCCCCGATCAGGCCCTCGCCTGGCGCACCGCGGGCCTCTCCCCGTACACGGTGCAGCCTCTCCTGCGGGCGGGCATGACGCCCCGCGACGCCGTGCGCTGGCACGAACTCGGCTACCCGCACGCGGAAGCGGCCGAGCGGCACCTCGCCGGGGAGCGTCCCGGCCCGCGCGGGTGGCTGCGCACCCTGCTCCGTTCCCGCTCGCCCCGGCCCAGCGCGCTCGACGGCGAGCAGCGCGAGACCATGCGGGCGCTCCTGGGAGGCGGTGTGCCCGCCGCGACGGCGCGTGCCTATCTCGACGCGGGATGGACCGGCGCCGCGGCCGTGTCCTGGGCGGAAACCGGCATCGACCCGGCCGGCGCGGCCGTCTACCGCGCCATCGGCTTCACTCCTGCCGAGGCCGCCGGCCTGGCCGGACGCGGCGTCGACGCGCTCGGCCTGATGCGGGACTGGTGGGACGCGGCGATACCGCGTACCGAGGTCGCCGCCTGGGTGGTCGCGGGGTTCTCGGCCGCGGACGCCGCCCGCGCCCGCGAGGCGGGCACGACAGCCGAGCAGGCGGCCGTGCTCCGCGCCCTCCGAGGCGATTGAGCGATGCCAGGGGTGAACTCGACCGCCCGCTCCTCCGTACCTCTCCATGACCGTGGCTTCCCGAGAGACAGAGCCCTGGACAGCCGCAGGAGGTGCTGATGGCGTAAGGACCCCCATGCCCCGACCGGCGCCCTCCGAGGGAGACCCCGGAGGGCGCCGGCTTGTGGACACGGGTCCGGTCTCGCCGCGACCATGCTGCGTATGGCCCGTTTACAGGCAGCAGCCGTCGTCGAGGCGATCCCCCGCGACTGGTTCGAGGAGTACGTACGCGCCCTGCTCGACCGCGCGGAGGACCTGCGCACGGACGAGGAAGGCCGGATCCAGGGCGACGAGGAGCTCGCCGACGTCGCGCTCGTCGAGGGCGACCACCTGACCGCCGGCGCGCGCTACCAGCGCCACACCGACCCGCCGGAGGGCGAGGACGGGAACGGCACCACCAGCGAGCTGCTGATCACCTCGTGGGAGCGTACGAGAGAGGTGAGCGCGGCCGTCACCACCTGGCACCCCGACGACCAGAAGACCACGTGGACGGTGAAGCTGTCCGATCCCGGCGCGCCGGGGTCGCTCGTGGCCGGGGGCGAGCACCACGCCGCCAAGCGCCTCCACCGGCTGTCGTGGGCCGCTCGGCTCGACATCCGGCAGTGGTGGCGCCAGGTGGAGGGCGGAGGCGGGCAGGCGCCGGTGACCGTGCTGCTCCGTCATCACTACGGGCAGGCGCGCCTGCTGGTCAGGGCGGCTGCCGAGGGCGGCGGGAAGTGGCGGCTCGGCCTCACGCTGGTCGTGCGGGGACGCGGCTGGGTCCGGCCGCTCGCGGCGGTCGGCCTGCTGTTCGTGCGGAGCAAGCTGGAGGCCGAACTCCGTGAGGCGGTCGCCGAGATCGCCGAAAACTGGAACGCGGACATCCCCGAGCTGCTCAAGCACGACCCTCGCGACGCCGGGATCTGGGTTTCGGACCTGCGGCGGGACCGGGAGGAGCTGGACCGCTGGCTGGCGGAGAACGGCTAGCGGCGCGGGCCAGTCAGCGCTGCTCCCGGCTGGTGTCGGCGATCAGCGGCTCCAGGGTCAGGCCGGGCTGGTCGCGGGCGATCGTGCGCATCCGCCACTGGTCGGTGAACACCGCCAGCATCGCCTGGTCTCCGGAGCGGGTCAGCACCTCACAGCCGCGCTCGCGGTCGAGGGCCGGCGCGGAGGCGGCGTCGGTGCGGCGGGCCAGCGTGTAGTCGAGCCGGTCGAGGCTGATCTCGGCGCCGAACTCGGCGGCCATGCGGTGCTGCACCACCTCGAACTGCATCGGCCCGACCGCCGCCAGCACCGGCGCCTGGTCGCCGCGCAGGTCGGAGCGGAGCACCTGGATGACGCCCTCGGCATCGAGCTGATCGATGCCGCGCCTGAACTGCTTGGACTTGCCGGAGTCGCGTCCCCGGGCGACCGCGAAGTGTTCGGGGGCGAAGCTGGGGATCGGCGGGTAGGTTACCGGCGGCCCGTCGAACAGGGTGTCGCCGGGCCGCAACGCACCGGCGTTGACCAGGCCGACCACGTCACCCGGGTAGGCCTCGTCGAGCGTGGTGCGATCCTGGCCGAACACGCTCTGGGCGTACTTGGTGGCGAACGGCCGCCCGGTGGCGGCGTGGGTGAGCACCATCCCGCGCTCGAACCGCCCGGAGCACACGCGGACGAACGCGATCCGGTCGCGGTGCGCGCGGTCCATGTTGGCCTGCACCTTGAACACCAGCCCGGAGAACGGCGCGTCCAGCGCCCTGGGCGTGTCGTGCACGTCCGGACGCGGCGCCGGCGGCGGGGCCAGCTCGACCATCGTGTCCAGCAGCCGCGCCACCCCGAAGTTGGGCAGCGCCGCGCCGAACAGCACCGGGGTGGACTCGTGGGCCTCGAAGGCCTTCTGGTCGTGGTCGGCGCCGATGGCCGACAGCAGCGCGGTCTCCTCACCGGCGCGCCGCCAGTCTTCGCCCAGCTCGGCCAGGGCCTGCTCGTCGGTCAGCTCGCGGGTCAGCGCCTTGGTGGCGCCGCCGGGAGTCCGCTCGTAGCGGACCGCGCGCCCGGCCGGCCGGTCGATCACGCCGTGGAAGTGGCCGGCGGCGCCGATCGGCCAGGTGACCGGCGTGGGGCGCAGGCGCGTGCGGTCCTCGATCTCGTCGAGCAGTTCGAGGGCGTCGCGGCCGGGACGGTCCCACTTGTTGACGAACGTGATGACCGGGATGCGGCGGTGGCGGCACACCTCGAACAGCTTCATGGTCTGCGGCTCCATGCCCTTGGCCGCGTCGATGAGCATGACCGCGCAGTCGACGGCGGCCAGCACCCGGTAGGTGTCTTCGGAGAAGTCGGCGTGGCCGGGGGTGTCGACGAGGTTGAACACGTGGCCCCGGTAGTCGAAGCGCAGCGCGGCGGAGGTGATCGAGATGCCGCGCGAGCGTTCGATCTCCATCCAGTCGGAGGTGACGCCGCGGCGCCCGGCCTTGCCGTGGACCGCCCCCGCCTGGGTGATCGCCGAGGCGTGCAGGGCGAGCGCCTCGGTCATGGTGGACTTGCCCGCGTCGGGGTGGCTGATGACGGCGAACGTCCGGCGCCGGCCGCCTTCGCCCATGATGTCGATCATCGTCCTACCCCTGCCGTGCTCACCCCGCGGACCGCATCACTCTACCCGCGTGACCGCCCGGCGACCGCCTGACACCTGCCGGGCCGACTCGGTACCCCTGGCTGTACCGCGGGTTGGGGCGTACGCGGGAGCGACCGGCGGGGCCGCGGCTGGTGTGCTGATCAGCGTCAGCCAAGCCACTCCCCCAAGGAGCGATGTCATGTCAGTCGACAGCCCGCCAGGTGTCGATCAGCGGCCGAGCCGGACCGGGATCCGGGGGTTCATCCGCCGCCGTCCGCTGATCAGCTTCTTCGTCCTGGCCAACCTGATGAGCTGGGCCGCCTGGACGCCCTACATCCTTTCGGCGACCGGTCTCGGGGTCCTGGACTTCACCTTCCCCTCGGCGCTCGGCGGCACCCAGATCCTGGGCGTCCTCCCCGGCGCGTATCTCGGCCCCATCCTCGCCGCGTTCATCGTCACGGCGGTCGCGGACGGCAGGGAAGGCGTCCGCCGGTGGATCGGCCGCATGACCAAGTGGCGGGTCAGCTGGGTCTGGTACGTCGCGACGGCCGTCGGCGTGCCCGCCGCCATCATCGTCAGCGGCCTCGCGTTGTCCGGCGGAGACATCCGCCTGCCGTCCGCCGTCATGCTGGTGGCCTACCTGCCGGGCCTGCTCATCCAGATGGTCACGACCGGCCTGGCGGAGGAGCCCGGCTGGCGTGACTTCGCCCTGCCCCGCATGCAGCGCAGGTTCGGCCCGCTGGGCGCGACCCTCGTCCTCGGGCCGCTCTGGGGCATCTGGCACCTGCCGCTGTTCCTGAGCGAGTGGGGCGGGTGGCCGGACGTCACCTGGATGAGGGTCGGCGAGTTCGTCGCCTTCGCCTGCGTCTTCAGCGTGGTCGTCACCTGGGTGTTCAACCGGACCGGTCAGAGCCTGCCGCTGGTCATGCTGCTGCACGTCAGCGTCAACAACTTCATGTCGATCATGTACGCGGACGTGTTCCCTTCGCTCGCCACCGCCGAGCAGGCGTCCCACGTCACTCTGCTCGCCGGCACCACGGCGGCGCTCGTGGTGCTCGTCGCGACGCGCGGCCGGCTCGGGTACCGGCCGGAGCCCGCGCCGGAGGCTGTCCATCGGAGCTGAACGCTCCAGCCGGGACTGGGCGTGCGCGGGCCCTGCGGGAACGGGCGGCTCCGCTGCCCGGACATGCGAAACGCCCTCCGGGATGATCCCGGAGGGCGTTTCTTCTCGTAGCGGGGGCAGGATTTGAACCCACGACCTCTGGGTTATGAGCCCAGCGAGCTACCGAACTGCTCCACCCCGCGTCGGTGTGTCTTGACACTATCCCTGAAACGGGAGATCGCGCAAATCGACGGGTGCCCGCGGGAAGATCGACTGCCACCGACCGGATCGCCCGGGACGTTCCTCTGCCTGAAGATGGCTGTACATGCGAAATGCCCTCCAGGATGATCCTGGAGGGCATTTCCTCTTGGTAGCGGGGGCAGGATTTGAACCTGCGGCCTCTGGGTTATGAGCCCAGCGAGCTACCGAACTGCTCCACCCCGCGTCGGTGTGTGTCTAAAGACTATCCCCGACGCGGGACTCACGCAAATCGAGAGAGCTAGGACCCTTGCTCCGGTGATTCGGTCGGCGCCGGGGTCGCCGACCCGGTCGGGGACGGCGACGGTGACGGCGAACCGGTCGGCGAGGGGGTCGGGGTGACCGGCGCCTGGACCCCGGCGGTGCGGAGCTTCTCCAGGGCGTCGTCCAGGCGCTGCTGCGCCTTGCCGAACTCCTCCCAGTTGGGCGGGTCGCTCTGCAGGGCCTTCGTGGCGTCGTCATACGCCTTCTGGGCGTCGCCGATCGCGGTCTGCAGGGCGGACTGCTGCTGTTGCTGGTTTTCCTGCTGCTGGTTCTCCTGAGACTGCTGTTGCTGCTGGTCTCCGGTGGTCTGCTCCTTGCCGAAGACCTGGGCCAGCGCCTCGTCGAGGTTGCGGGCGACGCCGATCTCGCTGCCGAACGACACCAGGACGCGCTGCAGGATCGGGTACGGCTCCTGGCCGCCTCCCGCCGCGACCTGGATGTAGACGGGTTCGATGTAGACGAGCCCGCCCGCGTACGGCAGCGTCAGCAGGTTGCCGTAGCGGACCGAGGAGGCGCCGACGCCCAGCAGGTTGAGCTCACCCGCGAACCGGCTCTGGAAGGCGTTCTGCGCCTGGCCGGGGCCCGGGATCGGGGTGTTGGACGGCATGCGCAGGATGCGCAGCTTGCCGTAGCCGTCGCCGGCCGTGGAGTCGACGGCCATGAACGCCGCCAGGTTGGGGCCCTGCCGTGGCACGAACGTGGTGGTCAGCGAGAACTTCGGCTGGTCACCCGGCATCGTGGTGGTCAGGTAGTAGGGCGGCTGCTTGACGTTCTGCTCGCCCTGCGACGGGTCGTTGGGGACGTTCCAGAAGTCCTGGCCGCTGTAGAAGGCCGCGGCGTCGGTGATGTGGTAGCGCGACAGGGTGTAGCGCTGCACCTTGAACAGGTCTTCGGGGTAGCGGACGTGCGCGAGCAGGCTCTCGCTCATCTCGGTCTTCGGCTGGATGATGCCGGGGAACGCGCTGCTCCAGGTCTTGAGCACCGGGTCGTCCGGGTCCCAGGCGTAGAGCGTGACGGTGCCGTCGTAGGCGTCGACCGTGGCCTTGACGGAGTTGCGCATGTAGTTGATCTTGTCCTGCGGCTGCTGGGCGATCACCCTGGACCGGTCGGTGGCCGTGTCGCGGGTCATCTCCTGCAGGCTCTCGCTCTGCGAGTAGGGGTAGGAGTTGGACGTGGTGTAGGCGTCGACGATCCAGGTGACCCGGCCGTCGATGATCGCGGGGTACGGGTCGGAGTCGAGCGTCAGGAACGGGGCGACCTTGGCGATGCGGTCACGCGGGCTGCGCTCGTACAGGATCTTGGAGTGGTCGTTGACGTCGCCGGACAGCAGGATGTTGACCTCGCTGTACTTGGCGGCGTAGAAGAGCCGGTTGATGAACGAGCCGACCGGGACTCCGCCCTTGCCCGTGTAGGTGGTGTTCTTCTGGCCGGTGCCGCCGGTCTCCGGGTAGTCGAGCTCCTGCGGACGCTCGGGGTTGCCGCCGGCGATGACGTAGTCGGCGCCGGTGGTCTCGCCGAAGTAGATGCGCGACTCCTTGAGGCCGGTGCGCTCCGCCAAGGGGCCGGTGACCGGCATGTCCTTGGCGTCGTAGGCGGGCAGACCGCTGGAGTCGACCTGGTTGCCGGGGGCGGCCACGAAGCCGTAGCCGTGGGTGTAGACCAGGTGGCGGTTGATCCAGTTGTTCTGGCCCTCGGGCGGGCCGGTCAGCTCGCGCACCGCCACGATGTGGTCGGTGAGCTTGCCGTTGGCGTCGGGGTAGCGGTCGACGTCGAGCTGGTCGGCGAAGCTGTAGAAGCCCCGGATGCGCTGGGTCTGCTCGTAGGTGGCGGACACGAGCGCGGGGTCGAGCAGGCGGACGCCGGTCACGGACGTGTCGCCGGCGGCGTTCTCCCGCACCTGGCTCGGGTCGGCCACGGCGCTGTAGGGCTCGACCTTGGCGTCGTCGACGTTGTAGGCGTCGCGGGTCGCCTCGATGTTGCGGGCGATGTAGGGGGACTCCTTGGCCTGCTGGTTGGGCCTGACCTGGAACTGCTCGACGAGCATCGGGTAGACGCCGCCGATCAGCACCGCCGAGAGCGCGAGCAGGCCGAACGAGACCCCGGGAAGCATTCCGCCCGGCCGGAAGATGCCGGCGAAGAACATCAGGGCGCAGATCAGGGCGATGATCGCGAGGATGTTCTTGGCCGGCAGCACCGCGTTGATGTCGGTGTAGGAGGCGCCGTGGACGAAGCCGCGGTCGGAGAAGACCAGGTCGAACTGGTCGTACCAGTAGGCGATGGCCTTGAGCAGGACGAAGACGCCGAGCAGCACCGACAGGTGGATGCGCGCGGCCTTGGAGGCGTGCACGCCGGGCGACTGCAGCCGGAACCCGCCGTACAGGTAATGGGTGATCGCCGCCAGGATGGCCGAGAGGATCACGGCGGTGAACAGGAAGTTGAGCACCAGCCTGATGAACGGGAGCTCGAACATGAAGAACGAGATGTCGCGCTTGAACTCGGCGTCGGTCGTGCCGAACGGCTGGGCGTTGGCGAACTCGATCCAGGTCTGCCACTGGCCGGCGAGAGAGGAGCCCGCGAAGAGCGCGAGCAGGGCCAGGCCGACGATGAAGATCAGCTTGCGGTGCGGGTCGAGCGCGGCGCGGTAGCGGTCGGCGCCGCTGCCCCCGCCGAAGACCGCCGGGCCGAACGTCGGCCGCGTGCGGTAGGCGAGCAGCATGTTGCCGCCGACGATGCCGACCATGAGCACCGCTCCGATGAGGAACAGCACCACCTGGGTCAGCAGCACGCTGGAGAAGACCCGCGTGTAGTCGACAGCGCTAAACCATAGATAGTCGGTATAAATCCCGGAAAATAGGAAGAAGAGCGCCACAATCGCCACGAGTGCGATCGCGACGGGCAGAAGCAGTCGCGGTCGGCGGGGCAAGCGCATCGCCCTGCCGCCGGCTCCTGGGGTCCGGAAGCTCAAGGCCAACCCCTCGTCGTGATGAAGAAACGGTCCGTGTCTGGCAACCTACACCGCAGTGTCACCACTACGGCTAACGCGCGGCGATTGAGGGAAGTTTCATCCAGAGCAAGACGGGACCTTGCCTTTACCGGAGACCAAGGCTTCGATCGCCAGTTTCGCACTGTTGAGAGTCTCGGCCTTGACCAGCCGAAGCCCGTCAGGCACGGCCTTCAGGGCCTCGGCGCAGTTTCCCGCGGGCGTGAGGAAGATCGTGGCGCCGGCGTCGCGGGCGCCGACCAGCTTCTGGGGGATGCCGCCGATCGGGCCCACCGTGCCGTCGGGCTTGATGGTGCCGGTGCCGGCGATCTGCTTGCCGCCCGTCATCGGCCCCTCGGTGAGCTTGTCCACGATGCCGAGCGAGAACATCAGCCCCGCGCTCGGCCCGCCGACCTCGCCCACGTTGATGTCGACCTCGAAGGGGAACTTGTAGGTCGCCCGCATGCTCACCCCGACGACCGGCTCGCCGTCGGCGGCGACGGTCGGCACGGTGATCTTGAGATCCTCGTCACCCCTGGTGATGCCGAACGTCACCTCCTCGCCCGCCCGGCGCGCCCGCACCGCCTCGCCGACCTCCTCGGTCTTGGTGACCGGCTTGCCGTCGACGGAGGTGATCTCGTCGCCCTTCTCGATCTTGCCCGCGGCGGGCTTGTCCTTGGCGACCGAGACGACCGAGATCACGGTCCTGTACGGGATCTTCAGCTCGTTCAGGGCGGCGGCCGTGGCGTCGTCCTGGGAGTTGGTCATCTCGACCGTGTTCTCCTCCTCGACCTCCTTCTGGCTGCGGTCGGGAGCGAAGATGGTCTCCTGCGGCACGACGGCGACGGTGGGGTCGATCCAGCCTCGCAGCGCGGTGAGCAGGTCGATCTGGGAGGTCGGCCCGCCCTGGTAGGCGACGGTGACGAGCCGGAGCGAACCGCTGGTCGGGTAGGTCTCACGCCCGGTTATCTTGATCACCGGCTGCTTGTCGATCTGCCCGAGGGTGTTCTCCGTGGGCCCTGGGCTGAGCACGACGTACGGAACGTCCACGAGCGCGCCGCCGATGCCGAGCGCGAGCACGAGGAAGCCCGAAACCAGCAGGGTCAAGGCACGTCGTGACATGGATCCGAGCTTATTCGCAGGCGCCGACCCACTCGGTCGATCCGTCGGCGAACTCCTGGTGTTTCCAGATCGGCACCTGGGACTTGAGATCGTCGATCAGCCTGCGCGCCGCCTTGAACGCCTCGTCGCGGTGGGCGCAGGCCACGGCCACGATCACCGCGGTGTCGCCGAGCGCCAGGTCGCCGACCCGGTGGACGGCGGCGAGCGCGGTCACGGGGAAGTCGGAGGCCACCTTCTCGGCCACCGAGCGCAGCTCCTGCTCGGCGGACGGGTGGGCGGAGTAGGACAGCTTCGTCACCGGCTTGCCGTGATCCTGCTCACGCACGGTGCCCACGAACAGGGTCGTGCCGCCCGCCGCGTGGTCGGCCACCGCGGCCGTCACCTCGTCGACGGACAGCGGGGTGTCACGAATGCCGAGCAACCGGATGACGTCCACGCGAAGAGCCTACATATTTCTCACAGGCGGCGCTTCTTGCGCACCTGGCGGACGATCGCGGCGGTGCCGATGACGGCGACGGTGGCGCCGGCCGCGGTGAGGGTGGCCTCCTTGACGGGCAGCCGCCTGCCGACCACGGTGGTGCGGTTCTCGCGCAGCTCAAGGAGCTGGTTGAAGGCCGTCTCGTTCGTCCACGACGGCTTCCAGCCGGCCTCGCGCAGGGCGGCGCAGTCGACCACCCACGGATAGACGACGTAGTGGAGGTCGGTGGCAGGCGCGGGCGTGATGCCCAGCCGGTGGAGGCGCTGGGCGGTGCCGAAGGTCAGCCCGGCCGGCAGCTCGAACCGCCGGATCCCGGACAGCTCCTCGATCTGCTCCTGTTCGAGCCAGCCGTCGCAGCCGACGGCCGCCACCCCGGTGACGGCGCCCTTCGCGGCCAGTTCGAGGGCGGAGACCAGGTCGTCGATGTGGCAGAACTGCCAGCGCTGCGCGCATCCCTTGACCGTCAGCAGCCGCGGCGACTCGAAGTGGCGGGTGATCACGGTGTCGATGCCGGGCCCGACGACCGCGGCCGGGCGCAGCACCGTGACCTCCAGGCCGGGGTGGCTGCGCAGCGACGTGCGCACCAGCGCCTCGATCTCCAGATAGTCGCCGACCACGCCGGTGTCGGGCTCGGCCGCCACCGGGGCGTCCTCGGCGAGGGGCACGTCGTTGTCGGCCGCGGCGCCGTACACCATCGCGCTCGTGACGACCACCACGCGCCGGACGCGCGCGGCCGCGCTGGCGGTGAGGACGGTCTGGGCGGCTCTCAGGTTGTACGCGCGGCGCTCGCCGGGATCGGAGTCGAGGGCGTAGTCGCCGGCCACGTGGACCACGACGTCGATGTCGGAGATCCGGTTCGCCAAGAGCGGATCCCGTACGTCGATCACCCGCCAGGTGGCTTCCTGCACGTCACCGCGCTCCTCGTCGATGGCCACGACTCTGCGGAAATCCGCGGAGGTGACGAGCCTGACGAGCAGCTCGCGGCCCAGGCCGGATGCGGCGCCGGTGACGGCTACGACTGGTCGGCGCGAGCGTTTCGAGGTAGGCACCAGGTCCTCACTTTGCACTGATCCGCCACAGGACGACTAACGTGGCGGATGTGGACTCCTCCATCCTGCACGAGGTAACGCGGTGACTGACCTGCCAGGTCGTGAAAACGACCCCAACGAAAACCCGTTCGCCATGTTCGGTGACCCTGAGCAGATGGCTCAGGCGATGCGCCAGTTCGCCGACATGCTGTCGGCGCCCCAGGGTTCAGGCCCTGTCAACTGGGACATGGCCAAGAACATCGCCCGCCACGCCGTCGTCGCACAAGGCGACCCGAGCGTGATGGAGGGCGAGCGCCGCCAGATCGTCGAGGCGCTCAGCCTGGCCGACCTGTGGCTCAACGAGGCGACCACGCTGCCCAGCGGCGTGTCCAACCCGCAGGCGTGGAGCCGGTCCGAGTGGATCGAGAACACGATCCCGGTGTGGCGCAAGCTGGCCGAGCCGATCGCCGAGCGCATGGTCGAGACCATGGGCGGCGCCATCGGCGGCTCCGGGCTGCCACCCGAGGCCCAGCAGATGGCCGGGCCGCTGATGGGCATGCTCAAGCAGATGGGCGGCATGATGGTCGGCCAGCAGATCGGCCAGGCCATCGGCTCGCTGGCGCGTGAGGTGATCGGCACCACCGACATCGGCCTGCCGCTGTCCGGCACGGCCGCGCTGCTGCCCGGCGGTGTCGCCTCCTTCAGCTCCGGCCTCGAACACCCCGCCGACGAGATCAGGCTCTACCTGGCGCTGCGCGAGGCCGCGCACCACCGGCTGTTCCAGCACGTGCCGTGGCTCCGCGGCCACCTGCTCGGCGCCGTCGAGGAGTACGCCAAGGGCATCACGGTCGACACCTCGGCCCTTGAGGAGCAGATCCGCGGGCTCGACATCAACAACCCGCAGGCTCTCCAGGAGGCGCTGAGCGGCGGCGCGCTGCTCAAGCCCGAGGAGACCGAGCGGCAGAAGGCCGCCCTGGTCCGCCTGGAGACGATGCTGGCCCTGGTCGAGGGCTGGGTCGCGACGGTGGTCGACGACGCCGCCGCCGGCAAGCTGCCCTCCGCGGTCGCCCTGGCGGAGACCGTACGACGGCGCCGCGCGACCGGCGGGCCGGCCGAGCTGACCTTCGGCACGCTCGTCGGGCTGGAGCTGCGCCCGCGCAGGCTGCGCGAGGCCGCCAAGCTGTGGCAGGCCGTCAAGGAGGCGCGCGGCGTCGACGGCCGCGACGCGCTGTGGTCGCACCCCGACCTCATCCCGACGGCCGACGACCTCGACGATCCCGAGGCGTTCGTCCGGGGCGAGACCACGTGGGACATCTCCCAGCTGGAGGAGAAGCCCCGCGACGAGGGCGACCAGAGTTGAGCCTGCACGACGACGCGGTGGCCGTGCTCACCGCGTGGACCGCGCCGACGGCCGGGGAGGAGTCGCTGCGCGCGGAGTTCCTCGACCACCTGGCGGCTCACGAGGACGCCATGCTGCGCGAGTGCGTACCCGGCCATCTCACGGCGACCACGGCCGTGCTGTCGCACGACGGCGCGCGGGTGCTGCTCACCCTGCATCCGAAGGCCGGGATGTGGCTGCCGATGGGCGGCCACTGCGAGCCTTCCGACACCACGCTGGCCGGGGTGGCGCTGCGCGAGGCCGAGGAGGAGTCCGGCATCGCGGACCTGAAGCCGCTGCCCGGCCCGCTCGCGCTGGACCGCCACCGGGTGTGGTGCCATCCGCCGCACAGCTGGCATCTCGACGTCGAGTACGCCGCCGTCGCCCCGGAGGGCGCCGAGGCGGTGATCAGCGAGGAGTCCCTGGACCTGCGCTGGTTCCCGGTGGAGGAGATCCCCGAGCTGTCCGACGAGGCCACCCGCCGCCTCGCGGCCAGGGGACGCGCCGCGCTGGCGGAGAGGGTCGCCGCCGGTCGGGGGACGGCGGGCTGACCGGCGGACCGGCCGTCAGCGGAGACCGCTGAGGTTTCGTAACGTTCCAGAGAGGTTTTGGCAGTGGGCGTGTCCTCGGAGAGTCCCGTCGGCGGGACGATCGTCACGCCCGCGCGCCGGAGGCGCACCGGGCGCGCCGGGGCCGTGCTGACGTGGCTGGCCGTGACGCCGTTCGCGGCGTGGGCGGTGACGAGGCTGGCGGGGCTGGAACGGGGGGCGATCCCCACCCAGATCATGACCGCGACCCCGTACGCGGCCGCCGGTTCGCTGGTCCCCCTGATGATCGCCGCGCTCGGGCGCAGGCGGGCCGCCACCGCGGTCGCGCTGCTGGCCAGCACGGTGCTCGGGTTCAGCGTGCTGCCCAGGACCCTCGGCGTGGCGGAGGCGACGGCGGGCCGGCCGTTCCGGGTGCTGACCGTCAACCTGCTGTTCGGCAGGGCCGACACTCAGACGATCATGAATATGGTGCGGGAGCTGCGGCCCGACGTGCTGAACACGCAGGAGCTGACGCCCGGCGCGGTCGACGGGCTCGACGCGGCCGGTTTGACGGAGGTCATGCCGCACCGCGTGCTGCAGGCGGAGTGGAGCGCGGGCGGCAGCGGCATCTTCTCCCGCTTCCCGCTGGAGCCGCTGGATGACGCGCTGCCTCCGCTGGAGGGCCACAACATGCCGGTGGCCAGGCTGTCGCTGCCCGGCGGGGCGCCGGTCGAGCTCTTCGACGTGCATCCGGTGCCGCCGATCGGGCCGTATGCCGCCGCCTGGCAGAAGGCGCTGGAGTCGCTGCCCGGCCCGTCCGGCGGCGTGGTGCGCATCCTGGCGGGCGACTTCAACGCCTCGCTCGACCACGTGCCGATGCGCCGGCTGCTGGCGCGCGGCTACAAGGACGCCGCCGACCAGGTGGGCGCGGGGCTGATCCCGACGTGGCCGGCCAACAGGCGGATCCCGCCGATCATCACGATCGACCACGTGCTGGTGGACGAGCGGGTGGGGGTGAAGGCGGTCAGCGTGCACGACGTGCCGGGCACCGACCATCGGGCGGTGTTCGCGGAGCTCAGCGTGCCGTGAGCAGGGCGCGGGTGCTCTCCCAGCCTTCGAGGCCGGGGTCGAGACGCTCGGCGTCGCCGGGGGCGCGCAGCCGGTGCCAGCCGGGCGTGGCCGCCACCATGCGGCGTCCGGGCGCCTGCGCGCGCAGCGCCGCCACCGGATCGGGGTCGTCCAGGTCGGGATCCGCCCAGGCGGGCGGCGGCAGGTGGCAGGCGAGCGCGACCGCACCGCCCCCTTCTGCGGGGCTGACGGTGATCAGCGCGCGTCCGAGCTCGCGGAAGAGCTTGCCGATCAGCAGCGGCGGCAGGTCGGGCGCGTCGGCGGCGACGATCGCGGCCTGATCGCCCTTGAGCAGCTGCAGAACGTCCTTGACCGGGTCGTCCTCGCCTATTTCGAGGATCTCGGTGCCGGGCCAGACGAGGTCGTCGAGACCGGGGACGCTCGTCGCCAGGACGGGGGTGACCAGCTCCAGGCCGGCGACCATCTCGTAGGTGTCTTCCGCGATCGCCTCCAGCCAGCGGGCGGGGTCGACCCCTGGCGGCGCGGATCGGGCCATGCGCTCCCGTACGAGAACCGCGACCGTACGCGTCAACACTCCTCCGGGGCGTTCTGGGCGGCGGCGGAGAATCCCTCCAGGAAGCCGCGGGCGCGCTCGGCCTTCGGGTAGCGCTCCACCAGGGTCCAGAACCGGGGGCCGTGGCTGGGCACGAGCAGGTGGACGAGTTCGTGGACGATGACGTAGTTGATGACCCACTCGGGCAGGCCCTTGAGCCGGGTCGAGATGCGGATCGTGCCTGTCTCCGGGGTGCAGGAGCCCCATCGGTGGTGCTGGTTGTCGACCCACCGCACGCTCGCGGGGCGGGCTTTGCCGTCGAGGTATTTCGCGGAAAGGTCCTTCGCCCGCTCCAGCAGCGCCTCGTCCGTCGGCCGTCGCTTGCGCTCCTTGGCCGCGAGCCGATCGAGCATCCGGCTCACCCATTCGTCCTCGTCCTCGCCGCTGAGCCAGGCGGGCAGGAGCACGATCGTCTTGTCGCCGTCGCGGTAAGCGGAGACCGTACGCCGGCGACGAGAACTGCGACGGACCTCGACTGTCTCGGGGGGCACATATGCACGGTAGCCGACACTCGCGGAATTCCCCAGAGGGCGAGTCATGTTTCTGCTGGTCAGATGATTAAGAGCCGGTGAATTTGGGCAAGCGCGGTTTCCCGATCCTGATCACCGTGGCACGCCGGAAGTGTCGTTCTGAGCGTGGATTCAAGAGCTGGGTGACATCCGGTCAAGGGCTCGCGGTGCGATCGTTCTGCGGTTTCGACTTTACCAAGAATTTAATGTCAGTGGTTGTCCACAGGGTTTCGGGGGCTTGGCCGGTTATCCACAGCGGCGGGCGTTCCGGAGCGGGATCTTGAATTCACGTGCAAATCTTCGGGCCATGAGGCCACGTGTGCATCCCGCCCTCCCCCGTGTCGACCGTGACGAGCGGACGCTCCAGCTCGGTGCGCATCCCGGGCGGGCCGTCGTCCTGACCGGGCTCAGCAGGGCCGCCCGGCGGTGGCTCGACAGGCTCGACGGCGTCCGCGACCTGGCCGGGGCGTTGCGCGAGGCGCGGTCGGCCGGGCTGCCGGAGGTTGCCGCCCGTGACCTGCTCGACCAGCTCGGCCGGTCCGGCGTGCTCGACGACGCGGGCGGGCCCGCCCTTCCGCTGCCCCTGGCCGAGCTCGACCGGATGCGGCCCGATCTGGACGCGATGGATCTGGTCGGGGCCGCACCCGGCGGCGGGCGGGAGTCGCTGCTGCGCAGGGCGCGGTCGCGGGTGCGGGTCTACGGCGCGGGCCGGGTGGGGGCGCAGGTGGTCGCGCTGCTGGCGGCGGGCGGCGTGGGCGGGATCCGGGTGTTCGACCCTGAGCCCACACGACCCCGCGACCTGGTGCCCGGCGGGCTGACGTGGGCGGAGGTCGGGATGCCGCGGCAGGACGGCGCGGTCGCGGTGGCCGCGAGACTGGCCCATCCCGGCGAAGGCGGGGAAGTCACGGAGGTGGCTCGTGGCGGCGAGGGCCGGGATGGCCCACGGCCGGCTCGTTCCGGCGGCGGGAAGCGGTCTCGTGCCGGTGATGGAGAGGGACGAGCCGCTGGTGCCGGCGATGGTGGAGGGCGGGCCGCTGGTGCCGGCGCGGGTGGCGCTGCCGCAGGGCAGCGGCGGGCGGTCAGCGGCTTGGGTGAGCGTGCGGTGGTGGAGGTGCGGGCGGGCGGGCCTTATCTGGGTGACGGGACCGAGCGTCCCGATCTCGTGATCCTCACTCCGGTGCGGCCGCTGGACATGGTGCTGGTCAACGAGTTGACAGCGCTGGGCATCCCGCATCTGCTCGGATCCGCCTTTGAAGGGCATGGATCCGCGGGTCCGCTCGTTGTACCTGGACAGACCGCCTGTTTGCACTGCCTAGACTTGACCAGACGGGATCATGATCCGGCCTGGCCGCTCGTCACCGCCGGGCTCGGTGGCTATCCCCCCGGGGAGATCGCCTGCGACGCCTCCCTGGCGGCCTCCGTCGCCGCCGCGGTGGCCGGTCATGCCCTGAACTTCCTCGATGGTCACGCCTCGGCTGTGACGAACGGCACAACCGACATATCGCCTGATCGACATTGGAAGCACCGATCGTGGACAATCCACCCGCAATGTCGTTGTATACGAACCTATCCATATCCGCTAACAATGGTCATGTCAGCTACCTGCGATTCACAAGCCCAGGTAACGACCGACGAAGGGGGGAAGCGGCATCTCGGCTGAGATTCCGCACATCAGGATGAGCGATCTTCCTCGCCGCGCCGTCACGCGCTCCGCCAAGCTGGCCACCCTGCCCCTCAGTTTCGCCGGACGCACCGCCCTCGGGCTGGGCAAGCGCATCGGCGGCAAGTCCGCCGAAATGGTCGCCGAGGAGATCCAGCAGCGCACCGCCGAGCAGATCTTCAAGGTGCTGGGCGAGCTCAAGGGCGGCGCGATGAAGCTCGGCCAGGCGCTGTCCATCTTCGAGGCCGCCCTGCCGCCCGAGATCGTCGCCCCCTACCGCGCCACGCTCACCAAGCTCCAGGACGCGGCGCCCCCGCTCCCGGTCGCCACCGTCCACAAGGTGCTGACCGAGCAGCTCGGCGACGACTGGCGCGACCATTTCCAGTCCTTCGACGACGAGCCGACCGCCGCCGCCTCCATCGGCCAGGTCCACCGGGCCGTCTGGCATGACGGCAGGGAGGCCGCGGTCAAGATCCAGTACCCCGGCGCCGGCAAGGCCCTGCTCGGCGACTTCGCCCAGCTCGCCCGGCTCGGCAAGCTGTTCGGGGTGCTCATGCCCGGCCTCGACATCAAGTCCGTCCTCGCCGAGCTGCGCGAGCGGGTCGCCGAGGAGCTCGACTACCTCCGCGAGGCCGAGGCCCAGCACGCCTTCGCGCTCGAGTTCCACGACGACCCCGACTTCCACGTGCCCGACGTCATCGCCGCCAACGAGACCGTGCTGGTCACCGAGTGGATGGACGGCGTCCCGCTGTCGCGTGTCATCACCGAGGGCACGAAGGAGGAGCGCGACCGGGCCGGGCTGCTGTTCGTCCGCTTCCTGTTCTGCTCCCCCGCCAGGGTCGGCATGCTCCACGCCGACCCCCACCCGGGCAACTTCCGCATGCTGCCCAACGGCAAGCTGGGCGTCCTCGACTTCGGCGCCGTCAACCGGGGCGGCTACCCGCTGGCGTTCGGGCAGCTCACCCGCATCTTCAACCAGGGCGACATGGACACCGTGATCGCCGGGCTGCGGGCGGAGGGCTTCATCCGGCCCGACATCGAGATCGACCCCGACGCGCTGCGCGCCTTCCTCTCGCCCTACGTGGAGCCGACGGCGGTGGAGGAGTTCACGTTCAGCCGCGCCTGGCTGCAGACACAGGCCGCCTCGGCGACCGACCTGCGGCCCGGCAACGTGGTCCGCCAGCTCAACCTGCCGGCCTCGTACGTGCTCATCCACCGGGTTCACATGGCGGGGATCGGGGTCCTGTGCCAGCTGGGCACCACGGCACGCTTTCGCGACGAGGTGATCCGCTGGGTTCCGGGCTTCTCCGACGACACCATCGACCCCGACGACATGGCCCTTGTCGCCACCTGATCTCCGCACCCGCGCCTTCATGACCAGGTTCGAACGGGCGTATCACCGCGGATTGGTGGAACACGCGTAAGTCGGGGTATGAATGCCCGCTCCTCCTCCGTGGGGGAACGGGCTCCCTTCCCGCCGACATACCGGGGTTGAGATCCGAGCATGAGTACGCGCCGCAACCATCCGCACACTCCAGGACCGGACACACCCGGCCATCAGGCCGATGACGACGGTCATGGCATCCATGGCGCTCACGAAGGCCACGGCGGCCGTGGTGATCAGGGCGACCGTGGTGATCAAGGGGGTCACGGCGGTCAGAACGGTCGCGGCGCTCACGAAGGCCAGGATGGCCATGCCGGTCAGGACGGCCATGCCGGTCAGGACGGGCACGGCGGGCACGGCAGGCAGGGCAGGCAGGGCAGGCAGGGCGGGCATAACGCTCACGGCGGGCATGGCGGGCATGGTGATCATGTCGGGCAGTTTCGGCGGCTGTTCTGGATCATGCTGGTCCTGGCGGTCCCCGTGGTGGGGTTCAACGAGATGTTCGCCCACATCATCGGCTACCGCCTGCCTGATTCCGCGTGGGTGCCGTGGGTCTCACCGGTGCTGGGCACCGTCGTCTATTTCTGGGGCGGACGGCCGTTCCTGACCGGGGCGGTCTCGGAGATCCGCTCCCGCCGACCCGGCATGATGCTGCTCGTCGGCCTCGCTATCACGGTGGCGTTCGTCGCCTCCTGGGGTGCCAGCCTGCACGTGCTCGACGAGGAGCTGAACTTCTGGTGGGAGCTGGCCCTGCTGGTCGTCATCATGCTCCTGGGCCACTGGATCGAGATGCGCTCCCTGGCGCAGACCACCTCGGCCCTGGACTCCCTGGCGGCCCTGCTGCCCGACGAGGCCGAGAAGGTCGACGGCGACGACGTGGTCAAGGTCGCCCCGGCCGACCTGGTGGTCGGTGACGTCGTCATCGTCCGTCCCGGCGCCTCGGTCCCCGCCGACGGGAAGATCATCGACGGTTCCGCGAGCATGGACGAGTCCATGGTCACCGGAGAGTCCAAGCCGGTGCGCCGTGAGGCCGGCGAACAGGTGGTCGCCGGCACCGTCGCCACCGACTCCGGCCTCCGCGTCGAGGTCACCGCCATCGGCGACGACACCGCCCTGGCGGGCATCCAGCGACTCGTCGCCGACGCCCAGGCCTCGTCCTCGCGTGCCCAGCGCGTCGCCGACACCGCGGCGGCGTGGCTGTTCTGGTTCGCCCTGGGTGCCGCCGCGATCGCCGCCGTCGTCTGGGCCCTCGTCGGGCTGCCCGACAGCGGGATCGTGCGGACCATCACCGTGCTCGTCATCGCCTGCCCGCACGCTCTGGGCCTGGCGATCCCGCTGGTGGTGTCCATCGCCACCGAGCGCGCCGCCCGGGGAGGCGTGCTGGTCAAGGACCGTCTCGCGCTGGAGTCGATGCGCACCGTCGATGCCGTCCTGTTCGACAAGACCGGCACCCTGACCAAGGGCGAACCCACCGTGACCGGGATCGAGCCGGTCGGCGGTCGCGGCGCGGACGAGGTGCTGGCCCTGGCCGCGGCGGCGGAGAGCGACAGCGAGCATCCGCTGGCCAAGGCCATCGTCGGCGCGGCCCGTACGCGTGGGCTGGACGTGCCCCAGGCCAGCGAGTTCTCCTCCTCCCCCGCGGTCGGCGTGAAGGCGACCGCAGACGGCACCGTGATCGAGGTCGGCGGCCCGTACCTCCTCGACGAGCACGGCCTGGACGAGCTTCCCGTCGCCGGTGAGTGGCGGACGGAGGGGGCGATCATCCTGCACGTCCTCGCCGGCGGCCAGGTGATCGGCGCGCTCCGGCTGGCCGACGAGATCCGGCCCGAGTCCCGCGACGCCGTCGACGCCCTGCACGCCGCGGGCGTCCAGGTCGTGATGATCACCGGTGACGCCCGGGCCGTCGCCGACACCGTGGCCGCCGAGCTCGGCATCGACCGGGTGTTCGCCGGGGTGCGGCCGGAGGACAAGGCGGCCAAGGTCGCGGAGCTGCAGTCGGAGGGCAGGAAGGTCGCCATGGTCGGCGACGGCGTCAACGACGCCCCCGCGCTGGCCCAGGCCGACGTCGGCATCGCGATCGGGGCCGGCACCGATGTGGCGATCGGCTCGGCCGGGGTGATCCTCGTCTCCTCGGATCCGCGTTCGGTGCTCTCCGTCATCGATCTGTCGCGGGCGAGCTTCCGGAAGATGAAGCAGAACCTGTGGTGGGCCGCCGGCTACAACCTGATCTCGGTGCCCCTGGCAGCCGGGGTGCTCGCGCCGATCGGGTTCGTGCTGCCGATGAGCGTCGGGGCGATCCTCATGTCGGCCTCGACCGTCGTGGTCGCGCTGAACGCCCAGCTGCTGCGCCGGCTCGACCTCACGCCGGCACACAGCACGAAAACGTTCCTCGACCACGCGACACCCGCCCGGACACCCTGATCGCCCGGCAACGGATGCGGCCGGGCACGCAGAGGGCCGACACCTGAACGACCGGCGACGAATGCGGCCAGGCGTATGGGCCGGCACTTGGACGACCGGCGGAGGATGCCGCCGGGCGCGCACGGCCGGTACCTGGACGACCGGCGGCGGGTGCGGCCGGCGGCTGTTCGCGAAGCGAGATGGTTAAGGCGTCGGCGACCAGCGCGTTTCGCGGGTGGCCGCAGCTGGCTCGGACGCCCCGCGCCGTCTTTCGGGGTTCTTACGGATGGCGGCGGGCCATCGGCCCGGCCGGAAAGCGCGCCTGATGATGGCGGCAACCATCGTCGAGTGAAAGGCGGGATCCGGGATGGGTCTCTTCCGCATGGCCGGGTCAGCCGGCTATGTCTGCGCCGTGCTGCTCGTCTTCAACGTGTTCCGGCGGGCCGGGGTGGTCGCCGAGACGCCGGTCATGCACGCGGTGGCGCCGTTCGCGGCGCTGTCCGGGCTGTTCGCGATCACCGGGCTCTATCTGCTCATCCGGAGCGGGACCGGCGGGCTCGGGCTGGCCGGGTACGTGCTCAACGGCGCCGGGCTGGCCGGGGCGTTCGCCGTCGAGTACACGCTGCACTTCGTCTTCCCGTCGCTCCCCGGCGCGACGGTGAGCGGGCTGCTGGCCGGAGGGACGGGGACGGCGTTCCTGGTGACCTCGGCGGTGCTGCTGTCGGGGGTGCTGCTGTTCGGCGTGGCGGCGATCCGGTCGGGGACGCTGCCGGTCGCCGCCGTGCTGCTCTACGCGGCGGGGATGGTGCCCGGGTCGCTGCGCGGGGTCGTGCCGGAGTGGGCCTACCTCGGCGGGCTGGTCGTCGCGGCGGCGGGCATCGCGTGGATGTCCGCCCGCCTCTTCGCCGCCGCCGGGACGGCCGATCCCGTGAGGAGACCGGCCGGCCAGCACGCGTAGAACCGAACGCGGAAGACCCGCGCGGAACCGTCGTTCCGCGCGGGCCTGATTCTCGGCGGGGAGGTCCTGCGCCGGCGGCAGGACCTCCCCTGTCATAGCACCAGTCGCAACGCCCGGTTCAGGCGCTCGTTGGCGCGCTGGACACCACGCTGCGCCCTGCGGACGCGGCTGATGCGGGAGGCCAAGCGCTGCTCCTCCGCCTCGCGGTGGAGGGTCCGTATTCGGTCGTTGACGAGTTCATGGTAGAGATACGGGGCCGAGAACTCGCCGCTCGTCGGGATGAGGCTCATCAGATCGTCTTCTTTCTGCTGGTGTTGGTGGATCGGTGGGTCAGGCCGCGACCGGGTGCTTGCGCGGACGGCCACGCGGACGCTTGCGGGGCACGATGGTCCCGCGGAGGATGAGCTCGCCGCCCCAGACGCCCCACGGCTCCTCGCGCTCGAGCGCGCGCTCGAGGCAGGCCTTCTGGATCGGGCACCCGGTGCAGAGCGCCTTGGCGAACTCGACGTCCTCCGGCGACTCGGCGAACCACAGGTCAGGGTCGGTACGACAGGGGATCTCGGCTTCGTCGATCAGGTCCATGATCGTCTTCGCCCCCATCAGGATTCTCCTTTGATCGAACACGTTGTTCTTGGTCGGGACACACCTCGTGGGTGATCGGGATCACGGACAAACAAAGAGGCCGCGGATCCTGTCTGCGGATCCGCGGCCTGGGGGCTGCTGTGTGCCGGTCAGGTTATGACCGGAGCATCCCTCCAGGGTTGCGGACCCACTCCACGCTTGGCGATCGGCTGGGTCGGCACTTCGGCGCCTGCGGTGCCCGCAGGGACGCCCAGAGCGACGGCTGCGGCGAAGACGGGAGCACCGGAGGTGGCGGCGCCGGCGTGGGCGCGCGCGTACATCAGGGACTCCTGGCGACGGGCAGACTCGTCCTGCCGCAGCTTGGCCGGCCCACTGACGAGCCTCACCGAGTCACGGCACGCGGAAAGCAGCCACTGCGTGGCCGGCGTGTTGTTGATGCTGATCACTGTGACTCACCTCCGCTCTGGGATCGTCGGGCAGGGACGCCCGACTCGCTTGACCATGACCCTAAACCCGGATCTCGGGGTTGGGCAACGTATTTTCTACCTGCGATTTCGTGACAAATTCGTGCGGATCATGGCCTCCTGGACCACGGACACCACGAGTTCGCCCGAGGCGTTGAACATCTCCCCCCGCGCGAGCCCTCTGGCGCCTCCGGCGGAGGGCGACTGCTGCGCGTAGAGCAGCCACTCGTCGGCCCTGAACGGCCGGTGGAACCAGATGGCGTGATCAAGCGAGGCGCCCATGATGTCGGAGGCGCCCCAGGCCAGGCCGTGCGCGAGCAGGATCGTGTCGACCAGGGTGTAGTCGGAGGCGTAGGCGGCCAGCACGACGTGCAGCAGCGGGTCGTCGGGCAGGTCGGCGTCGAAGCGGAACCACACGTTGGTCTCGGTGCTGCGCAGGTCGGGGTCGAGATGCGCCTCCCAGACCAGCGGGGAGACGTAGCGGGCGTCGACCGGGCGCGGCCGGGCCAGCCACTCGCGCTGCTCGTGGTCCTCGCCGACCAGCGCGGTCATCTGCTCCTGGAAGGTCGGCAGCGTCTCGGGGGTGGGCACCACCGGCATCGCCGAGGCCTGGTGCTCGATGCCCGGCTCCTCGACGTGGAACGAGGCCGACATCGTGAAGATCGCCTTGCCGTGCTGGATCGCCACCACCCGCCGGGTGGAGAACGACCGGCCGTCGCGGACCCGCTCGACGTCGTAGACGATCGGGATGGCCGGATCGCCGGGACGGATGAAGTAGGCGTGCAGGGAGTGGACGTTCTTGCCGGCCGGGACGGTGCGCCCGGCGGCGACGAGGGCCTGCGCGGCGACCTGCCCGCCGAAGACGCGCTGGACGCGCTCCTCCGGGCTCCGGCCGCGGAACATGTCCTGCTCGATCTGCTCCAGGTCGAGCAGGTCGAGCACTTCCTTCAGGGCCTCGTTCACTCATCCCCCTTCACGCGGCACGCGCGAGCAACCCCCCGGGCTCGCCCCCTTATGGTGGCATCCCGTGGTTTCGCGGTGGTTACGACGGTGTCGTCCTGAGCCGGAGACGACAGGACAGGATACGCGGGGTCAGGGTCAGGAGCCGCGGCACAGGCCGAGCACCGCCTCCCCGTAGCGGTCGAGCTTGACCCGGCCGACGCCCGCGATCGACAGCAGCTCCTGCTCGGTCGTCGGCGCCCGCTCGGCGATGGCCTGCAGCGTCACGTCCGTGAACACGACGTACGGCGGGATCTTGGCCTCCTTGGCCGTGGCCGTGCGCCAGGCCTTCAGGCTCTCCAGCAGCGCCTCGTCGTAGTCGGCCGGGCAGGTCGCGCACCGTCCGAGCTTCTGCTCGGCCGCGGCCACCAGGGTCTTGGCGCAGACCCGGCAGCTGACCGGGGCCGCCACCTCCCTGCGGTCGCGGGCGGGCGCGGCGGGCCGCGACGGCGCGGACGGGCGGCCCGTCAGCCCGTCGAGGAACCGCGACGGGCGGCGGCTCCTGCGCCCGCCCGGCGCGCGGGCCAGCGCCCACGACAGCGAGAGGTGCAGCCGGGCACGGGTGACGCCGACGTACAGCAGCCGGCGCTCCTCCTCGATCTGCTCCGGCGTCTCCGCGTAGATGATCGGCACCATGCCGTCGGTGAGGCCGACGAGGAAGACGGCGTCCCATTCCAGGCCCTTGGCGGCGTGCAGGGAGGCGAGCGTGACGCCCTCGACGGGCGGTGCGTGCTGCTCGGCGGCGCGGCGCTCCAGCTCGGCCACGAACGCCGGCAGGTCGGCGCCCTCGGCCGCCAGGTCCTCCGCCAGGTCGGCCAGGGCCTTGAGCGACTCCCACTTCTCACGCGCCTTGCCGCCGCCGGGCGGCGAGGGGGTCAGCCCGACGCCGGTCAGGATGTCGTGGACCTCGGAGGCCAGCGGCTCGCCGCTGTGGGAGCGGGCCGCGCCGCGCAGCAGCACGACGGCCTGCCGCACCTCGGGCCGCTCGAAGAAGCGCTCCGCGCCGCGCACCACGTACGGGATCTCCGCCTTCGACAGCGCCTCCTCGTAAGACTCGGACTGCGAGTTGGTACGGAAGAGGATCGCGATCTCGCGGGACGGGACGCCCTGGTCGATCAGCTTGCGGATGCCGCGCGCGACGCCGGCGGCCTCGGCGGGCTCGTCGTCGTAGTCGGCGAACACGGGCCTGGGGCCGTCGGGGCGCTGCGCGACGAGCTCCAGACGGTGAGGCGACTTGCTCTTGGCGATGACGAGGTTGGCCAAGTTGACCACCTGGGGGGTGGAGCGGTAGTCGCGCACCAGCTTGATGACCGCGGCGTTCGGGAACTCGACCGCGAAGCCGGTCAGGTAGCGCGGGGTGGCGCCGGTGAAGCTGTAGATCGTCTGGTTGGGGTCGCCGACCACGCACAGGTCGTCGCGGCCGCCGAGCCAGGTGTCGAGCAGCAGCTTCTGCAGCGGGTTGACGTCCTGGTACTCGTCGACGACGAAGTAGCGGTACTGCTGGCGGATCTGGGCGGCGACCTCGGCGTGCTCGGTCATCACCGCCGCGGTCAGCTCCAGGATCGTCTCGAAGTCGACGAGGTGGCGCTCGCGCCGGATCCGCTCGTACGCCTCGTACAGGCGCACCACCTCCTCGGCGGGAACCGGAGGGGTGCGGTGGTGCTTGGCTGCGGCGGCGACGTAGTCGTCGGGGCCGATCTGGGTGACCTTGGCCCACTCGACCTCGGCGGCGATGTCTCGCAGCTCGGACCGTTCGGGATTTTTCCGGATCTGGCGGCAGGCTTCGACCAGCACCGGAAGCTTGGACTCGATCACCGACGGCGCCTCGCCGCCGATCACCCGCGGCCAGAAGTAGGTGAGCTGCCGCAGCGCGGCGGCGTGGAACGTACGCGCCTGCACCGCCGGCGCGCCCAGCTCGCGCAGCCGCTGGCGCAGCTCGCCCGCGGCACGTGTGGTGAACGTCACTGCGAGCACGCTCCGCGCGTCGACCGCCCCGCTGCGCACGGCATGCGCGATCCTGTGGGTGATGGCCCTGGTCTTGCCCGTGCCGGCTCCGGCCAGCACGCACACCGGGCCGCGCACGGTCTCGGCCACCTCGCGCTGCTCGGGGTCGAGCCCGGACAACACGTCGTCCACGCTGCTCACCTGTCCATCCTCCCAGCCGGTGGCGGTCCGAGAGCCATTCTGGCAACAGGTGGCCTCACCCGTTTCACAGGCAACGAGATGCAAACAACCGGTCTCTTCCACCACAATGGGGCCCGACCATCTGGCGGGGAGGAAGGAAAGCCGTGCGTACAGCGGTTTCCCTGAGCGCGATCGCGCTCGCTTGTGTCGCGCTCACCCCGGTGGGCGCGCAGGCGGCGCAGGATCCGACGCCGGGTCCCGCGGTGACCATGCCGACCGACCCTGACGGCATCGGCGGGCATGCCACGGAGACCATCTCCTACGGCAAGCACCGCCGCCAGCAGATGGACGTGTGGTGGACTCCCGACGGCATGCAACGGCCCGGAGTCTTCATCGTCCACGGCGGCTGGTGGTCCAGCGGCGACAAGCGGGGCATGACCCAGATCGCCCGCTCGTACGCCGACATGGGCTACACGGTCTTCAACATCAACTACCGGCTGTCGACCCAGGCCGCCTGGCCCGCGCAGCGCACCGACGCGCTGGCCGCGATCGCCGCCGCCCGCCGCCACGCCGACCGGTGGGCGTTCGACGCGAACAACTACGTGGTGGTCGGCTTCTCCGCCGGCGGCCACATCGCCGCCGCCGTCGGCACCTTCGGCAACGGCACGCAGGGGCTGAAGGGCGTGGTCGGGCTGTCGCCGATCATCTCCCCGCTGCGCGCCTACACCGACGGGGCCGCGGCCACCCAGCCCAACAAGGTACGGCTGCGCAAGGCGGCGGTCCGGCTGGCCGGCGGCTGCCACCCCAAGGGCAAGTGCTCGCGGGTGTGGGCCAGCATGGAGGTCGCCTGGCACGCCAGCCGCAAGGACGCGCCGATGCTCACCGTGCACGCCCAGGACGAGTTCGTGCCGCCGCAGCAGAGCGAGCTGGTCAAGGACGCTCTCGGCAAGCTCGGCGTGCCCGTGAAGATCATCACCGTCCCGGGCCAGTCCCACAGCACCACCCTCTACCGCGAGATGGGCGTGGCCGAGCGCGTCCAGGCATGGATCGCCAGCCGCATCGGGTGAGGGATTAACCAGGCCACCCGCGTTGTTGCACCGAACGCCTTCGTTTCCCCTGACCTTGGAGGGATTCCCCAGCGATGACGCTCACGGTCTACAGCACCACGTGGTGCGGCCCCTGCAAGCGCCTCAAGTCCCAGCTGACCCGGGAGGGCATCAGCTTCACCGAGGTCGACATCGAGCGTGACCCGGACGCGGCCACCTTCGTCATGAGCGTCAACGGCGGCAACCAGGTGGTGCCCACGGTGGTCATCGAAACCCCGAACGGGCGCATCGTCCGCACGAACCCGTCCGCCCGCGAGGTCAAGGCCCTCCTCGAACCGGCCTGAGACGGACTCCTCCGAAGACCTGGGTGCGTGGATCACCCAGGTCTTCTACCAGTCGCCCGTCAGAGCGCTGCCGTACCACGTCTCTATGAGCCGGCGGGCGATCGAGACCGGGGGCGGGAGGCGGACCTCGCCGGTTTCGAGCGCGCGGGCCAGGTCCTCGCGGGAGAACCAGCGGGCCTCGGCGATCTCCTCGGCGTCCGGGGTGAGGTCGGTGGAGAGCGCCTGGGCGAAGAAGCCGAGCATGAGACTGCGCGGGAAGGGCCACGGCTGGCTGCCGAGGTAGCGCGGGTTGGTGACGAGGATGCCGACCTCTTCCGCCACCTCGCGGACGACGGCGGCCTCCAGCGACTCGCCGGGCTCGACGAACCCGGCCAGGATCGACAGGCGTCCCTCCGGCCACTGAGGACCGCGGGCCAGGAGGCAGCGGTCGTCGGGGTCGCGGATCAGCATGATGACCGCCGGGTCGACCCGGGGGAAGTGCTGGCTGCCGTCGTGAGGGCAGACCCGGATGTGGCCGCCCGCCTCGACGGCCGTGCGCGCGCCGCAGCGCGGGCAGAACTGGTGGGTGCTGTGCCAGGCCTCCAGCGCCACGGCGTAGACCAGGAGGCCGGCGTCGCGGTCGCCGAGCAGACCGCCCGCCTGACGCAGCCCCGCCGGCACCGGGTGACCCTCGGGGGCGTCGTGCGGGCTCATCGGTACGGTGACGCGCCCGTTGACGTCGCCCGGCGGGGAACCGGGCAGCGGGGCGGCCACGGCGAAGTAGGCGACGCCGTCGGCCACGCCGAGCAGGAAGCGCTCGCCGGCCGGGGCGTCGGCCGTGGTGTAGAGCACCGCCCGCACCTCGTCGCCGGCGCGTTCGACGAGGGTGCGGCCGTTGTCGATGACGAGCACCCGGGTGGAGGGGGCGTTCCAGGCACGTTCCAGCCACGCGCTGTCGGATCTCAGGGCGGCCGATCTGTCGATGGTGCCCCGGGCCAGGAGCAGCGGTCCGATGAGTTGCTCTTCCGCTTGCGTTTCCACAGGGTCCACCCTTCCAAACTCTCTGTCATCCTATGGCGGCTTCGAGAAGATCTTCGAAGGGGTTAGGATCTTGGGTAGTTAGGCAGACCTTACTTGCAGGGCCCGGGGGTGCCGCGTGCGGGAGTCTCACCTGGCCGCCCGGGTGCTGGACGCGCTGCTGCGCGAGGACTACGGCGGCCTGTCGTCCCAGGTCGTCAGGGGTCGGGGCGGCGTCGGGCTGACACTGGCCGACGGGAGGCTGGTGCGGCTGGCGCCGGGTGCGCCCTTCCAGGACTTCGTGGTGGCGGCCGGGGAGTTGCTGGGCCTGGAGCAGGTGCTGGACACGCTGGCGGAGATCGCTCCCGAGGAGGACGCCGACGGGGTCAAGGCGTTCTTCGACGAGTGCGTGGCGGCGCTGGCCGCGCTGGAGCTGCACGACGCGCGACCTCCCGGGGTGCGGTCGTACGAGACGCTGGCGGCCCTCGCCGACCATCCCTGCTATCCGACCGCGCGGGCGCGGCCCGGGGTGCCGGACGGGGAGCTGGCCGCGTACGCGCCGGAGTTCGGGCCCGTGTTCGAGCTGCGCTGGGCGGCTGTGCCGCGTCGCATGCTGGAGCCGGGCTCGGCGCCACGGCTGCCGCCGGACGTCCTGGCGTCCCAGGGTGCCGGTGCGTTCTCCCGGGAGCTGCTCGGGCCGGACGAGGTGCTGTTCCCCGTGCATCCGCTGACGGTCGACGAGGCGCGGCGGGCCGGGGCGCGGGTGCTCGACGTACGGCGCGGCACCGTACGGCCTACCGCGTCGATGCGCGCCGTCGAGGCCGGGCCGCGCACGCACCTGGTGCTGCCGCTGCCGATCAGCGTCCTCGGCACGCGCGACCGCCTCGGCATCGAACCGGGCAGCCTGAGTGCGGCGGCCCGCGCGGAGCCGCTCCTGCGCGCGCTGGCCGGCCCTGACGTGCTGGTGGCGGGCGAACAGGAGTACGCGCGTGCCGGGCACGAACACCTCGCCTGGCTGGTGCGCCGACTGCCGCAGGGCCGTCGCGTCCCGGTAGCGGCGCTGACCCTGCCTGACACCCCGGACAAGCCCGGCACACAGGACCAGCCTGACACTCAGCATCGACGGGGTCCGCGCGCCCGGACCAGCTTGAGTGCTGAGGTCGAGCTGCAAGGCGAGGTGCCTGACGGGGCGCCTGAGGGAGTGCCGGACGGGATGCCTGGCCTGGTGCGGGGCGAGCTGCAAGGCGGGGTGCGGGGCGGACCTGGCGGGGTGCGGGGCGAGCTCCAAGCTGAGCTGCAAGGCGGGGTGCCTGGCGAGGTGGTGGATGTGCCGGTCGCCTATGTGCGTGCGCTGTTGCGGTGGAGCGTGCGGCTGCTGGTGGAGTACGGGGTGGTGCCGGAGGTCCGGTGGCACGACGCGGCGCTGGTGCTGGTGGATGGCGCGGTGAAAGTGCTCGTGCAGGGGCATGACGGGGTGTTGGTCTCGCCCGCGAGGCTGGCCGCGGCGGGGATCGTGGCGCCGGGGCTGCCCAAGCGGATGCTGACGGACGACCCGCACGCGCTGGCGGACGCGTTCGTGACGGGCGCGCTGCACCTGGGCGCGGCGGCGGTCGCGTTCTCGGTGCTGCCTCCGGCCGACGCGGCCGCGCTGCTGCGCCGCTCGCTGGAGGAGGCGTTGCGACCGTACGACGCCCATCCGACGGCCAGGCTGCTACGGGCCAGAACGCTCGACGCGGCCAGGCTCACCGGCAGGCCGTGGCTGACGGCCGGCACGCTGGCGTCAGCGGAGCGGCTGTCCACCAAGCCGCCACGCATGAGCGGCCCGAACTACCTGCGCCTACGCTGACACCCTCAACCCAGACCCGCCACCGCAACCCAGCGGTACGACGCTGACGCCTTCGGTCCCGACGCGCCGCCGCAGCGTAGCGGCGCGGTGCTGACGTCCCCAGAGGGCGGACACACCACCGCGACGCAGCGGTACGACGCTGACGCCCTCGGCCCAAACCCACCGCCGTGGTACGGCGCTCACGTCCTCGGGCCGGGCGCGCCGCTGCGACCCAGCAGTGTGGTGCTGACCTTCCGGAGGGCGGATGCGCGGCGGTGGGGTGTGGGGTCAGGTTGTGGGGACCGATTCGATGAGCGCTACCAGGCCGTCGGCGTCGAGCAGGTTGACGGGGCGGACGGTGAGGTTGGCGCGGACGTAGTGGAAGGCCGCGCCGACGCGGTCCAGGGGCACGCCGGCCAGGTGGGACCAGGCCAGGCGGTACGCGGCGAGCTGCACGGACGCGGCGCGGGCCGCCTTGCCCTTGGGCGGGCGCCCGGTCTTCCAGTCGACGACCTCGTAGCGGCCGTCGGACAGCTCGAAGACGGCGTCCATGCGGCCGCGCACCAGCCGGTCGGCGATCATGGTCTCGAACGGCACCTCCATGTCGACCGGCCGCCGATCCGCCCACTCGCTCTGCTCGAACCGCTCCTGCAGCTCAGCCAGCCGCACGTCCGCCTCCTCCGGCTCGACGTCCAGGCCGAGCTCGAAGTCGTCGATGAGCCGCTGCTGGTCCCAGCGGGTCTCCAGCCACCTGTGGAAGGAGGTGCCGCGCCGAGCCAGCGGCGCGGGCTTGATCGGGACCGGGCGGCGGATCCTGCGGGCCAGCTCGCGCGGATCGTCCGCCAGGGTGACGAGGGACGAGACGGTCAGCCTGGCGGGCAGCTCGACGGTGGTGGAGTCGGGCCGCCGGTGCAGCTCGCGCTCGCGCAGCAGCAGGTCGGTGTCGCGCTCCCAGGCCTGGACGCGTTCCTCCTCGAAGGCGCGCAACGCCTCGTCCTCGTCGCCGTCCAGGCCGCCCGCGAGCGCGTCCTCCACCAGCCGGGCGCCGTCGAGGACGGACTCGTACCGCAGACCGGCAGGCTCGACCGGCCAGATGGCCTGGGGAGGCTCGGCCAGCAGCGGGTTGGTGGCGCCGGGTTCGAGGTCCGGGGCCCAGACCGCGACCCGGTCGGCGGTGTCGCGGATCTCCAGCAGGAACTCCGACGGCGCGAGCGGCTTGGAGGCGGTGCCCCACCGGTAGCCGGAGGCGATCAGGTGGTAGTGGGCGCGGGTGACGGCCACGTACGCCAGCCGCCGCTCCTCCATGAGGTCCCTGGCGCGGCAGTGCTCGTCGAAGGCGGCCAGCTCCTCCTTGCCGAGGCCGGTGAGCCTGGGCAGGTCGGCGGCGTCGCCGCGGAGCGGGTAGGGCAGCTTGCGCGGGTTCTCCGTCCAGCGGCCGTTCACGACGGGGGTGGCGGGGAACACGCTGCCCGTGGTGATCGTGCCCATGGAGCTGAGGAGCTGCGACAGTCCGGGCACGACCACGACGGGCCACTCAAGGCCCTTGGAGGCGTGCACGGTCATCAGCTTGACGCTGTTGCTCTCGCCGACCCGGCCGCCCTCCAGCCCGAACTCCTCGCTCTCGGCCGCCTCCAGGTAGGCGAGGAACGCGCCCAGCGTCGGGTCCTCGGCGTCGCCCGCGAACCGGGAGGCCGCGTCCAGGAACGCGTCCAGGTCGGCCCTGGCGGCGAACGCGCTCGCCGTGCCGCTGCGGGCGGCCACCTCGATGTCCAGGCCGAGCCGCCGCTCCACCTCGCTGATCAGGTCGGGCAGCGGCTGCGCGGTGTGCGCGCGGAGCTGGCGCAGCTCGTGCGCGAGCGCGACCAGCCGGGTGGCGGCCAGCGGCGAGAACGACGCCAGCCACTCCTCCCTGTCGGGCAGCTCGTCCAGCGCGTCGACCAGGCTGCCCTGCTCGTCGGCCAGGTCGGCGACGGCCTGCTCCAGCGGGTCGTCCTCGTGGCGGCTCTCGCGGGACTGGCGGACCAGCTCGCGGGCGTGGTCGCCGAGGACCCGCAGGTCGGCGGGGCCGATCCGCCAGCGCGGCCCGGCCAGCAGCCGGGCCAGCGCGTCGCCGGCGGTCGCGTCGTAGAGCACGCGCAGCGTGGCCACGATGTCGCTCACCTCGGGCACGGTGAGCAGGCCGCCGAGACCGACCACCTCGACCGGGATGTCGCGGTCCTCCAGCGCCCTGCGCAGGGCGGGGAACTGCGAGCGCTTGCGGGCCAGGATGGCGACGTCCTGCGGCTGGATGGCGAGGGTCTTCTTGCGCTCCTTGTCGCCCCAGGGCAGCCCGTCGGGCGCGACCTCCTGGCCGATCAGCTTGGCGACCATGCCGGCGATCCACGCGGCCTCGTCCTCGGCGGTCTCGTGGAAGGCGCAGGTGACCCGGCCCCGGTCGACCCGGTTGGCGCCGGGGACCAGCACAGGCACCTCGCGGGCCTCCATGCGCAGCGGGAGCTGGACCCGGGCGGCGACGTCGAGCACCCGGTCGCCGTTGCGGAAGCTGACGCTGAGCTGCCGCACCGGCGCCGGGTCTCCTGAGGCGGCGCGGAAGTCGGCCGGGAAGCGGCGCAGGTTGCCGGCCGAGGCGCCGCGCCAGCCGTAGATGGACTGGCAGGGGTCGCCGACGGCGGTGACGGGGTGCCCGCCGCCGAACAGCGAGCGCAACAGCACGAGCTGGGCGTGGCTGGTGTCCTGGTACTCGTCGAGCAGCACCACCGCGAAGCGGGAGCGCTCGATCTCGCCGACCTCCTTGTGTCCGGCGGCGATCCGCGCCGCCAGCGCCATCTGGTCGCCGTAGTCGATGACCTCCCGCCTGCGCTTGAGTCTCTCGTACGCTTCCACGAGCGGCAGCAGCTGCTCCCTGGCCTCGTGCACGACGACCGGCCGGCCCTGCGCCTTGGTGACGCGGCCGGGCAGCTCGGCGTGCCGATCGCGGAGCCATTCGCCGATCCTGCGCACGTCGCCGGGGCCGCGCAGGTGCTCCGACAGCTCACCGGCGAGCTCCAGGACGGCGGCGGTGACCGAGGCGGGGCCCAGCTCGATCCTGTCCATCGGCCCGTCGTACATGGCGACCACGCGCGAGGCGAGCTGCCAGGAGACGGCCGGGGTGACCAGCCGCATGGTGGGCTCCAGCGCCTCGCGCAGCGCGTGGTCGGTGACCAGGCGCGAGGCGTAGGCGTGGTAGGTGGAGACGGTCGGCTCGTCGTGCAGCAGCTCGGGCTCGACCAGGCCGGCCTCGGCGAGCCCGGCGAGCCGTTCCCTGACGCGGGTGGCCAGCTCGGCGGCGGCCTTGCGGGTGAACGTCAGGCCGAGCACGTTCGCGGGCTTGACCAGGCCGTTGGCGACCAGCCAGACCACGCGGCCGGCCATGGTCTCGCTCTTGCCCGAGCCCGCGCCGGCCATGACGACCATCGGCTCCAGCGGGGCCTCGATGACGGTGGCCTGTTCGGCGGTGGGCGGCAGGATGCCGAGCTTGTCGGCCAGTTCGACCGGGTTCAGCACACCTGTCCCCCGCTGTCGTTCACGGGGCAGCTCGCCCTGGCCGCGCAGGTGCGGCAGCCGTCGTTCGTCCTGGCCTGGAAGAGGGGGCCGGACATGCCTATCGCCACGGTGTCGACCAGGTCCTTGGCCCAGCCGGGGTTCTGGTCGTCGGCGAGCGCGTCCTGCTTCTGCTCGATCGCGTCGTGCTTGCCCGCGGCCTTGCCGAGCTGGACGAGCGCGGCGCCGCCCGGCTCGTCCATGCCGTGCCTGGCGAACGCGCCCAGCAGCGCGGCGAGCTGGTAGACGCCGAGCTGGGGGTGGCGGTCGAGGTCGCCGGGCCTGGGTTTGGAGCCGCCGGTCTTGAGGTCGATGATCACCGCGCGGCCGTCCTCGTCGCGCTCCAGCCGGTCGACCCGGCCCTTGATCTGGACGCCTTCGGCGATGGTGGCCACGAACGACTCCTCCAGGGCGATCAGGTCGCGGCCGTTGTCCTCCTGCCAGCGCAGGAACTTGCCGATCATCTGCTCGGCCACCTGCCGCTGCTTGCGGTTGAACCAGACGCCGCCGAAGTCGAGCTCCTTCCAGACGTCGTCGAGGCGTTTGCCGAGCATGTCCTCGTCGGGCAGGCCGGTGGCGGCGATCACGGCGAGCGCGTGGATGACGTTGCCGAGGCCCTGCGCGGTGCTGGTGCCGGCGGCGCCGACGGCCGTCTCCAGCAGCCAGCGCAGGCCGCACTTGGTGAAGCTCTCCACGGCGGACGGGGAGATGGTGACCACGTTGTCGGGCCAGCTCAGCGGCCGGTCGTCGGAGATCGGCGTGAGCGCGTACCAGTCGTTGGGGTGGGCGCCGGGCACGCCGGCGGCGGCGAGCCTGGCGAGCTGTCTGGCCGCGTTCCTGCGCATCTTCGCCGGTTTGGTGGGGTCGGTGACGGCGCTGCGCAGGTCGGCCACGAGCGCCGGCATGCTGAGCCAGCGCGACCGGTCGCCGACGCCGGCCTCCTCGACCGCGCCCGGCATCAGCTCGGACAGGAACCTGGACGGCCGCTCGTCGGTGTCCTCGCCGCCGACCGCGGTGACGACGAGCCGATGACGGGCGCGGGTGGCGGCCACGTAGAACAGCCGCCGCTCCTCGGCCAGCAGCTTGGAGGCGAGCGAGGCCGCGTTCGGGCGGCCTCCCTCGACCACCTCGACGAGGTCCTCCACGCCGAGCATGGTGCCGCGCAGCCGCAGGTCGGGCCAGACCGCCTCCTGCACGCCCGTCACCACCACGATGTCCCACTCCAGGCCCTTGGCCCGGTGGGCGGTCAGCACGCGCACCGCGTCGCCGTCGGGGGCCCGCTCGGCCAGCGTGTCGCCGGGGATCTCCTGGGACGCCAGGTCGTCCAGGAACACCTCGGGCCCGGCCTTGGGCATCCGGTCGACGAACCGGGCGGCCTGGTCGAACAGCGCCACCACCGCGTCGAGGTCGCGGTCGGCCTGGGCGCCCCTGGTGCCGCCGGACAGGCTGGTGTCGGTCCACTTCCCGGCCAGTCCGGCGGCCTGCCAGACGGCCCACAGCACCTCTTCGGCGCTGCCCTGCTCCTCCACCGCCGTGCGGGCGGTGGCCAGCAGCTTGGCGACGCGCTCGGCGGGCACCGCGACGTGCGGCTCGATCCGTACGAGCTCGCGGGGGTCCCTGATCGCGGCGACCAGCAGCTCGCCGGACGAGCGCGGCACGTACGGGAGCTCCGGGGGGTCGGCGGCGAGCTCGTTCTCGGCGATCTTGAGCGCGCGGCGGAGGCGGCGCACGCCGATCATGTCGGTGCCGCCCAGCGGGCCGGTCAGCAACTCCTCGGCGACGTTCTCGTCCAGCTCGGCCGGGTCGACCGCGACCTTGAGCATCGTCAGCAGGGGGCGGACGCCGGGCTCCTGGGCGATCGGCACCTCGTCGCCGGCGATCATCGTGGGCACGCCGGCGTTGACCAGCGCCCGGCGCAGCAGGGGCACCTGGCGCTTGGCCGAGCGCACCAGCACCGCCATCCGGTGCCAGGGCACGCCCTCGATCAGGTGGGCGCGGCGCAGCGTGTCGGCCACCACCGCGGCCTCCTGGCTCGTGCTGTCGGCCAGCAGCACCCGCACCTCACCCGGCGGCGCGTCGGGCGACGGCACCAGGTCACGATGCCCGCGCCCGCCGAAGGCCCGCCCGGCGGGCTCCGGTGCGGCGGGGTTCGGCGCGGGGTCCGTGGTCGGCAGGGGGGCTGCGGGGAGGCGGGCGGCCACGCGCCGGGTCGCGGCCAGCAGGTCGGCGCCGCTGCGGCGGCACACGCGCAGCGCCACGATCGGCGCGTCGCGGCCGTCGAGGGTACGGAAGCGCTGCGGGAAGCCCAGGATGCCGTGCACGTCCGCGCCGCGGAACCCGTAGATCGACTGGTCGGGGTCGCCCACCGCGACCAGGTCGCGCCCGTCGCCGGCCAGCTGCTGGAGCAGGAACTCCTGGGCCGGGTCGGTGTCCTGGTACTCGTCCACGAACACGGCGTCGAGCGCGGCCCGCTCGCGCGCCCGCACGCCGGGGTCCGCCAGCAGCCTGCCCGCCTCGGCGATCAGCTCGGCGTAGTCGAGCGTCCGTTCAGGATCGAGGTCGAAGCGGGTCTCGTAGCGGTCGGCGAAGCGGCCCACGGCCACCCAGTCGCCACGACCGTGCCGCCTGCCGAGCTCCCTGAGCCGCTCGCCGTCCAGCCCGCGCTCGGCCGCGCGGGACAGGAAGTCGCGCAGCTCCTCGGCGAACCCGCGGGTCCGGAGCGGCTCGCGCAGGTCTTCCGGCCAGTCGAGCGCGCCGTCCTCCAGCTCGCCGTGGAGCAGCCGCCGCACCTCCAGCAGTTGCTCGGGCCCGGTCAGCAGCCGGGGCGGCGGCTCGCCCGCCTGCACCGCCGCGCGGCGCAGCAGCGCGTAGGCGTAGGAGTGGAACGTCATGGCCACCGGCGTGCGGGTGGTGCGGCGCAGCCGCCCGGTGACGCGGCGGCGCAGCTCCTCGGCCGCCTTGCGGCTGAAGGTGAGGATCAGCACGCGCTCGGGGTCGGCGCCCCGGCGCTCGATCCGGTCGACCACGCTCTCGACGATCGTGGTGGTCTTGCCGGTGCCGGGCCCGGCCAGCACGAGCAGCGGGCCGCCGGGATGGCCGACCACCGCGCGCTGATGTTCGTCCAGCACAGGAGGCTCAGCAGGCCCCCCACTGCCACGGCGCACCAGCCGCCAGGTCTGACCACTCACAACCCTAGATTCCACCAGACCACAGGGGTAGATCGTGCCGGATTGACCGGTCTCCCGAGCGATCGTCCAGGGTAGCGGGGCAAATCTGAGTTTTCCCGCCCGACACGCCGGGCGGGAACACGGGCGTCAGGAGAAGATGTGGTCCACGACGCGGGCGGTGGCCTTGCCGTCGTCGCGGGGCGCGAACGTGGCGCGGAAGGCGTCGTAGCGGTCGGCGTGGGCCGCCGCCACCTCGTCGATCGACCGCAGCGCGTCGATCACCTCGGCCGACGTCGGCAGCACCGGGCCCGGCGCGATCTCCGGCAGGTCCAGGTAGAGGCCGCGCTTGGCCGAGTACTTGGGCAGGTCGTAGCCGTACAGGACGATCGGCCTGCCGGTCACGACGAAGTCGGCCAGGACGGACGAGTAGTCGGTCACCAGGACGTCCGTCACGAGCAGCAGATCCGCCATATCCGGATAAGTCGTGACGTCATGAGCGATGTCGGGAACGGCGGGCGCGGCCTGCATCGGGTGCGCGCGCACCAGCAGCTCGTGGTCCGCCCCCAGCGCCTCCCTGGCCTTCGCCAGGTCGAGCTTGACCATGGCGTTCTTGCGGTCGTAGTCACGCCACGTGGGCGCGTACAGGACGACCCGCTTGCCCTCGGCCAGCCCGAGGCGCGCGCGCACCTTCGCCGCGAGCTGCTCGCGGTCGGGCGAGGTCAGCACGTCGTTGCGGGGCAGCCCGCTCTCCAGCACCTCGCCCTGGTAGCCGAACGCCTTGCGCAGCACGGGCGTGGCCCACGGCGACTGCGACAGCAGCACGTCCCAGCCGCGCACGTCGGCGGCCTGCCGGTGCCAGACCGGCGGTCTGGGGTCGCGGCGCATGTGCGGCTGGTCATTGCCGATGTGCTTGACCGGGGTGCCGTGCCAGGTCTGCAGCACCACCTGGCCCTCGCGGGAGCGGAACCAGACGGGCAGGAACGAGTTCGTCACGATGTAGCGGGACCTGGCCAGCGCCGCCTTGTGCTCGCGGCTGCCGGCCCGCACGACGGTGGCGGGGCCGGGAGGGGTGAACGCGCCGTCCTTGACGATCCAGATGTGCTCGCGGTCGTCGCCGCGGCGCAGCCGCTCCTCGTAGATGGCGCGGACGCTGTCGGCGTACAGGCGGCCCTCGTTGACCACGTAGACGGTGGCGTCGTCCAGCGGCTCGGTGCGCTGCTGCGGGTAGAAGACCTTGCGCAGCACGTGGGTGCCGGCCAGGCCCTTCTCGTTCGCGGGCCGGTCCTCCTCCGACAGCACCACCGGCACGTCGAAGCGGGTCGACACGATGCGGAAGCAGTGGCCGCCGGCCGTGCGCGGGCTCTCGTCGAGTCCTTCCAGCGCGGCGTGGTCCATGCGTACCGGGACGATCTCGCCGGACGGGTGCCGCATGGACATGTTCCAGGTGCCGGAGGCCAGCGGCACGGGCTCGCCGAAGCGGTCCATCGCGCCGGGCTCGAACCGCACCTCGAAGTCCTCGCCGGTACGCGTCATCGGCAGCTGGTAGGACAGCCCGGAGCGGTGGCGCAGCGAGACGGCGCGCGGGCCCGCGGCGTCGGGGTAGCGGCCGCGCAGCACGAGCGTGGTGCCCTCCCACACGGCCGAGACGATGACGGGCCGGATGCGGTGGGCGGAGATGATCACGCGGTCACGCCGGTCGCCCAGCACGGTGATCTCGCGGTCTCCGCTGGTGAACCTGGTCTCCCCCAGGTCGCCGAGCATGACGGTCGCGGCCGGGTCGCCCTTGGGCTCGACCCACAGGCGGCGGCCGTCCTTCTCCTGCAGCAGCGCGGGCACGGCGAGGTCGAGCGTCACCTCGGTGGCGGCGCCCTTGGGGGTGAAGTCCGCGGCCATGCGGTGGCCGCCGACCCGGGCGTGGCCCTTGGTCACGACCCGGCCGGCCAGGGTGATCTTCAACTGCAGGTGCTCGTCGTCCACGCGGACGCCGGTGAGCTCGGCCCGGTTGGGCTGGAAGGCCACCTGGAGCGCGCGGTCGGAGGTCCACACCGGCCTGACCCACCAGCCGGGGCTGAGCTGGCGGCCGGCGGGCCGCTCGCTGCGCCCGACGCCGTAGCCGCGCAGCAGGCCGGTGGCCCGGGCGCCGCGGCTCCAGAACACGATCTCGGCCCGCCACGTCGTGGTGTCGGCCACGGCCGGGCGGCGGCGCAGCCGGCGGCGCACCGCGGAGACCATGCCCCTGGCCGCGCCGCGCCAGCGCAGCGCCCACGGGTTCAGCTCGGCGGTGAAGCCGGACCAGTCGTAGTTGCAGCCGACCTCGCGGGCGCCGTGGGTGGCCTCGGGGGCCAGCACGCGCCTGGTGCGCAGGCGCACCGGCGGCAGCCAGCGCGGGCCGCGCAGGACCACCGTCGCCCAGTTGGCCCGGCGGCTGCGGACCGACAGCCCGGCCAGGTAGGCGTAGCCGGAGATGCGCAGCTTGCGGCCGTCCCACACGATGTCGTCGATGTGCGTGACGGGCACGAGGTCGGCCTTGCGCAGCCGGTACAGGTCGGCCGGCAGTTCGTCCTTGAGAGGCAGGTCGGCGTACCAGCGCAGGCCCTTGCGGATGCGCTTGGACGGCTCGGCCGCGGCCGCCACGACCTGGGCGAGCGTCTCTCCCTCGACCAGCTCCTCGTCGGCGCGGGTCTCGATGAGGTGGCACATGAGGCGGCGCGCGACCGGCAGCTCGCGCTTGACCTTCGGGTCCACCCCGGAGAGGTACGGGCGCACGAGGGTGAGGAGCTCGCGCCGCGTGTCAGGGCCGCGCTTGACCGCCAGGTCCATCCGCGCGCCCAGCGGCCCGCTGAGCACCTCGGTGTCGAACTCCGCGCTGCGCCCGCCGGTCCCGACCAGGGCCATGATCTCGTCGAGCGGCTCGCCGCGGTCGCAAAGGTCCTGGACAGCCTTCAGGCGGTCGGGGATCGCTTCGCCGCCGGGGCTCTGGGCTGTCAGGCCGTTAGCCATCGCGGTAGGCACCGCCTTTCAGGCCGCCGTTATGTTCAGCCCATGGTAATAGGAGTCACAAGATGTGAATTCGCACAGTTCGCGAAGAGGCAGGTCAACGGGCTTCCTGTGAATCCGCTGAACGCCCGTCCCAGCGCGCCCGGCGCATGTCGACCCGTTCGCCGCGCAGCGGGGTGCCCTCCTCGCGCCAGTGGGACAGGCATCGCGCCTGGTGTCCGGGGGCGCCCGTGCCGTCGGCGTGTACCACGCGCCACCAGGGCACGCCGCCTCCCCAGGTGGACATGACCCGCCCGACCTGACGCGGGCCGCCCTCGCCGAGATACTCGGCGACGTCGCCGTAGGACATGACCTTGCCGGGAGGGATGCGGTCGACGACGTCGAGCACCCGCTCGGCGTACGGGTTCAGGGGGTCCACGCCGCCGGGCCCGCTCGGAGCATCTCGTCGAGCCTGCCGAGCTCCGTCGCCAGACCTTCGGCCAGCACCTCGACCGCGCCGTCGCGCAGCGCGTAGACCTCGCCGTCCTCGCCCACGAGCCGGGCGCCGAGCGCCGCCGAGAGCCTCACGAGCTGCGCCACCTGCCAGTCGGAGCCGGGTTCGCCGACCACCTGGCCGCGCCACGCCCCCACCGCGTGGGCGCCGTCGCCGTGCCTGGCGACGATCTCTTCGGAACCGCGCAGCTCGAACCCCGCCGGCTCGATCGCCTTCGCGAGGTCCGCGAGGGCGATCGGCGACTCACGAACCACGCGCAGTTCGTATCCCATGGGGCGCGACCTTAGCGGATCTTCACTCCCTGCGTTGGTTGAGAACCACGATTCCACCGCAGAACATGACAAGGGCCACTAGAACCCCAATCCCGTACAGCCAGAGCCGCCACGCGTCCGGCCCCGGCGCCGTCGGCGGCGGGGAGTCCTCCCCCTGCCCGAAGTGCTGATCGTCGGGTACGGGGACGCTGCGGCGCTGCCCGCCGAGCGTGGCCGCGGCGTCCAGCGCGGCGCCCGCGTCGACCACGCCGAAGCCGACCTCCTCGTCATAGCCGTCGGCCGGCCTGCCCTTCGCGCCCGCGGCCAGCGCCTGCGCCACCTGGTCGGGCCGCAGGCCGGGGTAACGCGCCTTGATCAGGGCGGCGACCCCCGACACCAGAGCCGCCGCCGAGCTGGTGCCCTCCGACAGCTCGTAGCCGCTGCCGCGCCTGACCACGGGGACCCCCGAGCCCGGCGCCGCGACCAGCACCGACAGGTTGTCACTGCTGTACGAAGCCACCCTGCGCTGTTTGTCGACGGCCGCGACGCCGATGACGCCCGGGTATCCGGCCGGGAAGCTCCAGTAGGAGGTGCCGTTCTCCCTGGCGTACTCCGTCTTCCCGTCGTTGCCGACGGCCGCGACCAGCACCACGCCCTTGCCGAGCGCGTACGAGACCGCCTCGCGCTCGGACCTGTGGGCCCCGTACGTGCCGATGGACATGCTGACGACCTGCGCGCCCTGGTTGACCGCGTACCGCAGGGCCCGCGCGAGCGGGCTCTCGATCACCGCGCGGTCGTCGGCCAGCGGCGGGTCCACCCGGTCCGGGTCCTCCGCCACCGCCAGCGGCAGGGACAGCACGCGGACCTCGGGCGCGACGCCGACGTAGCCGTCGTCGGCGCCGGAGGCGGCGATGAGCCCCGCCATCGCGGTGCCGTGGCGGCCCGGGGTCACCTCGCGGCGCACCGCGCCCGAGCTCATGTCGGGGCCGACGGTGACCCGGCCGCGCAGCTCCTTGACGTCGGGGTCGACCGCGCTGTCGATGACGGCCACGGTGACGCCGGCGCCCTTGGTGGTCCGCCACGCCTGCTCGACGTTGAGCGCGTCGAGCACCCACTGCTGCCGGTCGCGGATGGGCGCGGCGTGCGCCGGGGTCTGCAGCAGGAGAAGGGCGGCGACCAGGGCGCGCACGACGGTCAGCACACGTTCCCCTGGGTGCACGGCGGGACCTTGGGCGGATCCGCCAGGAAGTAGGCGATCTGGTTGCCGATCGACCGGGCGGCCGGCCAGAGCTCGCTGTGCAGCTCCTCCTCCGGCGGGATCGCGGCCCTGGTGCGGCCGTCGGCGTAGCCGCCGGTGGTGAAGACGAGGTAGGGCCCGGCGCCGGCCCAGCCGGTGCGCTGGCGCTGCTCGGCGCCGAACCGCTCGGCCACGGTGCCGGGGAAGGCGACGGGCAGCACGCCCACCCGGTCGTCCTGGGTGAGGTCCCCACCGGCCGAGACCCTGGCCTCCTGGTCCTTGAGCACGGCCACGCCGATGGTGAAGACGAAGGTGGAGCTCTGGTCGACGTACGTGGCGCGCAGCAGGCTCACGCAGCCGTGCTCGGCCAGGATCGCGCCGACCGCGGGGTCCACGGCGTCGCGGCACCTGGCCTCGGGGGCGATGCCGACCCGCCTGGCGTACTGCTGGGTGCGGTCGAGGCCGAGGTACTTCAGCTCCTCGGGGAAGATGCCGGTGGTGGGCCACGACTGCCAGCGCCGGGCGATCTCCTCCTGCTTGTAGCGGTTCTGCTCCTCGGCGGTCAGCGGGCGCGAGCGCGTCTCCTTGAACAGGCCCACGGTGCCGAGCAGCACGACGACGGCCGAGAGTGCCACGATGACGCCCACCAGCGCCACGAACGCCCGCCGGTAGCGGACGCCCTGCTGCAACTGGTCGGTCTCGGCCCGTTGCCTGGCACGCTGCCTGGACATGGACCGGCCGGTCGCCGGCGACCAGTCGCGCACCCGCGACCTGCGGCCGGTACCGGCGCCGAGCGGGTTCTTCCGTCCCGGCGTGGCGTCCCCCGCGGCGCGCGGCAGCCCTGTGGTGGACCTACGTGCCTTCACCACCGCCTCGTTCCCAAGCTCGGCTTTCTGTGTCATTCGTCCCCGTAACAGGGCGGATCATGCGTCTTGGTCATTGTGCGCTCGTCGCACCCTCCTCACCAAGGCGAGGATGACCGCCACCGAGCCGACCGCGCCTCCGGCCGACGCCACCGCGATCGCCGCGTGCAGCACGACGCGCCGCTCGTCCCTGTGGACGACCTTGACCGGGCCCGCGGCACCGCCGCCGAGCGGCCGGTCGGGGTCGTGCGCCAGCGCGGCGGGCGCGGCCTCGGTGTGCCCGGCGAGCTTGGCCGCCTCGGCCAGCGCCCTGGCGGCGTTGACGACGCCGAAGCCGGTGCCGGTGTCGTAGCCGGTGGGCGGGCTGTCGACGGCCCCGGCGGCGAGGGCGCGGGCCACGAGCGGCGGCGACATCTTCGGGTATTTCGCCCTGACGAGAGCCGCGACGCCGGAGACCAGGGCGGTCGCCTGCGAGGTGCCCCGGCCCGTCCAGTACTCGTCGCCGGGACCCGCGCCCATGATGTCGACGCCGGGCGCGGCCACCAGCACCGAGGCGTTCCCGTTGGAGAAGGCCGCCCGCCGCAGGCCCGCGTCGGCCGCGCCGACCGCCACCACACCGGGGAAGGCCGCCGGGTAGGAGTACGGTGCCGCCCCCGCCACCTTGCGGGTGCCCTCGTTGCCGGCCGCGGCGACCAGCACGACGCCCTTGCCGATGGCGTAGCGGACCGCGGCCCGGTCGGCCTTGCTGGCCAGTTCCTTCGAGATGGACAGGTTGATGACGTCGGCGCCTTGGTCGACCGCGTAGCGGATGCCCCTGGCCACCACGTCCTCGAACCTCGGGTCGACGTTGAACGTCCGGAACCCCGGCTCCTCGTCCTCCAGGATCACCCGTACCGACAGCACCTCGGACTCCGGGGCCACGCCGATGATCCCGTCGGCGCCGCCGGGGCCGTGACCGTGGCCGGCGATCAGTGACGCCATGTACGTGCCGTGCAGGCGACGCGGCGCCACCCCCGGCGCGTTGGCGCCCTCGGTGAAGTCCTCGCCCACGGTCACGGAGCCGGCCAGGTCGCGGTGGCCGGGGTCGACGCCAGAGTCGAGCACGGCCACGGTGACGCCCGCGCCCCGGCTGACCTCCCAGGCGGCGGGCAGGTCGAGTGTCTTGATGACCCGCTCCTGACTGGCCCGCACCTCGTCGGCCACCGCGGGCGCCGCGTCGAGCAACAGCACCCCGGCCACCGCCAGCGTCCCGGTCAGCGCGGCCTGCCCGCGCCCGCCTCTGCCGGGGCGCGAGGTACGCGGGCGGCGGGTCAGCACTGCCAGTCCTCGGAGGCGCAGTCGGGCATCCGCGGCATGGTCAGTTCGGCGAGGACGCGCTCGGAGATCTCGGTGGCGAAGGCGAAGACGGCCGGCCGCTGCTCGGCCGCGCCACCGGGCCGTCCGTCCACCTGACCGGCCGTGGTCAGCACCAGGTACGGCCCGGACTGGCGTACCGAGCCCCGCTGGCGCACCGCCGGCGCGAACCGGTCGGCCACCGTGCCGCGGAAGGCCAGCGGGAGCAGGCCGGGAACCGGCTCGCCGCCGGCGGGGAACGCGGACTTGGCCCGGGCGGCGCGCGCCGCGTCGGGCAGGGCGACGACGCCGATGGTGACGAGCACGCCGCGCAGGGCGTCGATGTACGTGGCGCGCAGCACGGCGCGGCACCCCGACTCCGTCAGCGCGGGGACGGCCACGGCGTCGACCGCGCCGGCGCAGCCGGTCGTCGGTGAGATGCCCAGCCTGCGGGCCCGCTCCTTGCCGCCCTGCTCGGCGGAGTAGGACAGCGTGGCGGGGAAGACGCGGCCCGCGTCCCAGGTGCGCCAGCGCTCGGCGACCTCGCGCTGGGAGGCCGCCCTGAGCTCGGCGGCCGTCGGGCCGCGGGTGAGCTCCGAGCTCACCGAGCTCGCCGCGACCCCGGCGGCCACCGCGCAGACCGAGGTCAGCGCGGAGGCCACCACCAGGATGGGCCAGAGGCGAGCGTTGTCCACAGGATCGACCTTAATGCGGCCGACCCTCCGCCATCCGCAGAAACCGGACCGCCGGTCTAGTACTCCGGCAGGCTCGGGTCGACGGTCTTGATCCAGCTCAGCACGCCGCCGCCGACGTGGACGGCGTCGGAGAACCCGGCGTCCTTGACGACCGCCAGGGCCTCGGCGGAGCGGGCGCCCGACTTGCAGTGGAGCACGATGCGCTTGTCCTGCGGCAGCTTCTCCAGGGCGGAGCCGTTGAGGAACTCACCCTTGGGGATCAGCGTGGCGCCGGGGATGCTCACGATCTCGTACTCGTTGGGCTCGCGGACGTCGACGAGGAAGATCCCGTCGCCGTTGTCCTGCATGGCCTTGAGCTCGCGGGCGGTGATGGTGGAGCCGGAGACCGCCTCGGCGGCCTCGTCGGACAGCGCGCCGCAGAACGCCTCGTAGTCTTCGAGCAGCTCGGTGACCGTCGGGTTCTTGCCGCACAGGACGCACTCGGGGTCCTTGCGGACCTTGACGTCGCGGTACTTCATCTCCAGGGCGTCGTAGATCATCAGCCGGCCCACCAGCGGCTCGCCGATGCCGGTGATCAGCTTGATGGCCTCGTTGACCTGGATGGAGCCGACCGACGCGCACAGCACGCCGAGCACGCCGCCCTCGGCGCAGGACGGGACCATGCCGGGAGGCGGGGGCTCCGGGTAGAGGCAGCGGTAGCAGGGGCCCTGCTCGGCCCAGAAGACGCTGGCCTGACCGTCGAAGCGGTAGATCGAGCCCCACACGTACGGCTTGCCCAGCAGCACCGCGGCGTCGTTCACCATGTAGCGGGTGGCGAAGTTGTCGGTGCCGTCGAGGATGAGATCGTACTGGGAGAAGATCTCCATGACGTTCTCGGTGGTGAGCGTGGTGTTGTGGATCACCACGTCGATCAGCGGGTTGATGGCGCGCACGGAGTCGGCGGCGCTCTCGGCCTTGGGCCGGCCGACATCGGCCTGGCCGTGGATGACCTGGCGCTGCAGGTTGGAATCGTCGACGACGTCGAAGTCGATGATGCCGAGCGTGCCGACGCCCGCCGCGGCGAGATACAGCAGCGCGGGCGAACCGAGGCCGCCGGCGCCCACACACAGCACCTTGGCGTTCTTCAGCCGCTTCTGCCCGGCCATCCCCACGTCGGGGATGATCAGGTGGCGCGAGTAGCGGCGCACTTCGTCAACGGTCAGCTCGTCAGCCGGCTCGACCAGCGGTGGCAACGACACTTTCTACGCTCCCGTTCCAGGGGTCTTATCTCCCTTTGAAACCTAGCCGGGCAGTGGGGCATTCCCCAATCGCGTCTCACCGATCAGACGACGCGTCTCCAGCGCGACGAGACGGGGCTGCTCCATCATCGCCACGTGCCCGGATCCGGGCAGCAGAACCAGCCTCACCTGGCGGAACGTGCGCGCCGCCCGGGCGGCCATGGCGGGCCTCACGAGCCGGTCGTGCCTGCCGTGGATGATCAGCGTGGGCGCCTCGACCCTGGCGGCCAGCCGCCACAGCGACTGCGGGCCACGGCGCAGGTATTCGGCCACGATGCCGCGGGCCGAGCCGAGCATGGCGGCGATGGTGTGCGGCAGGTCGTCGCGGCGGCGCAGCTCCTCGACCGCCTCACTCAGCCGTACCGGATGGATCGCCCGCGCGTTCGCCCAGACCATGGCGAACGTGGCCTCGACCCGGCGCTCCGCCGGGAGCAGCTTGAGCCTGCCCGCCAGCCACTCCCCCACCCAGGGCGTGGCGGCCGCCGCGACCCGGACCGGGCCGTACCTGGGGATCAGGTCGGGCAGCGCGGGCGAGACGAGTGTGAGGGAGCGCACCAGGTCGGGGCGGGTGGCGGCGACCCGCACGGAGACCGCGCCGCCGAGCGAGTTGCCGAACAGGTGGGCCGGGCCGGTGTGCTCCAGGACGCCGATGACCGCGCGGGCGTGCGCGGGGACGCCGTAGTCGCCGTCGGAGGCGGCGGGCGAGCATCCGGATCCGGGCAGGTCGACGGCGTGACCGGTGACGACGTCCTTCAGCTCGTCCATCAGGTCGGTCCAGTTGGTCGCGGAGCCGGCCAGGCCGTGCACGAACACCGCCTGCTCGGGGGCGCCCTGCGGGGTCGATCTGACGTGCACGGGCCCGATCATCCGTCCCGGCCAGTGCGGGACCGGCTCTGCCATGGCTCCTCCTCATAACCATCCTGCTTAGGGGCGGTCTGCATTCCGTACAGACGCGTTTTCGCCTCGCGCCGCAGGACATCAGCCGCGTACGTCCAACGATACGGACAGGGGAAACGTGATGAGGTTCAGCCGTGTCGCGGTGGTGCTCGCGGTCGCGGTCGTGGCGGGCGGCGGGTTCGCGACCGGCACGGCGGGGTCCGCCCGGGGGCCGGCCCCGACGGTGGCCGCCGCCGTCGGAGAAGCGCGGGACGGGGACGGGCGGGCGCCGAAGCGGTGCAGGTACGCGGTGCGCCGGATCGAGACGAGACTCAACGTGCGCGGGGGGCCTGGGACCCGGTACCGGATCGTGGACAAGCTCTACCCGGGCGACTACACGTGGGGGAGCTGCCGGAAGTTCGGCAGGTGGCGGAAGGTGCGGGGGGTCGACGCGGACCGGCTCGGGTTCAGCCACGCGTACTACCTGAGGCGGATCGACACCCGCTGACCGGACAGATCCCGATTTTTCGTGTTTAGGGATCTAATCGATCTTTTGATACGCCGAGAACATGGCAAAAGCCACCACATGCCGTTTATGGCGGCCATCGCCGGAAAACATGAGAGCAGCGGCACCCAGCGTGATGTCAACGGCACTCATCGTGACGAACGGTCAGGGTCGACGACGCGGCACATGGCGCCACATCCACGGCATGCGCCGGAGGAGCCCGTCACATGCCTCCTCCGGTTGACGCCGGTCATGGAAGCGCCCCGCGATAATTCGCTCGCTGGGTGCCGCCGTTTCAGCGCGAACATGGCACGGCTCGCGCGTTCTCGCTTTTTCGGAGCAGTATTTACGGGGCGCTCCGGCCTGCCCTTTTCCGCAGGGAATTCATTGCGGGAGAACAGGCCGGAAAGACGGTGTTCCACCCTGTGGAGCCGCCCACATTTCCGCCCGAATCGGACATATCGTGCCATTTTGCGAGATAGATCTACAAGGCGAGCAATAAGATTGTTATTGCATAGCAAAATAGGGCGAACTCCGTTTCATAGGCCACAGGCCGGAAATGACATTCAGCAGGATGACTCATTAGTAGCCGTCCAGATCGTCGAGAACGGGGCAATCCGTCCTTTAGGGGGAAAACGCAATGCCCAAGCTCAAGAGTGTTATCGCGGGCCTCGCCGTCAGCACCGCGCTTACCGGCGGCCTGGTTGCCGGAGGTGCGACCGCCGCCGCCGCCATGCCGACCACCGCGCCCGTCGTCACCGACGACGGCTTCGGTGACGGCTTCAACGACGGCTTCGGCTTCAACAACGGCCTCGGCTTCGGCTTCTTCGGGGGCCACACCTTCGGCAACCGCCACAGGTGCGGCCACCACCACGGCGGCGGCTGGGGCCGTCGCAGCAAGAACAAGCACATCTGCGTCGTGGTCCGGAACTTCAACTTCAACGAGAACAAGCTGCGCCGCCACGACCGTCACCACCACCGCCGTCACCACAGCAACCTCATCAACTAAGGCGAGCCACCTCGCCGACCGCCGGGTGCGGATGGGATGAGCGCTCGTTTTCATTGATGGTCGTCCGGTCCCTTTCCAGGGATGTGGTTTCCCGGCTCGTAGTGAATTCCGGGCTCTCGGGACAGGCCGTGTGCGATGGCGCGGCCTGTTCTGAGATTTCCTTCTCGTCTCCGCGGCAACTTCGAGGGCTCCGCCGGCAATGGCGCCGGCGGGGCCCTCATTGCGTCGCCCCATGGACGGCCGGGGCTTCCGAGCTCTCAGGATCCGCTCCTGGAGTCCGCCCAGGCGCCGAGCTCCCGCGCACCGCCGACGCCCGTATCCATCGGTGCGGCCCTTCTCACGAAAGGCCGCACCGATGGATACGGGCTCTTTCATGTCCCCTGCGCACCCCTCAGCCAAGTTCGCATCGGGGCGTCACAAGGGCTCTCAGCGCTCCCGTGAGACCGCCCGGCAAGGGACATGCCGAAATCCCCGCCTCCGGGAATGCGCCCGTGCACGACAAAAGGAGAGGGCTCCCCCGGCGCCAGTGCCGGCGGAGCCCTCGAAGTTGCCGTGGAGACGAGAAAGGAAAACTCAGGACGGGCCGCGCCATAGAACGCGACCCGCCCCCGAGAGAGCCCGGAATTCACCACAGAGCGGAAACCGTATCCCCAGAAAAGGGGCCCCGAACCGATCCTCAATGAGAACGAGCACTCATTCCTGCGCCGTCAACGACGATTGATCACTAGCCGACGTGTCATCCACTGGCTGCGCCATGCGACGGCCGGCGAGGTTGTCGATGTCAGTCGAGGTCGTCCCAGCCCCAGTTCCGGTGGTGGCGCCGGTGCTCGTTCGGGTTCCGGTTGATGTTGAAGTTCTCGACGATGACCCGGACTTGCTTGCGGTGGTGCTTGCGCCACCAGCAGCGGTGGCCGCAGTGCCCGCCGGTCAGGACCGACGTGCCCGCGCTGACCTGAGTGGCGGCAGCTGCGCTGGTGGTGGTCATGGTCGCGCCCGCGACCACGACGCCACCTGTCACGGCGGTGCTGAGGGCGAGGCCCGCGAGAACACTCTTGAGCTTGGGCATTGCGTTTTCCCCCTAAAGGTTCGATTGCCCCGTACTCGGGACCTTTCTTAAGGTCCAAGAAAGGTCCCCGGATGATGCTGAAGACTCATCCGGTAAGTGATATTCCCGTCACTCTGGGTGAGCAAACGGTCATCCTTCCATTTTGCTATGCATTAGCGTTGCTATTGCTTAAATTAAGCGTTTATAGAATGTAACTGCACGAATTGTCCGATATGTCCGCTAATGCAAGGCAAGCGTAAGCATTCAGAAGTGTGTGATCACGCTGGCGTGAGCGGCATCCGCTGGATGGGATGATCGTCGGGTGCCGAGGACCCCGGATCGCCGCACGTC
>NZ_JBFAPV010000027.1:0-60329 GCF_040676925.1 Nonomuraea sp. NPDC049486
GCACTGGCTTTTAACACACTGTTGAGTTCTCAAGAAACGGACGCGTACACCCCGGCAAGACCCGACCAGCGGCCCCCGCCGAAGAGGCGTTCATTCGTTTCGTCTTCCGAAGTTTACCAGATCCGGACGATTTTCGCAAACCGCCTGATTCCGGGATCTTCCGGACGCCTCTTCCGAGGCAACCCTTCTAACTTACCTGAACTTTCAGCCTCTGTCCAATGACGCGCATCGAACCAGACCGGAAGCCCCGGGCCATCAGTTGGGTTGTCGGGGCGAGCTCCGCCCCACACAGAAAACTCTAGCAGCCCCTGCGGGGTCGGAAGACCTGTTCTCGGTAACGAATAGGCCTTCCCCTCGTCCGTATGGCTCAAACCCCCAGAGCGGCGAGCTGCCCTTCGAGGCGCGCGATGTCGGCCTCGGCCTGGTCGGCACGCGCCCGGACCTTTGCCACGACCTCGTCGGGCGCCTTGGCCATGAACTGCTCGTTGCCCAGCTTGGCGGCCGCCTGAGCAGCCTCCTTGCGCGCGACCGCGAGGTCCTTCTCCAGGCGCTTGCGCTCGGCGGCCACGTCGATGGCGCCGGCGGTGTCGATCTCCACGGTCACGCCGCCCACGGTCAGCCGGGCCGTCGCCGAGAACGTCTCAGCCGGCTCGGTGAGGCGGAGCAGCGAGCGGATCGCCGCCTCCTGCCGCTCCACGGCGCTGCCGGCCAGCCCCAACCTGGCGGCCACCTTCTGGCCGGGCTTGAGACCCTGATCGGAGCGGAACCTGCGGACCTCCGTGACGACCTCCTGGAGGGCGGCGACCTCCGCCTCCGCCCGCGGATCGGCGTAGCGGGGGTCGGCCTGGGGCCAGGGGGCGACGACGATGGACTCGGCGCCGGTCAAGGCCCGCCACAGCTCCTCGGAGACGAACGGCACCAGCGGATGGAGCAGCCGCAGCAGCGCGTCGAGCACCTGGCCGAGCACCAGCCGGGTGTGGTCGAGGCCCTCACCGAGCTGGATCTTGGCCAGCTCCAGGTACCAGTCGCAGACCTCGTCCCAGGCGAAGTGGTAGAGCAGCTCGGAGGCCTTGGCGAACTCGTAGTCCTCAAGGGCGGCGTCGGCCGCCGTGATGACGCTCTGCAGCCGGGAGAGGATCCACCGGTCCGCCGCGGTGAGCTGGGCGTCGTCGAGCGGGCCCACGGCGGCGCCGTTCATCAGCGCGAAGCGGGTCGCGTTCCAGATCTTGTTGCAGAAGTTGCGCGAGCCGGCCGCCCATTCCTCGCTGATCGCCACGTCGGCGCCGGGGTTGGCGCCGCGCAGGAGCGTGAAGCGGGTGGCGTCGGCGCCGAAGCGCTCGATCCAGTCGAGCGGGTCGACGACGTTGCCGAACGACTTCGACATCTTCTTGCCGTACTGGTCGCGAACCATGCCGTGCAGGGCGACGACGCGGAACGGCGGCTCGCCGTCCATCGCGTACAGGCCGAACATCATCATCCGGGCGACCCAGAAGAACAGGATGTCGTAGCCCGTCACCAGGACGGAGGTCGGGTAGAAGCGCTCCAGCTCGGGGGTGCGCTCGGGCCAGCCCAGGGTGGAGAACGGCCACAGCCCGGAGGAGAACCAGGTGTCGAGGACGTCAGGGTCCTGGATGTAGCCCTCGGGCGGGGTCTCGTCGGGACCGACGCAGACGACCTCGCCGTTGGGGCCGTACCAGACCGGGATGCGGTGGCCCCACCAGAGCTGGCGGGAGATGCACCAGTCGTGCATGTCGTCGACCCAGTCGAAGTAGCGCTTGGCCATCTCCGGCGGGTGGATGCTGGTGCGGCCGTCACGCACCGCGTCGCCGGCCTCCTTGGCCAGCGGGCCCACGTTGACGAACCACTGCAGCGACAGCCTCGGCTCGACCACGGTCTTGCAGCGCGAGCAGTGGCCGACCGAGTGGACGTACGGGCGCTTCTCCTCGACGATGCGGCCCTCGGCGCGCAGCGCGGCGACCACGGCCGGGCGCGCCTCGAACCGGTCGAGGCCCTGGAACGGGCCGTGGGCGGTGATGACGCCGCGCTCGTCCATGACGGTCATGGACGGCAGCGAGTGGCGGCGGCCGATCTCGAAGTCGTTGGGGTCGTGGGCGGGGGTGACCTTGACCGCGCCGGTGCCGAACTCGGGGTCGACGTGCTCGTCGGCCACGACGGGGATGCGGCGGCCGGTCAGCGGCAGCTCGACGGTCGTGCCGACGAGGTGCGCGTAGCGCTCGTCGGACGGGTGGACGGCCACGGCGGTGTCGCCGAGCATCGTCTCGGCCCGGGTGGTGGCCACCACGATCTCGTCGGAGTAGCGGATCGAGACCAGCTCGCCGTCGTCCTCGCTGTGCTCCACCTCGATGTCGGACAGCGCCGTCAGGCAGCGCGGGCACCAGTTGATGATGCGCTCGGCGCGGTAGACCAGCCCGTCGTCGTACAGCTTCTTGAACATGGTGAGGACGGCCCGCGAGAGGCCCTCGTCCATGGTGAAGCGCTCGCGCGACCAGTCGACGCCGTCGCCGAGCTTGCGCATCTGGCCGAGGATCTTGCCGCCGGACTCTTCCTTCCACTCCCAGACCCGCTCGACGAACGCCTCGCGGCCCAGGTCGTGGCGGGACATGCCCTGCTTGGCGAGCTCACGCTCGACGACGTTCTGGGTGGCGATGCCGGCGTGGTCCATGCCGGGCAGCCAGAGCGTCTCGTGGCCGCGCATCCGGGCGCGGCGGGTCAGCGCGTCCTGGACCGAGTGGTCGAGCGCGTGGCCGATGTGGAGCGAGCCGGTGACGTTGGGCGGCGGCAGGACGATGCTGTAAGGCGTGCGCGAGCTGCCCGGGTCGGCGTGGAAGTAGCCTTCGGTTACCCATCGCTCGTAGCTGCGGGTCTCGACGTCGGCCGGGGTGTACTGGGTGGGCAGCTCTGGCGTTGTCACGGTGACCAATTCTAGGGAGACGGGAAAGGGAAACGCCCCATGGAGGGTGTCCACGGGGCGCTGGCCTTGCCTGGGAGGCTCAGGCCGACTTCTCTCGTGGAGTGCGTTGCTGCTTGGCGGCGAGCTGGTCGCGGGGTACGAGGGTCGGGATCGCGTGTTCGAGCACGGACTCGCGGGTGATGACGACCCGGGCGACGTCCTGCCTGGAAGGCACCTCGTACATGACGGACTGGAGCACCTCCTCCAGGATCGCGCGCAACCCGCGGGCGCCGGTGCCGCGCAGGATGGCCTGGTCGGCGATGGCCTCCAGGGCGCCGTCGGTGAACTCCAGCTCCACCCCGTCGAGTTCGAGCAGCTTGCGGTACTGCTTGACCAGCGCGTTGCGCGGCTCGGTGAGGATCTGGATGAGGGCCTCGCGGTCGAGGTTGTGGACCGAGGTGATGACCGGCAGGCGCCCGACGAACTCGGGGATCATGCCGAACTTCAGCAGGTCCTCGGGCATCACGTCGGCGAAGATGTCGGCCGTGTCGGCCTCTTCCTTCGACCGGATGATGGCGTTGAAGCCGATGCCCTTCTGACCGACCCGCGACTCGATGATCTTTTCGAGGCCGGCGAACGCGCCACCGCAGATGAACAGCACGTTGGTGGTGTCGATCTGGATGAACTCCTGGTGCGGGTGCTTGCGGCCGCCCTGCGGCGGCACCGAGGCCGTCGTGCCTTCGAGGATCTTCAGCAGCGCCTGCTGCACGCCCTCGCCGGAGACGTCACGCGTTATCGACGGGTTTTCGCTCTTGCGGGCGATCTTGTCGACCTCGTCGATGTAGATGATGCCGGTCTCGGCCTTCTTGACGTCGTAGTCGGCGGCCTGGATGAGCTTCAGAAGGATGTTCTCGACATCCTCGCCGACGTAGCCGGCCTCGGTGAGGGCCGTCGCGTCGGCGATGGCGAAGGGCACGTTGAGCATCTTCGCCAGGGTCTGCGCGAGCAGCGTCTTGCCCGAGCCTGTCGGTCCGAGCAGCAAGATGTTGCTCTTGGCCAGCTCAAGGCCGTCGTCTCTGCCCCGGTCGCCGGACTGCACCCGCTTGTAGTGGTTGTAGACCGCCACCGAGAGCGCCTTCTTCGCCTTGTCCTGACCGATGACGTAGGCGTCGAGGAACTCGTAGATCTCCCTCGGCTTGGGCAGGTTGTCCCACTTGAGCTCGGAGGACTCGGAGAGCTCCTCCTCGATGATCTCGTTGCAGAGATCGATGCACTCATCGCAGATGTAGACGCCTGGACCGGCGATGAGCTTCTTGACTTGCTTCTGGCTCTTTCCACAGAACGAGCACTTCAGCAGGTCTCCCCCGTCGCCGATGCGTGCCACCCCAGATACTCCTTTGCGTGGGACCGCCCTGCTCTCCGCGATCCGTATCCTCCGGACCCGGTCCGAACCGCTCAGGTTTCGACGTTACCGTCTTCTGGGCCCTCAGTGAGCCCCCTAGCGGCGAGTCGCACCGGAACGTGCCCTCTTGGGCAGCGCTCCGGTGCCTCACGTCTCGTCTAGGAAGCTACGGGCTGAGCTCGCTTCTTCCTTGACGGGATTATGTCATCGATCAGACCATACGCCTTCGCCTCATCGGCGTTGAGAATTTTGTCGCGTTCGATGTCCTTTCGGACCTCGGCGGCGGACCGTCCGGCATGCCGCGCCACGATCTCCTCGAGGAGCGAGCGCATGCGGAGGATCTCCCTGGCCTGGATCTCGATGTCGCTGCCCTGGCCGCCGCCCTCGGTGGACGGCTGGTGGATCAGCATCCGGGCGTTGGGCAGCGCGAACCGCTTGCCCGGCGTGCCGCCGGCCAGCAGCACAGCCGCGGCGGAGGCGGCCTGGCCGAGGCAGACGGTCTGGATTTCCGGCCGGACGAACTGCATCGTGTCGTAGATCGCCGTCATGGCGGTGAAGGACCCGCCGGGCGAGTTGATGTAGATGCTGATGTCACGGTCGGGATCGAGCGACTCCAGCGTCAGCAGCTGGGCCATGACGTCGTTGGCCGACGCGTCGTCGATCTGCACTCCGAGGAAGATGATGCGGTCCTCGAAAAGCTTGTTGTACGGGTTCATCTCCTTCACGCCGTAGGACGTGCGTTCGACGAAGGAGGGGAGAACGTAACGGCTCTGGATGTTCACTTGCTCCCCCTAGGAGACGGGGCCCTGCGAGGGCACCTGCCGAGCGCTGCGCACGACGTGGTCGATGAAGCCGTAGTCCTTGGCCTCGTCGGCCGTGAACCAGCGGTCGCGATCGGAGTCGCGCTCGATGACCTCGAGCGGCTGCCCGGTGTGGGCGGCGATCCGCTCGGCCAGCATCTTCTTCACGTAGAGCATCTGCTCGGCCTGGATGGCGATGTCGGCAGCCGTGCCGCCGATGCCGCCGGACGGCTGGTGCATCATGACCCGCGCGTGCGGCAGCGAGTAGCGCTTGCCCCTGGCGCCCGCCGACAGCAGGAACTGCCCCATCGAGGCGGCCATGCCCATGACGACCGTGGAGACGTCGTTGGGCACGTATTCCATCATGTCGTAGATCGCCATGCCGGCGCTGACCGAGCCGCCCGGCGAGTTGATGTAGAGAGTGATGTCGCGCTCCGGATCGTCAGCGGCCAGGAGCAGCAGCTCGGCGCAGATCCGGTTGGCGATCTCGTCGTTGACCTCCTGACCGAGCACGATGATGCGCTCGCGCAGCAGGCGCTGGTAAAGCTGATCCTCAAGCCGGAAGGCCGAGCCGTTTTCACGGCCTCGCGACTCAGGCTGGAAGAAGGTCGGCGGGCTGCTCACAGCTTCACCTTCCGATGCGTCGTAATCGATGGGCTTTGCTTGTGACCCTAACGCGCGCTGCCCACAGGTCATGCCCGGTCCACGGGGTGTTCGCTGACGGCGCATGCCGCCGGGAACGCACGAAGCCTCCGGCCCGCCCGCGACATCGGGCCGGCCGGAGGCTCCGGACGGGCGTGTGCGTGGCTACGCCTCGGCCTTCTGCTCCTCGGACTCCTCAGCCGGCTCCTCGGAGGCCTCTTCGCCGTTGATCTCGGTGTAGATGGCCTTGAGGTCGACCTCGCCGCCCTCGCTGTCGACGACTTTGGCGGCATCGCCGAGCACGGCCTTGGCCTTGTCGCGGACGATCTCGACCATGGCCAGCGTCAGCTGGTCGTTGTCGGCGAGGTGCTGGGCCAGCTGGTTGGGCTGGACGCCCATCTCCATGGCGCGGCGGACCACGAAGTTGGTCAGCTCCTGCTCGGAGACGCCGAGCTCCTCAGCCTTGACGATCTTGTCGAGCACGAAGCCGACCTTGATGGCGCGGGCCGAGGCGGTCTCGAACTCGGCGAAGCGCTCCTCCTCGGTCGTCTGGTAGAGCCGGAAGTAGGCGTCGCGGCTCAGGCCGCTCTCGGCGATCTGGTGCTCGAGGTTGTGCTTGCGGGCGTCGATCTCGGCCTTGAGCGCGCTCTCGGGGATCGGGACGTCGATCTTCTCCAGGAGCGTGTCGAGCGCCTTGTCGCGGGCCTGCACCACCTGGTCGATGAGCTTGGTGCGGCGGACCTGCTCGCGGATGCTGCCCTTGAGCTCGTCGAGCGTGTCGAACTCGCTGGCGAGCTGCGCGAACTCGTCGTCGAGCTCCGGAAGCACCTTCTCCTTGACCGACTTGACGTTGATGATGACGTCGGCCTCCTGGCCGGCGTTCTCACCGCCGACGAGCTCGGTGCGGAAGCTCTTCTCCTCGTCGGCGGACATGCCCACGAGGGCGTCGTCGAGGCCCTGGAGCACGGAACCGGCGCCCACCTCGTAGGAGACCTCGCTGGCCTGCTGCTCCTCGATGTTCTCGCCGTCGATCTCGGCCCGCAGGTCCATGACGACGTAGTCGCCGACGGCGGCCGGGCGCTCGACGCCGGTCAGCGTGGCGAAACGCTGGCGGAGCGCGTCGAGCTGCTCGTCGACGTCGGAGTCGGCGACCTCGGCGGAGTCGACGGTGATCTCGACGCCCTGGTAGTCGGGGACGTCGAAGTTGGGACGGATGTCGACCTCGGCGGTGAACTCGATCTGCTCACCGTCCTCGATCTTCGTGACCTCGATGTCCGGCTGGCTGACCGGGAACACGTCGACCTCGTCGACGGCCTGGCCGTAGAGCTTGGGCACCGCTTCGTTGAGGGTCTCCTCCAGGACGACCGCCCGGCCGAAGCGCTGCTCGATGATGCGCGCCGGGACCTTGCCAGGGCGGAACCCGGGGACCCGCACCTGCTGCGCGACCTTCTTGTACGCCGCATCCATGCTCGGGCGCAGCTCGTCGAACGGCACCTCGACAGTGAGCTTCACCCGGGTCGGGCTGAGCTCCTCGACAGCGGTCTTCACGGGGTGGTCTCCTTGATCAAGCTTCGAGTGTTCGCAGGCGCGTCCATTCGGTACGGCTCGCGCGCCGCGCCCACGTAATCGGTGCTGGGCATGCTCCGCAACGGCGGCATCCAAGCGCCATGGTCAGTCTAGGGCAGACCCAGCAGCTCTCAGAACTCATCCGCGATGGCGCGCAGCAGCTCCACAGTCTCGTCAGGCGTGGTGCTGACGGCGCACAACCGTTCCATGACCTCGGTGTAACGATCGACGTCCTCACGCTTGTCCAGGTAGAGGGCGCCGGCGAGCTGCTCGACGTAGATGACGTCGGGCAGGTCGTTGTCCGGGAAGCGCAAGATGGCGAACGCGCCGCCCTCCGCGCTGTGACCGCCGAAGCTGAACGGCATGACCTGAATCGTGATGCTCGGCTGGCGCATCAGATCGATCAGATGCTCGATCTGGGCGCGCATGACCTCGGCGCCGCCGATGGGCCGGCGCAGCGCGGCCTCGTCGATGACCGCCCAGAACACCGGGCCGTCGGGCTTGTCGAACAGCCGCTGACGTTCCAATCGCAGGTCGACGCGCCGGGAGATCTCGTCGGGGCTGAGCCCGGCGGAACCGGCGGTGACGACCGCGCGCGCGTACTCCTTGGTCTGGAGCAGGCCGGGGACGAACTGGACCTCGTACGTCCTGATCCGGGCGGCCGCCTCTTCGAGGCCGACGTACGCCTGGAACCAGGTGGGGAGGATGTCGTTGAAGCGGTGCCACCAGCCCGGCTCGTTGGCCGTGGCCACCAGGTCGAGCACGGCGCCGCGCGCCTGGTCGTCGGTCACCCCGTACAGCGTCAGCAGGTCGGCGACGTCACGCTCCTTGAAGCCGACCCGGCCGAGCTCCATGCGGCTGATCTTGGATTCGGAGCCTCTGATGAGGTGCCCCGCCTCCTCGCGGGTGACGCCCTTGCTCTCCCTGAGCTTGCGGAGTTGGGAGCCCAGAAGGATGCGCAGCGCCGTAGGGCCGGAACCCGGCTGGTTCTGCGTCACTTTGCCTCCTATCAAGGTCCGCACCACACAGTGACACCACATCGCCGGGTATGACAAGGTCTCAGCTCGGTGTCCGATTCGGATATGTTCCGGTACATCGACCATGCTGCTGCACCTTGCGAATGCACGTGCATTCGGGTCTTGCAGCGACGCCCGGTCGTGACCCATGATGGCTTAGTGCATTTTGGGCCAAACATGCACTAAGCCGATGGCAACTGGGAGGTAACGGCGGGATGGTGGAGGATCCTCTGGCCACTGCCGACTGCCTCCAGATCACCCGTGAGGTGGGGTTCGACCAGTTGCTCACGTCGGCCAAGCCGTACACCACCGCGTGCCCCCTCCCGTTCCAGGCCGACTCGGTCAAGACGGCCAGAGACGTCACCCGCTCCACCCTCGCCCGCTGGGGCCTGTCCGAGCTGGGCGACGACGCCGCCCTCGTGGTCTCCGAGCTTGTCACGAACGCCGTCAGGTACGGCATGTACGCGCACGGCAGCAACGAGATCACCCTGCTGCTGATGAGGGTGGCGCCGCACGTGCTGCTGGCGGTCGCCGACCCCAGCGACGACGTGCCGCGGCGCAAGGAGCCCGACTTCATCTCGGAGAACGGCCGCGGGCTCTACATCGTGGAGACGTACAGCCAGTGCTGGGGCTGGGACCCGCTGAGGCGCGGCGGCAAGGCCGTCTGGGCGCTCTTCCACGCCGGCCCCTGACAGACCGGCCCTAGGAGCCGCGGCGGTCCAGGAAGAACCACGCGCCCAGGCAGAGCAGCGCCATCACGCAGAGGAACGCCACCAGCCCTCGCCCTTCCACGACGAAGGCGGTCACCACGAACACCGCGGCCGCGCCGGCGGCCAAGGAGGAAGTGCGTATCACAGGGGCATTGTGCCGCACCGGGCGAACCACGCGACTCCGGACCGGCCTCTCAGGCCGCGGCGGACGAGCACACCACCCGACCTCCTACGACCCGGGCCAGGCGTCCCGGCACAGGGTCGTCCGAGAACCTGTGACGGCCGGCTCCGCCGGTCGCCCCCGGTCTCAGGAAGCGGCTTTCAGGCTGGTCGGGGCGACAGGATTTGAACCTGCGACTTCTTGCTCCCAAAGCAAGCGCGCTGCCAAGCTGCGCCACGCCCCGTGGCGCCGGGGTACGCACGCGCTCCGGGACTCCGGTACGCTTACGCCCTGACGACCGGATGCAGTCTAGACCAGACTTCGACCGGTTCGCGCGGACGTAGCTCAATGGTAGAGCCCTAGTCTTCCAAACTAGCTACGCGGGTTCGATTCCCGTCGTCCGCTCCACATGCGAAGGCCCAGGCCAGGGAGACGATCCCACCGCCTGGGCCTTGCTGTTGTCTGATGGAACCCCGGGTCGCCTATGATCAGCACGACGGCAGGAGGCCCCGTGATCTTCCATCCGTACGCGCTCTGCGCCCTCGTCATCATGCTCGGCGGAGTCGCCCTGTTCGTCGTGATGAGCATCCATCTCTGGAAGCTGTTCTGCGGAAGCGCCCCCGGCGGGGACACTCGACTCTCGGACGATCGCGAAGACTCCAGGTAGTCAGTGGCCGGGGTGAAGCCAGTGCGATCTCGGTGAGGCCCGCCGTCCTGGAGCGGGCGGCTCGTAGGCTCGGGTGATGGGTGTACGACCGATCTCGGCCGGGGCGCTGGCCGAGGAGCTCGCCGACAGGGTCGCGGGGTGGCCGCGCGAGGCGTGGGTGCGGGTGGTGGTCGACGGGGCGCCGGCGGCCGGGCCGGGTGAGCTGGCCGATCGGCTCGCGGGGCCGTTGCGGGTGCGCGGGCGGGAGGTGCTGCGGGTGTCCGCGGACGACTTCCTGCGGCCCGCGTCGCTGCGGCTGGAGTTCGGGCGCACGGACCCGGACGTGTTCTACGACGAGTGGCTCGACACCGGGGCGCTGCTGCGCGAGGTGCTGGAGCCGCTGGGGCCGGGGCGGTCGGGGAGGGTGCTGCCCGCGCTGTGGGACAGCGGGGCCGACCGCGCCTACCGCGTGCCGTACCGGACGCTGCCGCCCGGCGGGGTGCTGCTGCTCGACGGCACGCTGCTGCTGGGCCGGGGGCTGCCGGTCGAGCTGGCCGTGCACGTGTGGCTGTCCCGGGGCGCGCTGGAGCGCCGCACGCCCGCGGAGGAGCGGTGGCGGTTGCCGGCGTACGAGCGGTACGAGCGCGAGGTGCGGCCGCAGGAGGTCGCGGATGTGGTGGTACGGGCGGACCATCCGGATCGGCTGGCGATCCGGGCCGTGAACGGGTAGGTGACGGTTATGGCTGATTATGGACGTCCGCTGGAGTTCGGCTACTTCCTGGTGCCCTATGCCGATGATCCGCTGGTCGAGTACGCGCGGCTGGCCGACGAACTGGGGCTGGACCTGATCGGTGTGCAGGATCACCCGTACCAGCGGCGCTACGTGGAGACCTGGACGCTGCTGAGCGTGATCGCCACGGCCACCGAGCGGGTGCGGGTGTTCCCTGACGTGGCCAGCCTGCCGATGCGGCAGCCGGCCGTGCTCGCCAAGGCGGCGGCCACCCTCGATTTGCTCAGCGGCGGCCGGGTGGAGCTGGGGCTGGGCGCCGGGGCGTTCTGGGACGCGATCGAGGCGTACGGAGGAGCGCGGCGCACGCCCGGGCAGGCGATCGGCGCGCTGGAGGAGGCCGTCGCGGTCGTCAGGGCGATCTGGAGCGGCGAGCGCAACCGGCGGTTCGACGGCGAGCACTACCGGCTCAGCGGCGCGCAGGCGGGGCCTGAGCCCGCGCACCCGATGGAGATCTGGCTCGGCGTCGGCGGGCCGCGGGCGCTCGCGCTCACCGGCAGGGCCGCCGACGGGTGGCTGCCGTCCTCGTCGTGGGCGCCGCCGGAGCGGCTGCCCGAGCTGCAGGCGCGCATCGACGAGGCCGCGGAGAAGGCGGATCGCCGGCCGCGGGACGTGCGCAGGCTCTACAACGTCAACGGCACCATCACCGGAGGCCCGAGCGAGGGCTTCCTCAAGGGCCCGGCCGGGCAGTGGGTGGACGAGCTGACCGACCTGGCGGTGGCCTACGGGATGGACACGTTCATCCTGTGGCCGGAGGGCGACCAGCGGGAGCAGCTGACCAGGTTCGCCGAGGAGGTCGTGCCGGAGGTGCGCCGCCAGGTCGACGCGGAGCGACGCGCCTGACGGGACTGGATCGTGACCGGCGGCGGGAGCAGACTGGGACGATGATCCCCAGCAACTGGTACAACATCGTTCCCGATCTGCCCGCCCCGCCTCCCCCGCCGCTGCACCCGGCGACCAGGCAGCCGATCGGTCCCGATGACCTGGCGCCGCTGTTCCCGATGGAGCTCATCCGTCAGGAGGTCGGCCAGGAGCGGTACGTGCCCATTCCCCAGGAAGTGCTCGACGTCTACCGGCTGTGGCGGCCGACCCCGCTTATGCGGGCCCGCAACCTGGAGAAGTCGCTGGGCACGCCGGCGCGCATCTACTACAAGTACGAGGGCGTCTCCCCGGCTGGCTCGCACAAGCCGAACACGGCCGTCCCGCAGGCGTACTACAACGCCCAGGAGGGCGTGCGCAGGCTCACCACCGAGACGGGCGCCGGGCAGTGGGGCAGCTCGCTGGCCTTCGCCTGCGCCCAGTTCGGCCTCGACTGCGAGATCTGGATGGTGCGGGCCTCCTACGACCAGAAGCCGTACCGTTCGGCGCTGATGCGCGTGTACGGGGCGAGCGTGCACGCCAGCCCGTCGCCCGTGACGCAGGCCGGCAGCAAGGTGCTGGCCGAGTACCCCGGCTCCCCCGGCAGCCTGGGCATCGCGATCAGCGAGGCGGTCGAGGTCGCCGCGTCGGCCGACGACACCCGGTACGCGCTCGGGTCGGTGCTCAACCACGTGCTCATGCACCAGACGGTGATCGGCGAGGAGGCGCTGGGGCAGCTGGAGGAGATGCCGGACGTCATCGTCGGCTGCACCGGCGGCGGGTCGAACTTCGGCGGCCTGGTCTTCCCGTTCCTGCGCGAGAAGCTGGCCGGGAAGATCGACCCGGTCATCCGGGCCGTCGAGCCGGAGGCGTGCCCGTCGTTCACGCGCGGCCGCTACGCTTACGACTTCGGCGACACGGCGGGCCTGACCCCGCTGATGAAGATGCACACGCTGGGCCACGACTTCGTGCCCGACCCCATCCACGCGGGCGGGCTGCGCTACCACGGCATGTCGCCGCTGCTGTCGCACATGTACGAGCTGGGGATGTTCGAGGCGGTCACCCGCTCGCAGAGGGAGTGTTTCGAGGCGGGGGTGCGCTTCGCCAGGACGGAGGGCATCCTGCCCGCACCAGAGCCGACGCACGCGCTGGCCGAGACCATCGCGGAGGCGCTGCGCTGCAAGGAGAGCGGGGAGGAGAAGGTGATCCTGACCGCGCTGTGCGGGCACGGCCACTTCGACCTGGCGGCGTACGAGCGCTACCTGTCGGGCGAGATGGAGGACTTCGCGCTGCCGCAGGAGCGCATCGACGAGGCGCTGAGCGGGCTGCCGGCGTGAACGAGGACCCGCCGCCCGCCGGGCGGGCGGCGGTGTCCGTCAGCGCGCGGTGGGGCGCTTGCCGTGGTTGGCCTTCTTCTTCTTGCGTGCCTTGCCTTTGCGTGCGCGCCTGGCCATACGGTCACCTCCCGGTGGTCGGGGTACGGGATCCAACCCAACGTCCCTCTTCACCGGCTTCCCGGCAAGGCCTGGGGTTACCTAACATTCCCCAACATATTCGTGTCATAATTTGGTGGAATCTGTTGGAAGGAGCGGGGGCGTGCTCGCACAGCAGCGCCAGCAGGCGATCCTCGAACGCGTGCGCAGCAAGGGCGGTGTCCGGGTGGCCGACCTCGTGCGCGAGCTCGGCGTCTCCGACATGACCATCCGCCGGGACCTGGAGGTGCTCGCCGACCGGGGGCTGCTGGAGAAGGTCCACGGCGGCGCCACCGCGGTCGGTCCCGGCTCCACCGAGGAGCCCGGCTTCACCGCCAAGTCGGCCAGGCAGCAGCAGGAGAAGGAGGCCATCGCGCGCCGCGCGGCCCAGCTCGTGCGCCCCGGCACCGCGGTCGCCCTGTCCGCCGGCACCACCACCTGGGCGCTGGCCCACCATCTGATCGGCGTGCCCGAGCTCACCGTGATCACCAACTCGATCCCGGTGGCCGACGTCTTCCACCGCAACGCCCGCGCCGACCGCACGGTCGTGCTCACCGGCGGCGTGCGCACCCCCTCCGACGCGCTTGTCGGCCCGGTCGCGGTGGCCGCGATCCGCCGCCTGCACGTCGACACGCTCTTCCTCGGGGTGCACGGGATGAGCCTGCGCGCCGGGTTCACCACTCCCAACCTGCTGGAGTCCGAGACCGACCGTGAGCTGGTCAGCGCCGCGCACCGGCTCGTGGTGCCGGCCGACCACACCAAGTGGAACACGGTCGGCATCAGCACCATCGCCGAGCTGACGGAGGCCGACGTGGTCATCAGCGACGCGGGGCTGCCCGAGGAGGCACGCAGGGAGCTGGCCGACAGGGCCGGAGAGTTGATCATCGCAGAGGGGGCGGCGTGAAGCGCACCATCACCGAGCTGGCCGACGGCCGGGAGCTCATCTACTTCGACCGGAGCGACGGCGCCGACCGCAGCGCGATCGACCGGCGGCCGCTGGACCCGCGGCCGGTGGCGTCGGAGCTGCGCTACGACCCGCTGACCGAGGAGTGGATCGCGATGGCGGGCCACCGGCAGACCCGGACGTTCCTGCCGCCGCCCGACGAGTGCCCGCTGTGCCCGTCGTCCGACACGCGGGCGTCGGAGATCCCGGCGTACGACTACGACGTGGTCGTGTTCGAGAACCGCTTCCCCTCCTTCTCCGGCAATCTCGGGACTTATCAGGATGTCGGGGGGCTGAGCGAGGTCCGGCCGGGCATGGGGCGGTGCGAGGTGGTGTGCTTCACCTCGACGCACGACTCGTCCTTCTCCCAGCTCTCCGACGACCGGGTGGAGCTGGTCATGGAGGCCTGGGCCGACCGTACGGCCGAGCTGTCCGCACTGGAGGGCGTCGAGCAGGTCTTCTGCTTCGAGAACCGGGGCGAGGAGATCGGCATCACGCTCTTCCACCCGCACGGGCAGATCTACGCGTACCCGTACGTGACGCCGCGCACCAAACTGCAGCTCGGGGCGGCCCGGCGGTACGCGGAGCGGCGACAGGGCCGCAACCTGTACGCGGACGTGCTGGCCGCCGAGCGGGAGGCCGGGGTCCGGGTGGTGGCGGCCAACGAGCTGTGGACGGCGTTCGTGCCGGCGGCCGCGCGCTGGCCGTTCGAGGTGCACCTCTACCCGCACCGGCAGGTGCCCGACCTGGCGGCGCTGTCGGAGGCCGAGCGGTCCGCGTTCGCCCCGCTCTACACCTCGGTGCTGCGCGCGCTGGACGGGCTGTTCGGGGTGCCGATGCCGTACATCTCGGCCTGGCACCAGGCGCCGGTCCGGCAGGACCGCGAGCTGGGCTACCTGCACCTGGAGCTGTTCTCCATCAGGCGGGCCCCGGGCAAGCTGAAGTATCTGGCAGGATCCGAGTCGGCCATGGGCGCGTTCGTCAACGACGTGCTCCCCGAAGAAGCCGCACGCATGCTTCGATCACAGGTAGATCACTAAGAGATTTCCGTTTGACTCGCATTACTTGTGATCTACCACTACTATCCCTTCCAGCACGACCGTAAAGCGCCGTGTGAACATGCCTAATCCTGGGCGAGTTGCCCAGGAGCCGGGGACCCAATCGCACTTGGGGTGAATCCACTTCGGTGGTAGGGAGCGCTCCCGTACCCGAACCCGTCAGCTAACCCGGCCGGCAGAGGGAGAGGACCCATCACGTGGCGGCAGCGTCCCCCGCGCATCTTGCCATCGGTTTCGTCACCGCCGCGGCGGTGCTTTTCACCCCGGCCCTTACCACGTCCGCGGCGGCGGACCCCAAGCCCGGCGAGCAGCAGCTCCGCAGGGAGCTGAAGCAGCTCAACGCCAAGGTCGACAAGCTGATCGAGCGCTACAACCTCAAGCGCGTCGAGCTGGCCGAGGCCCGCAAGGCGGCGGAGGAGGCCGACAAACGGCTGGCCACCGCCGAGCAGACCCTGAGCTCCGCCGAGGACCGGGTCGCCGAGCTGGCCCTGCTGCAGTACCAGAGCGGTGGCATGCAGCTGCCGAGCCTGATCCAGTTGCCCGACGGCCGCAACGCCGCCCTGCTGGCGCAGCTCACGGCCGAGCAGCAGGCGCTGGTCGACAAGGTGGCCGAGGCCCGCGACGAGACGAAGAAGGCGGCCGACGAGGCCACGGCGCTGACCAAGGAGATCGAGTCCGACGCCGCCGAGGTGGCCGGCCAGCGCGAAGAGGCCGAGGGCGTCATCAAGGACATCGAGAAGAAGCTGGAAGATCTGGTGCCGATCGCCACCGGCCGCCGTTCCGACGGCACCTGGGCGCCGCAGCTCCCGTCGGGCGCCGACAACATCACGCCCCGCACCCGGCTGATGAAGACCGAGATCGCGAAGAACTTCGCCCTGCCGTTCAGCGTGGGCTGCTTCCGCTCCGGGTCGAGCGGCGAGCATCCGCTGGGCCGGGCCTGCGACTTCATGATGAGCACCGGCGGCTCGATGCCGTCAGGGACCAACACGGCCCTCGGCGACCGCATCGCCGAATGGGCCGTGCAGAACCGCGGCAAGCTGGGCGTGAAGTACGTGATCTGGAAGCAGCGGATCAACCACGGCTCGGGCTGGAGCGGCATGTCCGACCGGGGCAGCATCACCGAGAACCACTTCGACCACGTGCACATCTCGATGCACTGAGAAGGGGATCTCCAGCGTCATCGCGGGACGAGCAGCCCTCGGTGGAACGCCTCGGTGACGGCGGCGGCGCGGTCCCCCACGCCCAGCTTGGCGTAGATGTTCAGAAGGTGACTCTTGACCGTGGCCTCGGTGATGAACAGCCGGGCGGCCGCCTCACGGTTGGTGTTCCCGGCCGCCACGAGTTCGAGGACCTCGAGCTCACGACGGCTGAGGAGTTGCGGCGCGGGGGTCCTGACCCGGTTCATCAGCCGTGCCGCCACCGAGGGGGACAGCACGCTCTCTCCCTTGGCGGCGGCCCGCGCGCCTCGCAGCAACTCCTCCCGGGGAGAGTCCTTGAGCAGGTAGCCGGTCGCCCCCGCCTCGATCGCCGGGAGGACATGGGTGTCGGTGTCGTAGGTCGTCAGGACCAGCACGCGCGCGGTGACGCCCAGCCTGGTCAGCTCGTTGATCGCGGTCAACCCGTCCATGCCCGGCATGCGCAGGTCCATCAGGATCACGTCGGGCCGGAGCTCCTGGGCGAGCCGTACGGCCGCGGCGCCGTCCGCCGCTTCGCCCAGCACCTCGAATCCCGGCGCGGAGGCGAACATGCTGCTCAGCCCGTCCCTGACGACGGGATGGTCGTCCGCGATCAACAACCGGACCGTGGCCGCGTGATCGGTCATGCGTGGCTCCCGGCCGGCAGGGTGGGGACGCAGGCCGAGATCCCGGTGCCGGCTCCGGGCTCGGACTCGATCCGCAGCGTGCCGGACAGTCCTTCGACGCGCTGACGCATGATGGTCAGGCCGAATCCGCCGCCGCGGGGCGGCGGTGACCCGCCGTCCGTGTCGAGACCCGCGGGGTCGAAGCCCCTGCCGTCGTCACGTACGTCCAGCGCGACCTCGTGGTCCAGGTAGGACAGGGTCACGCCGACCCTGGTGGCGTGCGCGTGCTTGGCCACGTTGGCCAGTGCCTCCTGGGCCGTGCGCAGCAGCGCGAACTCGGCCTCCGGTGTCATCGGCAGCGCCGTGCCGGTCGTCGTGACCTGAACGGCGAGCCCGTGCAGCCTCGACCACCGGCCGGCGACGTCGGCGAGGGCGTCGCTCAGGCGCGCGGTCCGCAGCGGCTCGGGCCGGAGCGCGTCGACCGAGCGCCGCGCCTCGGCCAGGCTCTCCCTCGCCAGGTTCTTGACGGCGTCGAAGGGCCGGCGCCACGGCGCCGGGACCTCGTGCATCTGCTCGGCCGCCTGGAGCTGCGCGATGATGCCGGTGAGCCCCTGCGCCAGGGTGTCATGGATCTCGCGGGCCATCCGCCGGCGCTCGTCGAGCACGCCCGCCTCCCTCGCCTGGGCGAGCAGCTGGGCGTGCAGGCCGGCGTTCTCGGCGAGCGACGCCTCCAGCAGCCGGTTCGTCCGGCTCAGCTCTCCGAGGGTCTGCTCGCGCCGCTCCTCCTCCTTCTCGGCGAGCCACAGGCCCCAGGCGCAGGCGCACATCATGGCGATGTTGAAGGCGATGACGATCACGGCCAGCGTCAGGCCGAGGACGTCGGTCCTGGGGATGTTGGACGCCTGCGCGGTACCGGCCAGGACCGCCGTGGCGGCCACCCCCAGCAGCCGCCACGGCCAGCGCAGGACCGTGAAGGAGTAGATGTAGGCGGCGGGGGTGAGGAGCCCGAAGAGGGGATGACGGATCACCAGGACCGCGGTGATCACGAGCAGCCCCGCGACGAACACCCCCATGGTCCGTAGCCGGCCCCACCAGCCGGGACGCAGGGTGAACATGCCGAGCATCCACGCGGCGGCCAGGGCGCACAGACCGAGGTCGACGAGCAAGGAGCCCGTCCAGTCCTCCACGACCAGCAGGATCGCGACGAGGAGCGCCAGCAGCGCGTAGGGCACCACGTTGACCAGAAGGAACGGCGGCTGTGGCGAAGTCTTCAAGGCTCCCTCTCCCTTGCCGGATTCTATTCCGGGCGGCTATTCCCAGCGGAACCAGCGGATCGCGACGGACGCGCACACCACCGCGTAGGCCGCCAGGGTCAGCAGCGGCACGGTGGACGGGAAGTGACCCTGGTACGCGTCCTGGAACGCCCCCATGCCCGCGCCGAGCGGGGTGTAGTGGGCGATGTCCCGCAGCAGCGGCGGCATCTGCGAGATCGGCACCCACAGTCCGGCGAAGAACATCATCGGGAAGAACAGCACCGTGCCGATCGCCGTGGCCGGGCCGCGCCCGGGCGCGAGCGCGGTGATCAGCAGGCCGATCGCGAGCAGCGCGGCCGCCGCGAGCAGCCAGGCGAGGGCGAAACCGGGAAGGTGCTCCGGCAGGCCGACGCCGAAGCCGAACCCGGCCACCGCGAGGAACAGGACCATCGCGACGACCGCGATGGCGAAGTTGGCCACGAGCTGGGCGGCGAGCACGCGGGCGGGGCCGACCGGGGTGGTCCGCATGCGCCGCAGCACGCCGTTCTCCCGGTATCCCGCGAGCGTGGTCGGCAGGGAGGCCGTGGCCAGGATGGCCAGGTTGAACAGAACCAGAACAGGGACGTAGAGGTCGAAGTACGTCAGGCCGCCGCCGCCCTCCACGGGCGTCCGCAGATCGGAGACGCTGCCGAGGATGACCAGCAGGATCAGCGGGAAGCCGATGCCCCACAGGGGGCCGACCTTGTCCCGGACGCACAACGTGCTCTCGGCCTTGATGAGCCGCCAGGTCGCGGAACCCCGCTCGGCGGTCTTCGATGCTGACATGGGCATGGGGGCCTCTCTCTGATGTGTCACCGGGGGCCGGGACGCTTGCCGGTCAGCCGGACGAACGCGTCCTCCAGGCTCGCCTGCTCGACGCGCAGTTGATGGGCCACGATCCGGTTGCGGGCCAGCACGGTGGTGACGGCGTTGAGCGCGTTGTCGTTGCCGTTGACGATGACCAGCTCTCCCCTGCGGGTGACGCCGGAGACGTCGGGCAGGCTCGTCAGCAGGCGGTCGTCCATCGGCCTGGACGGGCGGAACTGGATCCGCTGCCCGGCGCACGCCCGCTCGGTCAGACCGGCCGGGGTGTCCACCATGACGACGCGGCCGGCGTCGATCAGCGCGAGCCGGTCGCACAGCCGCTCGGCCTCCTCCATGAAGTGGGTGACCAGCACGATCGTCACCCCGCGAGAGCGCACGCCCTCGATCAGGTCCCAGGTGTCGCGCCGGGCCTGCGGGTCGAGGCCGGTGGTGAGCTCGTCGAGGATCGCCACCCTGGGGCTGCCGACGAGCGCCAGCGCGATCGAGAGCCGTTGTTTCTGGCCGCCGGACAGCTTGGCGTACCTGGTCCTCGCCTTGTCCGCCAGGCCGAGGCCGTCCAGCAGTCCGCGCCAGTCGGCGGGCTCGGGATAGAAGGAGCTGTAGAGCTCCAGGGCCTCGGCGACCTGGAGCCGCTCGGGGAGGTGGCCGGCCTGCAACTGGACGCCGAGCCGGCGGGTCAGCTCGGCGCGGTCACGGAGAGGGTCCAGCCCGAGCACCTTGATCTCACCGCGGTCCGGGGTGCGGAGGCCCTCGACGCACTCCACGGTCGTCGTCTTGCCGGCGCCGTTCGGGCCGAGGATCCCGAAGATCTCACCCTCCTGGACGGTGAGCGAGACGTCGTCGACCGCGATCTTGTCGTCATAGCGTTTGTGGAGGTCGCGTACCTCGATCACTGGTGGCATGCGCGCGTCCCTTCGGTGGTTGGCGCATTCAGCCTGCTACGACCGGCACTTCCGCCGACACCGACCAGGAGACGGGACCTGGCCGCCGGACGGCGGAGGCGGCGATCCACCGATCGGTGGATCGCCGCCCGGACGTAGCCCAGTGCCCTGCGGGTCAGGACGGGAACGGCGGCGCTGTCGGCGCTGTCGGCGCGCCCGGCAACCGGGAACCCGCGGGCAGCAGTGAATCGCACGCTTCGACCGCCGCCCCGTACTTCCCCGACAGGACGTCGACGCGCTCACCCTTGATGTCGAGGTTGACCAGCCCGTCCGAGGAGAGCACGACCTCGGGGAAGCCGGGCAGCCCGTGAGCGCGCATGCAGGCGGTGAACTGCTCGCCGTCCCTGACGGGCTCCTCTTCCGAGCCGGCCATCCAGCCCACGCCGGCGGCCAGGACGACGGCGGCCAGGACGAACCTGCGGATCTTCGAGCCGAACATGATGTCTCCGTTTCGGTCGGCCGTGTGTGCCTCCAGGAAAGCCGGGGGCCGGTTACAGGGTCGGAACGGTGACGGTTACCCCGCTGTAACCGGCGATGGGGGCATTCTGGGGATCATGAGGGTGTTGGTGGTCGAAGACCATGAGGAGCTGGCCCTGACGGTCGCGGCGGGGCTGCGCCGCGAGGGCATGGCCGTCGACGTGGTCCTGGACGGCCGGAGCGCGCTCGACCGCACCTCGGTGACCCGTTACGACGTGATCGTGCTCGACCGGGACCTGCCCGGCCTGCACGGTGACGAGGTGTGCGGGTCGCTGGCCGGCGCCGGCTATCCGGCGCGGGTGCTGATGCTCACCGCCGCCGGGACGATCGACGACAGGGTGACGGGGCTCGGCGCGGGCGCCGACGACTACCTGCCCAAGCCGTTCGCCTTCGCCGAGCTGGTCGCCCGGATCAGGGCGCTGGCCAGGCGGTCGCACCGCGCTCTCCCGCCGGTGCTCGTCCACGGCGACCTGCGGCTCGATCCGTCCACCCGGATCGCCGTCCGCGACGGGCGCCGGCTGCCGCTGAGTCCCAAGGAGTTCGCCGTCCTGGAACTGCTGCTGACCGCCGGAGGCGCGGTGGTCTCCGCCGAGGAGTTGCTGGAGCGCGGCTGGGACGAGTTCGCCGACCCGTTCACCCACACCGTGAAGGTCACGATCAGCCGGCTGCGCCGCAAGCTCGGCGATCCGCCGCTGATCGAGACCGTCCCGCAGGCGGGATACCGCATATGAGGCGGACCGTACGGCTTCGCCTGACCCTGCTCTACGGTGGCCTGTTCGCGCTGGCCGGGGTCGTGCTGGTCGCGCTCATCTACCTGCTGGTCCAGTACTCGCCCTTCCCTGCACCGCCCGCCGCGCCCGCGCCGCCCGGCGGGTTCGACGTGTCCGTCCGGACGCCCACGGTGGAGCGGGCGGCAGACCCGCTCCGGCTGCTGGTCAACTCCCTGATCGCGCTGGCCTTCATGACCTGCGCGGCGATGGTGCTCGGCTGGCTCATGGCCGGGCGGGTGCTGCGGCCGCTGGGCGAGATGACGGACACCGTCAGGCGCATCACGGCCGACCGGCTCGACCGGCGGCTGGCCGCCTCCGGGCCCGACGACGAGCTGAAAAGGCTGGCCGACACCTTCGACGCGCTGCTGGACCGGCTGGAGGCGGCCTTCACCGCGCAGCGGCGCTTCGTCGCCAACGCCTCCCACGAGCTGCGCACGCCGCTGACGCTGCAACGGGCCATGGCCGAGGTCGCGCTCGCCGACCCCGAGGCCGACGCCCGGGCTCTGCGGGCCGTGCTGGAACGCGTCGTCGCCGCGGGGAAGCATCAGGAACGGCTCATCGAGGCCCTGCTCGTGCTGGCCCGCAGCCAGCAAGGGCTGGACCACCGCCGCCCCCTCGACCTGGCCGCGATCACCGGACAGGCACTCGGGCGATACGAGGACGCGGAGATCCGCGTCGACTCCTCCCTCCGCCCGGCGCCCGCCTCCGGTGACCCCGCCCTGATCGAGCGGCTGGTCACGAATCTGCTGGACAACGCCGTACGCTACAACGTGCCCGATGGGTGGATCGCGGTGGAGACGGCGGGGCGTTCCGGCCGCTCCGTCCTCCGGATCTCCAACAGCGGCCCGCTGATCCCGCCCGAACGGGCGCACCTGCTCACGCGGCCCTTCCAGCGCCTGGAGACCGGCAGGAAGGCCGGCGGCGACGGGTCGGGGCTCGGGCTGTCGATCGTGGCCGCCGTCGTCGAGGCCCACCGCGGCACGCTGGAGGTCCGGCCGCTGCCGGACGGCGGGCTCGACGTGACCGTCACCTTGGTGCCACCCGGCCCAGCATGAGGGCCGCCGTCAGGGCAGGCGGGCGAGGAGCGACTTGGGCGCCGTCTGCCGGTAGGCGTCGGTGACGAGTTCGGCGATCTCGTCCCAGTCGACGCCCTCGACGTCCAGGTAGACGCCCAGCCAGCCGCGGTGTCCCACGTACGGCGGGCGGAAGAAGCGGGCCGGGTCGTGCGCCACCAGCTCCTCCTGGGCGCCGGGCGGGGCCGCGCACCAGAAGGCCAGCCGGTCGTCGTGGTGGTGGTCGGCGTACATGACGAACGTCTTCTTGCCGCGCACGAACCAGGTGGGCTCGCCGTGGCTGAGCCGCTCGGTGACCTCGGGCAGGGCCAGGCAGACCTCGCGCAGCCGCTCCAGGGGGTCCATGCGGGTCAGCCGGTGAGGCGCAGCGGGTTGATCAGGTCGGCGTAGACGAGCAGCCCGGCCATGACGATCATGACGATGGCCAGCGCGTACGTCAGCGGCAGCACCTTGGCGATGTCGACGTAGGACGGCTCGGGGCGGCGCAGGATGCGCGCCCAGGCGCGCTTGAGGCCCTCCCACAGCCCGCCGGCGATGTGGCCGCCGTCGAGCGGCAGCAGCGGGATCAGGTTGAACATGCCGATCGCCAGGTTGAAGCCGGCCAGCAGGTTGACGAAGACGAACAGCTTCTGCACGCCGGTCAGGTCGGAGGCGAGGATCTCGCCGCCCATGCGGCCCGCGCCGACGACGCCCACCGGGCCCTCGGGATCGCGTTCGGCCCCGGAGAACGCGGCGTCCCAGACGCCGACCATCTTCTCCGGCAGGTTGACCAGCGAGACCGCGACGCGGCCGGTCAGTTCGGCCATGTAGGGGAAGACCGCGCCGAAGCTCTGCTGCTGCATGACCTCGGTCGGCAGCACGCCGAGGAAGCCGACGTTCTTCTCGATCACGTCGGGCTCGCCGGGCTTGGGCCGGTCCTGGGCGATGAGCGTGGTCTGCAGCGTCATGGGACGGCCGTCGCGGATGATGGCCAGCTCGGCGGGGCCGGCGCCGTGGGAGCGGATGACCCGGGTGGCGTCCTCCCACGTCTCGATCTTGTGGCCGTCGAGGGCGACGAGCTTGTCACCGGCCTTGAGCCCGGCCTGCGAGGCGGGCGTCGGCTGGTCACCGGGGCGGCACTCGGTGCGGTGCTCGCTGATCGGGATGACGCAGGTGTTGGTTTCGGGCGAGACCACCGGCGCGTAGGTGGGCACGCCGATGCCGACCAGCAGGAGGGCGTAGAGGATGAAGGCCAGCACGAAGTTCATCGCGGGGCCGCCGGACATGACGATGACCTTCTGCCACCACTTCTTGCGGTAGAAGACGCGGTTCTCGTCGCCGGGCCTGACCTCCTCCAGGGCCACTTCCCTGGCCTGCTCGATCAGGGCCTGGAACGGCCCGGTGGAGCCGCCGCGCAGCTTGCCGGGATCCTCGCCCGGCTTGGGCGGCAGCATGCCGATCATCCGGATGTAGCCGCCGAGCGGGATCCACTTGACGCCGTACTCGGTCTCGCCCTTGCGGCGGGACCACATCGTGGGCCCGAAGCCGACCATGTACTGGGTCACCTTGATGCCGAAGAGCTTGGCGGGCACCAGGTGGCCGATCTCGTGCAACCCGATGGACGCCATCAGCCCGATGAAGAAGATGGCGATCCCCAGGAGGAAGAGCCAGTCCATATACGCGCGCTCCAGACCGGACGATTCGACGTCCCAAGCGTAGTCGAACTCGACGGGCCCGGACGCTTACGTGACATACGGGGTATGCGAAGGACGGCTACGGGCGCCAGATCAGCACCAGCGCGCAGTCGTCGCTGTGGCCCGAGGCCATGGCGTTGACCAGGGCGCGCGCCCCGTCGCGGAACCCGGAGGGCAGCAGCCGCTCGGCCTCGCCGAGCAGCCGGTCGAGCCCGGCGTCGATGTCGCGCCCCGGCTGCTCGATCAGGCCGTCGGTGTAGAGCAGCAGCGCGTCGCCCTTGTGGAGGGTGCCGGTCTCGGGCTCGCAGTGGAGGTCGGGCACCACGCCGAGGACCACGCCCTTGGCGGAGGCGACCTCCCAGTTGCCGGTGCCGGCGTCGAACTTCACGACCGGCGGGTGGCCGGCGGAGGTGATGGTGTAGTCGCCGGTGGCCAGGTCGAGCCGGACGTGCACGGCGGTGACGAACCCCTCGTCGCCGCGCTGGCGGTGGAGGTAGGCGTTGCAGGCGGGCAGGAAGTCGTCGACGGAGCCGAGCAGCCCGCCGAACGTGCCCGACAGCAGCAGGGCTCTGGTGCCGGCGTCGACGCCCTTGCCCGAGACGTCGACCAGCGCGATGTCGACCCGGTCGCCGTCGCGCATGGACACCAGGAAGTCGCCGCCGAAGGAGGAGCCGCCGGCCTGCTTGAGCACGACCTTGCCGCCCCAGTCCTTGGGCAGCGGGGGCAGCTCGCCCTGGCTCTTGAGCCGGTCGCGCAGCTCCAGCAGCATGGCGTCGCCGCGCAGCCCCTGGACGCCGAGCTTGCCGCGGGTGCGGGCCATGAGCAGCGCCAGCACGGCGGTGAACCCGATCGTCACGGCGAGGCCGACGCCGACCCGGCCCGCGCCGAGCGTGACGGCGATGTAGCCCAGCGAGACGGCCACCGCGACCAGCAGCGTGACCAGGCTGCGCACCCGCAGCTGCAGGCCGCCGACCAGGGTGACGAGGATGAGCAGCGAGGGCGAGAACCACTCGGTGGACACCTGGGCCGCGAGCAGCCCGACGACGAGCGTGACCACGGTCAGCGCGACCAGCAGGTTGCGGTCCCTGGCCGCCCCGCGCCTGAGGAACCGGACGAGCTGCACCAGGAACGGCACCCGCACCAGGATCGCGCGGAGCCGTGGCGGGATCAGCGGCGCCGGTCGGGTACTCATGATGCGCTCGACTGTATCGGTCCGGCTCGCGTTTGGGCAGCCGACTTGACCAGAGCCTTGATCGTTTACCAGGGATATTCGGTGGCCCCGGCGAGGGCTCGCTCGTACCGTGGACGGATGACGTATCCGATCCGTCCGATCGCCGAGAGCGAATGGCCGGCGTTCGCCGGCGTGCTCTCCGAGGGCTTCAACTGGACGCCGCATCCGCGGCAGACCGAGCGGTGGAAGGCGCAGACGGAGTTCGACCGCACGCTCGCCGTCTTCGACGGTGACACGATGGTGGCCTCCACGTCGGTGCACAGCTTCACCATGACGGTGCCGGGCGGGCGGCTTCCCGTCGCGGGCGTGACGGCCGTCGCCGTGCTCTCCTCGCATCGCCGCCGCGGCATCCTGTCGTCGCTGATGCGCAGGCAGCTCGCCGACGTGCGCGAGCGCGGGGAGCCTGTGGCGGCGCTGTACGCGTCCGAGGCGCCGATCTACGGGCGGTTCGGTTACGGGCGCGCGGCGGGGCAGATGTCGTTCACGATCGCCAGGCACGGCGCGGCGTTCGTCCCCGGCGCCCCGGTGGACCCGTCGCTGCGGCTGCGGGTGGTCAAGCCGGCCGAGGTCCGCGGCGAGTACGAGCGGCTGTTCGGCTCCGTCGCCGGCTCGCGGCCCGGCCTGTACGACCGGAACGCGGCGTTCTGGGACGCCATCCTGGCCGACGAGGAGTTCGACCAGAACGGCGCGGGCCCGCTGCGGTCGCTGCTGGCCGAGGACGACGACGGGGTGCGCGGTTACGCGCTGTTCCGGATCAAGAGCGGCTGGGACGGCGACGGCATGCCCGACGGCGAGGTGCGGCTGCAGGAGCTGTTCGCCGCCGATCCGGCCGCGTACGCGCTGCTGTGGCGCGGGGTGCTCGACCGTGACCTGGTGACGCGGATCGTGGCCCACGCCAGGCCGGTGGACGACCCGCTGTTCGCGCTGATGGCCAACCACCGCCAGCTCCGCCCCAGCTGGTCGGACGAGCTGTGGGTACGCCTCGTGGAGGTCGACAGGGCACTGGAGTCGCGCGCCTACGCGGCGCCGGTGGACCTGGTGCTGGAGGTCGCCGACGAGGTGTGCCCGTGGAACGCGGGCCGCCGGCGCCTGCGCGCCGACACCGCGGGGGCGGAGTGCAAGCGGGTGGACGAGGAGCCGGACGTCACGCTGGACGTGGCGGCGCTGGGCTCGGCCTACCTCGGCGACGGCGATCTGGGCGCGCTGCACGCGGCCGGGATGCTGGGCGAGCGGACGCCCGGCGCGGTGCGGGCGCTGGCCACGGCCATGGCCTGGCAGCCGAAGCCGTTCGCCGGTCTCGTCTTCTGACGTACAGTCGCCGTATGGCCCTGCAGAGCTTGCAGATCACCGCGATCACGGCGATGCGCGCGCGTGACGTGTCGCGCCCGTCGAAGGAACAGCAGGAGACCGCCGACCGGCGGCCCCTGCGTGACGAGACGCCCAGGCGCGAGGGCAAACGGCGGGGTTAGCCCGGGAGCGAGGGCAGCTGCCCTATGGTCTCGTAGGCCTCTACCTGGGCGATGCGGCGGCTGTGGCGCTCGCTGCCGGAGAACGCGGTGGTGAGGAAGACCTCGACGAACCTCGTCGCGTCCTCGGTGGAGTGCATGCGCGCGCCGATGGAGACGACGTTGGCGTTGTTGTGCTCGCGGGCCAGGGAGGCGGTCTCCTCGCTCCAGGCCAGCGCGGCCCGGATGCCGCGCACCTTGTTGGCGGCCATCTGCTCGCCGTTGCCGGAGCCGCCGATGACCACGCCGAGGCTGCCGGGGTCGCCCGCGACGCCCTCGGCGGCGCGCAGGCAGAAGACGGGATAGTCGTCCTCGGCGTCGTAGACGAAGGGACCGCAGTCGGTCACCTCGTGACCGTGGTCCTTCAGCCACGACGCCAGGTGGTTCTTCAGCTCATAGCCGGCATGGTCGGCACCGATGTAGACACGCACCTCACCAGTCTTCCACAGCGGGGCAGAGGCGGCTCCGACCGCGGCCCTGATCGCTAGAGTAAGGAACTCCTTTGGCCACTGGTCCTTACTGAGAGGGGAGCCCTCATGCGCGAGATCCGCGTGCTCGGCGATCCGGTCCTGCGCACGCCCGCCGAGCCCGTCGGGAGCTTCGACCGCGAGCTGCGCCGGCTGATCGACGAGATGTTCGAGGCGATGTACGCGGTCGGCGGGGTGGGCCTGGCGGGCCCGCAGATCGGGGTCGCGCGGCGGCTGTTCGTCTACGACATCAGCGGGCGCAAGGGCCACGTGGTCAACCCGGTGCTGACCGTCGACGACCCCGCGGAGGTCGTCGACGAGGAGGGCTGCCTGTCGGTGCCCGACCGGCGGACGAAGCTGCCGGCCTACGCGCCGGTGGCCCGCGCCGCGGGGGTGACGGTCACGGGCGTCGACCGGCTGGAGCGGCCCGTACGGATCAGCGCGCGCGGCTCGCTGGCCCGCTGCTTCCAGCACGAGACCGACCACCTCGACGGCCGGCTGTTCGTCGACCGGCTGCCGAAGAACGACGCGCGCGAGATCATGCTCCGAACCTAGGGTGGGCGCATGACTGTGCTTTCCGGAAAGGGCGCTCTGGTGACCGGGGGCTCGCGCGGCATCGGCAGAGCCGTGGTGGAGCGGCTGACGGCCGACGGGGCCGAGGTGGTCTTCAGCTACCGGCAGGACGCGGCGGCCGCCGAGCGGGTCGCCAAGGAGACAGGCGCCCTCGCCGTGCGCTGCGACCAGGGCAGCGAGGACGACCTCGCCCGGCTGCTCGCCACGGCCGAGGACCGGCTGCCGGGCGTCGACATCCTGGTCAACAACGCCGCCGAGACCGGGCCGGCGCTGATCGCCGACGTGACGCCGCAGCTGTACGAGCGGATGTTCGCGGTCAACACCCGGGCCGTCTTCCTGGCCGTCCAGTGGGCGGGCAGGGTGATGCGCGACGGCGGCCGGATCATCAACGTCTCGACGCTCAACACCGAGGTCCCCGCGCCCGCCATCGCGCTGTACGCCGCCACCAAGGCCGCCGTGGAGCAGTTCGCCAAGGTGGCGGCGCGGGAGCTGGGCGGGCGCGGCATCACGGCCAACAACGTGCTGCCGGGCGCGACCGACACCGACATGCTGCGCGCCGCCAACCCGCCGGAGGCCCTGGAGCAGGCACCGCGGTTCACCGCGCTGCGACGGCTGGGCACGCCCGGCGACGTGGCGGCCGTGGTGGCGTTCCTGGCCGGCCCCGACGGGCGATGGATCACCGGGCAGAGCATCCGGGCCACCGGCGGGATGGTGCTGTAGCGGCTAGAGCTGCAGCGCCTTGATCTCGAAGAACTCCTCCAGCCCGTACTCCCCCAGCTCGCGGCCGATGCCGGAGCGCTTGTAGCCGCCGAAGGGGGCCATCGGGTTGAAGTTGCCGCCGTTGACGGCGACCTGCCCGGTGCGCAGCCTGCGCGCCACCGCGACGGCGCGCTCCTCGGTGGCCGCCCACACCGCGCCCGCGAGCCCGTACGGGGTGCCGTTGGCGATCTCGACGGCCTGGTCCTCGGTGGTGTAGGGGATGATCGACAGCACCGGGCCGAAGATCTCCTCCTGCTCGATCACCATGCCGGGCTCGACCCCGGCGAAGACGGTCGGCTCGACGTAGTAGCCGCGCGGCAGCGGCCTGTCGGTGCCGCCGGCCACGAGCCTGGCGCCCTCCTCCTGGCCGCGGTTGATGTAGCGGACCACCCGGTCGCGCTGCGCCGCCGACACCAGCGGGCCGACCCTGGTCGTCTCGTCGAACGGGTCGCCGACGGTGTACTTGGCGGTCGCCTCGACGGCCAGGCGGACGGCCTCGTCGTAGCGGTCGCGGTGCACGATCATGCGGGTAAGCGCCGAGCAGGTCTGGCCGGCGTTGATGAAGCAGTTGGCGACGCCCACCTTGACGGCCGCGCCGAGGTCGGCGTCGGGCAGGATGACGTTCGCGGACTTGCCGCCGAGCTCCAGCGCGACCCGCTTGACGCCGTCGGAGGCCAGGGCGGCGACCCGCCGCCCTGCGACGGTGGAACCGGTGAAGGAGACCAGGTCGACGTCGGGGTGGCCGGCCATGGCCTCGCCGACGACCGGGCCGCGCCCGCTGACCAGGTTGAACACCCCGGCGGGCAGGCCCACCTCGTGGAAGATCTCGGCCAGCGCGTACGCGGCCAGCGGCGCCACCTCGCTGGGCTTGAGCACGACCGTGCAGCCGGCGGCCAGCGCGGGGGCCACCTTGGCGACGATCTGGTGCAGCGGGTAGTTCCACGGCGTGATCGCGGCCACCACGCCCACCGGCTCCTTGACCACCAGCGAGTTGCCCACGCGGGTCTCGAGCGGATGGCTGTCGGCAAGCTGGGCGTAGGAGGCCAGCACCCCGGCGGGCATGAGCGTCTGCACCTTCAGCGCGAACCCGAGCGGCGAGCCCATGTCGGTGGCGATCGTCCTGGCCACCTCGTCGGCCCGCTGCTTCAGCAGCTCGGCGGCGGCGGCCAGCAGCTTGCCCCGCTCGGCGGGCGGCATGGCCGACCAGCCGGGGAAGGCGCGCCGCGCGGCCGCCACCGCGGCCTGGACGTCGGCCGGCGCACCCGCCGGCACCCGGTCGATGATCTCCTCGGTGGCCGGATTGACGACATCGATGGCCTCTCCCGAGGCGGAGGCGGCCCACGAACCGCCGATGTATAGCTGACGCATAGCTTCATCCTGGCGTGCCGCGGGTCACATGGCGAGACCGCGGCTCACCACGGAGTGAGCTGTATCAACCGGCTTGTCACGTTCTCCTACCGAGTGGAGTCGAAAATCAGTCGAAGCGGGGCTCGCTCGTACGGGAGCGCTTGAGCTCGAAGAACTCGTCGAAGCCGGTGACGAGCAGGACGCCGTCCCACATGCGTCCGGCGTCCTCGCCGCGCGGGATGGAGGTGATGACGGGGCCGAAGAACGCGTTGTCGCCGACGCGGATGACGGGCGTGCCGACCTCCTGGCCGACGAGGCCGATGCCCTCGTCGTGGGAGCGGCGCACGGCCTCGTCGTGTTCGGTGGAGTCCATGGCGTCGGCGAGGGCGGTGTCGAGGCCGGCTGCGGCGAGAGCGTCCTGGACCGTGTCGCGCAGGTCGCCGAGGCGCCTGATCGCGCGCTGGTTGTGGAAGCGGGTGCCGAGCTCGGTGTAGAGGGGGCCGACGACGTGGTCGCCGTACTTGGCGGCGGCCGCGGCCACCACCCGGACCGGGCCGATGGCGCGGACGATCTGCTCGCGGTAGGCCTCGGGGACGTCCTTGCCCTCGTTGAGCACGTTGAGGCTCATGATGTGCCAGCGCGGCTCGATGGGGCGAACCTTCTCCACTTCGAGAAGCCATCGTGACGTCACCCAGGCGAACGGGCAGAAAGGATCGAACCACAAATCCACAGGAGTCTTCTCGCTCATGTGGGCCATAACCTGGGGAGGCTCGAATCCTATTCCAGGGATCCGGCTGACCCCGACGAAGTGGTTGAAAAGGAGCGCAACTTGGCAGGCAACCTGACCCGGGACGAGGCACGCGAGCGGGCCCGCCTGTTGAAGGTCGAATCTTACGCGGTGGCGCTCGACCTGACAGCGGGCGAGGAGCGCTTCGACAGCGTGACCACGGTGCGTTTCGCCTGTACCAGGCCGGGCGCCGACACGTTCATCGACCTGCACGGCGCGCGCGTGCGCAAGGTGACGCTCAACGGCGCGGACCTCGACGTGTCCGCCTACGACGCCGACCAGGGCCGCTTCCCGCTGCCCTCGCTGGCCGAGTCCAACGAGCTGGTCGTCGACGCCGACTGCGTCTACATGCGCACCGGCGAGGGCCTGCACCGTTTCGTCGACCCGGTCGACCAGAAGGTCTACCTGCACAGCCAGTTCGAGACGGCCGACGCCCACCGCATGTACGCCTGCTTCGACCAGCCGGACCTCAAGGCGTCGTTCCAGCTGACGGTGCTCGCGCCGGGCGACTGGGAGGTGGTCTCCAACGCGGCGGCCTCCGCCGTGGACGAGCAGGGCGCCACCAAGCGGTGGACGTTCCCGCCCACAGCGGTGATGTCCACCTACATCACCGCCCTGGTGGCCGGGCCGTACCACAAGGTGACGTCCGAGCACGACGGCATCCCGCTGGGCGTCTACTGCCGGGCCTCGCTGGCCGAGCACCTCGACGCGGACAACATCCTGGAGGTCACCCGCCAGGGGTTCGACTTCTTCCACAAGGTGTTCGGGGTCCGCTACCCGTTCGGCAAGTACGACCAGCTGTTCGTGCCGGAGTTCAACGCGGGCGCGATGGAGAACGCGGGCTGCGTGACGTTCCTGGAGGACTACGTCTTCCGCTCCCGGGTCACCGACGCGGTGGTGGAGCGGCGCGCCGAGACGATCCTGCACGAGATGGCCCACATGTGGTTCGGCGACCTGGTCACCATGCGCTGGTGGGACGACCTGTGGCTGAACGAGTCGTTCGCCACCTACATGTCCGTGCTCGCCCAGGCCGAGGCCACCCGGTGGGGCAAGGGCGCGTGGACCACGTTCGCGAACGTCGAGAAGGCCTGGGCCTACCGGCAGGACCAGCTCCCGTCCACCCACCCGATCGCCGCCGACATCCCCGACATGCAGGCGGTCGAGGTCAACTTCGACGGCATCACGTACGCCAAGGGCGCCTCGGTGCTCAAGCAGCTCGTCGCCTACGTCGGGCTGGACAACTTCCTGGCGGGCGTGCGCGACTACTTCAACGAGCACGCCTGGGGCAACACCGAGCTGAAGGACCTGCTCACCGCCCTGGAGCGGACCTCGGGGCGTGACCTGTCCGCGTGGTCGAAGGAGTGGCTGGAGACCGCCTGGGTCAACACGCTGCGGCCGTCGTTCGAGGTGGCCGACGGCAGGTTCACCCGGTTCGAGGTGCTCCAGGAGGCGCCGGCCGACTACCCGACGCTGCGCTCCCACCGGGTCGCGATCGGCCTCTACTCGCTGGCCGGCGGCGAGCTGACCCGGACCAAGCGGGTCGAGCTGGACGTGGTGGGCGCCCGCACCGTCGTGGCCGAGCTGGCCGGCAAGGAGCAGCCCGACCTCGTGCTGATCAACGACGACGATCTCACGTACGCGAAGATCCGGCTGGACGAGCGGTCGCTGCGCACGCTCGTCGACGGCGGCATCGCGAAATTCACCGAGTCGCTGCCGCGGGCGCTGTGCTGGTCGGCGGCGTGGGACATGACGCGCGACGGCGAGATGTCCACCCGCGACTACGTCAAGCTGGTGGCCTCCGGCGTGGGCACGGTCAAGGACCTGACCGTGCTCCAGACCGTGCTGCGGCAGGCGCGGCAGGCCGTCCAGCAGTACGCCGACCCGGCGTGGCGGCCCGAGGGGATGGCGCTGCTGGCCCGCGAGCTGCGCGCGCTGCTGGCGGCGGCCGAGCCCGGCTCCGACCACCAGCTCGCCTACCTGCAGGCGTTCGCGCCCGTCGCGACCTCGGCCGAGGACCTGGCCGTGCTGCGGGCCATCCTCGACGGCACCGACGTGCCCGACGGGCTGAGCGTCGACGCCGACCTGCGCTGGACCCTCACCTCCGCGCTGGTCAGCGGCGGCGAGCTGGGCCCGGACGACATCGAGGCCGAGCTGCGGCGCGACCCGACGGCCACCGGCGAGCGGTCGGCGGCGCTGTGCCGGGCCGTCGTCCCCACGGCCGAGGCCAAGGCCGCGGCGTGGGAGCGGATCATCGGCGGCGAACTGCCCAACCACATCGCCCGCACCACGATCACCGGGTTCCAGGACCCGCACCACCCCGAGCTCCTGGCGCCCTACCGGGAGAAGTACTTCGCCGAGGTGGGGCGGATCTACCGGGAGTGGACGTTCGACCAGGCCTCCACGTTCGCGGTCGGGTGCTTCCCGGCGCTGCTGATCGAGGAGGAGACGGTCCGGGCGGCGCAGGCGTACCTGGACGCGGAGCGGCCGCCGCAGGCGCTGCGCCGGCTCATCCTGGAGGGCGCCGACGGCGTGAGCCGCGCGCTGCGCAACCGCGCGCGCGACGCGGCCTAGCGACCCTCCGTAACGGCCCTCTCCCCCACCGGGAGGGGGCCGTTACACGTGCGCCCAGCCCCTCCCGGGGAGGGGCTGGGGCTCACATGCCCCGCCCCTTTCCTCCTGGAAGAAGGGCTGGGCGACCGCCCCTCACACATCCCGCCCCTTCCCCTGCCGGGAGAGGAGCTGGACGACCGCCCTCCCTTTCCCTGCCGGGAGAGGGCTGGGCGATCGCCACTCACATGTCCCGCCCCTCTCCCTGATGGGAGAGGGGCTTTCGTGTTTCCGGGGGTTGACAGGGGTGTTGCGCGGGGCTCATATTTTCAGCACTAACTTTATTGCTGAAGAAAGTGAGCTCATGGCCGGTAGCGACCGCGGAGATCTCACCCGTACGGCGATCCTCGCCCTGCTCGGCACGGTGGGGCCGCTCAGCCGCAGCGAGATCGCCCGCGAGCTGGACGTCAGCCCGGCGACCGTCACGCAGCTGACCCGCGAGCTGATGGGGCACGGCATGCTCGAGGAGCTCGACCTCAAGCCGTCGCGCGGCGGACGGCCCGCCCAGCGGCTGGGGCTCGTCGGCGGCGCCGGGCACGCGCTGGGCGTGAAGGTGACCGCCGACCACCTCGTGCTGGTGGACGTGCGGCTGGACGGCGAGGTGCTCGGGTCGTGGGTGCGGCCGTTCGACCCCGGCGCGGCCGACGCGCCCGGCGACCTGGCGGACGCCATCGAGTCGGTGCTGTCGGCGATCACCGACGGGCCGCCGCTGCTCGGAGTGGGCGTCGGGGTGCCCGGCGGGGTGGACGACCAGGGCGTGGGCACGGTCAACGCGCCCACGCTGGGATGGCAGGCCATGCCCGTCGGGGAGCGGCTGCGGCGGCGGCTCAACCTGCCGGTGCTGGTGGAGAACGACGTGAACGCGCTGGCGGCGGCCCAGCGGCTGTACGGCAGGGGGCGTACGCACCGGGACTTCCTCGTCCTGACCATCGGGCGCGGGGTCGGCGCGGCGATCGTGGCCGACGGCCGGGTGTACCGGGGGGCGCGCGGCGGCGCGGGCGAGTTCGGCCACCTGTGCGTGGACCCGCGGGGGCCGGCGTGCGGGTGCGGGGCCCGCGGGTGCCTGGAGGCGTTCGTGGGCTCCGCGGGGCTGCTGGCGGCGGCCCGCGCCCGGTCGGGCGACGCGCCGGCCCCGGACGGCGTGGCGGATCCGCTGGGGGCCGTGGCCGCGCTGGGCCGGGCGGCCGTGGGCGGTGACCCGGTGGCGTGCGAGGTGTTCGCCGAGGCCGGGGAGATCCTGGGACGGGCCACGGCCGGGCTGGTCAACGTGGTGGATCCGGAGGTCGTGGTGGTGCTCGGCGAGGGCACCGCCGACTGGCCGTTCTGGCAGGTGGGGTTCGACCGGGCGCTGCGGGCCCAGCTCTACCCGGGGCGGCGCGACATCTCGGTCGAGGTCGAGAGCTGGGACGAGACGAGCTGGGCGCAGGGGGCGGCGGCGCTGGTGCTGGCGACCCCGTTCGACGCGGCGGGGGCGGCCGGCGAGCAGGGCCGCCTGGTCCGCGCCCGCCTGATCGGGACGACACCGTGACCGCAAGGCCCCCCGCCACGGGCGTGACGCTGACGGCGAGCCCGCCGGAGGCGGGGACCCGGCGGGAGCCGCGGCGGCGGTGGCGGTACGCCGCGACCGTGGCCGTGTTCCTGCTGCCCAGCCTGGTCCCGCTGACCCTCTACACGCTGGTGCCGATGGTCGCGTCGCTGTGGACGAGCCTGCACGAGTGGGACCTGATCACCGAGATGCGCTGGGTCGGCCTGGACAACTACGCCGAGCTGCTGGGCGACCCGGGGACGAGGGCGGCGTTCGGCCACACGCTGTACTTCATCGCGGGCTACCTGCCGCTCGTCTACGCGGGCGGTCTCGGCCTGGCGCTGCTGCTCAACAGGGCCATGCCCGCCAGGAGCCTGCTGCGCGGCGTCTACTTCCTGCCGGTGATCACGAGCTGGGTCGTGGTCGCGCTGATGTGGAAGTGGCTGCTCAACCCGGCCTCCGGCATCGTCAACTGGGTGCTCGGGCTGATCGGGGTCAGCGGGCCCGGCTGGTGGACCGACCCGGACTGGGCGATGCCGTCGATCATCCTCGCCTCGGCCTGGAAGGACCTGGGCTTCGTGATGATCATCCTGCTGGAGGGCCTGCAGGCGATCCCCCGCGAGTACCAGGAGGCCGCCATGGTCGACGGGGCGGGGGCGGTGCGCCGGTTCCGGCACATCACGCTGCCGCTGCTGTCGCCCTCGACGTTCTTCGTCGTGGTGATCTCGCTGATCAACGGCTTCCAGGTGTTCGACCAGGTGCAGATCATGACCGGCGGCGGGCCCGGCGGGGCGACGCAGGTGGTGGTGTCGCAGATCTACGACCTGACGTTCCGGTACGGGCGCGCGGGGGCGGCCTCGGCGCTGTCGTGGCTGCTGTTCGCGCTCGTCCTGCTGGTGACGATCGTGCAGATCCGCGGCCAGAGGCGGTGGGTGACCTATGGGTAAGGCGCTGCGTCACCTGGTGGTCGGGCTGGGCGCGGTGGTGATGCTGTTCCCGTTCGCGTGGGCGGTGATCACCTCGCTCACGCCCGGCGACGCCGTGCTGGCCGTGCCGCCCGACCTCACCCCCGAAGGGGCGAGCCTGGACGCGTACGGGAAGCTGCTGGAGACGCTGCCGTTCTGGCGGATCGTGGCCAACAGCGCGTGGATCGGCGCCGCGTCCACGACGATGCAGCTGGTCACCAGCGCGATGGCCGCCTACGCGTTCGCGCGGCTGCCGTTCCCCGGCCGGGGCGCGCTGTTCGCCGTCTATCTCGCGACGCTGATGATGCCGCTGCCCGTGCTGGTGGTGCCGCTCTTCATCGAGATGCGGATGTTCAACCTGGTCGACACCTACTTCGCGCTGCTGGCGCCGACGATCGCCTCGGCTTTCGGAGTGTTCCTGCTGCGGCAGGCGATCAACCAGGTGCCGAAGGAGTTCGACGAGGCCGCCGTCCTCGACGGCGCCGGACATTTCCGGATTTTTCTGTACGTGGTGCTCCCGCTGATCAGGCCGGCCCTCGCGACCTTCGCCATCTTCGGCTTCATGGCCAGCTGGAACAGCTACCTGTGGCCGCTGATCATCATCCGCTCCCCCGAGTTCATGACGCTCCCGCTGGGCCTGGCCACGCTGCACGGCCAGTTCACCACCGAGTGGGACGTCGTCATGGCGGGCTCGGTGATCAGCGTCGTCCCGATCCTCATCCTCTACGTCTTCGCACAGAAACACGTGATCGCCAGCGTCGCGCAAAGCGGGCTCAAGTAAAGGAATCCCCCCATGCTCAGTAGAACCAAGGTCGCCGCCCTCCTCGCGACCGCGCTGCTCGCCTCCGCCTGCTCCCAGGGCTCGGCCACCCGCGCCCCCGCCGCCGGTGACGACAGGACGACGCTGCGGTACTTCACGTTCTCGGCGGCGCCGGACCACGTGGCGGACCTGGACGCCATCGTGGCCGCGTTCGAGAAGGAGAACCCGAAGATCGACGTGGTGGTGGAGACCGCGCCGTTCGACGAGTACTTCACCAAGCTGCAGACCAGCATCGCGGGCGGCACCGCGCCCGACACCTTCGAGCTGAACTACGAGAACTTCGTCACGTACGCGAGCGCCGGGTCGCTGCTCGATCTCGGCACGGTCGCGGGCGACGGCGACACCTCGGTGTACGCCGGGGAGTCGCTCGCCGCCTTCCAGCGCGACGGCAAGCAGTACGCGCTGCCGGCCTCGTTCTCGACCGTGGTGCTCTTCTACAACAAGGACCTGTTCGAGGCGGCCGGGGTCGAGCCGCCCACGAGCGACTGGACGTGGGCCGACGAGAAGGCCGCCGCGGCCAAGCTGACGGACCGGAAGAAGGGCGTGTTCGGCGACTTCCAGCCGGTGCAGTTCTTCGAGTTCTACAAGACGCTCAAGCAGGCGGGCGGCGAGTTCCTGTCGGCGGACGGCAAGAAGGCCGCGTTCGACAGCCCCGAGGGCGCACGGGCGGCCGAGTGGCTGGTGTCCAAGGTGGGCGAGGTCATGCCGACCGAGGCCGAGATCGGCGGCACCGCCGACTACGACACGAACCTGTTCAAGTCCGGCAAGCTCGCCATGTGGCACAACGGCATCTGGCAGTTCGCGGGCATGAAGGACGCGCCGTTCCAGTGGGACGTGGTCGTCGAACCCGGTGACAAGGCCAAGGCCAGCGCCGTCTTCCACAACGCGGTCGCGGTCTCGGCCGGCGCCAAGGCGGGCAAGGAGGCGTACGCCTGGGCAAGGTTCCTGTCGTCGTCCGACGTCGCGGCGCGGACACGTATCAAGAGCTCGTGGGAGCTCCCGCCGGTGTCCGACCAGCAGCTCCTGTCCGGCTACCTGCAGGACCCGGTGCCGGCCAACCGGCAGGCGGTGTTCGACTCGCTGGAGTCGATCGCGCTGCCGCCGGTCATCGAGCGCCAGCAGGAGATGCAGGACGCGGTGACCAAGGAGCTGACCGAGGCCTCGTCCGGCCGCAAGCCCGTGGCGGACGCGCTCAAGGCGGCCGCCGCCGAGGTCGACGCCCTGCTCGGCTGAACCACTCAACATCCAGGAGACAGATCCCGTGACGCTCGTGTCGCACAGCCTCGACCTCATCCGCCGGCTGCAGGCTCCCACCGGGGCCTACCCGGCCTCGCCCACCTTCTCCGCCTACCGGGGCTACTCCTGGCTGCGCGACGGCGCGTTCATCGCCGAAGGGGTGAGCAGGCACGGGGACGCGTCCGGCGCGGACGCCTTCCACGCGTGGTGCGCCCGCGTGGTGGGCGACCGGGCCGGGCAGGTGGACGCCCTGGTCTCCCGCGCCGCCCGGGGTGAGACCGTCTCGCCGGCGGAGATGCTGCCGACCCGGTTCACGCTGGAGGGGGCTGACGGGACCGAGGAGTGGTGGGACTTCCAGCTCGACGGGTACGGGACGTGGCTGTGGGCGCTGCTGGAGCACGCGCGCAGGCACGGGCGGACGGTGGCGGGGACCGACAAGGGGGTGCGGGCGGCGGCCCGCTACCTGACGGCGTTCTGGCACCTGCCCTGTTACGACTGGTGGGAGGAGCACCTCGACCGGCGGCATGTCGCCACCCTGGGCTCGGTGCACGCGGGCCTGCGCGCGGCGATCGGCCTGGGCGTGCTGAGCCGGCCGGAGACGGAGGCGGCCGAGGGCGCGGTGGCGGGCATCGCCGCCCTGGTCGCCGCCGAAGGCGTCACCCGGCCGGTGGAGGGTCGCCCGCATCTCACCAAGTGGCTCGGCACGGACGCCGTGGACGCCAGTCTGCTGGCGTGCGTGACGCCGTTCGGGCTGTACGGTGCCGACGACCCGGTGGGCGCGGGCACCGTGGCCGAGGTGGAGCGGCGGCTCGCCAGGGACGGCGGGGTGTACCGCTACCTGGACGACACCTTCTACGGCGGCGGCCGGTGGGTGCTGCTGGCCGGGTTCCTCGGCTGGAACCACGCGCGGGCCGGGCGGCCCGGGGAGGCGCGGCGGTACCTGCGGTGGATGGAGGCGCAGGCGACCCCCGCGGGTGACCTGCCGGAGCAGGTGTCCGACCTGCTGCTCGATCCCGGGCGGCGGCAGGAGTGGCTGGACCGGTGGGGGCCGGTGGCGACGCCGCTGCTCTGGTCGCACGGCATGTACCTGATCCTCGCGGACGAGCTGGAGGTGGGGGCATGATCCGGCACCGCCCCTTCGGGTCCGGGCACCCGTACGCGGAGACCGAGGACCAGCGCGTCCCGGCGCGGCCCCTGGACGGCGAGCAGGTGGAGCTGCGCGTCCGGGCGGCGCCCGGGGTGACGTCGGTGGTGTGCGAGTGGGTGACGGACGGCGGCCCGCCCGTGGAGCTCCCGCTCACCCGAGCCGGGTCCCCCGGGGCGGAGGCGTCCGGCGGGGACGGCGGGCATCTGGCGGCGGCGCAGGCGCGGGCGACGAGGGCCGCCGCCGGTGCGTGGGCCGTCAGGACTCCCGGGCTGGAAGCGGGCCGCCGGTACTCCTACCGGTTCCGGGCCGCCGACGGGCGGGGCGGGATCCGTACCGGCAGGTGGTTCCACGTGACGGCGGCGCGGTGGTCCGGCGGCGGCGGGAAGCTGGTCGTGCGCGGACGGGACCGGGTGGTGCCGGGGAGCGTGCGGTGGCTGGCCGATGGGGACGGCCCGCTGCGGGTCAGGTTCGCGCTGGAGCTCGGCCGGGAGGCGCACGTGGTCGGGTTCGGGGAGCGGTTCGACGCGGTGGACCAGCGCGGGCGCACGCTCGACGCGGTCGTGTTCGAGCAGTACAAGAGCCAGGGCGCGCACGGCAGGACGTATCTGCCGATGCCGTTCGCCCTGGTGGTGGACACCGGGGCCACCTGGGGGTTCCGGATCGACACCTCGCGCAGGACCTGGTACGACGTCGGCGCGTCCGAGAGCGACCGGATCGCGGTCGAGGCCGAGGTGGGGCCGGACGGCGAGGTGGCGGTCGACCTGTACGACGAGGGGACGCCGGCCGGCGTGCTGCGGCGGTTCCTGGACGACGTGGGGAGGGCTGAGGAGCTGCCCGCGTGGGTGTTCAGGCTGTGGGCCAGCGGCAACGAGTGGAACACCCAGGCCAGGGTGATGGCCGAGATGGACCGGCACCGCGAGCACGGCGTCCCGGTCGGCGCGGTGGTGATCGAGGCGTGGAGCGACGAGACCACGTTCACCGCCTTCCGAGGCGCGGAGTACGAACCGTCCGAGGAGCCGCACCGGCTGGCCGACTACACCTTCCCGGCGGACGGCCCGTGGCCGGACCCCAAGGGCATGGTGGACGAGCTGCACCAGCGCGGGATCAAGGTGCTGCTCTGGCAGATCCCGCTGCAGAAGACGCGCCCGCACCCGAGGCACCAGGCCGCCGTGGACGCCCGTCAACTCGTGGAGCGCGGCTACGGGGTCAAGGAGGCCGACGGCCGGCCGTACCGGAACCGGGGCTGGTGGTTCCCGCTGGCGCTGATGCCGGACCTGTCGTCGCGTGAGGTGCGCGACTGGTGGACGGCCAAGCGCGCCTACCTGGTGGCGGAGGTCGGCGTCGACGGGTTCAAGACCGACGGCGGCGAGCACGCGTGGGGCCACGACCTGCGCTACGCCGACGGCCGCCGGGGCGCGGACGGCAACAACCTGTTCCCCGTCCACTACGCGCGCGCGTTCGGTGACCTGCTGCGGCGGCACGGGAAGGCGCCGGTGACGTTCAGCCGGGCCGGGTTCGCGGGTTCGCAGCCGCACGGCGCCTACTGGGCGGGGGACGAGGACTCGACCTGGGAGGCGTTCCGGGCCTCGATCAGGGCCGGGATCACCGCCTCGGCCTGCGGGGTCGTGTACTGGGGCTGGGATCTGGCCGGGTTCTCCGGTGACGTGCCGGGCGCGGAGCTGTATCTGCGGGCGGCGGGCGCGGCCGCGTTCATGCCGATCATGCAGTACCACTCCGAGTTCAACCACCACCGCGAGCCGCTCCGGGACCGCACGCCGTGGAACGTCGCGGAGCGGACCGGCGACGAGCGGGTGGTCCCGGTCTTCAGGCGGCTCGCCGAGCTGCGCGAACGGCTGGTGCCCTACCTGGCCGAGCAGGCCGGGCGGGCGCTGGACGGGCCGCCGCTGATGCGCGGGCTGTTCTTCGACCACCCGGACGACCCGGCCGTCTGGCGGTATCCGCTGCAGTTCAAGCTGGGCGACGCGCTGCTGGTCGCCCCGGTGACCGATCCCGATGTCTCGGAGATGCCGGTCTACCTGCCCGGGGGCGACTGGGTGGACGTCTGGACCGGCCGCCCGCTGCGCGGCGGCCGCGAGGTCGTGCTGCCCGCCCCGCTCGACCGCCCCCCGGTGGTCTGCACGGCGGCGCACTGGCCCGGTCTGTCCCCCGTTTTCACGACCTGAGCCGACGACCCGTGGCAGGACCGCTCCTGCCTCGGGAAACGGTGGTGTGACGACCGGATCGTTCCGAGCGCGGGCACCTCCGAGCCGGTGTTAGCGTGGATGACGTGCTGGGTGCCGGAACCACGCTGAACGACCGCTACCTGCTGACCGAGCGGGTCGGCGGTGGCGGCATGGGCGAGGTGTGGCGTGCCACCGACACGGTGCTCGGCCGCACGGTCGCCGTCAAGGTGCTCATGCCCGCGCTGAGCGAGGACGCCGCCTTCCTCCAGCGGTTCCAGAACGAAGCCAGGGCCATGGCCACGCTGCGCCATCCGGGCGTGGTCGACGTCTACGACTACGGGAGCTGCGAGGTCGGCGGCCGCCAGGTGACGTTCCTGGTGATGGAGTTCGTCGAGGGCGAGTCGCTCGACAAGCACCTGCGCCGGGCCGCGCTCGACCCGGTGGCCACCATGCGGCTGGTCGCCGAGGTGGCCGACGCGCTGGCCGCGGCCCACGCGCAGGGCATCGTGCACCGCGACGTCAAGCCCGCCAACCTCGTCGTGCGGGCCGGCGGCTCGGTGGCGCTGACCGACTTCGGCATCGCCCACTCGGCGTCGGCCGCCCAGCTCACCGCCACCGGGTCGATGCTCTGCTCGGCCGGCTACTGCGCGCCCGAGATGGCGACCTCCAGCGAGATCACCCCGGCGGTCGACGTCTACGCGCTCGGCGTGGTGGCCTACGAGTGCCTGACCGGCCGCCTGCCCTACGAGGGCGACACCCCGGTCCAGATCATCTACAAGCACCTGCACGCGCCCGTCCCGCCGCTGCCGCCCGAGGTGCCGCGCGGGCCGCGCGAGGTGGTGGCCAGGGCGCTGGAGAAGGCGCCCGACCGGCGCTACGCCTCCGCCGAGGACATGGCGCGGGCCGCCCGCACGGCCATGACCTCGCCGGGCGCCGCCCCCGCGCCGCGGCGCAGGCGCGCGATGTCCGCCATGCTCGCGACGGTGCTCGCGATGCTGGTCACCGCGGGCGTCGCGGCCATGGTGTGGATGCGCCCGGCCGAGACCGCCCAGCAGAACCCCGTCCTCCCGCCCGCGAGCTCGTCCGAGCCGCACACCTCGGCGACGGCGACCGGGCGGCCGACCGAGGCGGGCAACCAGGCGTCCGACGGCAGGCCGACGCGGGTCCCGCCGCCGGCCGTCACCGGCAGGCCCAGCCCGACCGGCACCCCCACGGTGTCCCCCTCCCCGACGGACCCGCCGACGACCCCCTCCCCCGACCCGACCACCGAGCCGGAGCCCGACCCCACCGGCGAGCCGACCGACGAGCCGTCCGAGCCGGACCCGCACGAGCCGACCCAGGAGCCCACGGCCAAGCCGACCGGCGACATCCAGTGCATCACGACACCCTGTCCTTGACGGTCCGGGTGACAGCGGTCAAGATCGGCTATCGTCGCGTCTGACCACCGTCGCTCACCCCCTGGAGCCCTTGGTGAAGAGGCCCGCCAAGCAGAAGTCGGTCATCGTCGATCCGGTCCTGATCATCGGCACGGTCCTCTCGGTCCTGCTGGCCGTGATCTTCTACGTGCGTGAGGACACCGCGCAGGCCCTCGGCACCGTGGCCGGCCTCCTCGGCGGCGTCATCACCCTCCAGGTCCAGACGCTGCTGCGGGAGCGCCGCCGGGTCGACCACGAGACCCGGGTCGGCGCCATGGTGTCCACGATCGAGAAGATCCCCTGGCTGCCCGACCTCATGGAGCCGATGCTGCGCGCCGCCAAGCACGTCGAGCGCCAGTACAAGGGCACGCCCGCCGACGACGCCTGCCGCGACGCCTTCGAGGAGTGCCTGCGCACGCTCGCCGACCTGGAGCGCGGCCACTTCCGCGCCCCTTATGGCGACAACGGGGTGTTCCTGCGGCTCATCCGGCAGGCGAAGCGGCAGATCTGCGTCACCAGCGTGCCCTCCGTCGACCTGGAGTGGTGGCTGGAGCCGGTCGGCCGCGAATACTGGCGGGCGCAGGCCGACGCGCTGGCCAGGGGCGTGGTGATCAGGCGGGTGTTCATCTACCGCGAGTGGAGCGACGCCCTCGACGCGCTGGCCCGCGAGCAGGCCGAGGCGGGCGTGAAGGTGCGGCGCATCCACGCCGACCGGCTGTCGCCGGCGTTGCGGGTGATCAGCGGCCTGTGGGACGACGCCTGCGGCCACGAGCTGAGCTACACGGCCGGGGGCGAGGCGGTGTACGACACGTTCACCGTGTCTCCTCCTGATCTCGAACGGCTGATGCGGCAGTTCGAGATGATCGAGCGGATCGCGGTGGAGCTCGACGATCCGCGCTCTCCCGAGCCCGTCGCCTGAGGCCGTCGGCCGCCAGCAGCGCGAGCGCCGCCCACAGCACCGCGAACGCGAGCCACCGGGTCGCCGGCATCGGCTCACGGAAGACCAGCAGCCCGACGAGGAACTGCACGATCGGCTCGATGTACTGCAGCATGCCGGTCACGCTCAGCGGGATCTTGGTGGCCGCGGCGCTGAACAGCAGCATCGGCACGATCATCACGAACCCCGACCCGACGCCCAGCAGCGTGTTGGCGGCCGACACGTGCCCGAACGTCGCCTGCCCGCTCGCCTGCAGCACCACCGTGTACGCCAGCGCGAACGGGAACAGCACGGCGGTCTCCACCATCAGCCCCTCCACGGCGCCGACGGCCACCCTCTTCTTGATCAGCCCGTAGGTGCCGAACGTCACGGCCAGGCCCAGCGCGATCCACGGCGGCCCCCCGTACTCGATCGTGAGCACCACCACGGTGACGGCCGCGAGGCCGATCGCCGCCCACTGGGCGGGGCGCAGCCGCTCCCTGAACAGCACCACCCCGAAGGCGATGCTGACCAGAGGGGTGATGAAGTAGCCGAGCGAGGCGTCGACGACGTGGCCGTTCATGGTCGCCCAGATGAACAGCGCCCAGTTGACCGAGGTCAGCACGCTGGCGACGCTCAGCAGGGCCACGTCGCGGGGCCTGCGCAGGATCGCCGCCACCTTGCGGCGCCTGCCGAGGGCCAGCACCAGCAGGCCGATCGCGACCGGCGACCACAGCACCCGCAGCGCCAGGATCTCCACCGGCCCGGTGGGCTCCACCAGCGGCCAGTAGAGGGCGGACAGCCCCCACAGCACGTACGCCGCCGCGCCCAGCAGGACCCCGCGCCGCGCGACAGACATCGCCCCACCCTAACCCGGGGATTCCTCGCCGAGGGACCCGCCGGTGTCCGGTCTGAGTAGGGTGATCCGGTGGAGACGACTCGTGATCTTTTCGTGGCGCTGGCGCGCCGCTACGCGTTCGCCGACCTCGGGGCGCTGTCGCCCGACCCCCGGATCGCGGAGGCATGCGAGTTCGGGCAGCGGTTGCTGTCGCTCGACGCCGAGGACTTCGCCGTCGACACCAAGGCGGTGCCCTCGTCGCTCAGGCGGCAGGCCCGGGCGTGCCACATGCCGCAGACCCCGCGCGAGCAGCCGCGCGGCGCGCTGGAGTCGCTGCGCCCCGCCTACGGCCTGCTGCTGGAGGTCATCGCGATCCGCTGGCACCGCCGCGAGCTGAGCCCGATGATCGCCGCGGTGCACATCGCCGCCGAATACCTGCCGCTGCTGGCGTTCGAGCCGCACCTGGGCCACGCGGGCGACCCCGCCCGCTGGCCGGAGGGCCTGAGCGCGACCGGCAGCCGGTTCGGCGTGATCGGCGACCGCGACTGCGACCACACCAAGGCGGAGCAGTCGGCCACCAACCGGACGCTGCGGGTGGCGGGAGAGCCGTCCGAGGGCTGGCGCGCGTACTTCGACCGGCAGCACAGCCAGGTGGCGGGCGCGCTCGCGGTGTGCGTGGCCACCTGCCGCAACCCCTGCACGGCGATGGATTGGATCGCTCCCGAGCCGCGCGCCGGCCTTCAGGAGCGCGCCCGCGTCGCGCTCGCGTTCGCGGAGACCCCGCTGGTACGCCTGCGCCACGCGGCGCCGGTGGGCCACGGCTTCGGCGTGCCGTCGCCGGAGGAGGTGCTGGACGCGTGGGAGCGCAGCCGGAGCACGCTCGGCAAGAGCCCGGTGGGCGCGGCCGCGGCCCGCGACGACGGTTTCCCGCTGCCGGGCCTGCCGTCGTTCTTCGCCGCCGTCGCAGCGGCGCCGATCGAGCCGTCCACGCTGCTCAGGGGCGTGAGCGAGCACATCGCCGCGCTGATCGACGGCTAGCGGCGGGCGCCGGCCTGCTCGGCCAGGGCGCCGATCCCGTACAGCAGGCCGCCCACCAGGTCGCCCGCGCTGAACGCGGTGGCCATGGACATCGCCGTCAGCCGGCACGACGCGTCGGAGAGCCGGCGCCTGGCGTTCTCGCCGGTGACGATCTCCAGGGCGCGGCCCCGTACGTCGACCATGATCACGACGGCGTCGTCCGCCTCCTCGTCGAGCGCGGCGTGCAGCCGCTCGGCGAAGTGGCGCCGGCCGCCGACGGGCGAGCCGAGGAAGAGTGCGAAGCGCAGGGCGCAGCGCCGCTCCGCGGCCCGCAGGGCCTGCCGGACGTCGTCGGCCTGGGCCGCGGAGAGAGTTCGCATCCCGATCACCATCCCGCCGACGCGCCACCGACCCGCATGCCGGGCTCGGCGGTCTCCGCCGCCGCGACCCAGTCGGCCTCTCCCGGCGGCGCCCACTGCGGCGGCCGGTCGACCAGCACGAGCCCCGACGTGCTCACGCCGCGGTCGCCGCGGCCGGGTCCGCCGATCCACACCGGCCCGGCCTCCGCCTTGCGCGCGGCACCGCGCCCCGGTATCAGCACGAGCAGGCTGATCAGCACGAACAGTCCCAGCGACACCCCGATGAGGAAGAGCAGGATCTCCAGCGCGCTGTTCACATCACGAACGTAATCCCGGTCCGCCGGTCCGGCCAGACCCAGGCACGAGAGTCTCGACAGGAGATGGCCAAGACCCGGTCAACATGATCGCCACACCCTCCGGCAGGGCTAGGATCGCCTCGGGCTCTCCCTACCTCTCTAGAGAGGAACGTAATAAGTACCCGGAAACCGGGCGTAGGACACGGTGAGCCGGGCCATAAAACTATGGACAAGGCAGCACTAGGAATGCATCAGAACCCCGGGCTACGGTGAATCACGTGGACTCCGACCCTCAGCGTGAAGACGGTCACAACACGTCCCCGATCTGGGTGAGCGACAGACCGGAAAACGAGCAGACCGCCAAACCTGCGGCGCCCACCACCACCTATGCGCCGGTCGAGCGGGCCTCCATGCGCGAGCTGCTCCAGCAGCCGCGCTTCCGCCGCATGCGCAACCGCGCGCTGCTGGCCCTCGCCGTCGGCGTCGCCGTGGGTCTCCTGGTCATGGACTGGCGGGTGGGCGTGACCGCGGGCGTGCTCGCCGCCATCGGCGAGGCGATCTACCGCGCGCGTTCCAACTCGACGGTGCCGGCCTGGCGGCGCTCCTCGGTGGCCGAGCGGCGCACCGAGGCGCAGCTGCGCCAGCTTGAGCGCCGCGGCTACCGCACCCTCCACGCCCGCGCCATCCCCGGCACCGAGGCGCAGATCGACCACCTGGTCGTCGGGCCGACGGGCGTGTACGCGGTCGACTCGGAGAAGTGGGACAAGCGGCTCCCCGTACGGGTGCAGATGGGCAAGAAGCTCTTCCACGGCCCCTTCGACAAGAAGGACCGGCTCGTCGAGGCCAGGGGCGAGGCGACCCGGGCCGCCGAGCTGATCAGCAAGGCCTACGGCCACCAGGTGTCGGTGGTGCCGTCGCTGGCCATCTACGGCCCGCCGGTGCCCTGGAAGATCATGACGATCAAGGGCGTGGACGTCTACGAGGGCGTCCGGGCCCGCCGGTGGATCACCAAGCGGGAGCGCGCGCTCACCGACACGGAGATCGACAAGATCTACGAGATCGCGGCCCAGGTGCTGCCCCCGCGCTACGGCGAGGGCTGACAGGCAGGCGGAGAGGCCTCACGGGCACACCCGCGCCTCTCCGCGGCGACCTTCCTTCTCGCGGATACGTCCCCGTACGCGTCGCGCCCACATAAGCGGGCCCCGGCGGGGAAGCGGAAACCGGAACACCGGGGCGGCGCGTGCCGCCCCGGATGACCGTCCGGACCCGCAGAAGGAGTGTCTCCCCATGGCCAGACTCGGTTTCCACGCCTCGCACGAACAGCTCGCGCCGAGCGCCCTGCTGGAGGCAGTGCGCCGGGCCGAGGAGGCGGGTTTCACCACCGCGATGTGCTCCGACCACTTCGCGCCCTGGAGCCACGCCCAGGGCCACTCCGGCTACGCCTGGTCCTGGCTGGGAGCCGCGCTGGCCGGCACCGGCCTGCCGTTCGGCGTCGTCAGCGCGCCCGGTCAGCGCTACCACCCCGCGGTGGCCGCGCAGAAGGCCGCCACGCTCTGCGAGATGTTCCCCGGCCGGTTCTGGATGGCGCTGGGCAGCGGCCAGGCGCTCAACGAGCACATCACCGGCGACAGGTGGCCGGCCAAGCCTGAGCGCAAGGCACGGCTGCAGGAGTGCGTCGACGTCATGCGGGCGCTGTTCGCCGGGGAGTGCGTGTCGCACCGCGGGCTCGTCACGGTGGACCGCGCCCAGCTCTACACCCTGCCCGAGACCCCGCCCCCGCTGATCGGCGCCGCCGTCAGCGCCGAGACCGCCCGGTGGGCCGGCTCGTGGGCCGACGGGCTCATCACCGTCAACCAGGACGTGCCGCAGCTGCGCCGGGTCGTCGAGGCGTTCCGCGAGGGAGGCGGCGCGGGCAAGCCGGTCTACCTGCAGGTCCACCTGTCGTGGGCCGAGGACGAGCAGACCGCGCTGCGGATCGCGCACGAGCAGTGGCGCACGGGCGTGCTCGGCGGCGACGTGCCCTGGAACCTGCCGACGCCGGAGGAGTACGAGCAGGCCTCCGCCACCGTCAGGCCCGACGACGTGCGGCGGGCCGTGCTGGTCTCCGCCGACCTGGAACGCCATGCCGGCTGGCTCGCCGAGTACGCCGACCTCGGCTTCGACACGCTCTTCCTGCACCACGTGGGCCAGGAGCAGCGCGGTTTCATCGACGCCTTCGGCCAGAAGGTGCTGCCGCAGCTGCGGGAACCGGCTTGAGCGCACGCTTCCCTCCGATCGACGGATACGCGTTCCTGTCGGACACCCACACCGCCGCGCTGGTCGCCCCGGACGGGGCGGTCGAGTGGTTCTGCGTGCCGGCCTTCGACGGCCAGAGCTGTGTTCGCGCACCTGCTCGACCGCGACCGCGGCGGCGCCCTCGGCATCGAGGTGGCGGACGCGGGAGCGCCGGAGCGCCGCTATCTCGGCGACACCCTGGTGCTGGAGAGCGTCCACCGCACCGGTGACGCGGCCGTGACGGTGACGGACTTCCTGGCCGTCGCCGGCGACGGCGACCAGGCCGGCCCGCTCGCCCCCCGGCACCTGCTCGTCCGCGTGGTGCGGGCTACCGGCGGGACCGCCGACGTCCGGATCGGGATCGACGCCCGGCCCGGCTACGCGCGGGAGACGGCCCGGTGGCGGCCGGACGGCGACGGGACGTGGGTGCACGAGGAGCCCCGGCTGTGAGCCGCCGCCGACCGGCCGCTGCTCCGCTCCGGCTCCGTCCTCGGGATCGAGACGTCGCTGGGGCCCGGTGAGGGGTTCGCCGTCGTGCTCGGGTACGCAGACGCGCCACGGCGTGCCGTCGGCGTCCGCAGGGCCGACGCACTGCTGCGCGCGACCCGTACCGCGTGGGAGACGTGGTCGAGCCGGGGCGACGACATCGGGACCGGGCTGGCGCACGTCCGGCGCAGCGCGCTGGTGCTGCGCGGGCTGATGTACGACGAGTCGGGGGCGCTGGTGGCGGCGCCCACCACCTCGCTGCCGGAGACGATCGGCGGCGAGCGCAACTGGGACTACCGTTACACCTGGCACCGCGACGCGGCGCTGACGGTGCTCGCCCTGTTCCGGCTCGGCCACGCCGACGAGGGCGTGCGCTACATGCGCTTCCTGCTGCACGAGTGCGTGAGCGGCTCGGGCCGGCTGCGGCCCATGGCCGGCATCAGGGGCGAGCAGGAGGGGGCGGAGGTCGTCCTCGACCATCTGGAGGGGTACGCGGGCTCGCGGCCCTGCTGCGCCGGTACGTCGACACGGTGAGCACGCTCTGGCGGGAGCCGGATCACGGCGTCTGGGAGATCCGCGGCCCGCTCCGCCACTACGTCGGCTCCAAGGTGATGACGTGGATGTGCCTGGACCGGGGCGTGCGGCTGGCCGGGCTGCTCGGTGACGAGAGCGCGCCGGCGCACCGCTGGCGGCGGGCCGCTGCGCGTTCCTGCTCTGCTCCTTCGAGCTGGTCTCCGCGCTGGGGCCGGCGGGACGGGTCGAGCAGGCCGGCCCGGCTCTGCGCCGAAGCGGGGCCGCTCGGCCTGTTCTCGGAGGAGATGGCGCCCGACGGCACGGCGCTGGGCAACTACCCGCAGGCCTTCACCCATCTGGGGCTGATCGAGGTGGCGGCCAACCTGGACATGGCCGGCTCCAGGGAGGCCCTGCACCAGTGAGCGACCGGCAGGAGTCAGGGCCGCTCAGGGAGCTGATCACCGAGGCGGGCCTCGAAGGCGTCCAGCGCGGCGGCGAGCTCCCGGCTGGGCGGCAGGGCGCCCGCCATGCGCGGGCCGAGCGCGGCGCCGAACCCGCTGATCCGGACGATCAGGTCGATCATCGCGTCCCGGTCCGGCCAGGGGAACGACGGCTGCGCGATGAGCAGCGCGGCGCAGCCGTGCGCCGCCGACCACAGGGCCAGGGCGAGCCGCTCGGGCTCGCCGCGCATCACCCCCGCCTCGACGCACGCGCGCACGGCGTCCACCATGTAGCCGAAGCACGCCTGCGCGGCGGGCGGCACCCCCTCGCCCGCCTCCCCTGCAGAGGGGGTCATCATCAGCACCCGGTACTGCACCGGGTGGTCCAGCGCGAAACGGATGTAGGCCCGGCCGCACCGGCCCAGCCGCAGGAACGGGTCGGGGTCCCGGCACTCGGCCACGAGCCTGCCGAGCTCGTCCCACACCCGCAGGCACACCGCCTCCAGCAGCTCCTCCTTGTCGGCGAAGTGCAGGTAGACCGAGGGCGTGGAGACTCCCGCGCGGGCGGCGACCGCGCGGACGGTGAGCGCCTCCTCGGTGCCGGTCTCGTCCAGCAGCTCCTCGGCCGCGCGCAGGAGCTCCTCGCGCAGCAGCGCGCCGTCGCCGCGCCGGGCGCGGACCCGTTTCTCCGTCACCTCCCTAGGTTGACGTCGTTAGGTTAACGATGTCAATCTGATCCTCTGCGAAGGGGAGCACATGACGCGATTCGACGAGGCGACGGCGGTCAAGACCACCGGCCAGGGCACGTACGAGGCCAGGCTGGACGCGACGTGGAGCGTCGGCGACAAGCTGCACGGCGGCTACCTGATGGCGGTGCTGGCCAGGGCGGCGCTCGAAAGCGCGGCGGGCCCCGGGCACCCGCACGTGACCGCCGTGAGCGCGTCGTTCGCCGAGCCGCCGGAGCCGGGGCCGGCCGAGGTCCTGGTCGAGGTGCTGCGCGCCGGGAGGACCGTGACCCAGGTCAGGGCGGAGCTCGCGCAGCAGGGCAGGACGCGGGTGGCCGCGCTGGTGACGCTCGGCCTGCTGGACGACGCCGATCCGCGCTGGACGTCGGCGCCGGCGGTCGAGATGCCCCCGGAGGAGTCCTGCTTCCTGGCGCCGAGAGAGGTGCCGGGCAACGCCTTCCCGGTGCCGCTGATGGACGTGCTGGAGCTGCGGCTCCACCCCGAGCAGGTGGGTTTCGTGTTCGGCGAGCCGTCCCTGCGCGGGCGGCTCGACACCTGGCAGCGGCTCAAGGACGGCGCCGCGTGGGACCCGCTCAGCCTGCTGCTGGCCCTGGACCCGGTGCCCCCGGCCTCCTACGACCTGGGCCTGCCGGGCTGGGCGCCGACGATCCAGCTCACCGCGCACGTGCTGCGCCTGCCGGCCCCCGGCCCGGTCAAGGTGCGCCTGTCGGTCACCGAGGTGGGCGGCGGGAGGATGGACGAGACGGCCATGGTGTGGGACTCGCGGGACCGCCTGGTGGCGCAGGCGACCCAGCTCGCCGCGATCCGCGTCCCCGCCTGACGCCGTATCGGGTCGTGGACATCCGTCTCAGTTACCGGGCGGCTGGCCGTACCATGGATGGACGCTCGACGATGGGAGAAGCTCCATGCCCGCCCTCAGGTCTCGTACCGTCACCCACGGCAGGAACATGGTCGGTGCCCGGGCCCTGCTCCGGGCGACCGGCGTAGCCGGGAGCGACTTCGGCAAGCCGATCATCGCGGTGGCCAACAGCTTCACCCAGTTCGTGCCCGGCCACGTCCACCTGCGCGACGTCGGCGACGTGGTGTCCGGGGCGATCCGCGAGGCGGGTGCCATCCCCCGCGAGTTCAACACGATCGCGGTCGACGACGGCATCGCCATGGGCCACGGCGGCATGCTCTACTCGCTGCCCTCGCGCGAGCTCATCGCCGACGCCGTCGAGTACATGGTCAACGCCCACTGCGCCGACGCGATGATCTGCGTCTCCAACTGCGACAAGATCACCCCGGGCATGCTGCTGGCCGCGTTCCGGCTCAACATCCCGACGGTCTTCGTCTCCGGCGGGCCGATGGAGGCCGGCAAGACGCCCGGCCGCAAGCTCGACCTCATCGACCCGATGATCGCCTCCGCCGACGACTCCGTCACCGACGCCGAGCTGCTGGAGATGGAGGAGAGCGCCTGCCCGACCTGCGGCTCGTGCTCCGGCATGTTCACCGCCAACTCCATGAACTGCCTGGCCGAGGCCATCGGCCTGGCGCTGCCCGGCAACGGCACGATCCTGGCCACCCACAAGGCGCGCAAGGACCTCTTCGAGGAGGCCGGCCGCACGCTCGTCGAGATCACCCGGCGCTACTACGAGGAGGGCGACGAGTCGGTGCTGCCGCGCTCGATCGCCACCCGCGAGGCGTTCGAGAACGCGATGACGCTCGACGTCGCCATGGGCGGATCCACCAACACGATCCTCCACATCCTGGCCGCGGCCCGCGAGGCCGAGGTCGACTTCGGGCTCAAGGAGATCAACGAGATCTCCCTGCGGGTGCCGTGCCTGTGCAAGGTCGCCCCGGCGACCAGCAAGTACCACGTCGAGGACGTCCACCGGGCCGGCGGCATCCCCGCCATCCTGGGCGAGCTCGACCGGGCCGGGCTGCTCCACCGCGACGTCCCGACGGTCAACGGCGGCACGCTCGGCGACCTGCTCGCCGCCTGGGACCCGATGTCGCCCTCGGTCAGGCCCGAGGCGACGGAGCTGTGGCACGCCGCGCCCGGCAACGTCCGCACCGTCAAGCCCTACTCGCAGGACAACCGGTGGGACTCCCTCGACCTCGACCGCGCCGACGGGTGCGTGCGCGACCTCGAGCACGCCTACACCGCCGACGGCGGCCTCGCCGTGCTCTACGGCAACATCTCCCGCGACGGCGCCGTGGTGAAGACCGCCGGCGTCGACGAGTCGATCTGGAAGTTCACCGGGCCGGCCGTCGTGTTCGAGTCGCAGGAGCAGGCGGTCGAGGGCATCCTCAACGACCGGGTCAAGGAGGGCGACGTAGTGATCGTCCGCTACGAAGGCCCCAAGGGCGGCCCCGGCATGCAGGAGATGCTCTACCCGACCTCGTTCCTCAAGGGCAAGGGCCTGGGCAAGGCGTGCGCGCTGATCACCGACGGGCGCTTCTCCGGCGGCACGTCCGGGCTGTCGATCGGCCACGCCTCCCCCGAGGCGGCCGAGGGCGGCACGATCGCGCTCGTCGAGGACGGCGACATCGTCGAGATCGACATCCCCGCCCGCAAGCTGGAGCTGCACGTCCCCGAGGCCGAGCTGGCGGCCCGCCGCGAGCGGCTGCTGGCCGAGCTGGGCGGGTTCCGGCCGCGCGACCGCGACCGGCCGGTGAGCGCGGCGCTGCAGGCGTACGCAGCCATGACGACCTCGGCCTCCACCGGCGCCTCGCGCGACCTGTCGCAGCTGTCCAAGTGACCCTGTACGGCAGGCGACACTCCTGTCGCCTGCCGTACATACTTTCGAAAATGTCAGTGGCTTTACCTATGCTTGGGGTATGGCTGAAGTCGTGAAGCCCCAGACGCAACCGCTGACGACCGCCGAGATCGCCGCCCTCGCTCTGTCCCTGGCTCACCTGGGGTCGGGCCCGCAAGCCGTCACCGCCCGGCGCGGCCTGCAGCACGCCCTCGATCATCTCGACCTCGACGACGACGTCATCGCCGCCACCCTCGACACCCTCGTCGAGCCGCTGCCCGCCGAGGTGGCCGCGCGGGCCCGGCTCATCGCCGACGCCATCACCGGCCGCATGATGGTCCGCCTCCACTACCGCGACGCCGCGGGCACCGTCACCAGCCGCGAGGTCGAGCCGGTGACCTGCCTGGTCCACCGCGACTTCTGGTATCTCGTGGGAGTGTGCCGGATGCGCCGCGCGATCCGCGCCTTCCGCTTCGACCGCATCCTCGCCGTCGAGCCCACCCTCACCCCGTCCCGCCCCCACCTGGCCGACCGCTTCCTGCCGTTCCAGCGCCGCAAGCGCACCAGGGCCGCCTGACCTCCCCACGGGCGGCGTGCCCATCCCACCAGGCACGCCGCCCACCTTCTTCCCTGACGCCATGTCCCGGCGAGCGCGCTTTCACACCACGGGACCTGGTCGCTCTCACGTCGTCCCGCCTTCGCCACTCCGGCCACGCCGCATCCCCGCGCCGGTGAAGGCGGCCCGGCGTGCGTGTGTCACCCCCGTCGAGGAGCGGCGCCCAAGGGGAGACAGGACAGGGGGACGACTCGTCCCGGACGTCCCGCACCCTGAACGGCCGGAAGGCTCTGCTGACCAGCGCGGATCCGGCCGCGCGTTCGAGCGAGCGCGGGAGAGGTACCCGCGCACAAGACCCGGCCGGACGGCAGCGGCCGTCGACGATCGGACAGGAACGCGCACGTGAGCGTGATCGCGATCGGCGTGGCGGCAGAGAACGCATCACCCGCTCAGCCGTACGGATGCTCGCGCAGGACGATGGCGGCTGCCCGGCTTTACGGAACGCCAGCCGCGAAAAGCGCGTCGGCCATCGGCGCGAGGCCGCGCGAAGGACTCGGCGCGAGGCCGCGCGAAGGACTCGGCGCGAGGCCGCGCGAAGGGCTCCTAGCCGCAGCAACCGCCGCCGCAGCAACCCCCGCCTGAGGCAGGGGGTGGGGTGGCGGCGGAGCCGGTCATGGCGACGGTGGAGAGCAGTTTGACCGTGTCGTCGTGGCCCTCCGGGCAGGCGGCCGGGTCGCTGGACGCCGACATCGGCCGGGACACCTCGAACGTGGAGCCGCAGGCGCGGCAGCGGTAGTCGTAACGCGGCATGCCATCAGAGTAGCCCGGAACGCCGTCAGGGCTGGAAAGTCACCCGGGCGTAGCCTGCCGGTTCGGTGAAGAGCACGAGTCGGCCGACACCTGGGAGTAGCCCGAAGGGCACGCGGGCCCGGCACGAGGTGCCGGGCCCGGGTCAGGCAGCCGCTTCAAGGTAGGGCGCCCATTGGGGGTCGCCGACGAGCGAGGCGCCGATCAACCGCCAGTGAGCGCCCCGTGGCACGGACGGGGCGACACTCAGGGTCCACCCCAGCTCCTCCAGGTACTTGTCGGCCTTCCTGTGGTTGCACGGCGAGCACGAGGCGACGCAGTTCTCCCACGTGTGGGCGCCGCCCCTGGAGCGCGGGACGACGTGGTCGATGGTCTCGGCCCGCTGCCCGCAGTAGGCGCACCGGTAGTCGTCGCGCCGCATGAGGGCGGCTCTGGTCAGGGGGATACGGGATCGGTACGGGATGCGGACGTATCTCCTGAGCCGGATGACCGACGGCACGTCGAGCGTCCGGCTGGTGGAGCGCAGCACGGCTCCGCGGCCGTCACGGTGGATGATGTCGGCCTTCTCCCGCAGCACGAGCACGATGGCGCGGTGCAGGGAAAGCGTGGTCAGGGGCTCGTAGGTGGCGTTGAGCAGCAGGACTTGGCGCATCATCGGGCCTCTCCCCGCCGCACCCAATTCGAAGGAGACATGCCGTGGCATGTCCCGGCTATTCGCCCCTCCTGGGGCTTCGGCACAACCATCACGTGGACCTCCGCCGGACGGCCCAGCGGATGGACACCACGGCACCGTCCTGTCAGCAAGTCTGGCGTTCACCGCAGCGTCCCCGCCACCCCTTAACGTCCGGCCCGGAATGACCAGAGGGACGCACGTTACGGTTTATTCCCGTATCACCAGGCCTTTACGCCAACCTCCGGGCCTCGTGCTTTGCCGTAGGGTTCGAGCATGACGCGAGAGTCCTATCCGGCGGCGCCACGCGAGGAAACCGCCGACGTCCTGCACGGCATCACCGTTCCCGACCCGTACCGCTGGCTGGAGGATCCCGAGAGCCCGGAGACGGAGCGGTGGCTGGTCGCGCAGGCCGAGCTGTTCAAGCGGGAGAGCGAGCCGCAGCGGTTCAAGTCGCGGATCGCCGAGCTGCTGAAGTCGGGGTCGGTGGGCGCGCCCGCGTGGCGCGGCGACCGCTACTTCTTCAGCCGCCGCACGCCGGAGCAGGAGCACGCGGTCTACTACGTGGTGGAGCCCGACGGGGCCGGCGGCACCGAGCGGGCGCTGGTCGACCCGATGGCGCTCGACCCGTCGGGGCTGACGACGCTGGACGCGGTGCAGCCCGACAAGGAAGGGCGGCTGCTGGCCTACCAGATCTCGGTGGGCGGCGACGAGGAGTCGGTGCTCTACGTGGTCGACGTGGCGACGGGCACGCGGATCGAGGGGCCGATCGACCGCTGCCGCTACTCGCCGATCGCGTGGCTGCCGGGCGGCGAGGCTTTCTACTACGTACGCAGGCTGCCGAGCACCGAAGTGCCCGAGGACGAGCGTCAGTTCCACCGCCGCGTCTATCTGCACCGGGTCGGCACGTCCACCGAGGACGACGTGATGATCTTCGGTGACGGCATGAAGATGACCAACTACTACGGCGTGTCGGTGTCGCGCGACGGCCACTGGCTGCAGATCTCGGCCAGCGAGGGCACCGCCCCGCGCAACGACCTGTGGGTCGCCGACCTGACCGCCTCCCCCGCCGACCGGCCGGAGCTGCGGGTGGTGCAGGAGGGCGTCGACGCGCAGACCGGGCTGGTGTTCGGCCGCGACGGCAGGCTGTACGTCCACACCGACCGTGACGCGCCCCGGGCCCGGGTGTGCGTCACCGACCCGTCCCGGCCGGAGTTCGAGGCGTGGCGCGACCTGATCCCGCAGGACCCGGAGGCGGTGCTGTCCGACTTCGCGATCCTCGACGACCTCGACAGCCCGGTGATGCTGGTGGGCTGGACCCGCCACGCGATCAGCGAGATCACCGTGCACGACCTGGCGACGGGCGAGCGGATCGGCCACGTGCCGACGCCCGGCCTGGGCAGCATCGGCGGCATCTCGGAGCGGCCGGAGGGCGGCCACGAGGCGTGGTTCGGCTACACCGACAACACCACCCCGCCGACCATCCAGCGCTATGACGCGCGCACGGGCGAGACCACGCTCTGGGCGGCCTCGCCGGGCGCGGTGGACGTGCCGGAGGTGCGCACCGAGCAGGTGGTCTACCGCTCCGGCGACGGCACCGACGTGCGCATGCTCATCATCTCGCCGGCCTCCGGCGAGGGCCCGCGCCCGACGATCCTCTACGGGTACGGCGGGTTCGGCATCTCGATGACCCCCGGCTACTCGGCGTCGATCCTGAGCTGGGTCGAGGCGGGCGGCGTGTACGCGATCGCCAACCTGCGCGGCGGCGGCGAGGAGGGCGAGGACTGGCACCGGGCGGGCATGCTCGCCCACAAGCAGAACGTGTTCGACGACTTCCACGCGGCGGCCGAGCACCTCATCGAGACCGGGGTGACCACGGCCGGGCAGCTCGGCATCTCGGGCGGCTCCAACGGCGGCCTGCTGGTGGGCGCGGCGCTCACCCAGCGCCCCGACCTCTACCGGGCCGTGGTCTGCTCGGCGCCGCTGCTCGACATGATCCGTTACGAGAAGTTCGGGCTGGGCGCGACCTGGAACGTCGAGTACGGTTCGGCCGACGATCCCGAGCAGTTCGGCTGGCTGCGCTCCTACTCGCCCTACCACCACGTCGAGGAGGGGGTGCGCTACCCCGCGACGCTGTTCACGGTGTTCCAGTCCGACACGCGGGTGCATCCGCTGCACGCGTGGAAGATGTGCGCCGCGCTGCAGCACGCCACCGCCGGCGACGGGCCGATCCTGCTGCGCAACGAGACCGAGGTGGGCCACGGCGCCCGCTCGATCAGCCGGACCGTCGACCTGTCGGCGGACACGCTCACGTTCATGGCCAGGCAGCTCGGCCTATAGTCGAAAGCATGAGCGAGCGGGGGCTGACCATGACCGGGTCGGCCCCCTGCCCTGCCCTGCGGCCGTACGTCCACCGCCTGGCCGCCTACCGCGAAGACCACGGCGGGCCGTTGACCCGGGCCGAGGCGGCGGTCACCGGCGGAGTGCTGATCCTGGGATTCGCCGCGCCGATGGAGGTGGACGGCGAGCGGCTGACCTCGTTCGGGGCGGGGCCGTCCGACCGGTTCACGCTCACCCGGATGACCAGGCCGACCGAGGGGGTCGAGGTCGCTCTGACCCCGTTCGGGGCCAGGCGGCTGTTCGGGATGCCGCTGCGGCTCCTGGTCAACCTGGCGGTGCCGGCGGAGGAGCTGCTCGGCCCGTGGGCGGTGGAGGCGGCCGGTCGGCTGGCCGCGGCGCCGTCCGCGCCTGAGCGGCTGGCGCTGGCCGAGCGGCTGCTCACCGAGCGGTTCGCCGCCGGGCCCGATCCCGATCCCGAGGTGCGGTGGGCGTGGGCGCGGCTGCTGGAGTCGGGCGGCGCGGTCCCGGTGGCGTCGCTGGCCGTGTCGCTGGAGCGCAGCCATCGCCACCTGGTGTCCCGCTTCCGTGACCAGGTCGGGCTGACGCCGAAGGCGGCGGCGCGGGTGATCCGCTTCCACCGGGCGGCGGCGCTGCTGCGCTCGGGCAGCGCGATCGCCGAGGCGGCGGCCGCGTGCGGCTTCTACGACCAGGCCCACATGAACCGCGAGTTCCGCACGCTGGCGGCGGTCACGCCCGGTCAGATTTCTCCAAGACCCCAGGCCGGCGGCCGTCCGACACTGGGCCCATGAAGGTTTACGCACTCGCCCGCTACCACGACTGCGCGGCCGCGGTCGACTTCCTCACCGGCGCCTTCGGCTTCGAGGTGCGCGAGATGTCCAAGAACGACGAAGGCGTGGTCAGCCATGCCGAACTCCTGGTCGGCGACGACGTCATCATGCTCGGCCTGGGCAGCCCGGGCGGCCCGGGCGTCTACGTCGCGGTCGACGACGCCGACGCCCACCACGACCGCGCCAGGAAGGCCGGCGCCCGGATCACCATGGAGCTGGTGGACCAGCCGTACGGCTCCCGCGAGTACGCCGCCGCGGACCCGGAGGGCAACATCTGGTTCTTCGGCACCTATCGCCCGTGATCCGGCCCGGGGGCAGTGATCACGCATGCGCGTGCTCACCATGAACCTCCGGGCCCGCCACGGCGGCGGGGGACTTCGACGCCACGCCCGAGTCGGCGAGGAATACGTGCTGGTGCGCTGCGGGCCGCACGGCCCGCAGCTGCGGCTGGAGGCGTGCTTCCGGGAGTTCGACCGGCCCGTGGGCGAGCGATCACTTCGGGGTGGTGGCCGACTTCGGGAGGATGCCGTGGACCCGTGAGATCAGGTGGCCGGCGTTGCGTACCGTCCTCTGAAGTAGTGGCGCAGCACCCGGTGCCAGGGGTTGGCGCGGACGTCCAGCAGGGCGGCGACGCCGAGGCAGTACTTGCTGACGCTCACCGGGCGGACGCCCAGGCGGCGCAGCACGCGGTCGGCGGCGGCGTCGCCGTCGGCGGACTTCGACTCCAGCAGGACCCGGTCGCGCCGGGCCGGGAGCGCGCGCCGGCCGTCGTGGCAGACGAGACCGCTGTCGCAGGTCAGCCGCGCGGCCCCGGACCGGTCGACCAGCGTGACCCGGCGGTAGTCGGTGGACAGCACCGGGCCGAGCGACGCCGGGCGGGGCAGCCGCAGGCCGGTGGCCAGGGTGGTCGACAGGTAGTCGAGCGCCTCGGGGGTGAGCGCGTGCGCGGGCGCGCCGTCGTACGGGACACGGTGCTTGTCGGTGCCGCCTCTCGCGCCCTTCAGCTTCACTTCCAGCCAGCGCCCGCCGCCGTCCAGGTACGTCCGCGTACGGATCTTGAAGCGGCGGCGGCGCTGCTGACGGTGCTGACGGAACGTGAGCAGGTCCGGCGTGTCGAAGTAGGTGGAGGTGTAGCGGAACTGGCGCCGCCCGCCGATCTCCAGCACCCCGAACCGGTCCCCCAGCTCGCCGGCCAGGCGGGTCATGACCGAGGCGGGCACCAGATACTTGTGGTCCACCCGGGTCATCAGCTTGGCGCGGGCGCTGACCTCCTCCAGCGTGACCGGGTCCAGGCCGGCCGCCACCCCGGCGAGCAGGACTCCCGCGTCGGGCCACTCGGTCATCGCCACGCCTCCGCCCGCCGCTCCGCCGGGACCTCGTAGCGGACGTCCACCACGGTGACGTCCCGTACGTAGTCGACCTGGCTCACCACACACTGCAGCACCCGCCCGCCGAGCCGGCTCTCCAGGTCGGCGCGGAGCAGCGCGGGGTCGGTGTGCACCACGTCCAGCGTCACCAGCTGCTGATGGGTACGGCCCAGCAGCCGGGGGTGGTCGGCCACGTACATCACCGCCAGCAGCACCACGTCGAGGAAGAGCGCGGTCAGCGGCCAGCTCGCGGCGATGCCGTTGACCAGGCCGAGCGCGATGGCGACGAAGTAGTACGCGATCTCCTGCTGGGTGATCTCCGAGGAGCGGAGCCGGATGATGGCCAGCACGCCGAACAGGCCGAAGCCGACCGCCAGGTCCACCCGCTGGACCAGCATGAGCGAGACCACGGCGAAGATGCCGGTGTTCAGCGCCACGTAGGCGAAGAGCAGGTCGCGCCGGTGGTGGCGGCGGTAGTACAGGCCGTACGCGAGCGTGACGATCGCGGCCAGGTCCATCGCGAGGGCGAGGAGCGTGGTCGGTCTCAAGAGGTCCTCCCGGGTCTTTCGCTGTCATGAACAGCGTCTCGCCCGGCGGTGAAGCGCCTGTGAGCCGATCGTGAGGACGTTCTCATCGAAGAAGTGCCCATCGTGTTCCAGTGGAAGCCCTGGAGCGACGCGTGCGAGACCGACAAGTTCCCCAGCGCCTTCCTCAGCGTGCAGCCC
>NZ_JBFAPV010000028.1:0-56782 GCF_040676925.1 Nonomuraea sp. NPDC049486
GCGAGAACTGCCTGCGACGCCTCGTCACGTACCTACCTCTTCCAGACTTCTGTCAGTTTATGTAGCCAACTGTCCGGAATCTTCGGGGCACCTCAATCGATGGATCTTCACGCATGAGGACGATGCGGTACGGCTAGGCATTCTCAAGTTCCAGGACAGGACGAGGCCGGAACGACGACGGAGGGCGAGAGGCGTTCGTCCTCCTGAGCGAGACAAGCCCTCTGGTACGAGCTGAACGTGTTGGAATCCTGGCTCAAAGATCACTGACCTGGGTCGAAGATCCGATCCATTGCCTCGGCGCCCTCCAGCCGCTTGCGGTAGACGGTCTCTGTCACGCTGGTGTTGCGATGGCCGACCGGCGTGAGATGGCCTCGATCGGCATTCCCGAGTCGGAGAGCAGTGAGATGTGCCGCATCTCCCTGGGTACCCCGTTCAAGGGGTTGAGGCCAGCCTTCTTGAGGACGAGGACGGTACGGAACGAGCGGCGGACATTGTGAGAGTCCAGCTCGGTGCCGACCTTGGACGCGAACACGAGGTCGTTGTCCTGCCAGCTCTCATCTACTGCCTTCTTGGTTACCTCCCGGCGTTCGCGGTCGACCTTGAGCGCATCCACGCAGCGTCTCGGCACGGCCAGAGTGCGACGGAGGAGGCGAGCTGGCGCGGTTCATGCCTCGCGGCGTTCAAGTGCTGTGCCTTCTCAACTGGGCGCAGATGGGTTTCTGGACGCTGTCGCTCGTCCAGCTGTTTCTGGGGGTCACCGCCCTGAGTAACCAGTTGCCGCCGCTCAGCATTGTGTCTTCAACCATGGCGGTCTCTTTCAGTTTGGCTGCCGTACTGGCCTCGTCGGGCGGGGAACGGCCGTCTCGCCCGCCGCCGACGACAGGCGAGACGAAATGTCGCTTGCGGATTGAGTTGAGCTCAACCAAAATTGTAGCCATGGAACGCGTCTCCGACCGTGCCGGCGCCAGCCGCCGGCGCCTCCTGCAAGCCGCCGCGGAAGAGTTGATCGCCAGCGGTGACGTCGAGGTGGCCGCCGTGGCAAGACGCGCCGGGATGAGCACCGGACTCCCGTACCACTACTTCGGCACCCGCAGCGGCCTCATGAGCGCCCTGCTGGAGGACTTCTACGAGCGGCTCATAGCCGACACCGTGCTCGGACACTACGAGGGGGCGACCTGGCTCGAACGGTGGCGGGCGCAGGTCGCCACCTGGGTCGAGCACATGTACGCGGACCCACTCGCGCCCGTCGTCCTCGGCCGCATGGTCGGCGACGCCCGCGTGGCCGCACTGGAAGCCCAGTGCTTCAAACGGGTCATCGACCTGGGCGCCAAGCACTTCGCGGCGAGCCAGGCCGAAGGACACGTGGCCGGCGATCGCGACCCGGAGCTCCTGGCCGCCGCGGTGGTCGGCGGCATGCGCGCCATCCTCGCCATCGTCCTGAACCAGAGCCCGCGCCCCGATCAGCAGGCCGTGATGCGCGAGGTCTGGCTGTTCACCGTCTCCGCACTGGGTGTCACCGGCGATCGTGACGGCGGTGCGCCATGAATCCGGGCGCCATGTCGCGCCTGCACCGCGACGGCTACCTCGTGCTCCCCGGCCTCCTCGCGGCCGGCCGCCGCCGGCGCATCCGAGCGGAGCTCGCCCCCCTCTTGGTGCCGGCCGGTCGCGACCCCTTCAGGTCGCGTCACACTCGGCAGATCTTCGGCGTCCTGCACAACACCCGCGCCGTCGACGCCCTCCTCGACCACCAGTACGTCGTGGCGCTGCTCGATCGGCTCCTGCTGCCGAACTTCCTGCTCTCGAAACTGGACGTGATCGAAAGGGCCCCTGGCGCCGCCGCCCGCCCGCCCCGCGCGGACGACGACCACTATCCCGTTCCCCGTCCCCGGCCCGCCCTCTCGGTCGTCGCTACGTGGACCCTCGACGAAGGGGCCACTCTCACCCTGTGGCCGGGCAGCCACCGCTGGCCCTCGGCCCGCCGTCCGGACGAGCCCGGAGTCGCCCTCACGCCCCCGCCGGGTTCTTGCGTGATCATCCTCGGCACCCTCTGGCACGGCGCCGCCGAAGTCCCCCCGGCCGGCGGCCCCAATCTGACGATCACTGCGCACTACTGTGAGCCGTGGCTGCGCACAAGGGAGGCGTTCACCCTGTCACCCGGCCGGGAGGTGGCCAGGCAACTGAGCCGGCGGGTCCGCCACATGCTCGGCTACAGCGTGCATCCGCCGGACACGGGGCTGGTTGACGGCATGCACCCGCAGCGCCTGCTCACCTGACCCGCCGCGGCCTTCCGGTGCCCGCACGGAAACCCGATCCGTGGGGAGAGCGGCGCGTCGCTGCGCACAGCAGGATGACCCTGCTCTATGCGGGGCGAACGCGAGATTGTGGTCCCGTCGAAGTCGATCCAGTGCCGGATCATGCTCCTGCACCAGAGTCCGGGGGCAGAAGACAGCGCGCCCCGGTACATGTCAAGGTCCTGACGCCAGCGCTCGCATGCTTCAGGGGTCTGCGAAAGGTCGTACGGCTCGTTGTTGTCCGCTCGGCGCGATCAGGGCTTCCGCTTCGGTGAGGTGTTGTTCCAGGTGAGCCTCGGTCAGGTGGGTGATGGGGATGCCGTCGTAGCTGAAGCTGACGACCATGGCCATCGCGTCAGCCGGCGCGGTCGAGACGAGAGCTGTTGTCGTACGACTCGCGGGCGTCGAGCAGTTCGTCCCAGTGTTCCTGCGTCCAGGCGCAGGCGATCGCCATCGGCCCGAGCATGCTACGGCCGAGCGGGGTCAGCCCGTACTCGACATGCGGGGCGGCGCCGGTGTAGACGGTGCGTTCGACCAGACCGTCCCGTTCGAGGGAGCGCAGCGACTGGGTGAGGACCTTGGGGGTGACGCGGCTCAGCGGCACACGCAGCTCGGAGAACCGGCGCGGCCCGTGCTCGAGGCAACGGATGACGAGCGCCGCCCACTTGTCGCCGAACCGGATCGGATTGAGCGAGGACGGGCACAGCTCGTCGAACATGTCGGCGGGCAGGGGTTCCCTCATGGCCTCACGATAACCGGTATCCCCGTGGTAACCGCAGCCCTCGGTAGCGTCCGGGAAGCGGCCGGGCGAACGGGACCCGGCCCCGGTGAAAGGCGGTTCACGATGAACATTGTGGTCTTCGGCGCGGGCGGCAGAGCCGGTAGGCAGGCCGTCGCCGAGGCGCGCCGGCGGGGGCACCGGGTCACCGCCGTGGTGCGTGACCCCGCGAGCCACGGCGATCTGACCGACGTACGCGTGGTGGCGGGTGACGTCACGGACGGGACGGGCGTCGCACATGCGGCCGCGGGCCATGACGCGGCCATCAGCGCCGCCGCTGACCTGTCCGCGCCGCCTCACGAGTTCTTCACCGCGTCGGCCCGCGCCCTGACCACCGGTCTGGCGGAGGCGAACGTGCGCCGGCTGGCGGTGGTCGGCCTGGCATCGATCATGCCCGGGGCTTCGGGTGCTCCGCTGATGGACGAGCCCGGTTATCCCAACGAATACCGCGCCTTCTACCTCGGCCACGCGGCGGGTCTCGCCGTGCTTCAGGAGTGCGACCTCGACTGGGCGTACGTCGCTCCGGCAGGCGACTTCGACCATGCCGGAACGCGCACCGGCCGGTACCGGATCGCCGACCATGCGGACCCGGCCAGCAGGATCACGTACGCGGACTTCGCGGTGGCGCTGCTCGACGAGATCGAGGCCCCGCATCCCCGCCGTGCCGCCGTCAGCATCGAGGCGTGATGCCCTAGGTACATCCAGGTGGCTTCCGACCGCGGCGCGGACCGCCATCCGGCGCGAACGGGTCAAGACGGGGACCCAGGGTTTCCTGGCAGGAAACCCAGCAGATCGCTCAGGCGGGTACGGGCTCCTGGTCGGCATCGTGAAAGGGCGGATAGCTCTCGCCGGCCATGCGCTCGGCCGCATCGATGTAGTCGGCAAGAGCGTCGCGGGATTGAGCGAGCCGGTCCATCTGATCGTCAAGTCGCCGCAGCCGTGACCTCATCGCGGCCAGCAGCTCGGGACATCCGAGCAGTTCGGGGGCCTCTCCGACCGCACAGGGCAGCAGGTACGCGATGTCCTCAGAGGACAATCCGGCACCGAGCAGGTGCCGGATCTGCTTCACCCGCAGCACGGCGTCCTCGTCGTACTCGCGGTAACCGTTCGCGCCCCGGTCTGCCGCCAGCAGCCCCTGGGCTTCGTAGTAGCGCAGCTGATGGGCGTTCACACCCGTCCGGCGACTCAATTCCCCGATCAGCACCGAAACCTCACTTGACCTTCATACCGGTATCAACGTTGACGATGCTGCCATGGACAGCACAACCAATGCACCCGTGACAGTCATCGGACTCGGGCTGATGGGCCGGGCGCTCGCCGGCGCCTTCCTGAAAGCTGGGCATCCCACAACCGTGTGGAACCGTACAACCTCCAAGTCCGACCAGTTGGTAGCCGAGGGTGCGCGGCGGGCGCCGACGGTCGGTGACGCGCTCAGGGCAAGCTCCCTGACGATCATCTGCGTCACCGATTACCAGGCCATGCACGAGCTGCTCGGCGCGAGCGACGTCGAGCTGGACGGCACGATGGTGATCAACCTGACCTCGGGTGACTCGGCCCAGGCCCGGGCGGCCGCTCGATGGGCCGAGCAGCGCGGCGCCCGTTACCTGGACGGCGCCATCATGGCCATCCCGTCGGCGATCGGGACCGCCGAAGCGGTGATTCTGCACAGCGGGCCGCAGCCGGACTTCGATGCGTACAAGTCGACGCTCGACGCTCTCGGCACCGTCACCTACCTTGGTGCGGACCATGGGCTGGCGTCCCTGTACGACGTGGCCGGCCTCGCCATGATGTGGAGCGTCCTGAACGCCTGGCTCCAGGGCACGGCCATGCTCAGAACGGCCGGTGTCGACGCCGCGACGTACGCGCCGTTCGCGCGGCAGATCGCTGCCGGTGTGGCCGAATGGCTGCCCGGGTATGCCGAGCAGATCGACAGCGGCTCCTTCCCGGCCGAGGTGTCGGCCCTGGAGACCGACGTGCGGGCGATGGCACACCTGATCGAGGAGAGCGAGGCGGTGGGTGTCAACGCCGAGCTGCCGAAGTTGATCAAGGCTATGGCCGACCGCTCGATCGCCGCAGGACACGGCGGCGAACAGTATCCCGTGCTGATCGAAGAATTCAGCAAGCCCCGCGACTCGTGAACACCCCATCAGGTCGGAAGGTCCGGTTCCGGAATCTTTTCAGCGGTGGGCGAAGCCTGTGCGGTAGGCGAAGACCACGGCTTGGACGCGGTCGCGTAGGTCCAGTTTGGACAGGATTCGGGAAACGTAGGTTCGGACGGTCTCGACGCTGATCACCAGTTCCGCGGCTATCTCGGCGTTGGACAGGCCGCGCGCGATCAGGCGTAGTACCTCGCGTTCGCGGGGGGCCAGCGCGGCCAGCGGATCCTCGGCCGGGGTCGGGTTCGCCGGGTGGACGCGCTCGGCGAAGCGGCCTATGAGGGTGCGGGTCACGGCGGGGGACAGCAAGGACTCGCCGCGGGCGACGGTGCGGACGCCGTTCACCAGCTCCAGCAGGGGGGCGTCCTTGAGGAGGAAGCCGCTGGCTCCGGCGCGCAGGGCTTCGTAGACGTACTCGTCCACGTTGAACGTGGTCACCACCAGCACCTTCGGCGGCGCGACGACACCGGGGCCGGCGATGCGCCTCGTCACCTCGATGCCGTCCATCAGCGGCATGTGGATGTCCATGACCACCACGTCCGGTTTCAGGCTCGTGACCACCTCGAGCGCGGCTGGGCCGTCGGCGGCCACGCCGACCACTTCCATGTCCGGCTGTGCGTCGAACGCCGTCATGTAGCCGGTGCGGACGATCTCCTGGTCCTCGCAGATCGCGACGCGAATGGTCATTCGGCACCGCCTACGGGGATCGACGCGTGCAGCCGGAAGCCGCCGTCCGGTTGCTCGCCCGCGGTCAGCTCGCCGCCCAGCGCGCCCACCCGGTCGCGCAGTCCGGCCAGGCCGCGGCCGCCGGAGAGGTCGCTTCCGGCGCCTACGGAAACCGCGGCGGCGGCGTTCGTCACTTCGACCTCCACCCGGTCGTCCCGGTAGTCGACGCGCACCGTGGTCGGGCGGCCTTCGGCGTACTTGACGGCGTTCGTCAGGCCCTCCTGCACCACCCGGTACATGGCCAGCCCCACGCCGGCCGGGAGTGCGAGCCGGTCGCCGTCCCCCACCAGGTCGACCGGTTGGCCGCCGTTTCGGGTCTGTGCCACCAGATTTCGTACGGTTCCCGCGACGGGCACGGCCGACTCTCCGGTGGCCTCCAGCACCTCCAGCAGGTACCGCAGTTCGGCCAGGGCTCGGCGGCCGGCGTGGCCGATCGTGGACAGTGCGGTGACCACGCGGTCCGGCGACGTGGCCAGGAACTGCGTGGCGTCGGCCTGCACGACGATGCCGGTGACGTGGTGGGTCACCACGTCGTGCAGTTCCCGGGCGATGCGGGCCCGCTCGGCGGCGGCCGCGGCCAGGGCGGCGCGCCTCCGTTGTTCGGCCTCGTCGAGCCGTCGCCCGCGTACGAAGACGCCGAGCACCCAGCAGGCGACGAGAACCAGGTAGAACACCAGGAACTCGCTCAGCGCGTTCGGTGAGCCGAGCAGGTGTACGGCCACGCACAGCACGACGTACGCGGCGGACGCCACGACGGCGATGAGGCGCCGGAACCGCTCCTGGTGCGCGCCCACCGAGTACAGCGCGAGGTAGATGGTCACGGTGCCGAACTCGTGCGGGTAGCCGGCCGCCTCATGGACCGCGAACGACGCACCGATGATCGCCAGGCACGCGGCGGGCCACCGGGTACGCACCGCGAGGGGCAATGTCTGTGCCAGGACGAGGACGATCGCGAGCGCGTCAGCCGGGCGTCTTGGCAGGTCACCAAGCTGGGCGCTCATGACCGACAGCGCCGGGACGAACGCCAGCCCGGTGAACGCGACGGCCGGCCACAGGTCCCTCACCGCGGCGTCGTGGACGCGCCACCGGTCCCGCGACCTCCGCGACAGGTCGCCGACCCTGGTCCCCCCCATGGTGCTGAGCCTAGCGATCTCTGGCCTCCGGTTTTACCGCGTTTGTCCCTCATATGAGCTACACGGAATGTCCGCAGCGCGGTGATTCGGGACAGGGCACTCAACTCCTACCTTTCTTGTCGGCGGCCGGAACCACGGTCAACCGCGGACCAGTTCGCGGCACAACGGCACTTCGGAGGACATCACCATGGGAAGCACCAACCGCGGACGAATCGTCGTCGCCGGCATCCTGGCCGCGCTCGCGGCGACGGGGGCGACGGTCGGCGGACAGCCAAAGAGCGCCGCGGCCGAGGTGGGCGCCGGCCACGTCCAGACCTCGATCAAATGGGGCGGCTGTCCGGAACTCGCGCCGGGCGTCAAACGGGACCCCAGGCAGACCTGCGGCACGGTCAAGGTGCCCCTGGACTACCGCCATCCCCAGGGAGAGACCATCACCGTCGCGGTCTCCAGGGTCGCCACCGCCAAGCCCGGCAAGAAGCGCGGCGCCTTGCTGTTCAACCCGGGCGGCCCGGGACTCGGGGGCCTGGACATGCCCGGCAAGATGGCACCCACGCTGCCGAAGTCGGTGCTGAACTCCTACGACCTGATCGGGTTCGACCCACGCGGCGTCGGCCACAGCACCCCGATGAGTTGCGGCCTGACCGACTCCGGCTTCCTCAACGTGTTCGCCTACCCCGGCGCCGGCGGCTCGATCGAGGGCAACGTCACCAGCGCGCGCGCCGCCGCCGAGCAGTGCGCCGCGGTCGGTGACAAGCTCCGGTTCTTCACCACCGCGAACACCGCCCGCGACATGGACCGGATCCGCCAGGCACTCGGCGCGCGGAAGATCTCCTATTGGGGCCAGTCCTTCGGCACCTACCTCGGCGCGGTCTATACCTCGCTGTTCCCCCACAACACCGACCGGATGGTGCTGGAGAGCAACGTCGACCCGAGCAAGGCGTGGGCGAAGATGCTGGACACGTGGAACCAGGGCATGAACGACCGGTTCCCGGACGCCGCCCGCGTCGCCGCCGCGAACGACACCGAGCTCGGGCTGGGCGGGACCGTCGACGAGGTCACCCATACCTTCCTCACACTGGCCGACCACCTCGACCGGAAACCGGCCGCGGTGCCGGGCACGCCGGCGGCCGTCAACGGCGCGCTGCTGCGCGTCATCACCTACCAGATGTTGCTGCACAACGAAACGCTCGCCCCGCTCACCCAGTTCTGGAAGGCGGCGGCCGACCTGTCGGCCGGCAAGGCCCCGACAGACGCGGGCGTCGCCGTGCTCAAGCAGGTCTTCGCCGACGCCGCGGCCGAGCCGGGCGTGCCTGCGGACAACCAGGTCACCATGGCTCTGGCCCTGATGTGCGGGGACACCACCTGGTCGCGCGACGTGGACTCCTACGCCGGCGCCACCTCGGCCGCCCGCGCGAAGTACCCGCTGAGCGCCGGCATGCCCAACAACATCCGGTCGTGCGCGTTCTGGTCCACCAAGCCGGTCGAGCCGCTGGTCAAGGTCACCTCGCACGGTCCGCGTAACGTCCTGATCCTGCAGAACCGCCGCGACAACGCCACGCCGTGGGCCGCGGGGCGGGGAATGCGCGAGGTGCTGGGGGATCGCGCCGGCTTCGTCGGTGTCGACAACGGCGGTCACTACGTCTACGGCACCGGCTCGACCTGCGCCGACAAGGCCACCGTCGCGTTCCTGACGAAGGGAACCCTGCCGGGCAAGGACCTCGCCTGCGACGGTCCTCGGTCCTGACCGTCAAACCGCAGCCCCGCCCTTCAGCCTCCGGTCACGACCCGGGGGCTGAGCCGTGCCTCAATCTGCGTCCGAGCCGGCCCGCTCAGTAGCCGCTGCGGCGGGGGGCGGCCGTCGGGCGGCGGGAGAGGTTGGTCCGGCCCGTGGGCTTGACATCGCGCGTCGGCTGGTCGTGCCGGTGTGGCGATCGGGTCTGGTGCTCGGTCTTGACCTGGGTGATCGTGGCGGGGAGTTTGATATGCATGCTTCCTCCTTGAGGTGCTATGCCCTGGTGAGCCAGGTGACTTGGGCGCCGTTGTCGAAGGACTCGCGCCGGGTGGGGGTGAACAGGGTGGGGCTGAACTGTCCGGAGAACATGGGGATGCCCGCGCCGGCCACCACGGGGTAGCTCTTGAGGATGATCTCGTCGATCTCCGGGAGCAGGGAGGCGGCGAGTTTGCCGCCGCCGCAGAGGTAGATGTCCATGCCGGTGTCCTCGGCCTTCAACCGCCGGACCAGCTCGACCGGGTCGCCGGTCTCCACCCGCACCGTGGGGTCGTCGATCGTCAGCGTGCTGGAGACGACGTACTGGCGCAGGTGGGCGTACGGGCTGGTGGTGGGGACTTCCAGGGCCGGCTCGTAGGTGCCGCGGCCCATCACCAGGGTGTCGAAGACCTTGTTGGGCGTGCCTTCCAGGCCGACGAGCTTGCGGACATGGGTCGGGAGCGTCTCGGGGTAACGGTCGTTGATCCAGGCGTCCATCTGGTCCGACACGGGGTAGAAGTCGAACTCGGCGTTGGGGCCGGCGATGTAGCCGTCGAGCGAGACGGCGATGTAGTAGACAAGCTTTCGCATATTGAATCACTCTCGATGTAGTACTCTGTTTGGAGTGGTCAGAACGTAGTACTACAAACGGAGTGGTGTCAAGTGCGGAGGAATCCCGAGCGGCGGCTGGCGCTGATCGACGCGGCCATCGAGGTGCTGGCCAAGGAGGGCGCGCGAGGGCTGACCTTCCGGGCCGTGGATGCGGAGGCGGCGGTGCCCCCGGGCACGGCGTCCAACTACTTCGCCAACCGCGACGACCTGTTCACCCAGGTCGGCGGACGCATCTATGAGCGGCTGCTGCCCGACGAGGCCACGATGGCCCGCGGCATGGAGGGCGTCCAGGACGAGACCCGCTACACCGAGCTCATGCACGAACTCGTGGAGCGGGTCTCGGCCTTCAACTCCGGCTACCTGGCCCTGCTCGAGCTCCGGCTGGAGTCCACCCGGCGTCCTGAGCTGCGCGCCGTGCTGACCAAACGCATCCGCCAGGACATCGACGACAACATCGGCTACCACGCGGCCTCGGGGCTGCCCGGCGACTCGACCGGGGTGGTGCTCCTCTACCTCACGCTGAACTGGCTCATCGTGGAGCGGCTGACCCTGCCCGACATCTTCACCGAGCAGGAGATGCGGGAGCTGGTGGACGCCGCCGTGCGCAGGTCGATGAAGGCCTGACCTGTTCTCTGCGGCGATTCAACAGTCCGACCCGGCGGAGTGCTCTATCCCAAGACGAAACCGTGGAAAGGCGGAGCTCGTTGGATGAGCGCTTCGAGGAATTCGTGGCGCAGAGGGCGGACGCCCTGCTGCGCTACGGCTACCTGCTCAGCGGCAACCCGCATGACGCGGCCGACCTCACCCAGGAGGCGTTGATCCGGCTCCACCGCGCCTGGCCGAGCGTGCGCCAGAAACAGGCGCCGGAGGCGTACACCCGGATGATCATGACTCGGTTGCACATCAGAACGTGGCGCCTACGCAGGCGCGAGCGGCTCGACTGGGCACTTCCCGACACGGCACGGACCGATCGGCTGCCCTCGGACGACGGCCTTTGGCCGGCACTGGCCGGCCTGCCGAAGAAGCAGCGTGCCGTGCTGGTGTTGCGCTACTACGAGGACCTGTCGGACGTGGAGATCGCCGCCGTGCTGGGCGTCTCCCGCGGGACCGTGCGCAGCCACGCGTCGCTCGGCCTGGCCAAGCTCCGCACCACCCTGCCCCACCCCACGACGAACGGGAACTCCGCATGACCGACGAGTTGGAGTCGTATCTGCGCACGAAGCTCGGACGTGCCGCCGAGCGTGCCCCGAAGGCGCCGCCGCGTTTCCCGGCCGAGGTGGTCTCGCGTTCGCACAGGCGCAGGACGGCAAGGAACGCGCTGGTGGCAGGGATCTGTGTCGCGGCGATCGCCCTCCCGGCCGGCCTGATGGCCACGTACGGAACGGAGCGCGGCGACGTCGCCACCATCGTCCCCATCACCCCGACTGTGCCTCCCAAGGACTACACCGGCGACGAGTACCGGATCGGCGAGGTCCTGACGATCGACAATCCCTCCCAGAAGCGCCCCATCTCCCTCTGGTACGCGAGGACCGACAACGGGACGGTCCTGTGCGAGCGGGTGCACAACAGGACCGGTTCCCTCTCGGCCGGGTGCGGCCGGCCTCTCGGCGCCGAGGAGGCGACCGAGCAGGGCTCCACAGAGACTTTCCCCGCCCCGGCCACGGGGCTGGTGATGTACTTCGGCACCGCGGGGGACAGGGTCGCCCGCGTTACCGCTCTCACCGACGCGAGCGAGGTCCACGGGACTGTCCTACAGCCAGAGGACACCCCCCAGGGCATCTGGACGGTGACCGTCCCCTCGGACAGGACGGTGACGGCGTTCGAGTTCGCGGGCCGCGAGGGCGAGACGATCACGCGGATCGAGCGGCAGCAGCGGTTGGTCATTCCGGAAGCCGACGCCAAGCCGCTGGGCCCGACCGTGGAGATGCCGGGCAAGCTGGTCGCGGGCCTGTACGAGACACCCGGCAAGACCCTGATCTGGAAGCTGAACGGTCAGGCCGTCGGCCCCATGCACGTGATAGAGAGAGGCGGACCCGGCAAACCCTTGATCGACATGGACGGCAAGCCGACGAAGGTGGAACTGGGCGACCACGAGGAGCACTGGTTCGGCATCACGAGCACCGAGACCGTCCGCGTCGGACTGGTCTTCAAGGACGGCACGACCGTCAAGGTACGAACCAGGCCGAATCCGTGGAAGATCGATGGCTTCCGCCTGTTCGCGGGGACGCAGCGGCACAGCGAGGACATGTACCGCGACGGCTTCCGGATCATCGGCTACGACAAGGACGGCGCCGAACTCTGGCACGAGGACCACGGCGCATCGTGATCCGAAAAGGACAGTGGCGGCGTCCAGTCGTACCCGGATGGTCGGGTCGGCCATCAGAATCGGCCACCATACCGAGCAGACCCGTGGCGAGCGAGCCGACGATCAGAATCCAGCCGAGGCAGCACGGATCAGCGCGGACCATGGTCGTAGGCCGCTGTCAGGGGACCTGTGCGCGGTCCACCGAGGGGCGGGGTCAGCGGGAGCCGGTCTTCTTGCCGCACACGCCGGGAAGGCCGCATACCTTCTTCGCCATCTTTCCGGCCTGACCGGTGATCTCCTTGTTCGCTCCCCGGCCCCTGGCGTTGGCGGTGTAGAGGAACAGGGCGGCGCCTCGACGGCCGACGACAGCCAGGTCGTCTGACGGAGACAGGCGCCGGCCCTTCGCGTCGTAGTCGTAACCGGCCACCGACAGGGCCTCGTCTCCCACGCGCAACGGCCTGCCCACGTAGCCGAACCGGTCGCGCTTCACCACGGCCGGCTTCGAGCACCTGGCCAGGTCGGCGCGGAGCTTGCGGAAGGCGGCCTGGGCGGCTCTGGCATTCCTGTACAGCACGAGCTGTTCGCCGGCGCTCGATGGTGCGCTGGTGAGGTGGGTGATGGTGCGCATCGCCACCCGGCCGTCGCGGGATTTCCGCTTCGAGCGGCAGGGATTGAATGCGAGCTGCCGGGACAGGCTGTCGCTGATCTTCCACCACTCCTCGTCCTCGACGACCGATCCCTCGGCGGCCGTGCGCTCGGTCAGCAGGAAGTTCTTGGGGATCTTGGTAGCGGTGGCGTGGACAGCGCTCGTTCCCGCCAGGGTCGAGCCGATCACCAACGCCACGGCCATCGTCTTTTTGATCACGAATCATGAGATGTGCGGCCTTCACGGCAAGTTCGCATGATCACCGTACGCGGGAGATTCAGGGGAACCGGTACCCGCGCCCACGGCAATCACTGATGTCAGCTGAGATCCGAAAGGCATGGACATGCGACATCAGAGCGGGCACCCGGCAGGCGTGACGGTGACCGACGACGCCACGGTGATCGCCCGGTCCCGGGACGACCCGGAGCACTTCGCCGTCCTCTTCGAACGGCACGCGCCGGTCCTCAAGCGTTACGTCATCCTGCGACTGGGCGAGGACGTGGCCGACGACATCGTGGCGGAGACCTTCATCGCGGCGTTCCGGCAGCGTGCCACGTACGACCTGACCCGCGAGAACGCGCGGCCGTGGCTGTACGGCATCGCGACCAACTACATCGGACGGCACCGCCGCCGAGAGATCACCCTGTACAAGGCGCTGAGCCGCAAGGGGGTGGACCCGGTGGACGAGCCGTTCACCGACCAGGTCCACGAACGGGTGGCGGCCCACCGGCTGCGAGACAAGCTCTTGCGGGCCCTCGCCGGCCTGCCGGCCGGGCACCGGGACGCGCTGCTCCTGGTGACCTGGGGCGAGCTCAGCTACGAGCATGCCGCCCAATCGCTCGGCGTGCCGGTGGGGACGGTGCGTTCGCGCGTCAACCGGGCTCGCCAGAAGCTGCGCCGCAAGCTCGGCGACATCGATCCGACACTGTGACGAGGAGTTCGGCCATGGACGAGATGACCTTGCTGAACCGGCGGCGCGACGAGGTCCCGCCGCCGACCGACCTGAGCGCGGCACGGAACAGGTTGCTCACCGAGATCCGCCGTACTCCTGATGTCCGGCCCAGGCGGGCCGTCCGCCGGGGTGCACTGGTGAGCGCCGCCTGCCTGGCGGCGTCCCTGGCGGTGGGCGCCACCCAACTCGGGGGCGCCACCGAAGAGGGCGAGCCGCCGATCAGCGCCGCCGCGGTGCTGGAGAACGCCGCGCTGGTGGCCGAGAGGACGAAGGCGACCACGGTCCGGCCGGACCAGTGGTTCTACATGAAGGAGTCGCAGCCGGTCGACTCCCTCCCCGTGTACGAGCACTGGAGCCGGATGGACGGCGCCATGACGGCTCTGCGGGGGAGCGACGGCGAGCTGAAGGTGAGCGAGTCGGAGAAGGGGCCGGCGAACTCCGCGCAGACCCTCCGCGAGATAGAAGCGCTGCCCGGCGACCCGGACGCGATGCTGCGGCACTTCTACCGGCTCAAGCGCGAACGCGCGGCCCTGTCGATCTGCGAGCCCGAATGCCCGCCCGGCAGCGAACAGGACCGCCGCGCCTACGGGGCGATCCAGTGGTACCTGAAGTACGGGCCGATCATTCCGCCGGACACCGCCGCGACGATGTTCAGGGCGATGGCCAAGATCCCCGGCGTCACGGTCGAGGAGGACGTCGCCACCGCCGAAGGCCGCCCGGGTCTGGCGGTCGTCCTGGATTACGGCGAAGCGGGCAAGGGGTACACGATTCTCGATCCCCGGACCTACCGCTACCTCGGCGTCAAGAGCGTGCGCGGCGGTCACAGCATGGCCATGTCCGTCCTGGACTCCGGCATCGTCGACAAGCCGGGCGAGACGCCCTGATCGCCGCTCATTGGACGGCGCCGGCTTGGCTGAGAAGGTTCTGGTACCAGGTGGCGTACGGGTGATTGGTGGCCGGGAAGTTGGCCAGGGGATCGGTCGCCTGGGAGGCCGAGTCCAGGTTCCAGCCGCGGACGAGCCGTCCGGCCTGCCGGGCCGCGGTGATGAACGACGACTGACCGGCGGGGGCGGCGTAGTACAGCGCGCCCTGCTGGAGCTCGGCGCTGTCGCCCTGCTGGAACTCGTCGAAGGCGATCTGCTGGTAGCGGATGCGGTCACCGGTGCGCTGGGCCGTGTCGACGCGCAGGGTCTGGGCCGGGGTCGGGCCGTCGGCGCCGGTCCAGACGCGCACGCTGGACGCGCCGGCGGCCGAGGTGGTCTTGTCGTAGCGGGGGTCGGCGGTCTTGGCGTTGCCCGTCCAGGTGACCGTGCGCGCGGCCGGGTCGAGGGCGCCTGCCCAGGTCCAGTTCTGGCTGTTGCTCTGGCTGCGGTGGATCTCGCGCAGCCGGGTGCCCGTGGCGTCGAACCGGATCGTGGGCAGGACGCCGTTGTCGTACTGGCGGCTCGGTGACCAGGTGATCTCGCCGTCGGCGGCGAGCCGTCCGACGCGGTACCACAGGGTGGTCGCGTTCTGGGAGCGGTGGACCTCGACCAGGTCGCCGTCGTCGTTGAGGGCCACGGCGGGGGTCATGCCGGAGTCGTAGCGGCCGTGCCGCAGCCAGGTCACCGTGCCGTCCGACCCGTACGTGCCGCTCCAGTACCAGAGGTCGCCCGAGCCCGAGTCGTGCACCTCGACGACCTGGCCGCGCCCGTTCATCGCGACGGCGGGACTGGTGCCGGAGTCGCGTTTGTAGAGGGCGCGGGTCCTGGCGTTGCCGGAGAGCAGCGCGAGGACGCGGCCGCGCAGCGCGCCCACGGTCGGCGGGGTGGCCGGGTAGTCGGACGCGCGCAGCAGTTTGGCGCCGAAGACGGAGACGAGCTCCTGGTTGAGCGCGGCGAGGTTGCCCGCGGCGTACGAGGTGTTGTCGGTCAGGTCGTCCTTGATGTCGAGCGCGACGGTGATGGGCGCGGCGGTGGGGTGGTTCGTGGACCAGGTGTCGATCACGGTGAGCCAGTCGCGCAGGAGGTTCGAGGCCGGGTTGCCGGCGCGGTCCACGAGGTCGCCGGGGGCGTCGTGGCCGATCGCGTAGTCGCGGGCGGTGGCGTAGCCGTTGTCGTGGATGTCGAGCTCGATGAAGCGGACGCCCTGGTCGAGCTGGCGGGTGATCGAGCCCCTGGCGCCGTCCAGGTCGCCGGAGTAGCTGTTGTGGGTGGCGCGGAAGATCGCCGAGGGTAAGGGCGGGTCCGCCGCCGCGCCGGCGGGACCGGCGGTCAGCAGGGCGGACATGAGCACAGTGGCGAGCACAGCGGCGAGCGCTGCGAGGGGCTGGGGCATCGGCTGTCCTCAGGTCGGGGGGTGCCTCCAGAAAACACGATCATGGTCTTCCGGCCAACCCCCTCGCCCCGGCACGCTCAGGCCTCGGGGAGAGCGGCGTTGTGGCGCTGGTAGTGGCGGGCCGCGCGGGCTCGGTTGCCGCATGACGGCTTGCACCACTCCTGCCGCCCATGGCTCTGGACGAAGTAGCGCACGCAGCGAGGCGCGTCGCAGGCCCGCAGGCGCTCGCGCTGCGGACCGCTCAGGAAGTCGATGGCGGCCCGTGCCAGGGCCGCGATCAGCCGGACGTCGGCGTCGGGCTCGGCCGACAGCACCCCTGTGCTGGGCTCGGCGTCCGAGGGCCAGTGCAGTTGAGGGACGATCGCCTCGCGGGCGGCCGCCGCGTTGAGGAGAGCCAGCGCCTGCTCGGCGGGCATCAGCCGGTGGGCGTCGGCCCGGCTCGGCGGCGCCGGGCTGACCGCTCGCGCGAACAGCGCCCGCACGGCCCGGCGCAGCTCGACCATCTCGCTTCTCAGCTTCTCGTCCCCGGTGAGCTGCGCGACGTCGACGTGGCCGGCCAGCAGCTCCGCCTGCCGGCCGATCCAGCGGGTCATGCTCTGCGGCGTGGCCAGGTCGTCGGTGACACCACCGTTACCGTCATGGCGGATCGTGCTCGCCAGTTCCAAGGCCGGCCAGCGTTCCACTCCAACCCCTTCCGGTTGCCCGCTCCTCTTCCGTACCCTACGGTCTCTAACGTTAAATTCCATTTAACCATTAGACGAAAGGGTCACACGATGACGCTGTTGCTGGCTCAGATCAGCGACCTGCACCTCGACGGCACCGACCGGGCGACGCGGCGCGCCACCCGCGTCATGGACCACCTGCGGGCGCTCCCTCGCCCGGTCGACGCCGTGCTGGTCACCGGTGACATCGCCGATCACGGTGAGGAGGCCGAGTACGAGCAGGCCGCCCGGATCCTGGCCGCCCCCTTCCCGGTGCTCACCTGTCCCGGCAACCACGACGCCCGCCCGGCCTACCGCAAGGCGCTGCTGCGGCAGCCGCCCGGCCCCGGCCCCGTCAACCAGGTGCACCACATCGCCGGCACCGCCATCCTGATGTGCGACTCCACCATCCCTGGCCACGACGAGGGCCGGCTCGACCCCGAGACCCTGGCCTGGATGCACGCCACCCTCGACGGGCTCGCCCCGGGCACGCCCGCGCTGATCGCCTTCCACCAGCCGCCCGTCGAGCTCCACCACCCGTTGCCCGACTCCTCCCGGCTGGAGAAGCCCGGCGACCTGGCCGCGCTGCTCGACGCCCACCCGCGGGTCGCCGCCGTGCTCACCGGGCACGCTCACACCGCGGCCGCGTCCACCTTCGCGGGCCGCCCGCTGATCGTCGCGCCGGCCGTCACCTGGACCCTGCGCCTGCCGTGGGAGGGTGACCGGCCCGCCGACCGCGAGCAACCGCCCGGCCTCGCCTTCCACGTCCTGGACGACGACGGCCGCCTGACCACCCATTTCCGCGTCGTGCTCCAGGCATGATCCACCCGTACGCGATCGCCGCGTTCCTCCTGGCGATCCTGCCTGTCATCGCCACCCCGGGAGCCAGCCTGACCCTGCTGATCCAGCGCGTCACCGCCGGCGGGCGCCGTCAGGCTCTCCCCGTCATCCTCGGTACGGTCACCGGCCTGTACGGGCACGCCACCCTGGCCGCCGCCGGGCTGTCGGCGCTGGTCATGCACTCCAGCCAGGCCTTCACCGCCGTCAAGCTCCTCGGCGCGGTCTATCTCGTGTGCCTGGGCCTGTGGACGTGGCGTTCGACATCCCTGCCCTCGCCTCCCGCGCTGACGGACCAGCCGGAACGGTCCGGCTCCGGCTATACGCAAGCCCTGCTCGCGAACGTGCTCAACCCCAAGGCGGCCTCGATCTATCTGACCCTGGTCCCGCAGTTCGTCCTGCCCGGCCGTCATCTCGGCGGGCAGATCCTCACGCTGGCCACCGCGCACGCCCTGCTGATGGCGGTGTGGTTGCTGACCTGGACGGTGCTCCTCCACCGAGGGGCGCATCTCGTGCGCGGGGCCGGATTCAGGCGTGCGGTGGGCAGGATGTCGGCGGTCGTCCTCGTCGTCCTCGGCCTCCGGGCCGCCGCGGCGTAGGCGCCAGGGCGGCCGCCTCGCGCGGTCACTCCGTGGTGGAGCGGGGGGTGAAGGACAGGAGGTCGCCGGGCTGGCAGTCGAGGACCTCGCAGAGCTTGCTCAGGGTGGAGAAGCGGATCGCCTTGGCGCGGTTGTTCTTGAGGATGGAGAGGTTCACGTTGGTGATGCCCACCCTGTCGGCCAGCTCGACCACCGTCATGCCGCGCTCCTCGAGCAACCTGTCCAGGTGCACCTCGATGGTGTGCTCGGAGTTCTCGGCGGGCGACATCAGACTGTTCCTTCGAGTTCCTCGCGCATGTGCGCGCCGACGCGTACGACCTTCGACATCACCACGAGCCCGAGCCCGGCGAGCAGGAACGCCCACGGGACGTTCCAGCCGAACAGGGCCATCTCCCACACGTCCCTGATGGAGCCGGCCACCATCGACACGGCCAGGCCGGTCTCGACGAGAGTCGTGTAGAGCGACGCCGCGACTGTGCCGGCCATGAGGAACACGCCGAGGAACCACAGCCTGCGGACGACCACCTTATCGAAACCGTTCTCCCGCCGTACGCCTCTGATCAGCCGGTCGAGAAGGACGATGGAGACGAGCAGGACGAGCTCGGTGGCGAACCGCGACGTCTGGTACAGCAGCTGCGTGCCGAGGCTGGAGTCGTCCTTGCAGATCCGGGGCAGCTCGTAGAAGAACTCGACTCCCTTCTCCACGGGGTAGGGGTCGGCGTCGAGGGCGCCGCTCGCCCGCACGGCCTTCCGGCGTTGGGGGTCCTCGGCGACGTTGCCCTCCACGTCGCCGATGTGCGGTGATGACACGCACACCAGGCTCCGGGTGCCGCGGGAGCCCCACGCGTTCTCTCCGCCGGTCAAGGCCGCGAGCCCGACCTCGTAGGCCATCGTCGCGGCGAACAGCACCAAGAAGACGCGGACGACGATCGCCGTCCACTTCAGAGGGTTGGATCTGTTGAGGGGCACGGTACGGCTCCACATCGTTGCTCGATATTATCGAGATTCGATAGTATTGAAAAACGATACGGAGTCAAGTCTGTCGCCGGAGGCGGAACCGGCGGGCGTACTCCTTGACGGCCAGGGCGGCGGCGGTCCACTGGACCACGGTCACGATGACGGGAAGCGCGCGGGCGGCCAGTGCCCGCACTCGTGCAGGGCCGTCGAGACCAGGGCGAAGGGCGCGAGGAGGAGCGCGCTCAGGCCGATGTCGCCGAGCGGGAACGCGTCCCGTGCCGGCTGGGGGAACAGCGAGGGCGAGAGGACGAAGACGCCGGCGGAGAACAGGGCGCAGGCGGCGTAGACGGTCCAGGCCACCGGGCCGAAGAACGGGCGGGCCGGCCTCTGGCTCACGCCGCCCATCCAGCGGCGGAACTGGATGGGCGCGGTGCGTACGGCTTCGCGCTCCTCGCCGGTGCGGTCGTCGACGAAGCCGAGCTCGGTGAGGACCTCGACGAACGCCGGCACGTCGACCGGCTCACCGGCGAACGCCTCGGCCTCGGCGGCGGCCTCGCCCGTCGTCGCGCCGCGCCGCAGCGCGGAGATCACCACCCCGCACCGCGGGCACGGTCACGAACGTGCCGGTCTCGGGGTCGCCGACCACGACCTCGTCGCCCTCGGGCACCAGGGTCAGCGCGGATGAGCCCAGGGCAGCGGCGGGCCCTGGAGCTCCTGGTCGAGTACGGACGACGGGAGCCGGAGAAATGGGGCCGGTGACCGTCTTTCAGACCTTCTGTGGAAGGTAGGGGCTGAAGTGGTCGGCGACGAGCTCGGCGATCGCGGCGGCGTCGCGGGAGCCGTCGACCTCGATCACACGGATGCCGATCCGCTGGGCGGTGCGGACGGCGTCCTCCGCGACGAGGCGATCACGGGTGAGGCGGTTGGCCTGCGCCCGGGCCGGGTCGCTGACGCGGTGCCCGAGCGAGGCGGCCCGGGGGAGCTCCTGGACCTGGCGCAGGCGGAACTCCGGGGTGGGCACGATGACGACCATCCGGCGCGGTGAGTCGATGACGGGCGCGACGAGTTCGGGGCGGAGCCCCCAGCCTTCGGCGATGATCGGGTGACCCGAGACGAGCGCGCGGAGATCGTCCAGGGCCCACTCGAACCGGTCGGGGAAGCCGGCCAGCGTCTCGGCGGCCATCTTCTCCGGAGTGGTGTGGACCCACATCCGGTCCGGGTCGGGACCGGTGACCGGCTCGCCGCGGCCGACGCGGCGGGCGATCCGGCGGTCGTTGTGGCCGCGGGCGTCGTGGTAGTCGTAGTGGTAGACGGTGACGCCGTACTGGACGGCCAGGAGCCGTGCGACGGTCGACTTGCCGGCCCATTGGCCGCCGCCGATCCACAGTGCGCGGCGCAGCGTGCCGAAGGGGTCCCAGGTCTGGGCGTCGTGGCTGGTCACCAAGTTTCCTCCTGTGGTGGGGGCGCGACGGTGCGGGAGCGGGGCTTGAGTCTCAGGCCGCTTGAGACTCCATAGTGACGGGCATGGACGACAACGAGACGTACCCCATCGGGGACGTGGCGCGCCGGACCGGTCTGAGCGTCAGCGCCATCCGCTACTACTCCGACGCCGGGGTCATCGCGCCCACCCACGTGACCGAGGCGGGTTACCGACTGTACGATGTCCGGGCCATCGCCCGGCTGGAGCTCATCCGTACCCTTCGGGACCTGGACGCGGGGCTGGACGACATCCGCCGGCTGCTCGGCGGCGAGACGTCGCTGCACGGTCTCCTCGCGACGCACCTGGAGCTCGTCGAGCGTCAGGAACGTGACCTCCGGGCCAGGCGGGCCGTGCTCAGGACCCTGGTCAAGCAAGGCGGCACGGCCGCCAAGGTCGCCCTGATGCACAAGCTCGTCTCGATGCCCGACGAGGAACGCGAGCGGCTGGTCGACGACTTCTGGAACGAGGTCGGCGAGAACCTGGACGTGCCTCCCGGCTTCGTCGAGCGGTTGCGCACGATGCGGCCGCGCCTGCCGGAGGACCCCACGGCCGCCCAGCTCGAAGCCTGGATCGAGCTGGCCGACCTGGTGCGGGGCGAGGAGTTCCGCGGGGCGGTCCGCTCCTGGCTCCAGGACACCTACGGCACGTTCCCGGGACGGCGGCTGGCCGACGCGCCGGTGTGGGACTTCATCCACCAGGAGGGGATGGAGATCGGCAAGGAGGTCTTGGAGGCGTATCGTTCGGGGCTGCCGGCCGACTCCCCGCGGTCGCGGGAACTGGTCGTCGGCATGGCGGACGCGACCGCCGGGGCCCTCGCCGGCGGGCGCTCCACGGCCGAGTCACGTGAGCGGCTGGCCACGGCCTTCCTCATGGTCGAGCAGATCCAGCGCTCGGATGCGGAAGAGAACGCCCGGTACGACGCCACCCACGGCAGATACCTGTCCCTGGTGGCCGTGATCAACGGGACCCCGCCCGACACCGGCGACGACGGCCCCGCGCTCTTCGCCTGGATCGCGGCGGCCCTCCGTGCCTCGGCCCGGTGAACCTGGCGCAAGCTGATCTGGAGCTGTCACCCTCTTCGCCGTTCCCTGCGATGTGCCGCACTCGGCCGAGTTCGCCACCACGTACGTCCTCCCGGAAGGGCCGTATCCGGGGGCGGAGATGACGCGGCTCATGGAAGACGGATGCCTTCCGAGAATGCGCATCGAAGACTCGAAAAGGGATGAAATGGGCCTATGGGGGCTTTGGCCCGCTCAGGAGGACTGGCCCCGCACCAGGACCGTGTACTGCCTGGCCGCCCCCTTGGACGGGCAGAAGATCACGGGACGCGTGGTCAAGTGACCCGTCCATGTGGCGGCGTTGTGGAGGTATCGGGCGGATAGCGTGCAAACGGCCGGATGGGCGGGGTGTCGCGCCTAACGTCGCAGGATATGCAGACAGTGGACGTACTCGTCGTGGGCGCGGGCCTGGCCGGCCTGCACACGGCTCGCCTGCTCGCGCGGCGGGGCCTGGACGTGATGGTGGCCGACCGCCGCAGGTCGCTGTCGGCCGGGATCCGCACGACGGGGATCTTCGTACGGCGCACCCTCGACGACTTCGACCTGCCGGACCGGCTGCTCGGGCCCGGCATCAGGGACGTGCTGCTGTATCCGCCGTCGCGGCGGTCGCCGGTCCGGCTCACCAGTGACCGGGACGAGTACCGGGTGGCCGACATGGCGGCCGTCTACGAGCACGCGCGGCGCGCGGCGGAGTCGGCGGGGGCCCGGGTGCTGCTGGGCGTACGGTATGACGGCATGTCGGCGGGGCTGGTGCGGTTCGTCGGCGCGGAGCCGCTGACGGCCCGGTTCGTCGTCGGCGCCGACGGGGCCCGGTCGCGGGTGGCCCGTGATCTGGGGCTCGACGTGAACCGCCGCCTGCTCGTCGGCGCCGAGATCGTCTATCCGATCGCGCCGGGCGCGACCGCCCCGGCCTTCCACTGCGTGCTGGATCCGCGGGTCGCCCCCGGATATCTGGGCTGGGTGATCGACGACGGATGGCATGCGCATGTCGGGGTCGCGGGGTATCCGGGCGCGATGCGTACCGGGATCCGGCACCTGCTGGACGCCTTCGCCGAGGACGCGCCCGGCCGCTCGGCGCCGACCGGGCCGGTCGAGCGCCGGGGCGGGCCGATCCCGGTGGGCGGCGTGCTGCGGCGGCTGGCGTGCCCGGCGGGGCTGCTCGTCGGGGACGCCGCGGGCGCGGTGTCGCCGCTGACGGCCGGTGGGCTGGACCCCTGTTTGCGCATGTCCGAGCTGGCCGCGGCGGTCGCCGCCGACTACCTGCGTACGGGGGACGCCCGCGTGCTGAGCCGGTACGACGGAGGCGCGTTGCGTGCCCGGTTCCGGGGCCGGTTGCTGCTGCGCCGGGTGTTCGCCGGCATCCGGTCCCCGGCCGCGGCCGAGGCGGCGGTGACCGCGCTGCGCGGCCGTGCCGGGCGTACGCTGGCGGCGCGGATCTTGTTCGGCGACGGCTCGTTCCCCGATGTCGGTCCACGCCTCGCGGGCCCGGTCCGAAGCGCCTGAAGTCATATACGTCAGGGGGACATGTGCGGGAAGAGCGGTTGCCGGGAGGGTTCGTCAACGAGGTCGTCCGGGTCGGTGACACCGTGCGCCGGGCCCTGACGCCCCGGAGCGACTTCGTGCATGAGCTGCTTGAGCTGTTCGAGCGGCGGGGGTGGGCGGGGGCGCCCCGGTTCCTGGGGACGGACGGGCAGGGCCGGGAGATGCTGGGCTACCTGCCCGGACTCGTCGCCTGGCAGCCGGATCAGCGCCTGCGGGTGGCCTCGGAGGCCGGCCTGGTCTCCGTCGTGGAGCTCGTACGGGAGTTCCACGACCTGACGGCGGGAACCCCGCTCGCCGAGGGCGGGGAAGTGGTCTGTCACAACGACCTGTCGCCGAAGAACACCGTGTACCGGGAGCGCGACGGCGGCCCGCGGGCGGTGGCCTTCATCGACTGGGACATCGCCGCGCCGGGCGCGCGCATCCATGACGTCGCGCACGTGTGCTGGCAGTACGTGAACCTGGGGCCGGAGATCGCGGACGTGGGCGAGGCGGGACGGTCGCTGCGGCTGGTCTGCGACGTCTACGGTCTGGACGGCCGGGAGCGGCTCGTCGAGACGATCCTGTGGTGGCAGGACCGCTGCCGGCGCGGGATCGCCGCCGGTGCGGCCGCCGGCGATCCGGCGATGACGCGCCTGCGGGCCGAGGGCGTCGTCCGTACGGTGCGCGACGCCTGGCGATGGGTCACGGAACACCGCCACGCCCTGGAACGGCACCTCTGACAGGCGTCGTTCACGACCGGGGACCAGCGCCTCGGCGAACCTCACCGGCGTTGGACGCGGCCCTTGTGGCGGAGCCGGGCGGCGTCGAGGTCTTCGAACTCGCCTCTGATCGTCACTCTGGACAGCTTGGCTCCTCTCGTACGGCATAGCGCAGGATCCGGTCGCCGAGCAGGCTCTCGATGACGTCCAGCAGTTCCAGCACGGCGCCGGCGATCACGTCGGGACGCTCGCCCGCCGACGTCCGCCTGCCGATCTCGGTCATGACCAGGGCGTGCAGGGAGCCGATGTGCCAGGCGACCGTGCGGGGGAGTGGGTCGTCCTGGCGGGTCCCGGTCTCCTTGGCCAGCACGATCGCCAGGGCGTCCGTCATCTGGCGGCCGAGGTCTTCCAGGCGGGCGGTCAGCGTGGGCGCGGCGCGCATCATCTCCAGCACGCGGCCGAACCCGGCGGTGAGGCCGACCCGGCGTTCCCGGTCGCGCACCTCCTCCCGGAGGCGGGCCAGCACCGCGCCGGCCGCCGACTCGCCCGGCCGGCGCTGCCGGACGATCTCGGCCAGCCGTCGCGGGGAGGCCTCGTCAGGCGGCAGGACGAGGTCCTCCTTGGTGTCGAAGTAGTTGTAGACCGTGTTGACCGACACCTCGGCCGCCGCCGCGACCTCGGAGATCGTCACCTGCTCGAAACCGCGCTCCACGAAGAGCTCGAGGGCCGTGTCGGAGATGCGCTGCCGGGTCTGCCGCTTCTTGCGCTCCCGCAGTCCTTCCGTACCCATGCGTGGAGTCTACGAGGAAATTGGAGTGCGCTCCAAGTTTGGGGAGCGTTATGGTCTTCGCCGACACATGAGGGGAAACGACGATGCGACGTGATCTGCTGCGCTGGCAGTTCGACCTGGTCTGGTCCTTGTTCGACTACCACCTGGAGCGGCTCAAGCCCGAGGACTTCCTGTGGGAGCCCACGTCCAACTGCTGGACGGTGCGCCGGACCGCCGACGGGACATGGGCGCCGGACTGGGAGGACGCCGAGCCCGAGCCGGTGCCCGTTCCCACGATCGCCTGGGTGAGCTGGCACATCGGCTGGTGGTGGAGCGTGACCCTGGATCACGTCCAGGGGCGGGAGCCTCGCGAGCGGGCGGAGATCGCCTGGCCGGGAGACGGCGATGCGGCCGTCGCCTGGCTGCGCGACCTCCGTCAGGAGTGGCTGACCGCCCTGGACCGGCTCACCGACGCCGACCTGGACGCCACCGCTCCCTTCCCGTGGCCCGATGACACCGGCCACACGGTCGCGCACATGATCGGCTGGGTGAACGCCGAGCTGATGAAGAACGTCGCGGAGATCGGGCAACTCCGGCTGCTCCGCTGTGAGTGAATCAGGCTGGATCTCCGGCCGGTCGGGCTGCTTGGGTGTCGGGATGGATGTCTTGGTGCTGGGTGGCACGGCGTGGGTGGGCAGGGAGCTGTCGCGGCTGGCGATGGAGCGCGGTCATCGGGTGACGTGCCTGGCGCGCGGCGAGAGCGGGGAGGTCGCGGCGGGCGCGACGCTGGTGGCCGCCGACCGGCGCGATCCCGCCGCGTACGACGCGTTGCCGGACCGTACGTGGGACGCGGTCTTCGAGGTGTCCTGGCAGCCGGGGTTCGTGTGTGAGGCGCTCGGCGCGCTGGGCGGCCGGGCCCGCCACTGGACCTACGTCTCCTCCGGCAACGTCTACGCCTCCCATGCGACGCCGGGCGCCGACGAGTCCGCGCCGCTCCTGCCGCCGACCGACCGGCGCGAGGTCGGCCGGGAGCTGTACGGGGAGGCGAAGGCGGCCTGCGAGCAGGCGTCCGCGGACGCGGTGGGCGACCGGCTCCTCGTCGCGCGCGCCGGGCTCATCGGCGGGCCGGGTGACCACAGCGGGCGCTCCGGCTACTGGGTGGCCCGGGCCGCCCGTGACCCGCGAGGGCCGGTGCTGGTTCCCGACACGCCGGACATACCCACGCAGGTGGTGGACGTACGGGACCTCGTGGCCTGGTTGCTGGACGCGGCGGAGAAGGGAACCGCCGGCACCTTCAACGCGGTCGGCCCGGTCGTGCCGTTCGGGGAGTGGATCGAGCTCGCCCGCGCCGCCGCCGGGCACACCGGGCCGGTGGTCACCGCCGCCCCGGCATGGCTGCTGGAGAACGGCGTGACCGAGTACATGGGCGACGAGTCGCTGCCGATGTGGCTCGTCGAGCCGGGCTGGGAAGGGTGGTCGGCCCGCGACGGGTCCGCGGCTGTCGCCGCCGGGCTGCGTCATCGGCCCCGGGCCGAACTGCTGGCCGACACCCTGCTGTGGGAGCGCGAGCAGGGGCTGGAGCGGGTCAGGCGGGCCGGCCTGAGCGCCGGGCGCGAGCGCGAGCTGCTCGACGCGCTCGGGCGCTGATCGCCGCACGTAGGTACTTTTCACAAGTTGTCACGAAATTTGCTGATCTCTGTGATTCTGGATCATCGTGTGATCGTGGAATCCCAGAAGGGAAGTACTACGTGCGACTGTTAACCCGTTCGATGGCGGTCGCGGCCTCGGCCGTCATCGCGTTATCAGCGGCGCCCGCCACCGCGGCGCCCCAGCTCGTGGTCAACGGCACGTTCGCCGCCGGCACCGCACCCTGGTGGAACTCGGCGAACACCTCGATGACCGTGGAGTCCGGCCGGCTGCGCGTCAACGTGACCGGCGGCACCGCCAACCCGTGGGACGCGATGGTGGCCCAGAACGCCATCCCCCTGACCCAGGGCAAGTCGTACACTCTCTCGTTCGACGCCTCGGCCTCGGCCCCGGTCAGCGCGGTCACCACCGTGCAGCTCGCGGACGCCCCGTACACCAACACGCTGACCAAGGCGATCTCGCTCACCACCACGAGCAAGCGCTTCAGCTTCCCCTTCACCTCGGGCCTCGGCACGCCGGCCGGGCAGGTGTCGTTCCAGCTCGGCGGCGGCGCCGGTTTCAGCTTCTTCCTGGACAACGTGTCGCTGACCGAGCAGGGCGCCTCGGGCCCGGTCGGCATGACGAACGGCTTCTACGTCGACCCGAACTCCAACCCGGCGACCTGGGTGCGGAACAACCCGGGCGACTCCCGGGCGGCGCGCATCCAGTCGTCCATCGCGTCCAAGCCGATGGCCCGCTGGGTCGGCGGCTGGAGCGGTGACGTCGGCGCCTCCGTCTCGGCGTACGTGTCCGCCGCGGACTCGGCCGACAAGCTCCCCGTCCTGGTCGCGTACAACATCCCGGGCCGCGACGCGTGCGGCGGGCACTCCGGCGGCGGGGCCGGCAGCGAGGCCGAGTACCGGGCGTGGATCTCCGCGTTCGCGTCCGGCATCGGCGACCGGCCGGCGGTCGTCGTCATCGAGCCCGACTCCCTCGGCGACTTCGCCTGCATGGACGCCGCCGCGATCCAGGCGCGCAACCGCATGCTGACGTACGCGACCGAGCAGTTCCGCGACCGGGCCCCCAACACCTGGGCCTACCTCGACGCCGGCAACGCCGGTTGGGTGCCGGCCGCGACGATGGCGGCGCGGCTGGGCGATGCGGGCGTCGGCAACATCCGAGGCTTCGCCGTGAACGTCTCCAACTACTACCCGACCGGCCAGTCGGCCACCTACGCGTCCGCGGTCAACACCGCTCTCGGTGGCGGCGCGAAGTGGGTGATCGACACCAGCCGCAACGGCAAGGGCTCCAACGGCGAGTGGTGCAACCCCGCCGGCCGCCAGATCGGCACCCCCGCCCAGCTCGGCGGTGACGGCGGGACGGAGATGCTGCTGTGGGTGAAGATCCCCGGCGACTCCGACGGCAACTGCGGCATCGCCCCGGGCACCCCGGCCGGGCAGTTCAGCCCGGACATCGCGATCCGCCTGATCGACGGCACCTGACCCCCGCGAGGCCCGTCCGGCTGCCCGGACGGGCCTCTGTCCGGGTGCAGTAGATTCGCCCGCATGGGTGTGCTCGTCGACTACTTCACCGCGGCTTCCGACCAGTCCGCCCGGCTGGCCCTCGACGGCGGGCCGGCGGGCGCGAAGCTGCCGTACGTCGACTGCAAGGGATGGCTCGACGAGCTCGACACGCTCGCCGCCGAGCTGAGCGGACGCGACCTCAGCGAGTTCGGCGACAGCGAGGTCCTGGCGGACGACGGCGAGTCGGCCGGCCTGGAGCGGATGACGGCCGAGACCGTCGCCGCCCTCGCCGCGGTGGACGACGCACGGCTTCGCGAGTACGCCGAGGAGGAGCTCCTCGACGAGTACGAGCGCGAGCGCGTCACGGCCCTGCGGGACCTGGCCCGCGAGGCGGCCCGGCTCGACCAGGGGATGTATCGCTGGACGTGCGCCTGAGCGCCTCGAACAACTCCTCGCGGAGCGCGGGCGGCAGTCTCCTGCCCATGTCGAGAGCGCTCACCAGCGCCTGGTCGTCGTTGCGCTCCAGGGCATGGTCGGCGAGGAACTCCAGGCTGAAGTCGGCCTCCTCGCGGTGGCGCTCCTCCGGCAGGCGCTCCACCAGGGGCAGCACCGCCTCCACCCGCTCGCTGACCCGGTCGAGGAGGGCGTAGCGGGGCGGCCCAGGCAGGCGCTGGGCCCGGAGGTCGATGTGGTGGAAGGCGACGCCGTCGAGCTCGGCCCCGGTGAAGTCGTTGCCGGTGAAGTCGTTGCGGTCACGGCCCAGCGCGGCCTGGTCGTCGTCGTGCGGGCGGCCCCAGAAGTTGACCTCCCGTACGCGGCCGAGGAAGACGCAGTCGACGAACTCGGCCTCGAACGTGGATGTCTGGTCTCGCAGCCGGGACCGGTCGAACAGGCACTTCTCGAACCGGACGTTGCCGAAGAAGGTGTGCGGCGCGAAGCGGGTGCGGCGGAACACGCAGCCGCGGAAGACCGACCGCGGCCATCGGGCGCCGTCCCACGGTCCCCGCAGGCACGTGTCGCCCAGGGACAGCTGGTCGAAGGCCGCGCCGGTGAAGTCGCAGCCTTCGAATGCGCCCCCGTGGACGCGGAACTCCGAGAACCGCATGCCGGAGAAGTCGATGTTCGTCAGCCGCGCCCGGTCGAAGGTCACGGCGGTGACCCCGGCGGGCGGCTCGAACCGCTGGTCGCGGAGCTCGCCGCGGGCGATCCAGGAGGTCTGCCACGGCTCCGGGCCCGGCTGGAGGCTGAACGGGGTGTCCGCGCAGGGAGGTTCGCGCATGCGCGGAGTATGGCAGTCAGCCCCGACAGAACGCCGGTACGCGTTGAGGTGAAGGCTTTCGATCACGATCAGGACTGTTTCCGGATACCCTGCCGGACGTGCGGCGATTGATCACATCTCGTGGGGTATGGCTTGCGCTGTCCGCTGCCGTCGCGGCGGTGGTGATCGTGGCGGTCGTCCGTTCCCGCCGCCCGAAGGCAGTCGTCCCGGACCCGCCCCCGGCTCCGCCGCCCGTGGCGCAGTGGCCGCCCGTGCCGATCCTCGGCACGCCCACCGCCGAGGATCTCCGGCGTTACGTCCACAGGCCCTCCTTCTTCGACCGCCCCGCGGTCGCCAAGTTCCTGGAGCCGCGCGAGCCCGCACCGCCGCTCGACGCGCCCACCCGGCGGAACCTGACCCGGTGGGGCGTCGCCGGGCTCGCGCTCGCCGTGCTGGCCGCCGGCACTTACCTGATGGAGTCCGCGGTCTTCTCCAAGGAGGACGCGGGCGTGGTCGCGGAGACCGTCGTGATGTCCCCGTACGCCCAGGTGCCGGAAGACGCCGCGCGGTACACGGAGGTCCGCGAGGCGTACGTGGAGGACCCGGCCGACGCGGACTGCCGACCCGGGAGCGCCACCCCGCGCGTGCGGAAGCCCGACCCGAAGGTGACCCGGGCCGTGAACCGGCAGTGGCGGCGGATCGAGACCTGGCTGAAGGCCAACGCCCCCAGGAGCTACCGCACGCTGGGCAAGCCCGCGAAGGCCGGGACCATCGCGGTGGCGGAGGCGCAGATGGGCCTGCGGTTCCCCGACGACCTGAAGGCCTCGCTGCTGCGCCACAACGGGGTCGTGCCCGTCCGGGACACCTGGGGGTTCGGCTTCCTGGGCAACGGGAACATGGGCGTCCGTGAGATCCGCGACACCTGGCGGATGCTCTGCGGGATCGACAGCGTGGACCGGGCCGGGCCGCGCGACGACTGGTGGGACGGGCGGATGATCCCCGTCGGCGCCAACGGCTCGGGCGACCACCTGGTGGTCGACTCGGCGCGGCGTGACATCGGCTACACCGACCACGAGGGCACCATGAGCTTCGAGCCGGGCGGGACCCGGATCCGCTCGTACCACGCCCTGCTGAGAACCACCGCCGACGCCCTGGAGAGCGGCGGTTCCATCGGCTGGTGGAAGCCCGAGGTGGTCGACGGCGAACTCGAATGGAAGGTCCTGTAAGCCGCTGCCCGAGGCGGATGAAGGGGCTCTTCAGGAGGGGGGCTTTGCATAACCATACGCCACAATGCATACTCTTCTCTTATGTCCAAGGTTCTCACCTCTCTGCCCATCGGCGAGCGTGTCGGCATCGCCTTCTCGGGTGGTCTCGACACCTCCGTCGCCGTCGCGTGGATGCGCGACAAGGGCGCTGTCCCCTGCGCCTACACGGCCGACATCGGCCAGTACGACGAGCCCGACATCGCCTCGGTGCCCGGCCGTGCGGTGGCGTACGGCGCCGAGGTCGCCCGGCTGGTCGACTGCCGCGCGGTGCTGGTGGAAGAGGGGCTGGCCGCGCTCGCCTGCGGCGCGTTCCACATCCGCTCCGGCGGGCGGGCCTACTTCAACACCACGCCGCTCGGCCGCGCCGTCACGGGGACCCTCCTGGTGCGGGCGATGCTCGAGGACGACGTGCAGATCTGGGGCGACGGATCGACGTTCAAGGGCAACGACATCGAGCGGTTCTACCGCTACGGTCTCCTCGCCAACCCGCACCTGCGGGTCTACAAGCCCTGGCTCGACGCCGACTTCGTGACCGAGCTCGGCGGCCGCAAGGAGATGTCGGAGTGGCTGCTCGCCCACGACCTGCCCTACCGTGACAGCACCGAGAAGGCGTACTCCACGGACGCCAACATCTGGGGCGCCACCCACGAGGCCAAGACGCTGGAGCACCTCGACGCCGGCATCGAGACCGTCGAGCCGATCATGGGCGTGCGGTTCTGGGACCACGGGGTGGAGATCCCGGCCGAGGACGTGACCATCGCCTTCGAGCAGGGCCGCCCGGTGTCGATCAACGGCAAGGAGTTCGCCACCCCGGTCGACCTGGTGATGGAGGCCAACGCCATCGGCGGCCGGCACGGCCTGGGCATGTCCGACCAGATCGAGAACCGGATCATCGAGGCCAAGAGCCGTGGCATCTACGAAGCGCCCGGCATGGCGTTGCTGCACGCCGCGTACGAGCGGCTGGTCAACGCGATTCACAACGAGGACACGCTGGCGTACTACCACAACGAGGGACGGCGGCTCGGCCGGCTGATGTACGAGGGCCGCTGGCTCGACCCGCAGGCGCTGATGCTCCGCGAGTCGCTGCAGCGCTGGGTCGGCACGGCGATCACCGGCGAGGTCACGCTGCGGCTGCGGCGCGGCGAGGACTACTCGATCCTCGACACCTCGGGCCCGGCCTTCAGCTACCACCCGGACAAGCTGTCGATGGAGCGTACGGAGGACTCGGCGTTCGGCCCGGTCGACCGGATCGGCCAGCTCACCATGCGCAACCTGGACATCGCCGACTCGCGCACCAAGCTGGAGCAGTACGCCAGCATGGGCATGGTCGGCACCAGCCACTCCGCGCTCATCGAGGCCCCGCCGGCGGCCCCGACCGAGCTCATCGGCGACATGCCGGAGGGCGGCGCCGAGGCCATCGCCTCACGCGGCGACGTCGCGGACGACGACGAACTGCTCGACCGCGCCGCGATGGAGTTCGGCACCGACTGACCGCGAACCGGGCCGTGCCTCGCGGGCCGGCCCGGCCGTAATGGCGGTATGCGTACAATTCCGGACATGCACTCCGTGGCGCTCGCCCTGTACGACGGCGCCATGCTGTTCGAGGCCGCCGCGGCCGTCGAGGTGTTCGGGATCGACCGGTCCGACCTGGCCGACCCGTGGTACGACTTCCGCGTGTGCGGCCCGAGCCGGGGCCGGGTGGGCGACTGGCTGCGGGTCGACACCCCGCACAGCCTGGACGCGGTGGTGGACGCCGACACGGTGGTGGTGTCCTCCTGCGACGTGGAGATCGGGCCGCCGCCGGGTGACGCGGTGGACGCCGTGCGGGCCGCCCACGAGCGCGGGGCCCGGATCGTGTCACTGTGCACCGGGGCGTTCGTGCTCGCCGAGGCCGGGATCCTGGACGGGCGGCGGGCGACCACCCATTGGATGCACGCCGCGCTGCTCGCCACCCGTTATCCCCGCGTACGGGTCGATCCCGACGTCCTCTACATCGACGAAGGGACCGTCCTGACCTCGGCGGGCAAGGGGGCGGGGCTCGACCTGTGCCTGCACGTCGTCAGGAAGGACCACGGCGCGGCGGTGGCGAACGCGCTGGCCCGCCGCCTGGTCGTGCCGCCGCACCGGGCCGGCGGGCAGGCGCAGTACGTGACCGCGCCGGTGCCGGACCAGGCCGGCCAGTACGGGCTCGCCGACGTCCTCCAGTGGGCGCAGGCCCACCTGCACGAACCGCTGACCGTACGCGATCTGGCCCGCCGCGCCGGGATGAGCACCCGCAACCTCGCCCGCCACTTCCACCGCGCCCTCGGCGTCACCCCGCTGCACTGGCTGCACGCCCAGCGGGTGCACCGGGCACAGGAGCTGCTGGAGACCACCGACGCCGGCGTGGAGCAGATCGCGGCCCGCACCGGGATGGGCACGGCGGCGACCCTGCGCAGGCACTTCACCCGCGCCGTCGGCGTCTCGCCCGACACCTACCGGCGGACCTTCCGCGCGCCCGGCTGACTCCGGAAACTGTCGGCGGCGTGGGGCATGCTGAGCGCGGCGAAGGGAGAGACATGGCCGAGGTGCTGTTGTTCCATCACGCCCAGGGGCTGACGTCCGGGGTGCGGGAGTTCGCGGAGGAGCTCAGGCGGGCGGGCCACACGGTGCACGTGCCCGACCTGTACGAGGGGCGCGTCTTCGAGTCGCTCGACGAGGGCGGCGGTTACGCGCAGGAGACCGGGTTTCAGACGATCATCGAGCGCGGGCGGTCCTTCGCCGCATGGCTGCCGGGCGAGCTGGTCTACGCCGGGTTCTCCCTCGGGGTGCTGCCGGCGCAGCAGCTTGCCCAGACGCGGGCGGGGGCGAGGGGCGCGCTGCTGTTCCACTCGTGCGTGCCGGTCACGGAGTTCGGCGAGTCCTGGCCGCAGGGCGTGCCGGTGCAGGTCCACGGCATGGAGGGCGACCCGTTCTTCGCCGGCGAGGGCGATGTGGAGGCGGCTCGCGCCCTCGTGGAGTCGACTCCGGGCGCGGAGCTGTTCCTCTACGAAGGCAAGGACCACCTGTTCGCCGACGGCAGCCTGCCTTCCTACGACGAGCCGGCGGCCAGGCTGATGATGGAGCGGGTGCTGGCCTTCCTCAACCGGATCTAGTCGTAGCAACCGCCGCCGTTGTTCACCGACGGCGGGCGGGCGTCGAGGATGGGGTGCCGGGCCAGGCCCTCGCCACCATGTCCTCTTCGCTGCCGCAGCCGTACGAGAATGGGCACGATCAGCGGGGCCGGTCGAAAACGTCTGGCGATCGGCGGAGGGCAGGCGTAGGTTCCTGAGCTGTGGCCTCTTGAGATCGCCTGCGACGAGTCCGGCTCGGAAGGGGAGAAGCTCGTCGGCGGCAACACCGCCGTCTTCGCGCACGCCGCCGTGCTTCTGGGCGCCGAGGCCGCCGCGGAGTGCGTCCGCGAGACCCGCGCCCGCATCCGTTCCCCCGCCACCGAGTACAAGGCCAACCACCTGCTCCGAGGCAAGCACCGGGCGGTGCTGGTCTGGCTGCTCGCCCCCTCGGGGCCCATCTATGGGCGGGCGCGGGTGTTCCTGGCCGACAAGGCCTACTTCGCGGTACGGAAGATCGCCGACCTCATCGCCGGGGACGTGGCGTACACAGGCGCCGGCGGGGACGGGGCGCTCGCCGCGGACCTCTACCGTGAGGGGCCGGTCAGCCTCGGCCCGGAGCGGTTCACCGCGTTCCTGGAGTCGTTCAACGACGTGATGCGCCGGCGGGCCCCCGCCGAGCGGTTCTTCCTCACCGTCGAGGAGCTCGCCGGGGCCGGCGGGCGGGTGGGAGAGATCATGCGCTTGCTCGACCGGTCCAGGAAGCCGCTGGAGGACTTCCTGGAACGGCCGGGCGAGATGCCGGCGCTGGACCCGCTCATCCCGGCCATCATGCGGGCGGTCGTGCACTGGGGACGCGACCGGCGGCCGGTGTCGATCCTGCACGACGAGCACAACGGCCTGACCGAGGAGCGCGTCGCGCACCTGAAGCGGGTGGTGGACCTGGCCGGGCTGCGGCTGGCCGACTCCTTCCACGAGCCCCGGGTGCAGGTCGCCGACTTCCTGGCCGGGGTGGCCAGGCGGATCGCGGAGGACGAGCTGGGCGGGCGCGGCGACCCCGAGCTTGTCGCGCTGCTGCGCCCGTACGTGGATCCGGCGTCGGTCTGGGGCGACGAGCGGAGCTGGGCGCTGCTCAGCCCGGCCGGCTGAGGGGCGTCAGGCCGTCGCGGCGTCGCGCAGGCTGCTCAGCACCCAGGGCGGGCAGGCGGGGTCGGCCTCCGCCTCCGCCGTCGTCAGCCAGACGAACCCGGCCACCTCGGCGGGCGCGGCCGCGACCGGTTCGGCCTGCGGCGGCATCGGGGCCGCGAACACCACGTTGACCACCGGGTCGCCGTCGTCGGTGACGAAGAACCCGCTGGAGGCGTAGGTGAGGGGAACGCCGGTCAGGTCGACGCCGATCTCCTCGGCGACCTCGCGGCGGGCGGTCTCCTCCAGCACCCGCTGACCGGCGCCGTCCGGCTCGGCCTTGCCGCCCACGTCGGCGAGCGTGCCGGGGGCGTGCGCCTCGCCGTCGCCGCGCCTGATGAGCAGCCAGCGGCCGTCGCGGCGCAGGAAGACCTCGACGTTGACGACGAAGGCGGGGCGGCCGTTGGCGGTCGTGGTCATGGGACGGCATCTTGACGGCTCGTACTGGATAGTGTCACTATCTAACAACTGGATAGTGCTGCTATCGAAAGGATTCGAGATGTCACTCGTTCTGGTGATCGCCACCCTGGTGTTCCGGCTGCTGGGCGCGTTCGGGGTGCGGCGGTTCGCGACCTGGCGGGTCAGCGCGGCGCACGGGCTCGCGCTGTTCCTCGTCATCACGGGCAGCGCCCACTTCGCCCCCGAGGGCAGCGGCTTCACCACGACCCACGCCGACCTCGTGGCGATGGTGCCGCCGTTCGTGCCGTTCCCCGCCTTCATGGTGTACGCGACCGGCGTGCTGGAGATCCTCGGCGCGGCCGGACTGGTGCTGAGCCGCACCCGGCGGGCCGCCGGGCTATGGCTGGCGGTGATGTTCGTGCTGCTCCTGCCCGCCAACGTGTACGCGGCGCTGGCCGGGCAGGACGTCACGCCGCTGTGGCTGCGGGTGCCCGAGCAGGCCCTGTACATCGCGGTCGCGCTGTGGGCCGCTCTCGGGACGCGTACGGTGGAGCGTGCCGGAGATCATGTGCGCGTGTGAGCCCCGCGAGGCGGGCGTTCACCGATTCGAGCCGGAGGCGTTGGGACTGTGACCGCGGGAGCACGGACGACGGGCGCGAACACCGCGCTGGCCTGGGGCGTCGTCGCCAGCGCCGCGCTCACCGGGCTCGTCTGGCTGGCCGGGCAGCGGCTGGCCGGCATCGCGTTACTCCCCGACCAGGGGGCGTCCTGGTACTACTGGAAGCTGCCCGAGCCCACTGTCTGGACACGGCTGTCGGCCTGGCTCGGCTACGCCGCCCACCAGGTCGCGTTCTGGGGCCTGATCTACTACGCGCAGACCCGGGTCCGCCGCTACACCGGCGGCCTGCACCGGGTGAACGTCGTGGCCCTGGCGGTCAACTTCGGGTTCATCCTGCTGCACCAGGCGCAGACCCAGGTGTTCTACGACGGGCTGGCGCAGGACGTGTCCATCTTCAGCTCGCAGGCCTCGGTGGTGCTCCTGCTGATCGTGGTGCTGCTCATGGAGAACCGCCGCCGCGGCCTGTTCGCCGGCCGCCCGGCGCCCATCTCGGCGGAGGTCACGTCCTTCGCCCGCCGGTACCACGGCTATCTGTTCAGCTGGGCCGCCGTCTACACGTTCTGGTATCACCCGATGGAGACGACGAGCGGCCACCTTATCGGGTTCTTCTACATGTTCCTTATCCTCTTGCAGGGCAGCCTCTTCCTCACCCGCGCGCACACCAACCGCTGGTGGACCCTCACCCTGGAGCTCCTGGTCGCCGCGCACGGCACGCTGGTGGCCTTCATGAACACCGGCCCCGACGGGGCGTGGCCGATGTTCCTCTTCGGCTTCCTGGGTGTGTTCGTCCTCACCCAGATGCACGGCCTCGGCCTCGGCGCCGCGACCCGCTGGATCCTGGCCGCCTGCTACGCCGGGGCGGTGGTGGCGGTGTACGCGGTGCGCGGCATCGGCCAGGTGACCGAGGTGGTCCGCATCCCCGCCATCGAGTACCTGCTGGTGGGCGTTCTGGCGGTGCTGCTGTGGGCGGTCCTGCGCCTGGCGCGGCTGAGAAGCCCGGCGGGGACGGTCCCGCGCCGGTAGGTTCTGGGGGCATGCCGAGAAGATCGCGATTATGGGTGGGTCCCGCTGTTCTGGCTCGGTGGGCTGGCAGCCTCGGCATCGCCCGCTGACCAGGCCGGTCCTGGTCGCCCACGACCCGCGTCACGGCCTTCTGCCGGCGCGGCCCGCCGCTGGAGGCTTACGCGGGAGCCCGCCTGGCGACGAACGCCGTCAGGCTGGGCAGTTCGTGCCGCGTGACGTCGTCGAAGCGCTCGCGCAGGGCCGACTCCAGCGTGGCCAGCACCTTGTCCGGCAGGCGCAACCCCCGGGCGAGCCGCGACGGGGTGTCGCCGCCGTGCCAGGCGATCACCAGGCGGCCGCCCGGCTTCGTCACCCGGTGCAGCTCGCGCAGTCCCGGCTCCAGCTGCGGCCAGATGGCCACGTTGTTGACCGAGACGACGCAGTCGAACGCGGCGTCCTGCTGGTGGGTGCGGTCGGCGGTGCCCAGCCCCGGCTCGGTCCCGGGCGCCTTGCGGACGGCGAGCGCGCGCATCTCGGGTGACGGGTCGACGCCCGCCACCCGTCCTGCTCCCGTACGGCTCAGCAGCCGCAGCAGGGCGCCGGGGCCGTAGCCGACCTCCAGCACGTGCTCGCCCGGCCGGATGTCGAGCAGCGGCAGCAGGTCCCGCTGGCGGTTGGTCCAGAGCATGACGCGGCCGGCCAGGCGGCCCATGAGGCCGGAGGGGGCGGCGAAGGACGAGTCGTGTTCGCGGCCGGTGACCCAGGATGTCGTGGTTCCCATGCACCACAGCAAAGCGGTTCAAGCTGACTTGAAGTCAAATGGGAACATGGACGAATTCATCCCGATCGGTGAGGCGGCCCGGATGCTCGGCATGAACGCCTCCGCGCTGCGCTACTACGAGGAACGCGGGCTGGTGCCGCCGGCGGGACGCCGGCAGGGGCGGCGCGTGTACGGCAGGGACGAGCTGCGCCGGCTGGTGTTCCTGCAGAGCGCGCAGCGGCTGGGCATCTCGCTGGACACCGCCGGCGCGGTGCTGGAGGCGCCGGGGGAGCAATGGCGGGCCACCGTCGGCGAGCGGATCGAGGCGCTGGAGGAGCTGATCGAGCGGGCCAGGACGGCGCAGGAGTTCCTGCGCCACGCGATCGACTGCCCCGCCGAGCATCCGGTACGGGAGTGTGCCTTCCTGCGGGGGATCCTGGACCGGATGCTGGAAGGGCTCACGCTGGAGCAGGTCGCCGCGGAGCACGCCCTCACGGACGCGCGGCCCACCGCTTAGGCGGGGGGACGGCGCTGTGATGCTCGGGTCACCAGGTGGATTGGACGTACTCGGTGAAGTCGCGTGGCTCGCGGTCCAGGACCTGCCGCACGCCGTCGGAGAGGTGGGCGTTGGTGCCCGCGTCGATCGACGCGAACAGCCGGTTCACCAGCGCGATGTGGTCGGCGTCGTAGCCGCGGGCGGCGAGCCGGGCCGCGTGCTCCTCCGGTGAGACCGGCGCGTACGTGATCGACCGCCCGGTCGCGGCGGCGATCTCGCCGATCGCGTCGCCGAAGGACAGCAGCCGGGGCCCTGACAGCTCGTAGGTCCGCCCGGCGTGGCCGTCGCGCAGCAGCACCTCGGCCGCCACGTCGGCGATGTCGTCGGCGTGCACGAACGGCTCCAGCCCGTGGCCGGCGGACAGCTCGACCAGCCCGGCGTCGACCGGGTCGCGCAGCATCGGGTCCTCGCTGAAGTTCTGCGCGAACCAGGTCGGCCGCAGGATCGTCCACGCGCCGCCGGACGCCTTGACCGCCCGCTCGGAGGCCAGCAGGCGGTCGTCGCCGAGCTTGGGCCAGTCACGGGACGACAGCAGCACCAGCCGCCGCGCCCCCCGCGCGACCGCCGCCCCGGTGAACGCGGCCAGCAGTCCCGCCGCGTCAGGCCCCTGCGAGTCGACCAGGTAGGCGGCCGAGACGCCTGACAGGGCCGGTTCCCACGTGTCGTGGTCGTACCAGTCGAAGCGGGTCTCACCGCGACGCGAGGCCGCACGGACCTCCGCACCGCGCGCCCGGAGCCGAGCGGCGACGCGCCGGCCGGTCTTGCCGGTGCCGCCCAGCACCAGGATCGTCGACATGCCCCCAGTCAACACGCCCACCCGCCGCCACGCGACCGCCGAAGACAGGGGACACCCTTCCGAAGTCCGCGAAACGCGCCGTCGGTACACATGCCGCGGAGCGGGCCTCCAGGCAGGCGCGGACGGTGGGTTTCGGCGGCGCGACTCGCGGAGCGGGCCTCCAAGCAGGTGCCGTCGGTGGGTTTCGGCGGCGCGACTTGTGGAGCGCGCCGCCGGCGGGTGCCGGCGGCGTGGGGGAAGCTGGAGTCAGGTGGCGTTGACGTACTTTCTGGGGCGTAGCGCGTGGGCGCGTAGCGCTGCCAGGGCGGCGAACTGGCCGCCGCGGGTGAGCCGCACCGCCAGGGGGTCGGCGAAGGCGAGGTCGAGCGCCGCCAGTTGGTCGACGAGGCGGGCCAGTGCGGCCGCCACGTCGTCCGGTCCCGACGCGGGGTGCCAGCCCTCGCCGCCGACCACCTCCGCCACCTGCTCGCGGAGCTGGGCGGGGGACAGGAGCTCGCCGTCGGCCAGCAGCATGAGCGCGGCCTCCCTGGCCGACAGCTCGAACTCGTCGCCCCCGGCCAGCAGCAGCTTGGTCACCGCGTCCCACATCAGCTCCGGCGCGGAGAGCAGCTGCCGTCCGAAGCCGGTCACGGTCAGGCGGGTGCCTTCGCGGCTCAGCGCGCCCAGCTCGTGCTCGGCCAGCTCGCGCAGCCTCAGCGCCTCGGGTGACGGGGCCAGCCGGAGCGGGAGGGTGCCCTCGGACGCGGCCAGCGACAGCAGCCGGTGCAGCGCCGGGAGCGGCTGCGGGGTCACCGGCGCGTGCAGCCGCACCTCGAAGGGCTGGGCCAGCTTCCGCCTGGCCGGGCCGCGGCCCAGCACCCAGCGGTTGAGCCGCTCGCCCTGCACCCGGTGGAGCCAGCTGTCGCCGCCCAGGTCGGCGCGCGGCTCGGTGAGCCAGCGGCGGGTCAGCGCCACCCGGTCGACACTATCGCCGGCCAGGATGGAGAGCTCCAGGGCCGCCGAGCAGGCCACGTGGGCGCCCAGCTCCTCCGGCCCCATGATCATGCTCCACTGCAGCTCCGGCACGTCCGGCGGGAGCACGCCCGTCTCCTCCAGCGCCTCGTGGTAGGCGCGGGTGCCGGCGTCCTCGCCGTCGCGGGCGTACGCGCGCAGGATCCGCGTCGTGGTCTGCGAGGTGCACAGCGCCGCGTACCGTTCGAGGCCGCCGAGCTGCAGCAGCCGCCCGAGCGAACGCGCCAGCCGCTCGTGGTCACCCCCCACCTTGAGGGGCAGGGTGTACCAGAGGAACTCGCAGACATCGAGCTGCGTCACCGTCTCCAGCGGCTCGCCGCCGGTCAGCCACTCGACCGCGGTCCTGGCCTCGTCGGCGAGGTCCGGGTGGGACCGCTCCAACTCCGCCAGCAGCGCGGCGACGTCCGGTGCACTCATGCCTCGAAGTTTGCCGTATGGACCCCAGCCCTGACGATGACCGAATCCCGTGCGTATTGGGTCTAGCACAGCGACAACCCTATGAAATCACTATGTAATGGACGGTGACTGAACTAGATCCATCGTTTGTCGAAGAGCATCCTGACCTTCCACTCCGCGTAGGGGATCAGCTCGGCCGACAGTACAGGATGCAACCACCAGAAGTTGATCAATGCGAGCAAGGCGAACCCGCCGACCGCCGCCGCCCCGTACGTCCGCCTGGCCGGGATGCTGCCGTCGGCCAGTCTCGTGGCCGGGCCTATCAGCCATCCGGCACAGAGCGTGATCGCCAGGATCATGAACGGCACCATGGGGATCGCGTAGAACAGGAACATCGTCCGGTTGCTCGAGAACGCGAAGTAGAACCATGGCAGCCAGCCCATCGCGTAGGCGAGCAGCACCGCCCCGGCCCGCCAGTCGCGGGTGGCGACGTACCACGCGATCAGCGCCACCAGCGCGGCCAGCGCGCCGAACCAGATCACCGGCGTGCCGACCCCCAGCACCGCCTCCGAGCAGGAGGACGCCCCGCAGCCCGTCTTCTCGCCCTCGTAGTGGAAAGCCACCGGGCGCAGCAGCAGCGGCCACGTCCACGGCTCGGACATGTAGGGGTGGGACGTCTCCAGGCCCTCGTGGAAGGTGAAGACCTGCCACTGGTACTGGACCCAGGAGCGGGCCGAGTCGAGGATGAAGAAGAACGGGTTGCCCGACGAGGTGGCCTGGTCCCAGTTGCGCCCGTAGCCGGTCGCGGTCGAGAACCAGCCGGCCCAGGTCACCATGTAGGACACGAACGGCACGGCGGCGAAGCCCACCAGCGCGTTGGGCACGTCCTTGGACAGCGCGCCGCCGTACGGGTTGCGGAGCCCGACGGCGCGGCGCGCGCCGAAGTCCCACATCACCGACATGGCGGCGAAGGCGACCGCGAAGAACAGCCCGGACCACTTGACCGACATCGCCAGGCCCAGGCACACGCCGGCCGCCATCCGCCACGGCCGCGCCCCCAGCCAGGGGCCCTGCGGCGACAGCGGCGAGGTCTCGTACCAGTCGACCAGCCGCTCGCGTGTCCTGTCGCGGTCGACGACCAGGCAGGCGAAGGCGGCCAGGACCCAGAACATGAGGAAGATGTCGAGCAGCGCCGTGCGCGACAGCACGAAGTGCAGGCCGTCGAGCGCCAGCAGCAGGCCGGCGAAGCAGCCGAGCAGCGTCGAGCGGGTCATCCGCCGGGCCACCCGGGCGAGGACGAGGATCGACAGCGTGCCGATCACGGCGGCGGCGAAGCGCCAGCCGAACGGGTTCATCCCGAACAGCCACTCGCCCGCGCCGATCATCCACTTGCCGAGCGGCGGGTGGACGACGTAGGAGGCGCACGGGTCGAGGCTGCCGTCGGCGCACTTCTGGAAGATGTCGGTGTCGCCCGCCAGGATCGCCTTGTCGGCGTCCTTGACCGTGGTGCGCTCGACGCCCCAGTTGATCAGCGAGAAGCCGTCCTTGGCGTAGTAGGTCTCGTCGAAGACCACCTCGTGCGGATGCCCCAGGCCGATGAAGCGGAGGATGCCCCCGAAGATCATGACGAGCAGCGGGCCGATCCAGCCCCACAGCACGCTGCCGCGCATCGCCGGAATCACCCGGTCACGCACGGAAAGCGCGCGGGGACTGCTCTCGTCAGACTCCGGGCCGCCGGAGGTCTGGTACGGGAAATCGGTCACCGCCATTCGGACATCGTACGGGTCTCAAGCCGGTGCTTCCCAAGAAACACGGCTCAATTCGGGCCGCCCCCGAGGCTGCCACAATGGCCGGATGACTGGTGAGGGCAGGCTCGTGCTGGCGGGGGCGCCGATAGGGCAGGCGGGCGACGTGTCGCCGCGGCTGCGCGAGGCGCTGGCGGGCGCCGACGTGGTGGCGGCCGAGGACACCAGGAGGCTGCGCAGGCTGACCGTCGAGCTGGGCGTGGAGATCGCCGGCCGGGTGGTGTCCTATTACGACGCCAACGAGGCCGCCCGCGCCGAAGAGCTGCTGGAGGCGCTCCTGGAGGGCCGCACGGTCGTGGTCATCACCGACGCGGGCATGCCGGGCGTCTCCGACCCCGGCTACCGGCTGACCCGCCTGGCCGTCGAGGCGGGCGTCACGGTCACCGCGCTGCCGGGCCCGAGCGCCGTCACCACCGCGCTGGCCGTCTCGGGGCTGCCCAGCGACCGGTTCTGCTTCGAGGGCTTCCCGCCGCGCAAGCCCGGCGACCGGGCCCGCCGCCTGGAGGCGCTGGCGCGCGAGGAGCGCACGATGGTGTTCTTCGAGGCGCCGCACCGGCTGGCCGCCTCGCTGGAGGCGATGGCCGGCGCGTTCGGCGCCGACCGCCCCGCGGCCGTCTGCCGGGAGCTGACCAAGACGTACGAGGAGGTGCGCCGCGGCGGGCTGGGCGAGCTGGCCGCGTGGGCGGAGGCGGGCGTCAAGGGCGAGATCACCGTCGTGGTCGCCGGCCACACCGCCGCGGACGAGGAGGCCGACCTGCCCGCGCTGGTGGCCGAGGTAGACCGGCGGGTGGCGGCGGGGGAGCAGCGCAAGACGGCCGTCGCCGACGTGGCCAAGGCGGCGGGCGTGCCCAAGCGCGAGCTCTACGACGCGGTTCACAGGCGTTCCGCCACCCCATAGTGTGCCCATGGTGAGGAACTGGGGGGTTTCGCGGCACCGCCTTGTCCCGCCGATGAGGGGAAGCGCGCTCTGGGGGTGGCTGGGGCCCGCCCTCGTCGCGATCTTCGGCGGCGTCCTGCGCTTCACCGGGCTCGGCCGGCCGCACGCGGTGGTGTTCGACGAGACGTACTACGCCAAGGACGCGTACGCCCTGCTCCGGTACGGCGCGGAGCGGGCCATGCTCGGCGACTCCGACAACCCCATCGCGGACAAGCGCCTCATCGCCGGCGATCTCGACATCTTCCGCCGGTGCGCCGACTACGACCAGTGCGCCTCGTACGTGGCGCACCCGCCGCTCGGCAAGTGGATGATCGGCGTGGGCGAGTGGCTGTTCGGGATGAACCCGTTCGGCTGGCGGTTCGCCGCCGCCCTGGTCGGCACGCTGTCGATCCTCATGCTCGCCCGGGTGGCGCGGCGGATGACCCGCTCGACGCTGCTGGGCTGCTTCGCGGGGTTACTGCTGGCGCTGGACGGGCTGCACTTCGTGCTGTCGCGGACGGCGCTGCTCGACATCTTCCTCATGTTCTGGGTCCTGGCCGGCTTCGCCTGCCTGGTGGTCGACCGGGACAAGGCCCGCGAGCGGCTGGTCGACTGGTGGGAGAGCGCCGCGGTCTCCACCACGGGGCCGCGGCTCGGGCTCCGGCCGTGGCGGATCGCCGCCGGCCTCTGCCTGGGCGCGGCGTGCGCGGTCAAGTGGTCGGGGGTCTTCTTCCTGATCGCGTTCGCGGTCCTCGCCTTCGTGTGGGACATGGGGGGCAGGCGTGCCATCGGACTGCGCGAACCGTACCGGGGGGCGTTCTCGCTCGACCTGCCGCCGGCGGCGGCCGCGTTCGCCGCCGTGCCCGCGTTCGCGTACGCGCTGTCGTGGACCGGCTGGTTCGTCACCGACGCCGGCTGGGGGCGCGGCTGGGACCAGGCCACCTCGTCCGGGCCGCTCTTCTTCGTCGTCGACTCGGCCCGGTCGTGGCTGAAGTATCACTTCCAGGTGCTCGGCTACCACAGCGGGCTGGACCTCCACCATCCCTACATGTCGGAGCCGTGGACCTGGCCGGTGCTCTTCAGGCCCGTGTCGTTCCACTACCCGACCGGCCTGCCGCCCTCCGCGTGCGGGGGCGACGCCTGCTCGCAGGCCGTGATCGGGGTCGGCACCCCCGCCCTCTGGTACGGGGCCGTGCTCGCCCTGCTGGGCTGCGTCGCCTGGTATGTCACCGGGCGTGACTGGCGGGCCGGGGCGGTGCTGCTGACCTACGCGGCGGGCTGGCTGCCCTGGTTCTACTACGCGATCGCGCAGAACCGGACCATGTACCTGTTCTACATGATCCCCCTGGTGCCGTTCATGGTGCTGGCCGTCACGCTCATGGCCGGGCTCCTGCTCGGCAGGGCCGACGCGCCGCCGCCGAGGAGGGCCGCCGGGGCGGCGGTCGTGGGGGCCTTCGCGCTGATCGTGCTGATCAACTTCTGGTGGCTTCACCCGGTGTTGTCGGCTGAGACCCTGACCCGGGCGGAGTGGTGGGACCGGATGCTGATGACCTCCTGGGTGACCCCCGCACCCAAGTGACGCCATGGCGCAGCGTGATGGCCGCCGCGATGCACGCCAGCGGCACGGCGGGCAGCACGTACCGGTAGTCGAACTCGGCCGTCGCGGCCGGCGCGAGCAGCAGCCCGAACGCGCCCAGCCAGGGCAGGACCACCGGCCCGCCCAGCTTGCGCCAGCGCACCGCGATGCCGTAGAGGCCGATCAGCATGATGCCGCCCAGCACGATGCCCCGCAGGTAGAACACCTTCTGGTAGCCGCTCATGATCTCCGCCCAGGGCGAGACGATCCGCGTCTCCGGCGGCCCCTGCTCGTAGGCGAACGCGTCGGTGTCGGTGCGGCCCTGGTAGGACGGCCAGTTGGGCAGGCGCTTCGGGTTTCCGGTGCTGTCGAGCTCGTAGTACGGCTTGAACTCGTACATGTTGTAGGTCGCCGCGTCGGGGAAGCGCGGCCGGGCCCAGTGGAAGCTGCGCAGGAAGTCGCGGAGCACCACCTGCAGGTAGTCGCCCGGCTGGGAGGTGATCGCGCGCATCGCGAACGCGCTGGCCGCCTCGTTGGTGATGTCGGTGAACTTCACGCTGCCCCAGCGGTGGAGCACCTCGCCGGTGCCCTCGCCGTCGCCGCTGCCCTGGCCCCACAGGTACCACTGCGCGTAGTCCTTGCGCTCGCTGACGGGGTCGTTGATGCACAGCAGGACCAGCTCGACCTCCTTGTAGGGGTCGATGCTCATCTTCTCGCAGTCGGCGAAGATCGCCGTGCGCATGTAGAGGATGAGCCCGTCGCTGTTGGTCATCGCGAACTTGCCGTACGCGGACGCGAACCAGCCCATGTAGGCCGCCACCGGGATGGCGCAGGTGGTCAGGACCGCCACGATCGGCTTCCACCCGGTGCGCTTGAGGAGCAGGTAGGCCAGCACGAGCACGAGGATCGGCAGGCCGATCGAGCGGGTCAGCCAGGTCAGCGCCAGCAGCAGGCCGACCACGGCGCCCATCCGCCACGACATCCGCCGGTGCCACAGCACCAGCGTGATCACCGCCACCACCAGCAGCGTGAACTGCGTGTCCGACATGATCAGCTGCTCGAGCTGGATCTGGTAGGCGTCGAACAGCACCGGCGCGGCGGCCAGCGTCGCCCCCCACTTGGGCAGCGCGAACTTCCGGCGCAGCAGCGCGTAGATCAGCACCGCCGTGGCCAGCCCCATCAGGTGCTGGGTAAAGGTCACCAGGGCGAAGCTGTGAAAAGGCTTGAGCAGGATCAGCCAGAACCCGTAGCCGTCGGGCCGGATCGGGTGCGGCCTCGGGTGCAGAGCTACCGACACATACTCGTACGAATCGTTGAACCACATGGCGGGCCCGTAGCCGAGCATGGTGAAGACCCGCAGCAGCGCACCCGCGGCGAAAGCTGCTGCGAACACCCGATGACGGCGCGGAAACGAGAGCACGCGCGCCATCCGGCCAGGGGCGGAGTGGTCCACAGAAGTGCCCTCCGCGACGCTCACCATGCTGTAAAGAATGCCAGTCGTTTGGATGACATGCCGCGACCATTGCCGGGCACACGGCATGATGGTGGGCTGTGAAGAGCCGTAACTGAAGGGTTGAGACGTGGAACTGACGGTGGTCATGCCCTGCCTCAACGAGGCCGAGACCGTGGAAGTCTGCGTGCGCAAGGCTCTTGCGTGCATGGAAGAGCACGGCATCGAGGGCGAGGTGCTGATCGCCGACAACGGCAGCACCGACGGCTCGCAGCAGCTCGCTCGCGACGCCGGCGCGCGTGTGGTCCACGTTGACGCGAAGGGCTACGGCAACGCGCTCATGGGCGGCATCCGGGCCGCGCGCGGCAAGTACGTGATCATGGGCGACGCCGACGACTCCTACGACTTCGGCTCCCTGATGCCGTTCGTGGAGCAGTTGCGCGACGGCGCCGACCTGGTGATGGGCAACCGGTTCAAGGGCGGCATCGCGCCGGGCGCCATGCCCCCGCTCCACCGTTACCTCGGCAACCCGGTGCTGTCGTTCGTCGGGCGGCTGTTCTTCCCGTCGAAGATCGCCGACTTCCACTGCGGGCTGCGCGGCTTCCGCCGCGACTCCATCCTCAACCTGGGTCTTCAGACCGGTGGCATGGAGTTCGCCAGCGAGATGGTCGTGCGCTCCACCCTGGCCGGCTACGACGTGCGCGAGGTGCCCACCACGCTCTCGCCCGACGGCCGCTCCCGCCCGCCCCACCTGCGCTCCTGGCGCGACGGCTGGCGCCACCTGCGCTTCCTGCTCCTCTACAGCCCCAAGTGGCTGTTCTTCTATCCCGGCATCGCGCTGATGATGATCGGCCTGGTGGCCGGCACCGCGCTGACGTTCGGGCCGGTCAAGATCGGTCAGCTGGCGTTCGACGTCGACACGCTCGTCGGCGCGTCGGCCGCGATGGTGATCGGCTTCCAGTCGGCGCTGTTCGCGCTGTTCACCAAGGTGTACGCGGCCGAGGAGGGGTTCCTGCCCGAGTCGCGGCGGGTGCGCAAGCTGATCAGCATGGTGACGCTGGAGCGCGGCCTGGTCGTGGGCGGCCTGCTCGCGCTGGCGGGCCTCGTCGGCCTGGTCATGTCGCTGGTCCACTGGCAGGTGCGCAGCTGGGGCGCGCTCGACCCGCGCGAGTCGCTGCGCATCGTGGTCCCGGCGGCCACCGCCCTCATCATGAGCTTCCAGACGATCTTCGCGTCGCTGTTCGTCAGCATCCTCGGCATCCGCCGCACCCGCGAGTCCTCCGTCGACGTGGCGGCCCGCGCCGCCGAGGAGGCGGCCGAGGCCCTCTCGCGCGAGGAGAGCGCCGCGGCCACGCCCCAGGTGTAGCGGTTCGGTTCGAGACGCGCGGCGGTGGCCCGTAGGCTTGGACCATGTCCCAGCACATTCTGACCGCCGTCGCGTGGCCGTACGCTAACGGCCCCCGCCACATCGGGCACGTCTCCGGGTTCGGCGTGCCTTCCGACATCTTCAGCCGCTACCAGCGGATGGCGGGCAACAAGGTGCTGATGGTCTCCGGCACCGACGAGCACGGCACTCCTATCCAGGTGCAGGCCGACAAGGAAGGCGTCACGGCCAGGGAGCTGGCCGACCGTTACAACCGGGTGATCGCCGAGGACCTCACCGGGCTGGGGCTGTCCTACGACCTGTTCACGCGCACGACCACGCGCAACCACTACGCCGTCACGCAGGAGATCTTCAAGGGTCTCCACGCCAACGGCTACATCTTCCCCAAGACCACGATGGGCGCCATCTCCCCGTCGACCGGGCGCACGCTCCCCGACCGCTACATCGAGGGCACCTGCCCCCTCTGCGGCTACGACGGCGCGCGCGGCGACCAGTGCGACAACTGCGGCAACCAGCTCGACCCGATCCAGCTGATCAACCCGGTGAGCCGCATCAACGGCGAGACGCCGGTCTTCACCGAGACCGAGCACTTCATGCTCGACCTGCCCGCCTTCGCCGAGGTGCTCGGCACCTACCTGCGCTCCAAGCAGGGCGAGTGGCGGCCCAACGTGCTCAAGTTCGCCCTCAACCTGCTCGGCGACCTGCAGCCCCGGGCGATCAGCCGCGACCTCGACTGGGGCGTGCCGATCCCGCTCGACGGCTGGCGCGACCAGCCCAACAAGCGGCTGTACGTGTGGTTCGACGCGGTGATCGGCTACCTGTCGGCGTCCATCGAGTGGGCCAGGCGCTCCGGCGACCCCGAGGCCTGGCGCCAGTGGTGGCAGAATCCCGACGCCCGGGGCTACTACTTCATGGGCAAGGACAACATCGTCTTCCACGCCGAGATCTGGCCGGCGATGCTGTTCGGCTACAGCGGGCAGGGCGACAAGGGCGGCACGCCGGGCTCGCTCGGCGCGCTCGACGTGCCCTCCGAGGTGGTCTCCAGCGAGTTCCTGACCATGGAGGGCAAGAAGTTCTCCTCCTCCCGGCAGGTCGTCATCTACGTGCGCGACTTCCTGGCCCGCTACGACGCCGACGCGCTGCGCTACTACATCGCCGTCGCCGGCCCTGAAAACCAGGACACCGACTTCACCTGGCAGGAGTTCGTCAACCGCAACAACGGCGAGCTGGTCGCCGCCTGGGGCAACCTCGTCAACCGGTCGATCTCCATGGCGGCCAAGAACTTCGGCGTGATCCCGGAGGCCGGCGACCTGACCGACGCCGACCGGGCGCTGCTGGAGCGCTCGCGCAACACCTTCGGCCCGGTCGGCGCAGAGCTGGCCCGCTCCCGGTTCAAGAACGCCATCACCGAGGCGCTCGACGTGGTCCGCGACGCCAACCGCTATCTCGCCGAGCAGGAGCCGTGGAAGCTCAAGGGCGACCCGGAGCGGCAGAAGTCCATCCTGCACGTCGCGCTCCAGGTGGTCGACGACGCCAAGACGATGCTGACGCCGTTCCTGCCCGGCTCGTCCAACAAGGTCCACGCGATGCTCGGCGGCGAGGGCGTCTGGTCCGGCATGCCGGAGATCCGCGAGGTCGACGAAGACGGCGGCGCCGCCTACCCCGTGATCACGGGCGAGTACGACGGCGCGGCCCGCTGGGAGCACCGGCCGATCAAGCCGGGCATCCCGCTGGCGCCGCCCGTGCCGCTGTTCAAGAAGCTCGACCCGAAGGTCGTCGACGAAGAGCTGGCCAGGCTGGAAGGCTGATCCCGTGACCAAGCCGCCCGCCCCGCCGGAACCGCTGTCCGCGCCGGTGTTCGACAGCCACTGCCATCTCGACATCATGGTGGGCGACCGGCAGGCGTCCTCGGGTGACCCGGTGGCCCAGGCCGCGCAGGCGGCCTCGGCCACCGTGCGCGGCATCCTCGACGACGCCCGCGCGGTGGGTGTCACCGGGCTGGTGACGATCGGCTACGATCTGCCGTCCTCGCGGTGGAACGCCGAGGTGGCGGCCGCCCACGCCGACGTCCACGCCGGCGTGGCGGTCCATCCCAACGAGTCGCACGCGGCCACCCCCGAAGTCCTGGCCGAGATCGAGGAGCTGGCGGGGCGGCCGGAGGTGCGCGCCGTCGGCGAGACCGGGCTCGACTACTTCCGCGACTGGGCGTCCAGGGACGACCAGCACGCCAGCTTCCGCGCGCACATCGAGATCGCCAAGCGTACGGGGAAGGCGCTGGTCATCCATGACCGGGAGGCGCACGACGACGTGCTGAAGGTGCTGGCGGCCGAGGGGGCGCCGCCGGTGGTGGTGTTCCACAGCTTCTCCGGCGACGCCGATATGGCCAAGAAATGCACCGACGCCGGATATTTCATGTCATTTTCCGGGCCTGTCACGTACAAGAAGAACGACGCGCTGCGGGAGGCCGCCCGGGTGGCGCCCGCCGAGCTGATGCTGGTCGAGACCGACGCGCCCTACCTGCCGCCGGTGCCGCACCGCGGCAAGCCCAACGCCCCCTACCTCGTCCCGATCACGCTGCGCTGCCTCGCCGAGGTCAAGGGCGTCCATCCTGACCGGTTGTGCGAGGCCATCAGCGACAACGGAGTCACCGTTTTCGGCGAGTGGTGACCATGTTCCGGTGAAGCGGTGATGGCGGCGTGGCGGCCGCCACTACTATCGGGCGCCTCAGGAGACGTACCGGAGGTCCCCCGTGCGAGGAAAGAGACGTGCCCCGCGCCCCCGGATCCCGTGGCGCTCGCCGTGGACGCCCCTGGCGTGCCTGGCGGGCCTGCTCGCCACCGGCGCCATCGCGGTCCTCGGCGGCATGGCCAAGGACGTGGTGCTGATCGTCGACGGCGAGCGCCAGGAGGTGCGCAGCTTCGCCGACTCCGTCCACGAGCTGCTCGCCGACCATGACGTGCCCTTCGGCGACGGCGACCTGGTACGGCCCGGCGCGCGGGCGCCGCTGGCCGACGGGGTGCGCGTCGAGGTCCGCCACGCCAGGCCCATCACGCTGACCGTCGACGGCCGCACCAGCCGCCGCCTGGTCACCGCCACCACCGTGCGCGACGCGCTCGCCGAGATGGACATGGCCGCGCTGCGGGGGAGGCTGTCTGCGCCCAGGTACGAGCCGGTGCCGCTGTCGGGCATGGCGCTGATCATCTACACCCGGCGGACCGTGCACATCGTCGCCAACGGCACCCGCCGCGACGTGACCACCACCGGCAGGACCGTCAGGCAGGTGCTCAAACGCGCCGGGATCTCGTACGAGCCCGGGTCGCTGATCCGGCCGCCGCTGCGCGCCTTCCCCGGCGAAGGCTCGGTCATCACCGTGCTGCCGCCCCGCACCGAGCCCGTCGGGGACGAGGTCATGCGGCTCGACTGGGACGCGCTGGCCATGTGCGAGTCCGGCGGCGACCCCACCGCCTACAACCCCAGCGGCCCCTACTACGGGCTCTACCAGTTCAGTCTGCCGATGTGGCAGCTCGTCGGCGGCACCGGCATGCCGCACGCCTGGCCGCCCGAGGAGCAGACGTACCGGGCGCAGCTCCTCTACCAGCGGGTCGCCGGCCGGTGGCAGGAGCAATGGCCGAACTGCGGAGCCCACCTGTTCGGCTAGCCGAGCGAGACCCCGAAGTCGGCGCCCTTCGGCGGCTGCACGGCCCGCAGGTCGTCGGAGTTGCGGGCCGCGACGGTGACCTTCCCGTACGGGGCCGCGTCCGGCTGCCCGACGAACAGCTTGTTGCCGCTGAACGCCAGCGACCAGCCGAACAGCCCGTCCGCGGGCGGCAGCCGCCTGTCGTCCTTGCCGTCCGCGGCCGTGACCACCCGGACGCCGCCGCCGTACGGGGCGCCGATGGCCAGCCTGCCGTCGGCCGAGGCGGCCAGCGAGAACCCGAACGCCTCCTCGCCCTCCTGCCGCACCCGGGCCTTCGGGGCCAGCTTCTCGTCGTAGAGCTGCACGTACCCGGCACCCGGGGCGCCCACGGCCGGCCCCGCCCCGTCGACCCAGGCCACCGCGTACCCGTACTTGTCGCCCGCCTTGTCCGTGGGCGAGTCCAGCTTGGTGCTGACGATCTTCTCCGCCAGCACGTCCTGGATGACCACCACGGAACCCGAGTCCACCTTGCCGGAATCCACCTGCTGGCCCTGACCGTCGTCGTTCTCGTACGGCACGCCGACCACCACGCCGTTGCCGGGCCCCATGGCCAGCGAGTAGCCGAACTGGTCCCCCACCTCGCTGTTGCCCCGCACCTCGACCGTCGCCTGCGTGACCCGCCGCAACGCGCCGCCGCCCTTGAGCGCGTAGATCGCCCCGGCGTCCGCCAGATCGCCGTCGTCCTCGTACGGCGCCCCGATCACCACGAGGTCGCCACGCGCCGCCAGTGACCAGCCCAGCCGGGCGCCGCGCTGCGGCTCCGCCGCCACCAGCCGCCGCGGCTCGAGCGCGCCGCCGCCGTAGATCACGTACGCGGTGCCCGCGTCGGCGTTGCCGTCCACATCCGTGTACGGGGCGCCCACGACCAGGTCGGCGCACTCGTCGGCGTTCACCTTCGCCAGCCGCACCGACCAGCCGAACGCGTCACCCTCCGCCAGCCCCTGCACGGTCACCGGGATGGAGGTGTCGCCGGAGAGCACGTGCACCGCGCCCTTCTGGCCCTCGGCGAAGGGGTCGCCCACGGCGACGTCGTCCACCCCGTCGCCGTCGAAGTCGCTCACCCCGGCGCAGGCCGTGCCCGCCGCGTACGTGACGCCCTGCCCTGACACGCCCAGCAGCACCGCCAGCAGAATCGCGCGGATCTTCACAGTTTGACCTCGATCTGCTCGCCGTCCTTCAGCATCGTCGCCGACAGCTCCACCGGCTTGCGGTACGGCGGCAGGTCGAACACGAGCACCCCGTCGATCCGGTCGCCCGGCGCGATGGCCGCCGGCGCCGCACCGTCGTCGATCGGGTCGTGGCGGCCGCCCCGGTCGTCGCGCAGGGTCACCACGGGATCGCCGATCTCCCACAGCCGGCCGCCCGGGTTCAGCATCACCCAGCGCACCACGCACAGCTGGCCCTGGGTCTGCGTCTTACCCTCGTACTCCCGCAGCCCGCACCGCGGCGCCTCGGGCACGATCACCATCGGGTCGTCGAACGTCGGGCCGAGCGGGAACCGCCGCCCGACGTCGTTCGGTCGCGCGGTGGCGGCGGCTGCGGGGGAGCCGGTCGCGGTGGTGCCGGCCGGGGTGTCGCGGCCCGACGTGACGATGAGCACGGCCCCGGTGACGGTGATCGCCAGCAGCGCGGCGGCGGCGGCGATCAGCCATCGGGTGCTGCGCGGACGCTGGTAGCCGGGGTCGGTCGGTCCGCCGCCGGGCGGCGGGATCGTCGTCGAGCCCTGCTGGGGGAGTGCGGCGGGCTGCCAGCGGGCCAGCTCCTCCCGCGCGGCCAGCTCCTCCCGCCTGCCCAGCTCGGTCACGGAAACCGGCTCGCCCTCATGGTCCTGCTGTTGGGGAGGGGTGTCCGCCGTGGTCGCGTACGGATCGCCTGGGGTGCCTGCCCCTTGAGACGGCGCGGGGCTGCGCTGCGTGGTCTGCTCGCGGGCGGGCGCATGCGCCTCGTCGCGTGGGGGAGCGTGGTGCTCTGCCGGCGTCGGAGGGCGCTCGCCCGCACCGGTGGGTAACAGCCCTCCACCCGGAACGGCGGCCCCGCCGGGTAAGGAGCCGCTCTGGAGGGCCACCGGCGGTGAGGAGTCCTGTGAAGGGGGACCCTCCTGGCCGCGGGACGGGATGAGTCCCGCGGGCCGCTTCCCCGAAGGGTCCCGATCCACCATGGTGTCACTGGGCGGGGGCGTCGTGAAGGTCGCGGTGATGTCCGGTTCGTCGACCACGTTCCTGGGCGGCTCCCACTCCGCCATCAGGTCGGTCGCCACCAGGGTCGGCGGGTTCGCCGTCGCCGCCGGTGCGGGCGCGCTCCCGCCGACCAGCGCGATGAGCAGCTCCTGAGCCGTGGGCCGCTGTTCCGGCTCCATCGCCGTGGCCCGCCGCACCAGCTCGTTGAGCGGCGCGGGCAGCGCACCCAGGTCAGGCTGGCTGTGCAGCACGCGGGTGGCGAGCGTGATGGGGTCGCCCCGGCCGAACGGGTGCCGCCCGTTGCCCGCGTAGGCCACCAGGCAGCCCCACGCGAAGATGTCGGCCGCCGGAGTGACGATGTGTCCCCGTACCTGCTCGGGAGCCCACCACCCGGGGCTGCCCAGCAGCTCCCCGGACATGGTGAACCCCGTCTCCCTGTCGAGCGCCCTGGCGATGCCGAAGTCGATCACCCGCGGCCCCGACAGCGAGAGGATCACGTTGGCCGGCTTGAGGTCGCGGTGGACCAGCCCGGCCACGTGGATCGCCGCCAGCGCCGCCGCCACCCCCAGCGCCACGCCGTGCAGCGGCCCGGGATCCAGGGCCCCGTAGGTGGAGATCTGGTCGGACATGGGCGTGCCGGCGATGTACTCGGTGACCATGTAGGGCCGGCCGTCGCCGGTGTTGCCGTTGTCGAGCACCTGCGCCGTGCAGAACGACGCCACCCGCCGGGCGTTCTCCACCTCGGCGTGGAAGCGGGCCGCGAACCCCTCCTGGTTGGCGAACTCGGCCTTCACCACCTTGACCGCGACGAACCGCCCCGTCGGCGCGCGGGCGAGGAAGACAGTCCCCATGCCGCCTTCGCCCAGCCGCCCGAGCAGGCGGTACGGCCCGATCTCCCGTAAGTCCGTCGGGCGAAGCGGGGCGGCGCCCGTTGGCTCCATAAGGGATGTCCCTTCCTGTTCCACCCATCCTCCCCTCACCCGGCCCCCGTGCGCCATCGCAGGTTCTTCGATGCGCGACACTTATTGGATGATGAGGCTCCTGGGCCCAGCAGAAATACGTATTTTGGCGAACAAGCTAGATCTGCGACCCACAAAAAAGCTAGGCCAGAACTTCGTGATCGACGCCGGCACCGTCCGGCGCATCGTCCGCGTGGCGGGGGTGACCTCGGACGATGTGGTCATCGAGGTGGGCCCCGGCCTCGGTTCCCTCACGCTGGCGTTGCTGCCGGAGACCCGTCACGTGGTGGCCGTCGAGATCGACCCGGTGCTGGCGGCGCAGTTGCCGAAGACGGTCGCCGAGCGGGGCCTCGCCGACAAGCTCACGGTGATCCAGGCCGACGCCATGAAGGTCACGCCTGACGACCTGTCCGGCCACACCCCCACGGCGCTGGTGGCCAACCTGCCCTACAACGTGGCGGTGCCGGTGGTGCTCCACCTGCTGGAGGTGCTGCCCTCGCTGCAGAGGGGCCTCGTCATGGTCCAGGCAGAGGTCGCCGACCGGCTCGCCGCCGCGCCCGGCTCCAAGGTGTACGGGATCCCGTCGGTCAAGGCCGCCTGGTACGCCGACGTGCGCAGAGCCGGCCCCGTCGGCCGTACGGTCTTCTGGCCGGTGCCGAACGTCGACTCCGGCCTCGTCTCGCTGGTGCGCCGCGACCCGCCGCCGACGACGGCCACGCGCGAGGAGGTGTTCGCGGTGATCGACGCCGCCTTCGCCCAGCGCCGCAAGACCCTGCGCGCCGCCCTCGCGGGCTGGGCGGGCAGCCCGGCAGGGGCCGAGCAGGCGCTGCGGGCGGCGGGGGTGGACCCATCGGTACGGGGCGAGCAACTGGACATCCACGCCTTCGCCCGCATCGCGGAACACAAGCCCTGATCGGCTCAGGGGAGGTCGAACTCCCCCTTGGACACCCCGTCCAGGAAAGCCCGCCACTCGTCCGGCCCGAAGGCCAGCACGGGTCCCTTGCCCTGGTCCTTGGTGTCCCGGAGCAGGACGCTGTCATCGGGTCGCCGCATCACCTCGACACAGCTCCCGCCGTTGTCGCCGGACGCCCGGGCTTTGGTCCACACACCCACGGGCAGGCCAATCCGCAGGAGGCGGTCAACACCGGTGGAGGTCATGCCTGCGATCCTAGGTCGGTTGTGGTGTCCGAAGCCTTCGGTGACACACATGTCTGTGTCGTTGGAAATGGGGGAGGGCCTGACGACGGGCCAGGCCCTCGTGGGGTATCTGATCAGGGGGAGCGGTCGAAGACGCCTCGCTTCACGCCCTCGCTGAAGGTTTCCCAGACGGGGCCGCGGACCACCCATGGCTCCAGGTCCGGCCGCTCCGTGTCGCGGATTCCGACGCGGTCCCCGCTGAGGAATGCCACCTCAAGGCAGTTGCCGCCGTTGTCGCTCGATGCCGTGATCCATTCGGCGTCGGTGAGCTCTTGTTTCAGCTCCAGGTCCATTCTTCCTCCAACCTTTTCTTAATCATTTCGATGGAATTGCGCTGAGAATGCACCTCTGACCTGATGTGGTCCGTTCTCCGCTTGAGAATGTCCACGTCGTCGCCGGTGTCTCGGATCTGTCCGTGGAGAGAGCCCTCGATGTAGGCCGCATCCGGCTCGTCCGGGACCTGAGCGAGAGCGAAAGCGCCGCCTATCCCGATGGCGCTCATGGCGCTGTACGGGAGGATCTGGATCGTGATGTTGGGCCGTTCGGACATCTCGACGAGATGTTCAAGTTGCCTTCTGGTGATGGCCTCGCACCCGATCGGACGATGAAGAATGGATTCGTCCATAAAAGCCCATAGCAGCACGGGATCGTCGCGGGTGAGGATGGCCTGGCGCTCCATCCGCGCCGCCACTTCTTCCTGCACCTGGCTGGGACTCTTCCCTGGTCTGGCCCGAAGGATGATCTCGGCGTACTCGCGGGTCTGGAGCAGGCCGGTCACGATGACCGGCTCCCAGGTGTAGATGGCCCTGGCCGAGCGTTCCCTGAGCTTCCAAGGGCCGAACCACTTCGGCGCGGCTTTCGAGGGCTCCTCCGGCAGCCATCTGACGAGTTCGCCGGGTTCCAGCCTGAACAGTTCCTCGCACGCCTGCGCGAGCTTCAGGTGAGGACGACGTGTGCCGAGCTCGAATGCGCCGATAGTGGTAGGGGCGAAGCCCAGCCGATGTCCCACTTGTGCCTGTGTCATCCCCTTGGCTTCTCGTTCTTTACGCAGCTCGTACCCGAATCTCGCTGCTTGGCCGGCGTCAGGGTCCAGCTCTTTTGGGGGCATCTGTCGACTCCTGGGACCTGGCGTGGATACATATAGCGCCACACACGGAATGTGGGGTCGTTTCGTGTGGTGAATGTCGGGTGCTTTCGCTGCTCAACGTAGCGTCTGGCTGGCACTCTGGCCAGTGATTCAAGAGCGCGCGACGATTCACCGCACATGCGCGAACGATCTTTGTAGAGGTGAGGAAAAGCGCGTGCAGACCGAAATCGAGGTCGTACGCCCGGCCCCCGAGGTGATTATGCGAGTGACAGTGCCGGAGCACCCGTGCGCAGGTATCAAAGTGTGGCTGCTCAGCGAAGTCGGCAAGCGTGAGCTGGTTGCCGCGCTGGCGCGTAGAGAGCTTCGGGGGTGGATGGGTGACCACCAGGCCCTGGCCGACCTTCAGCTCATTGTATGCGGCCATCTAAAACTCCAGGTCGGCGGACAGGTGACTCCAGGTAGATGGCCAGAAGGGTCCCGGTAGACGGACATCGGAAATCCTGGTC
>NZ_JBFAPV010000029.1:0-55208 GCF_040676925.1 Nonomuraea sp. NPDC049486
TCTGGAAGAACGGCGTCTCCTACGCCGGCAAGTGGTACACCTCCGGCCCCTACGCCCTCGGCCCCGTCGACGGACGCCTCGTCCTCGGCAACTGGAACTGACACCACGTCTGGATAGCAGGTCCGGGCCGGAGATGCCCGGACCTGCCCCATGCGGATGACGTCCGCCCCCGGTGCCTCCACCGACGGCACCGGCGGCCTCCCCCCTGCGAAGGACCCCCCATGTTCAGATCTCTCATGTTCCGTGCCGGCATCACGGGCACGGCAGTCATCACCGGTTTAGCCATCTCGACGAATCCCGCTCTGGCCGATCCGACGCCCCCCATCACGGCGGCCGCGTACCAGCTCGCCCCTTGCGACCCCCGCGGCACCACCGCGCGCGACGCCAGCTTGGCCACCCAGCTCAACAGCACCCTCAACGCCAAGATGCGCGGCTACATGTCCGCCTACCGCGTCTCCTGCGCGCGAATGATCATCAAAGCCGTCCGCGACCGCGGGCTCGACCTCCGAGCCGCGGCGATCGCGATGACCACCGTCATCGTCGAGAGCAGCATCCAGAACATCAGCGAGAAGGTCGACCACACCAGCCTGGGACTGTTCCAGCAGCTGGACAGCTGGGGAAGCGCCGAACAGCGTCTCGACCCCACGTGGGCCACCAACGCGTTCCTGAACAAGATGCTCCGGCTCTACCCCAACAACAGCTGGAGAACAGCACCGATCGGCGAAGTGTGCCAAGCCGTCCAGGTGTCGGCATATCCCGAAAGGTATCCGCAGCAGGCCGGCGACGGCCAGATCATCGCCAACACGATCTGGCCCTACGCCGGCGGAGGTGGGACCGAGGGGCCGGCGATGATGCGCGACGACGGTGACGGGTCGATGACCATCTACCGGTGGACCTCCAGCGGATCGGCCTTCGGCCGCGCCTCCGACTACACCTCCGGCGGCTGGACGATGGCCAACACCGGGGATCGGGTGGCCTCCGGGGATGTCGACGGGGACGGCAAGGACGATGTCGTCGCCGCGTACCAGAACTCGGACGGGACCTTCAGCTTCCACGTCTGGAAGAACGGGGTGTCCTACGCCGGCAAGTGGTACACCTCCGGCCCTTACGCCCTGGGTCCGGTCGGTGGACGCCTCGTCGTCGCCGATCTCACGGGTGATGGCAGGGCAGAACCGGCCATGATGCGCGACGACGGCGACGGCTCCATGACCATCTACCGGTGGACCTCAACCGGGTCCGCCTTCAGCCGCGCGACCGACTACACCTCCGGCGGCTGGACGATGTCCAATGTCGGCGACCGGGTGGCCTCCGGGGATGTCGACGGGGACGGCAAGGACGACATCGTCGCCACCTACCAGAACTCCGACGGCACCTTCAGCTACCACGTCTGGAAGAACGGCCTGTCCTACGCCGGCAAGTGGTACACCTCCGGCCCCTACGCACTCGGCCCCGTCGACGGACGCCTCGTCGTCGCTGACCTCACGGGTGACGGCAAGGCAGAGCCCGCCATGATGCGCGACGACGGCGACGGATCGATGACCATCTACCGGTGGACCTCCAGCGGATCCGCCTTCAGCCGCGCCTCCGACTACACCTCCGGCGGCTGGACCATGTCCAACGTCGGCAACCGCGTCGCCTCCGGAGACGTGGACGGAGACGGCAAGGACGACATCGTCGCCACCTACCAGAACTCCGACGGCACCTTCAGCTACCACGTCTGGAAGAACGGCGTCTCCTACGCCGGCAAGTGGTACACCTCCGGCCCCTACGCCCTCGGCCCCGTCGACGGACGCCTCGTCCTCGGCAACTGGTAGCGGCTTCGCCGAGTCACCGGGCGGCGAAGTTCTGTGTCCAGTAGATCTGCCCCTGCGCGTTCTTGGCCGCACCCACCCCGATGAGGGTGTACGAGCAGTTCATGATGTTCTGCCGGTGGCCCTCGCTGTTCATCCAGCCCCGGACCGCCTCGGCCGCCGACCGTTGTCCCATGGCGATGTTCTCGGCCAAGGCGGAGCCGGTGAAGCCGGTCGCACGGATGCGGTCGGCCATGTCGCGGCCGTCCTGGGAGTCGTGGTCGAAGTAGTCGTTCTCCGCCATGTCGGCCGAGTGCCCGGACGCGGCCTTACGCAGCCGCGCGTCGTGCTTGAGCGGGTCGCAGCCGCCCTTGGCCCGCTCGGCGTTGGTCAGCCGGACGACCTCGTTCTCCAGCACCGTGCCGACGGACTGGACGGCCTCCTTCTTCTCGGGAGCCGGCGTCTCCCTGGTGGAAGTGGGAGTGGGCGTAGGGGTCGGGGTGGGGGTGGGGGTGGGCGTGGGGGTGGCGCAGGTCACCCGGGTGGCCTTGGACTTCGCGGTGCCGCCCCGGTAGTCGGTGGCGACCGTGTAGTACGTGCCCGGCTCGCAGGGCAGCTTCAGGGTGATGCGGCCCTTCCTGGTGGCGCCGCTCTTGATGACCGGATCGTCGCCGGGGACGGCGCGCATGACCCGGACGCGCAGCAGCGCCGGGTGCTCACATCCACGGCGCACGGCCGAGGCCCGGATACCGAGCGCGGAGACGCCCGGCTTGACCACGCTCACGCGGCACTCGTCCGATTCGGGGGCCGGCTCGGGAGTCGCCTCCTCGGTCTTCGCCGGCGCGGCGCCGCCCGCCGGCTCGGTCACCTCGGGCGCCGCTCCGCTGGTGGACGGGGCGCAGGCGGTGAGGCCGGCGACCACGGCGAGTGCCCCTAGGGTTCGGCGCATGAGGGTTCCTCCAGGGGAGGGGAGACGCTGGTGGTCCCGCATTCTGCCGGTTCCGATACTGACTTGTCACGACAATACGGACATTTCACCCCGTAAGCGGTGTCCACCAAAGGTCGGGCGGTCTGTGTGACCCATGCCATACGCGGTTCCTGTCAGCAATCGGAGTGCCGCACCGCTCAAGTCACCGGAAGCAAGCGCACCGACAGGAGCACCACATGAAGCACCGCATCGTCGTCCTCGGCGCCGGCTATGCCGGGGCCCACGCGGCCGGGATCCTGGCCCGGCGACTGTCCCCGGCGGCCACCGAGATCACCGTGGTCAACGCCGAGCCGCACTTCGTCGAGCGGATGCGGCTGCACCAGCTCGCGGCCGGGCACGAGCTGGAGACCCGGAGACTCGAAGATGTCTTCGCGGGCACGGGGATACGGCTGCGCCTGGCCCGTGTCACCGCCGTCGACCCCGAGCGCCGGGTCGTCACCGTGGCCGACGCCGGCGGCGAGCTCGGCTACGACACGCTGCTCTACGCGCTCGGCAGCCACGTCGCCGGCGGCGTCCCCGGCGTGGCCGAGCACGCCTTCGACGTCACCGGCCGGGCCTCGGCGCTGCGCCTGCGCGAACGCCTGGACGGCCTGGAAAGACGGGGCGAGGGCGGGAACGTGCTGGTCGTCGGCGACGGGCTGACCGGCATCGAGACCGCCACCGAGCTCGCCGAATCCCGGCCCGGCCTGTCGGTCACGCTGGTCGCCCGCGAACAGCTGGGCGCCCGGCTCTCCGACGGAGCCCGCGGCCACCTGCGCCAGGCCTGCGACCGGCTGGGCATCACCGTCCTGGAGCACACCGGCGTCGAAGCCGTCGAAGCGGCGCGGGTGCTGTGCGCCGGCGGCACCGCCCTGACCTCCGACGCGACCGTGTGGACGGCCGGGTTCGCGGTCGGCCCCATCGCCGCCGCCGCCGGGCTGGAGGTCACCGAGGCCGGTCGGATCGTCGTCGACCGCACCATGCGGTCGGTCTCGCACCCCGACGTCTACGCCGCCGGCGACAGCGTCCACGCCGTCGGCGAGAACGGCCTGCCGCTGCCGATGTCGTGCGCCTCGGCCGGTTTCACGGGCATCCAGGCGGTCGAGGCGATCGTCGGGCGGCTGACCGGCCGCGAGGTCCCGTCGACCACGCTGAAGTACTACGGCAACCACATCAGCCTCGGGCGGCGCGACGCGATCTTCCAGCTGGTCGACGGTGACGCCCGGCCCAAGGCCTGGTCCCTGCGGGGCCGCACGGCCGCGCTGCTGAAGAAGGGCATCATCAGGAGCTCCGCCTGGAGCATGAGCCACCCGACCTTCGGCATGCCGGCCAGGAAGCGCCGCCTGGCCGCCCGGCCCGATCGCTCGGCCGAGGCCGCCGTTGCCTAGAGTCGGCCGCGTGGACGCCTTCGCCACCGAGCAGTTCGAGGCCAGCCGGTCCCGGCTGGCCTCGCTCGCGTACCGTCTGCTCGGCTCCGCCGCCGACGCCGAGGACGCCGCGCAGGACGCGTTCCTGCGCTGGCAGGCAGCCGACCGCGACCGGATCGAGGTGCCGGAGGCGTGGCTGACCAAGATCGTCACCAATCTGTGCCTCGACCGGCTCCGCTCCGCGCGGGCCAGGCGCGAGCGCGCGGTCGGCGTGTGGCTGCCCGAACCGCTGCTCAAGGGCGACCCGATGCTCGGCCCGGCCGACACCTACGAACAGCGCGAGTCGGTGTCCCTGGCCGTGCTGACCCTCATGGAGCGCCTGTCCCCCGTCCAGCGGGCCGTCTACGTGCTGCGCGAGGCGTTCTCGTACAGCCATGCCGAGATCGCCGAGATCCTCGACATCACCGAGTCCGCGAGCCAGCAGCACCTCCATCGGGCCCGGCAGCGCATCGCCGCCGCGCGCCGCGGCGGCGGCGAGATCGACCCCGAGTCCGCCCGCGGGATCGTCGAGGAGTTCCTCGCCGCCGCCGCCTCGGGCCGCACCGAGCGGCTGGTCGCGCTGCTCACCGACGACGCGACCGCGGTCTCCGACAGCGCCGGCCTGACCGAGACGCTGCTGCGGGTCGACACTGCGCGGCGCGTCGCCGCCGTCGTACGGGCCGGTCTCAGATCCACTCCCGCGAAACGGCGGCTCGCCGGCGGCACGTCCGCCATCCACTACGCGGTGGTCAACGGCGCCCCCGCGGCCCTCTTCGTGGTCGGCGACCGGGTCGTGGGCACCATGTCGTTCGACATCGCCGACGGCAAGATCGCGACCGTGCGCGGCATCGCCGCCCCCGCCCGCCTCGCCCGCCTCGCCGCGGCCTGGCGGCAGCACGACCGGGACACGCCGCTCGTCACCGAGTGGTGACCCGGCCTGAACTCCCAGGACCCGTAGGGATGATTCCGTACGGGCCCAGGTCCCGAGTCAGGGCTCTCCCTGATGGCAGGCGCCGCGCCGCGTGCCACCATGATCCGGATGCACGCACCACCGTTCCTCTTCTCAGCACTCGTACCAGCGGCCCCGGAAGCGCATGGGAGGGCGCCGGGTGGACTGGATCGCTGAGGGCGTTCAGGCGGTGAGCGATCTCCCCTTCCCTCTGATCGGGCTGGTGGCCGGAGCGATGGCGTTCGCCGAGTCGGGGCTGGGGGTCGGTTCGGTCCTGCCCGGCGAGACGGGCGTGCTGCTGCTGGGGGTCGCCGCCACCACCCCCGGGCGGTTCGCCGCCCTGCTGCTGATCGTCGCGCTGGGGGTCACGGCCGGCGACCACGTCGGCTACTGGCTCGGACAGCGGTACGCCGGTCGCATGCGGGATACGCGGGCGGTGCGACGGCTCGGGGTGCGGCACTGGGATCGCGCGACCGACGCGCTGCACCGTCACGGCGCGGCGGCGGTGTTCCTCACCCGGCTGGTCCCGGTCGTCCGCACACTCACGCCGGCGGCGGCGGGGGCGGCGCATCTGCCCTACAACCGGTTCCTCCCGGCGTCACTGGCAGGGTCGTTGCTGTGGTCGGCGGTGTACGTCGGCCTGGGCGCGTTCGCCGGGGCGTGGGCCGCTCACCTGGAAGGGCTCCTGGGGCGCTTCTCGTGGCTGCTTCTCGCGGCTGTGGCGCTGGTGGCGGCGGCGGTGGCGGTGCTGCGGCGCCGGCGCCGGGCGGCGACGGATCACGGGGACGACGAGCGCGCGTGAGCCGTCGGTGATACGCGTCGGCCCCGGCCGGGTGGTCCGGCCGGGGCCGACGGCGCGCGGGTCAGTCGGCGCAGATGGCGAAGACGCTGATGCCTACGTCGTTGTAGCCGTCCTGGCGGCCGATGCCGATCCAGCCGCGTCCGTCATCGGTGGGGAACGAGCCGACCAGGATCGCCCTGTTGCCGCGGGCCTCGGCGCCGCCGCCGAGGACCTTCTTGCCGCCGGGGCAGTAGAGCGTGCGGCGCTGGAAGTTGGGGACGTTGGCGTTGGGCAGCGTCACGAGCTGGTAGCCGGAGGGCAGCGCCGCTTGGCGGGCCGCCGCGGCGGGGACGTTCGTCGTGCTGGCCGCGGCGGCGGTGGTCACGCACGCGCCCGCCGCGAGCAGGGCGAGCGGAAGGGTCAGGAGCTTCTTGAACTGCATAACTCTCCTTCTTGCGTGCCCCTGGTGACGCACTCCGGGCAGCACGAAACACGCCGGCGAATGCGGTGCTGGAGAGCGGTGACGGGGGCGAAAGGGCCTGACACGAAGAGTATCCATGCAATTACTCTCCGCGTCCAGAGCCCGATCACGTCAAGAAGTGAACGGGGCGCCCCTCGCGGGAGCGGGCGCGCCTCGCGTCGGCACCCGGGTCAGCGGCCCGGGGAAAGGGCGGACAGCGACATCTCGATGAAGTCCTCGCCGATGTCCACCAGGCTGCGCGGGCCCTGCGGGTCGTACCACCGGTAGGTCCAGTTGAACATGCCCACGATGCCCATCACGGCCACGGTCGGGTCGATGTCGTCGCGGAACTCCCCGGCCTTCGCCCCTTCCGTGATCACCTGGGCGAGCAAGCGGCCCCACCGGTCGGCGTTCTCCTTGATGTCGGTCGCCTCGCCCCCGTTCACCACCTGGTCGAGGTTCTCCCGCATGAAGATGAACAGCTCCGGGCGGCGTGACATGGCCAGCACGTACGCGCGCAGCCCGCTGACCAGCTTCTCCGGCGCGGTCGCCTCCTCGGCGACGATCCGCTCCAGTTCGGCGCGCATCTGCTCGATGGGCTGGTGCAGCAGCGCGACGAGCAGCTCTTCCTTCGTGCCGACGTAGTAGTAGAGAGTCGCCCGGTTGATGCCGACCTCGGCCGCCACGTTCTCCAGGGTGGCCTGGGCGTAGCCCAACTGCTCGAAGACGCGTCCCGCGCCCTCCAGGACCTCCTTCCACCGCGCGTCGGACTTGCGGCCGCTGGCCAGGCGTCGCTCCATCCGGCGGCGGGCGATGTCGCTCGGCGGCGGTGGGCGCCGTTCTCGAGGAGCCATCGGTGTCCCCCTCCCTCAGCTCGACTCGCATAAACAGCAACGTTGATGATAGCGCAGGCGGCGGGGGCCGGCGCCCCCGCCGCGGTGGCCGTCACCGTTCCCGCAGGACTCGCTTCAGCACCTTGCCGCTGGCGTTGCGCGGGAGGTCCGGCTCTATCTGGAAGGTCTCCGGCACCTTGTAGCCGGCGAGCCGGGCGCGGCAGAAGTCCCTGGCCTGGTCCTCTTCGAAGGAGGCTCCGGGGGCGACCACCACGTGCGCCCGGACGATCTCGCCCCAGCGCTCGTCCGGGACGCCGACCACCGAGACCTCCAGCACCGCCGGATGCTCGCTCAGCACCTGCTCGATCTCGACGGGGTAGACGTTCTCCCCGCCGCGGATGATCATATCCTTCTTGCGCCCGGAGAGGTACAGGTATCCCTCCTCGTCCCGCCGGGCCAGGTCGCCGCCCCGGAACCAGCCGTCGACCAGCACCTCGTTCGTCGCCTCCGGCATGTTGAGATAGCCGGCCATCACCGCGTCGGACCTGGTGACGATCTCGCCGACCTCGCCGTCCGGGACGTCGTTCAGCTCCTCGTCGCACAGCCGCAGGTCCACGCCCATGCCGGGCTTGCCGATCGAGCCGAGCAGGTGCTCGTGGCCTTTCAGCGCCCGGTGGTGGTCCTCGGGAGTGAGCACGGTCTGGAGGCCCGCCTCCGTCCCGGCGCCGAACAGGTTCATGAAGTCGCATCGGAAGGTCTTCATGGCCCTGCGGAGCAGGCTCGGCGACATCGGGGCCGCGCCGTAGGCGATCGACAGCAGGTTGTGGTAGTCGCCCTTCTCGACGCCGGGCTCCTGCAGGAGCATCTCGATCATGGTCGGGACCAGGAAGACGCCGTGGAGCACGTCACGGCGCAGCCACTTGAGCACCGTGGCGGGGTCGAATCCGTCCAGGATCAGCGACGGGTTGCCGCGGGCCACGCCCGACAGCACGTAACACATGCCGGCGGCGTGGAACAGCGGTGCCGGGGAGTAGTGGAACGCCTCCGCCGGCAGCCGCCGCTCCAGGATGCACTGGAACGTCATGTGCTTGACCATGCGCTGGTGGTGCATGACGCCCTTGGGCAGCGCGGTGGTGCCGCTGGTGAAGGCGAGGCACATCAGCTCGTCGTCGTTGATCACCGTGTCGATCTCGTGATCCTCGCCGGTGGCGAGCAGTTGTCCGTAGTCGCGGTCGGCGACGGGGGACTTCTCGAAGCAGATCGCGGCGGTCAGCGTCGGCACGTCGACGGACTCCACCATCGAGGCGTACCGCTCGCTGAAGAACAGCACCTTGGCCTCGGCGGTGCGCAGCAAGGTCTGCAGTTCGGGCCGGGCGAGGCGGTAGTTCAGCGGGACGTACACCGCGCCCAGCTTCATGCAGGCGAGCAGCACCTCCATGTAGCTCGTGGAGTCGGTGGCGAACAGCGCCACGCGGTCGCCCTTCACCACGCCCATGCGGCGCAACTCGTGGGCCACCCGGTTGACGCGGCTGTTGACCTCCGCGAAGGAGTACGAATCGGTATCGGTCACAAAGCATGGCTTGTTCGGCGTGTTCCGGGCGTGGATCCGGATCCAGTCACCGGTGCGGCTCGTGCGCTGCATGGACATCGGCACCCCATCTGGAGTCAAAGGTCAGGAGAACTCCGGCAGCACGTGCGTACCGAGAAGCTCGATCGACTTCATGACCTTTTCATGCGGAATGTCATAGGGCTGCACGAGGCAGAGCAGCAGGTCGGTGCCCACCGCCTCGTACCGCTTGGCCATCTCGACGCACTGGTCGGGGTTGCCGACGATCACCGCGTCGTTCTTGAGCAGGTAGTCGAAGTCCAGCGTGTTCAGGTCGACACCGCCGAGGAGCCGCTTGGCGTACTCGTAGCTGCCGAGCTGGGTGCCGTCCTTCCAGTCGCCGAGTTCGGCGATCTTCTTCAACGACTCCTGGACGTACCACCCGAAGCGGGGACCGGCTTCGGCGTAGGCGTCCTCGGTGGTCTCCGCGCAGTGCACCTGGGTGAAGGTGGCGATCTGCTCGTTGACGTACTTGCCGACCGGCTTGGCGCGGCGGATGCCGTCGCGGTACCGGCCGAACCGCTTGACCAGGGTCTCCGGCCCCGACGCGACGGAGAACGACAGCAGGCCGATGCCCTTCTCGCCCATCAGCTCATGGCTGTCGGAGCTGGAGGACGCGCCCCACAGCGGCGGGTGCGGCGCCTGCAGCGGCTTGGGAACCACGCCCCGCGGCGGGATCTTGAAGTACTCCCCCTCCCAGGAGAAGGTCTCCTCGGTCCAGCACCCCATGATCACGTCAAGGGCCTCCTCCCACATCGGGCGGGTGTCGGAGGGGTTGATGCCGAAGCCCTCCAGCTCGATGCGGGTGCCTGACCGGCCGGTGCCGAACTCCAGGCGGCCGTTGGAGATGATGTCGATGGTGGCCGCGGCCTCGGCGGCGCGCACCGGATGGTTGTACGGGAAGGGCAGCAGCCGGACCCCGTGGCCGATGCGGATGTTCCTGGTCCGCGCCGCGATGGCCCCGTACAACGCCTCGGGCGCGGAGGAATGGGAGTAGTCGCCGAGGAAGTGGTGCTCCACCGTCCAGACGCTGTGGAACCCCAGCCGGTCGGCGAGCTCGATCTGGCGCAGCGTGTTCTCGAAGGCGTCGTACGCGCTGCGGTCGTTCCACGGGCGGGGCACGGGGATCTCGTACATCAGGCCGAACTTCATGTGATAACTCCCTCGTGCAGTGGCAGCGCGGTCACCTGCAGGTCGTAGGCGACCAGCTCGCCGGTCATGGAGAAGGTGACATAGAGCTGACCGTCACCGATGCAGCAGTTGGTCGGCTGTGCTCCCGTGGGGACCTCGATGGTCCGCTTGAGAGCGCCTACGGCGTCATAGACGAAGATGACGTGCCCGACGCTGCCGCAGACGTAGAGGTCGCCGTCGGCGTCGAAGCACATGCCGTCGGGCGAGCCGGCCGGAAGCTTGGCGAAGACCCGCGGGTCGCCGAGGCCCGTCCCGGCCGACCAGTCGAAGACCAGGATCTTGCGGGTCATCGACTGGGCCACGTAGAGCCGGCCGTCCGGCCCGAAGGCGATGCCGTTGGGCATCGCCGGGACCTCGGCGACCTGCGTGATCGTACGGTCCGGGGAGATCGCGCAGATCCGGCCGGGCTTCAGGCCGCGCAGGTCCTCCCAATTGTGCGAGTCGGTGACGTAGAGCCGGCCGTCGGGGCCGAAGCACAGGTCGTTGGGACGGTGCGGCGGCGGCCCCGGCAGGCCGGTGGCGACCACCGTGACCTGCCCGTCGAGCACCTTCTGCACACGCCCGTCGACCGGCTCGGGCGCGTGCCAGTAGCCGCCGGACCGGGTCGCCGACAGGCCCCCGTTGTCGGCGACGTAGATCGCGCCGTCGGCGCCGAGGGCGCTGCCGTTGGGCCCGCCGCCGAGCCGGGCGAGCACCGTCTTGCCGCCGTCGGCCGCGACCCGGGTGACCACCTGTCCCTGCATCTCGACCACGGCCACGGCCCCGTCGCCCAGATGGCTCGGCCCCTCGGGGAAGCCGAGGCCGCCGGTGACGACCCGGAACCCCGGGCTGGTCATGGCCGGACCGGTCCGAGGGCCTTGACCCGCGGCATGACCTCGGCGGCGAACAGGCGCAGGTTCTTCTCGGCGGTCTCCGGGGTCATGCCGGCGAAGTTGAACACGCCGTTGAACCCGTCGTTGCCGACCTTCTCCTGAATGGCGACGATGCGCTCCAGGCACTGGTCGGGGGTGCCCCAGATCTGCAGCTCGATGAAGTTGTCCACGACGCGGTCGGAGCCGTGCTTCTGGATCGAGCGGGCGAGCCGCTGGTAGTACTCGTAGCCGAGCGTGGTGTCGAAGTGCCGCCCGCCCAGCTCGTAGTGGTTCAGGACGTACTCGTAATAGCCGCCGATGTACTCCTGGGCCATGTCCCTGGCCTTGATCGGGTCCTCGTCGCAGCAGACCCAGCCGGTGACCAGCGGGGCCGGCGCGTCGACCCCCTTGATCTCCTTGAAGGTGGCCCGGTAGCCCGCGAGGTCCTCGGCGACCTCCATCCAGTCCTTCTGAGGATTGATCAGGATGCCCGCGCCGATGTCGGCCATGATCCGCACCGACTCGGGCGACACGGCGGCGGCGTAGAGGCGGTCGTCGAACCTGCGCGCCGGCTTCGGGCGCAGCTCGCGGCGCGGGATCTGGTAGTACTTGCCGTCGTACTCCAGGATGCCGGTGTCCAGGGCCGACATGATGATGTCGGCGGCCTCCACGAAGCGCTCACGGGACTCGCCCATCGGGATGCCGAAGCCCTCGAACTCGATGCGGCCGAGGCCCCGGCCGAGACCGAAGACGAACCGGCCGTTGGACACGATGTCCAGGACGGCGACCTGCTCGGCGACCCGGATCGGGTCGTGCCAGGGCAGGATGACCGCGCCGGAGCCGAGCTGGATGCGCTCGGTGCGTCCTGCCATGTAGGTCAGGAACTGCAGGACGTCCGGGATCATGGTGTACGACGTGAAGTGGTGCTCCACGCCCCACAGGGCGTCGAAGCCCAGCGGTTCCGCGAGGTCGGCCAGGCGGAGCTCCGTCTGGTAGATCTCGTCGTCGGTCGCGTTCTCGTGACCTTCGAAGATGCAGGTCATACCTACACGCATGGGGATTTATCCTCCAAAGGATACGGCGCTGCCGGCCGTGGAGCCCGTGGCCAGTTGCTGATAGCGGCCATGACAGAAGATCAGGGGTCGGCCCTGCGCGCGGACGCCGAGGTCGAGCACGCGGCCCAGGACGAACAGGTGGTCACCGGCCGGGTAGCTGTGCTCGAAGGCGCAGTCGAACCAGGCCAGCGCCCCGGAGATGACGGGCGAGCCGGTGGCCTCGGACAAGGTCCAGTCGACCCCGTCGAACTTGCTGCCACCCGATCGCGCGAAGCCGCGGCACAGGCTCTCGTCGTCCTCGCCGAGGACGTTCACGCAGAAGGTGCCGAGCGGCACGATCAGCGGCCAGGTCGTGGACGTCCGGGCCGGCAGGAAGCCGACCAGCGGCGGGTCCAGTGACGCCGAGACGAAGGACCCGACGGTGAGCCCGACCGGGCCCTGTCGCGTCATCGCCGTCACCACGGCCACCCCCGTCGGGACGTGGCCCATCACTTGCCGGAACCGATCGGAGTCGAACATGTCGACCGCTGGCCGACGGGTCGGGGTTCGGACCACCATCTGCCTCGTCTCCCAGGTCGTTGGATCGAGTCTGCTGGTACGCGCCGGGTTTCCGCGTGCACGTCACCATTGATGTTGACGTCACGCTAGCATCGCGCCTAGTTTGCGTCAACGTGGATGCTGACAGAATTCCCCCGACGGGTCCGGCCTTCGGCGTCATGCTCATTCCGAAGGTGTCCTGGCAGACGCTGCGAGACCACTGCCTGCTGGCCGAACGGCTCGGGTTCGACCACGCGTGGGTCGACGACCACCTGACCAGCCCGGCGGATCCCGCGCAGGACTGGCTGGAGGCCTGGAGCACACTGGCGGCCCTCGCGACCGCGACCACGACGATCCGCCTGGGCAGCCTGGTGTCCAGCCCGGTGGTGCGTCATCCGGCGCTGCTGGCCCGCCAGGCCCTGACCGTGGAGCGGATCAGCCAGGGGCGGCTGGAGGTCGGCCTCGGCTCCGGGTACGCCGACTCCGACCACGCCCTGGCCGGTTCGCGGCCGTGGCCGGGGCGGGAGCGCGCGGAGCGGTTCCGGGAGGCCGTCGCGCTCGTCGACCGGGTCCTGCGCGGTGAGCCTGTCGAGCCCGGTCGGTACTACCGTTCCCGCATCCCGCCGCTCGGCCCCCGGCCGGTGCGATCCCCGCGTCCGCCGCTCACGGTCGCCGCCCACGGACCGCACGCCATGGCCACCGCCGCGCGGTACGGGGACGCCTGGAGCACCTTCGGCGGCTTCGGCCTGTCCGCGGCCGAGCACCTCGACCGCACCGCCCGCCAGGTGCGCCGGATGGAACGCGCGTGTGAGGAGGCCGGCCGGGACCCGGCCACGCTGGGCCGCACGCTGCTGACCGGCCGCCCGCTGGTCAGCTCGGAGAACATGTGGGCCGGCCCGGACGCTTTCGCGAGCTTCGTCTCCCGCTACCGTGCGGCCGGCATCGACCGGTTCGTCTTCTACTGGCCACCGCAGGACTACTGGCCGCACGGCCAGGCCGACGAGGACACCGTCCGCCGCATCGTCACAGATGTCATCCCGGCACTGCGGAACAGCTGAGCGCCGTCAGCTCGCAGCGGCCCGCCGCGAAGGACGTGCGGCGCTGCGGGGCGGCTGAGCGCCGTCACGGAGGTCGTCCGGCGCTGCGGGCGTCAGCCCGTGGCGGCTCGCCGTGTCTCGTGCGCCGCGGCGAGTCGCCGGCGGAAGTCGGGGGCGGCCATCGCCTGTTCCTCCAGGGCCAGCGACAGCGGCAGCACCTGGGCGACCGCCGCGCGTACGGCAGCGTTGATCGTGGCCTTGGTGCCGCGTACGGCCGCGCGGGGCAGCTCGGCCCAGCGTCCGGCCAGCGCCAGGGCGGCGTCCAGGGCGGAACCCTCGGTGACCAGCTCGTGCAGCAGCCCCCAGGCGACGGCCTGGTCGGTGCTGATCATCTCGCCGCCGAGCAGCAGCCGCTTGGCCCGCTGCGGCCCGGCCAGCAGCGGCCACAGCGCGGCGGGGCCGTTGCCGGCGGGCAGCCCCACCTGCACGTGCGCGTCACCGAAGCGGGCCGAAGGCACGGCGAAGGACACGTCGGCGGCGGAGGCCAGCATCGCCCCCAGCCCCGTGGCGTCGCCGTTGACCGCGGCGATCAGCGGCTGGTCCAGCTCCAGGATGCCGTAGACGATCTCGGCGGCCTCCTGGATCGGCGTCAGGCCGCTGAGCGAGGCATAGGGACGGCCGGGGTCGGTGTCCCCGCCGGCGCAGAAGGCCTCCCCCGCGCCGGTGAGCACGTAGACCTCGGCGTCGGTGCTCCGCCGCGCCTCGCGGAACAGCGTCGACAGCTCCGAGTGCATGACGTCGTCGACGGCGTTGCGCCGCTCGGGGCGGTTCAGCGTGAGCACGGTGACGGCCCCACGCCGCTCGATGGCGATCCTGCGATAGTTCTCCTGGCGCAGCACGTACGGCCTCCTCGATCATGTCGGGACGGGTTCCCCGGGCGGTGTGCCGAGCCCGGCCCAGAGCGTGTCCAGCTCGGCCCAGAGCGCCTCGGGCAGATCGGTGGTGAACCGCGCGGCGTTGGCGACGACCTCGCCGGCGTCGCGCATGCCGACGACCACCTGGGTCACGGCCGGATGCCGGAGCGGGAACTGGATCGCCGCCTGGGGCAGCTCGGCGCCGTGGCGCCGGCAGCGGTCGGCCATCCGGCCGGCGGCCTCCAGCAGCCACGGCGACGGCGCGCGGTAGAGGTAGGGCAGGCCGGGCCCGGGCCGGGCGACGGCGAGCAGCCCGGAGGCGTACGGCGCGGCGGCCAGCACGGGAACCCCCGCCTCCTGGCAGCGCGCCAGCAGCGTGGCGGCCGAGCGCCGCATCAGGTTCCACTCCCCCGCGATCATCACGGTGTCGACGGCCCCGGCGGCGACCAGCGCCTCGGCGGCCCGCGGCCGGGTCGTGCCCACCCCGATCGCGCCGACGGCGCCCGCCCGGCGCAGCTCGTGGAGGGCGGGAACGGCCTCGTCGAGCGCGGGACCGAGCAGGTCGTCGGGGTCGTGCAGGAAGACCGTGTCGAGCCGGTCGAGTCCGAGCCGCTCCAGCGAGGTCTCCACGGTGCGCCGGACCCCGGCGGCGGTGAAGTCGAAGCGGGGCTCCCGCCGGGCGGCGGCTCCGTCCAGCCGGTACGGGTCGGCGATCGCCATCGTCCGGCGCCCGACCTTGCCGCTGACCGTGAACCGGTCACGCGGCAGGCCGCGCAGCGCGGTGCCGAGCAGGCGTTCGGCGGCGCCGTCCCCGTAGCTGGGAGCGGTGTCGAAACTGCGCAGGCCGCACTCCCAGGCGGCCTCGACGGCCGCGACGGCGATCTCCTCGGCGCGCTCCGGCCCGGTGTCGCCGCCCGCCGCGGCGAGGCCGCCGATCGGGCCGCAGCCGAAGCAGAGCCGGTCCAGCCTGGTGTCCTGCATTCTTGACCGCCTTTCGGGTGCGACCCTAAGCTTCGTCAGCGTCTACGTCAATGCTGACAGAAGGAGTTCGACATGCTCGTCGGACGTGCCGTGCTGGTGACCGGGGCCGGCCGGGGGCTGGGCCGTGCCTACGCCGTGGACGCCGCGCGGCACGGCGCCGCCGTCATGGTCAACGACGTCGACGCTGGGGCCGCCGGCGAGACCGCCGCCGAGATCGAAAGGGCGGGCGGGCGCGCCGTGGCCGTCCCGAGCGACATAGCCGACCCCGGCCAGGCGGCGGCCCTGGTCGGGGAGTGCGTCGCCGCGTTCGGCCGCCTGGACGGCCTGGTCAACAACGCCGGGCTCTACCACGAGGCGCTGCCGTGGAACGAGGACCCGCGCCGGCTGCGGGAAGCCGTCGACGTGAACGTGCTCGGCACCGCGTACTGCCTCGACGCGGCGGCACGGGCGATGCGGGGCGCGGGCGGCGGGTCCATCGTCAACGCCTCGTCCCTGGCCATGTTCGGCTACCCGAACATGGCGGCCTACGCCATGACCAAGGGCGCCGTCACGGCGCTGACCTGGGCTGCCGCCCTCGACCTCGAAGCCGACGGAATCCGGGTCAACGCCCTGTCGCCCAAGGCCCTGACCCGGATGACCCGTGACGCGATCAGCCGCGCCCCCACACCGGACGGCGCGGGCGCCCCTCTCGACGGCATCGACGAGATGTCGCCCGCCGCCGTGGCGCCCTTGGTGACCTACCTGCTCAGCGACGCATCGGAGGGCGTCACCGGGCAGTTCTTCAGCTTCGACGGCCGGCGTCTCGGCATCGTGCCGCACGTGGAGCTCGCCGGCGCTCCGCACGCCGTACGGGAGCGGTGGAGCGCGGCGGACGTCGCCGCGGCGTTCGACGGCGATCTCGGCGCCGGGCTCCAGCCCTACGGCGGGCAGGGACGGCTCCCGCCGCGGCGGCGCGGCTGACGTGGCGGGCGCCGTCAGCGCAGCGGCATCGGGAAGCCGTCGAGATCCGGGAAGCACTGCCGGATCAGGTCGATCTCGTCCATGGCGCAGGTCGGCACCCGCACCGCCGTCTCCCCGGCCACCACCGAGGGCAGTGCAGCGGCGGCCTCCTCCACCGTCAGGTCCGGGGAGAAGTAGCCGTCTGTCGTCGCGATCAGGATGCGCGCGAGCCGGCCGCCACCGGCGGAGACGACCTCGCCGGTGACCGGGCAGTCGCGGTGCGCCAGGGCGAGCACCACCGCCGCGACGCGCGCCGGGTCCAGCTTGGGATCGAGCTTGCCGTACACGTCGGCGGCCATCCGCGAGCTCGCCACCGGGGCGATCGCGTTGACCCGGATGCCGAGCGGGGCGCCCTCCGCGGCCAGCACCCGGGTCAGGCCGACGACGCCCATCTTCGCCGAGGCGTAGACGGCCGAGCGCTTCTGGCCGAACAGGCCGACCGACGAGGAGGTGTTCACGATCGAGCCGCCGCCCTGGGCGGCCATGTGCCGCCAGGCGGGGACGATCAGGTGGTAGGCGCCGAGCAGGTGCACGGACAGCGACAGGTGCACGTCGTCCATGCCCACGTCGCCGAAGTCCTTGGGCCGTCCGACGCCCGCGTTGTTGATCAGGACGTCCACCCGGCCGAAGGCGTCCACGGCCGCCGCGATGATCGCCTCGCCGCCGGCCGGGTCGGCGACGCTGCTCGTCTCGGCGACCGCCACGCCGCCGGCGTCCGCGATGTCCCGCGCGGCCGATCGGGCGGCCTCGGAGTCGAGGTCGTTGACCAGCACCCGCGCGCCGCGCCGGCCCAGCTCGCCCGCGTACGCCCGGCCCAGGCCGTGCCCGGCGCCGGTCACCACCGCCACCGCGCCGTCGAAGTCGAGTTCGGGCATGTGTCACTCCTTCGTCGATGGCCGGGGTGCGCGCCGCCGCGCACCCCGGCCGCCGGTCACTGCAGGTTGAGCTTGGTGAAGTTGCCCGTGCTGCCCTCACGGTTGATCAGCTCGCCGATCGGCTTCCACTCGCCGATCTTGCTGGTGGTGGCTCCCTCGTACCGGAACATCTGGCCGCCCTCGAACAGGTAGGCGTCCTCCACGCCGTTCATCTTCGAGGTCAGCCCCTCGACCAGCAGCGGGTACGGCTGGCTGATGGTGCGCGCGGCCACGGCGATGTTGGCGCGGTTCAGCCCGCCCTGCATCGCGTCGGCGTTGCGCAGCACCGCCACGAGGTACCAGCCCCAGAACCAGCCGTTGGTGTACTGCGCGACCTCCGGGTCCAGCCCGTCCTTCTTCATCTGCTCGGCGTAGAGCTCGGCGTACTCCGGCGCCTTGTTCGCCGGGTCGCTCGGGTTGTAGTAGTACTGGATGACCATGGTGCCGTCACCGGTCAGGCCCTCCTTCTGCAGCGGCGCCAGCGACGTCTCGATCTGCGCGCACGAGTTGCCCGTGATCACGTCCGGGTCCCACGAGCTGCGCTCGACGCCGCCGATGGCCTGCACGCAGAACGTGCCGGCGACGGCGAAGATGGCGACCTGGGCCTTGCTGGCCGCCGCCGAGGTCAGCTGGTCGGTCATGTTCGGCGCCGACGGGTCGATCAGCTCCTTGGCGACGATCTTGATGTTGCTGCCTTCGGCGGCGTCGGTGAAGGCGGCCTCGTACGCCTTGCCGAAGTCGTTGTTCATGGCGACCACGGCGACCGTCGCGCCGTCGGGATACTTGTCGGAGATCCAGCGCTTCCAGAGCCCGGCCTCGTTGCCGTAGTTCAGGCCCATGCCCGTGGTCCACGGGTAGTTCTCGACGTCTCCCCAGCGGTCCTCGGAGGAGGCCACCAGCAGGTGCGGCATGCACTCGTCGTTCATGACGTCGCGGATGGCGCCGTTGTTGGACGAGCCCAGGATCGCCACGCTGGCCGCGTACTTGTTGTCCTGGATCGCCTTGTCGACGTTCTTGCGGGTCAGGTCCGGCTGGTAGTGGTCGTCCAGGATGTCGAGCTGGATGGTGCGCCCGCCGACGCCGCCGTTGGCGTTGACGTACGAGAGGTAGTTCTTCAGTCCGTCGCCGATGTAACCGTACGCGGCGAGCGGGCCGCTGTGCGGCATGCTGGTGAACAGCCGGATCTCCTTGTCGGTGATGCCGGTGTTGATGTCGTAGTCGGTGGGACACTTCGACACGTCCAGCTGGAAGCCGCCGGAGCCGCGGAAGACGCACCCGTCGCCGACCTGGCCGAGCGAGGCGTCGACCTCGGCCTTGGGGATGTTCGGGTTGTCGGCGGCGGCGGTCACGTTCTGCTCGGCCTCGGAGACGCACATCTCCGCGGTGGCCGCCTGCTTGTCGTGGGAGCACGCGGTCAGGCTCACCGCGGCCAGGAGGACCACGGCCACAGCCGCGGGTCGTACCGTTGAGAACACGAGCTCAGCCTTTCGTCGGTGCACCGGAGTTCTCCGGTTGCGGGGACGACGCTGTCTGGGATCCCCCTGCGTCCGCAGACGGCGTCGGTTGGGAGGATGCGGAAAGCTGGAACCTGCGCCAGCCCGCGGGGACGGGGTCGGTGAACTGGACGAGCCGCCGGCCGGCCTTCTGCAGGCCGCCGGCCACTCCTGTCGGCATCAGGAAGACGATCGCCAGCAGCAGCAGGCAGGAGATGATGCCGACGATCTGGCCGCCGTCGCTGCCCTGGAACGCCGGCAGCGCGGCGGCCCAGTCGGAGACGAACGTGCGGAGGGTGACGAAGATGATCGCGCCGGGGATCGCGCCCAGCATGGTGCCGCTGCCCCCGGCGACCAGCGCCACCAGGAGGAAGATCGACAGGTCGAGTGTGTAGCGGGTGTCGGACGCCTGTGGCAGCTGGATCGCCAGCAGCGATCCGGCCACTCCTCCGAAGGCCCCGCTGATCGCGAAGGCGAAGATCTTGACCCGGGCGACCTGGACGCCGCTGGCCGCCGCGCTCAGCGGGGCCTCGCGCAGCGCCACCATCGACCGGCCGATCCGGCTGCGCAGGATGCTGCGCGCCACCAGGAAGACCAGCACGGCCACGGCGGCGATGACGTAGAAGCGCACGATCGAGGGGCCGACGCGGGTGTAGGGGTTGACGAAGAACCACTCCGGCGCCTGCATGGCCTCGCGGGCGAACTTGCCGCTGGTGCCGCCGGTGAGCTCCTCGAACCGGATGACCAGCGCCGGGAACAGCGCCGCCACCGCCAGCGTCACCGCGGCCAGGTACAGGCCGCGGATGCGCAGTGCCGGGATGCCGATCAGCGCGCCGACGGCCAGGCAGATCAGGATGGAGACCGGGATGGTCGCCAGGTAGGGCCAGTCGTGGTCGGCGACCAGGATCACCGTGGTGTAGCCGCCCAGCCCGATGAACGCGCTGTGCGCCAGAGAGATCTGCCCGCAGTAGCCCATCAGGATGATCAGTCCGAGGATGGCCACCGAGTAGGCGGCTATCTGCGAGAGCGTGTCCACCTGGGACACGGTGCCGAGCAGGTGCGGCAGGCCGAGCAGCAGCACCGCCGCTCCGCCGGCCAGGGCCAGTCGCAGCAGCCGGTGCCGGCGGCTGCCCCGTTCGATCCGCAGCGGCATCACACACGCTCCATCGCTCGGTTGCCGAAGAGTCCGGCCGGCTTGAACTGCAGCACCGCGATGATCATCGCGAAGCCCACCACCAGGCCGAGTTCGCTGCCCACGCCGGGGAGGTATCCGGTCACCAACGAGACGCTCAGGCCGGTCAGCAGGCCGCCGGCCAGGGCTCCCCGGATGCTGTCGAGGCCGCCCAGGGTGGCCGCCGCGAAGGCGTACACCAGGATCTTGTTCATGAACCCGGGGTCGACGTACGTCGACGGGGCGATCAGGCAGGCGCCCAGGGTGCCGACGGCGGCGGCCAGCGCCCAGCTGAACTGCACGGTGCGGCCGATGTCGATGCCGAGCAACCGGGAGTTCGCCACGTCGTTGGCCACGCAGCGGAAGGAGAGGCCGAGACGGGTGCGGTTCAGCACCAGTTCCAGCACCACGACCGCGCCCACCACCAGCAGCGCCGTGCCGATCGCCTGGTAGGACAGGCGGGCCCCGGCGATCTCGAACGCGTCCGCGGTGCCCTGCGGGAACGGGCTGGGAAAGCTCAGCGGCCGGAAGCCCCAGACCAGCGCGGCCAGCGCGTTGAAGCCGAGGAACAGCGCCAGGGTGACGATGATGATCGCCATGTGGTTGTCCGGGTCGAACGGGCGGATCAGCACGCGTTCGAGCACGGCTCCGCCGAGGCCGGAGACGACCATCGCGATGACGATCGCCGGCAGCACCGGCATCGGCCACATCTCCAGCACGGTCAGCGCCAGATAGCAGCCCAGCATGGCCATCGGCCCCTGGGCGAAGTTGATGATTCCGGTGGCCTTGAAGACGATCACCAAGGACAGCGCGGCCAGGCCGTAGAGCAGTCCGTTGGTGATGCCGTCGAAGAACCGTTGCAGGTACAGCTGCGCGCCGCCGTCGATGACGGCCCAGACGGAGAAGGCGGCGAGCAGCACGATGACGACGAGGACGGCACGCAGCCGCGCCCGCCGGCGGCGGGCGGCGACGACGTCGAGGTCGGCTTGACCGCCGGATACCGCCTGGGACAACACGGTGCCCATGCAAGCTCCTGGTTCAGTTTCCGAGGTAGGCGAGCCGGACGGCGTCGTCCTGCCGCAGTTGGTCAGCGGACGCTGACAGGACGAGGTTCCCGGCCTCCAGTACGTAGCCGCGCTGGGCGATGTCCAGCGCGAGCACGGCGTTCTGCTCGACGAGGACGATCGCCACACCGCGCTCGCGGTTGATGCGGGCGAGCACGTCGAACAGGTCACGCACGATCACCGGGGCCAGGCCCAGCGACGGTTCGTCCATCAGCAGCAGCCGGGGACGGAGCATCAGCGCCCGCGCGATGGCCAGCATCTGCTGCTCGCCGCCGCTGAGGCTGCCCGCGGTCTGATGGCGCCGCTGCGCCAGCCGGGGGAAGGTCTCGTACCAGGACGCGATGTCGTCGGCCACGCCCTTGTCACGCCGGGTTACGGCGCCGGCGAGCAGGTTGTCCTCGACGCTGAGGTCACCCAGCGTGCCGCGACCCTGCGGCACCATGGCGATGCCCCGGCGGACGATCGAGCTGGTGGAGGCCCCGGAGATGAGGTCGCCGTCGAAGCGGATCTCACCTGTGGTGGTGGTGAGCTGGCAGATCGAGCGCAACGTGGTGGTCTTGCCCGCGCCGTTCGCGCCGAGGACGACGACGACCTCCCCCGTGCCGACGGTGATGTCGATGCCGTGCAGGGCCTCGACGCCGTCGTAATAGGCGCGCACGCCGCTCATGCGGAGCAGGGGTTCGGTCATCGCGGGCTCCCTAGGTACGCCTCGACGAGGCGGGGGTCGTCGCGGATCTCGTCGGGACGTCCCGAGAGCAGGTTGCGCCCGGAGTCCAGGACCACGACGTAGTCGGCGATGTCCATCACGAGCTGCATGTGGTGCTCGACCAGCAGCAGGCTGAGCCCGAGCTCGTCGCGCAGGGCGCGCAGCAACGTGCCGAGGTCTCGCACGTCGCCCTGGGTCAGGCCGGCGGCGGGTTCGTCGAGCATCAGCAGCCGGGGCCGGGTGACCAGCGCGCGGGCCAGCTCCACCCGCCGCAGGGTGCCGAAGGGCAGTCCCTGGCAGGGTTGGAACGCGACATCCTCGATGGCGAGCACGGCCAGCGCGGCGTACGCCCGCTCGGTCAGCTCGCGGTGCTCCGAGCGCACCCCCCAGCCGAAGGGCGCGCCGAGGAATCCGGTCCGCCCGAGGCTGTGCGCGCCCACCATGACGTTCTCGATCACGGTGAGCCCCGGCCACAGGGCGAGGTTCTGGAAGGTACGGGCGATGCCCAGGGCGGCGAGGTCGCCGGCCCGGGCGCGCAGCAGGTCGGCGCCGTCGAACGCGATGGCGCCGGCCACGGGCTGGACGAGGCGGCTGACGCTGTTGAACGCTGTGGTCTTGCCGGCGCCGTTGGGGCCGATCAGCGCGCAGATCTCGCCGCTTCGCACCTGTAGAGAGACGTCCTCCAGAGCGGTGACCCCACCGAACCGCACGGTCAGACCGCGGACGGTCAGCAGCGTCTCGCCCGACGGGCTGCCGGCGATGCCGGGGGCGGGGTCGGTGTCTGGCGGACGAGTCTTGAGGGTGAAAGAACGTTTGATGCCGCTCATCCCCGTTCCTCCTTGTGATGTTCCAGGGGCGGGATCGCACGCGGGCCGCTAGGACGTGACTGCGTCTACGTCGTCGTTGGTGTTGACGCAGCTTTGCATTCGGGTTCGGGTTAGCACAAGAGGTCACGGCCGTTTATCTGTCGGGCCCGCGAGCAACGTCACCACTGACGTTGACGGAAACCCGGGGGATGGGATTCACTACGTCAACACAGACGCTGACGGCCTGAAGCTGCGCCGCCAGGCTGTCCCTCCTAGATCACCCATTGTGATACACCCGCTGATTCAGCTGGTGGGCGGGGGGCGCCGAGGCACGAACAGCGGAAGGGGACTGTATGAACCTGGAGCGCGATCTCGCGCTGGAGATGTTGCGACGGATGCTGCGTATCCGTCTGTTCGAAGAGGCCACGATCGAGCTCTTCCACGCCGGCGAGCTGCCGGCGATGGTGCACCTGAGCATCGGTCAGGAGGCCGCCATCGCGGGCGCCTGCCTGGCGACGACCGCGGACGACTACATGACCGGCAACCACCGCTCGCACGGCCACCCCATCGCGAAGGGTGCCCGCCTCGACCGGCTCATGGCGGAACTGCTCGGTAAGGCCGGCGGCGTCTGCAAGGGCAAGGGGGGCAGCATGCACCTGGCCGACTTCTCCGTCGGCAGCCTCGGCGAGTCCGGCATCGTCGGGTCCGCCATACCCGTCGCCGTCGGCGCCGGACTCGCCGCCGACGTGCTGGGCAACGGCCTCGTCGCGCTGTGCTTCTTCGGCGACGGGGCCGCCAACGAGGGCGTCCTGCACGAGTCGATGAACCTCGCGGCCGTGTGGAAGCTGCCGGTCGTCTTCTTCTGCGAGAACAACGGATGGGCCGTCAGCGTGCGCGCCGGGGAGCTTACCTCCGTCGAGGACATCTCGGTGCGCGCCACCGGCTACGGCATGCCCGGCGTCACCGTCGACGGGCAGGACCCGGTCGCGACCTACGAGGCGGTCTCCGCGGCCGTCGCCCGCGCCCGGCGCGGCGAGGGCCCCAGCCTGGTCGAGGCCAAGACCTACCGCTTCCACGAACACGCCTACGGCCTGCGGGTCAAGAACAGCTACCGGGACCAGTCCGAGGTGGACGTGTGGCGCCAGGAGCGCGACCCGATCGACCTGTTCCGCCGGCGTCTCCTCGACGAAGGGCTGGCCGACGAGGCCGCCGTCGAGGCGCTCGACGCCGAGGTGCGGGCCGAGGTCGCCGCGGCCGTCGAGTTCGCGCGCGACAGCCCGTATCCCGAGCCCGAGGAGGCGTACCGGGATCTCTACTACGTCGAAGGGGCGTCCACATGAGCACCGCGCCCGCGGCCGCCAAGCGTGCCGCGCAACTGGGCTTCCTCCAGGCCATCCAGCAGGCGCAGCACGAGGAGATGACCCGCGACGAGCGCGTCATCCTGATGGGGCAGGACCTGCGCGCCAACGTCTTCGGCGCCGCGCAGGGCTTCCTGGAGGACTTCGGCCCCAGCCGCATCCGCGACCTGCCGCTGTCGGAGGCCGCCAGCGTCGGCATGGCCGCCGGCGCCGCCATGGCCGGGCTGCGTCCCATCGTCGACCTGACGGTGGCCAGCTTCATGTTCTGCGCCATGGACCAGTTCGTCAGTCAGGTCGCCAAGAACCGGTACATGTTCGGCGGCCAGGCGAGGATGCCCGTGGTGTTCCGCCAGGCGCTCTACTACCACGGCGGCACCGCCGCGCACCACGCCGACCGCCCGTACCCGATGTTCATGAACGTCCCCGGGCTGAAGATCATGGTGCCGAGCAACGGCCCCGACCTCAAGGGCCTGCTCAAGACGGCGATCCGCGACGACAACCCGGTGCTCTGCTTCGAGGACGCCACCCTGTGGGGGCGCCGCGGCCGTGGCGCGGCACCGGAGGACGACGACCACCTGATCCCGTTCGGCGTGGCGTCGGTGCCGCGCGAAGGCACCGACGTCACCGTCATCGGCATCGGCGGGGGTGTCAGGCACGCCCTCGACGCGGCCGAGGACCTGGCCGGCGAGGGCGTCTCCGTCGAGGTGGTCGATCCGCGCACGCTGGTGCCGATGGACTGGCCCGCCATCCTCGCCTCGGTCGCCAAGACCGGCCGCTGCGTGATCGTCGACCCCGCCAACCGCACCTGCAGCGCCGCCAGCGAGATCGCCGCGCACCTCGTCGAGGAGGGCTTCGGCAGCCTGCGCGCACCCGTGCTGCGGGTCACCAGCGACGACATGCACGTGCCGTTCAGCCCGGTGCTGGAGAAGCAGATCTACCCGTCCAAGGAGAAGGTCGTCGCGGCCGTGCGCCGCGTGCTCGGAGTGGAGAAGTGAGCGTGGAAACCGAGGTACGCCTCCCGCAGTTGAGCATGGGCATGTCCGAAGCGGAGATCCTGGAGTGGTACTTCGAGGACGGCGCGCGGGTCGAAGAGGGCCAGGACCTGGTCGAGATCGAGGCCGAGAAGGCACGCGAGGTCCTGCCCGCCCCGACCGGCGGCACCCTGCGGATCAAGGTCGAGCCGGGGGACGTCGTCGACGTGCGCAGCGTCCTGGCCGTCATCGTCGGCGACGCGCCGTGAGCGCTGTGACGACCGACCCGCGCGGCCCCAGCACGGTACGGCGCGCCAGCGGCATCCGCCGCCGCACCGCCGAGCACATGGTGCGTTCGCTGGCCACCAGCCCGCACGCGGCGATGGCCGTCGAGGTCCGCTTCGACGCGGTGGAGGCCGCGCGACAGGCGTCCGCGGCCCGGCCCGCCGTGCCCGCCTACACGGCCTGGGCCGTCACCCGCGCCCTGGCCGACTTCCCCCTGGTCAACTCCAGCTGGGAAGACGGCTCGATCCGGGTCTTCGAGCACGTCAACCTCGGCGTCGCCGTCGACATGAGCCACGAGGGCCTGGTCGTACCGGTGATCCGCGGAGCCCACGAGCTCGACGTCGAAGGGCTGCACGAGCGCATCACCGAAGTCACCGGCAGGGCTCGCTCGCGCGCGCTCGGCGTCGCCGACATGGCGGGCGGCACGTTCACCCTGTCGAGCCTCGGCCGCTCCGGCACGCTGTTCACCATCCCGGTGATCAACCAGCCGCAGGCGGCGATCCTGTCCATGGACACCATCGCGCGACGGCCGGTGGTGGCCGACGGCGCTCGGGTCGAGGTGGGCCTGGTCGCCGTGCTGACGATGTCGTTCGACCACCGGGTCTTCGACGGGGCGTACGCCGCCGCCTTCCTGGCCCGGGTGCGCGAACGCCTGGAGAACGCCGACGGGAAGGTGGCCGCTGGTGGCTGACGACGAGCGGCGCGGCGGGCCGTTGGCAGGGCTGCGGGTCGTCGAGACCGGTTCACTCATCGCCGGTCCCTTCTGCGGGCAGCTGCTCGGCGACTTCGGCGCGGAAGTGATCAAGGTCGAGGATCCGCGCGGCGGCGACCCGATGCGACAGTGGGGCAGTCATCGGCCGCAGGGGCTCTCCCTCACCTGGCCGATCATCGCCCGCAACAAGAAGTCGATCACCTGCGACCTCCGGCAGGCCGAGGGCCAGGAGCTCCTGCGTCAGTTGCTGACCGGCGCGGACGTGTTCATCGAGAACTTCCGGCCCGGCACGCTCGAACGGTGGGGACTCGGGCCGGCCGCCCTGGCCGAGCTGAGCCCCGGCCTGGTGGTGACGAGGGTGACCGGCTACGGCCAGGACGGCCCCTACGCCGGGCGGGCGGGCTTCGGGTCGATCGGTGAGGCGATGGGCGGCCTCCGGTACCTCACCGGAGAGCCGGACCGGCAGCCGAGCCGCGCCGGCATCTCGATCGGCGACTCGCTGGCCGGCACCTTCGCCGCGCTCGGCACGGTCATGGCGCTGCTGGCCAGGGAGCGCACCGGGCGGGGCCAGGTGGTCGACTCCGCCATCTACGAGGCCGTGCTGGCGCTCATGGAGTCGATCCTGCCCGAATGGGAGCTGGCCGGGGCGCGGCGCGAGCGGACGGGATCGATCCTCCCCGGCGTCGCGCCCAGCAACGTCTACCCCACGCGGGACGGCTCGGCCGTGTTGATCGCCGCCAACCGCGACACGGTCTTCAACCGGCTGGCCGCGTTGATGGGGTGCCCGGAGTGGCACGGCGACGAACGGTTCGGCACCCACACCGCGCGCGGGAAGAACCAGGCGGAGCTGGACGAACTGGTGACCGCCTGGACGCGGGAACAGGACCGCGACGCGTTGCTGGAACGCCTCCACGAAGCGGGGGTGCCGGCCGGTCTGATCTACACCGCACCGGACATGCTGGCCGACCCGCACTTCGAGGCCAGGAACGCCGTCGTCCGGCTCATCCACGACCGGCTCGGATCGTTCCCGATGCAGAACGTCGCCCCCCGGCTGTCGGAGACGCCGGGCCGCGTCCACACCCTGGGCCCGGAGCTGGGACAGCACAACGACGAGGTCTACGGCGGGATCCTCGGCCTGGACGCCGGCACGATGACACGGCTGCGCGCGCACCAGGTCATCTGACGAGAACGCGCGGCGCCTGCCGGGCAGGCGCCGCGCCGTCCGGGCTCACTTGCGGAAGCGGGCCAGGAACTCCTGGATGCCGGGCTGCGTCGCCGAGTAGGCCTGCGCCCACGACTCGAACTCCAGCGTGGCCTCGAATCCCTCCGTCGCCGCGATCCGCACCGCGCTCTTGATGTGCCGCGCCAGCCGTGGATCCATCCGCGCGTACGTACGGCCCAGCGCGGTCGCTGCGGCCACCGGATCGTCCTCCAGGGACAGGGCCAGACCCGCCTCCACCGCCTCGGCGCCCGTGAGCGTGCCGCCGTCGAGGAGGAGCTTCAGCGCGCGCTGCGAGCCGAGCGCCTGGACCAGGAACCAGGTGCAGCCGCCGCCGGGGTGCAGGCCGATCTGGGAGAAGGTCGCGCCGAACTTGGCGCCGGGGCCGGCGATGCGCAGGTCGCAGGCCATGGCGAGGTTCAGCCCGGCCCCGATCGCGGGCCCCTGGACGGCGGCGATGGTGGGGATCGACAGCGAGCGGAGGACCAGGAAGCTCTCGTACACCTTCTGCAGGTCCTCGCGCAGGGTGCCGAGGTCGCGGGTGGTGTCGCCGAAGAGTGCGGGCAGGTCGGCGCCGCCGCAGAACGCCGAGCCCGCCCCGGTGACCACCAGAGCGGTGGCGTCCGGGTCGGAGCGGATCGCGGTCACGGCCCGTACCAGTTCGGCACGCATGGTGTCGTCAATGATGTTCCGTTTGTCCGGGTGGTTGAGCGTCAGGACGCGCAGCCCGCCGTCCGGCTCCACGATGACCTTGTCCATCAGGTGCTCCTTACTCGGTGATCCATTGCCACAGCCGGTCCGGTCCGCGTTCGGCGAACGTCCGGCCGAGTCGCCCGGCCCACCAGCGGGCGGTGCCGAACTCGTCGCGCCAGGACCAGAGCCGCCGGGTGGCGAGGTGCAGGGGGTGCTCGCGGGTGATGCCCATGGCCGCGTGCAGCTGGTGGGCGATGCGCGCGCCTTCGGTCGCCGCGCGTCCGGTGATGACGCGTGCGGCGGCGACCCTGGTCCAGGCGTCGGGGTGGCCCTCGGCCAGCGCCTGGGTGGCGCGGCGCACGGCGACGCGGGCGGATTCGAGCTCCGAGGCCATGCGAGCGACGAGCTGCGCCACGGCCTGGAACTTGACGAGCGGCCTTCCGAACTGTTCGCGGACCGTCACGTGCGTGACCGTCTGGTCGAGGGCGGCGGCCAGGGCTCCGGTCAGGGCGGCGGCTCTGAGCAGCGCGGCCTCGGCGAGGACGTCCCCCGGCCCGTCGAGCGGGGTGGCCGGTGTCCCGTCCAGGCGCAGGGTGTCGCGGGGCTCGCCCGCGAGATTGGCGCCCGGGGTCCAGTGAAGCCCCGCCGCGCCGGTGCGCACCTCGGCGAGCGCCTCCTGGCCGGAGTCGAGGGTGGCGAGCACCACCACGTGTCCGGCGTGCCTGCCCCAGGGCACCTTCGAGACGGTCCCGTGCAACCGGCCGTCGGCGGTGAGCCGGACCTTCTCCCCGAGCTGGGGCACGGCCACGGTGGCGACCTCGCCCGCGACGTCCCGGCCCGCCTCGGCCAGCGCGCGCCGCGCCAGGATGGTCTCGGCGACCGGGACGGACACCTGGTGGCGGCCGAGACCTTCGACGATCGTCACCACGTCGTGCGGGTCGCCGCCCTCGCCGCCGAGCGTCTCCGCGACGCCGACGCCCATCCAGCCGAGGTCCCGCACCGTGTGCCAGATCTCGGGCAGGTCGTCGCCGGGCTCGCCGCCGTGGCCGGCGAGTACCTGGTCGGCCACCTCACCGAGCCCGGTGTCGTCCGCGGGCCGGCTTCCCCGGGCGCTGACGGCGCCGCGGGAGATGACCGTACGCAGGACCTCGGTCGTGCCGCCGCGGATGGTGAATCCCGGCGCGGCCAGGATGCCCTGGGCCAGCAGGCCTTCGGCGCCCGGGGCGCCGGGGTCGACCGGGGTGTCCAGCAGGGTCCGGGCCAGCTCGTTGACCTCCCGCTCCAGCGTGGTGCCGAGGTCCTTCAGCATGGCCGCCTCGTGGACCGGCGCCCGGCCCGCGTCCATCGCGGCGGCCACGTCGAACGCCATCGCGCGCAGCGTCGTCAGCCTGGCCAGCACCTCGCCGGTCAGTTCCGCCTCGCCGTCGCCGAGCTCGCCGGCGGCCCCGAGCGCCGCGGCCAGCAGCGGATAGGTGCTCAGCACCCGCTCGACGCCGCCGCGTTCCAGCGCGAGCTGCTCGGTGACCTGCGTCCATCCGCCGCCTACCGCGCCGAGCACGTGGTCGTCGGGGACGAGGACGGAGTCGAAGGTGACCTCGTTGAAGTGGTGCTCGCCGGCCAGGTCGTGGATCGGCCGCACGTCGACGCCGGGGGCGGCCATGTCCACGATGAACTCGGTGAGCCCTTCGTGCTTCTTCTCCCCCTTGCCGGTACGGGCGAGCACGTAGGCGTGTGTCGACCGGTGCGCGTGGCTGGTCCAGATCTTCCTGCCGGTGACGAGCCAGCCGCCCTCCGCCCTGGTGGCCGTGGTGCGCACCGAGGCCAGGTCCGAGCCCGAGTCCGGTTCGCTCATGCCGAGACAGAAGGTGACCTCGCCGGAGGCGATCGCGGGCAGGAACTCCGCCTTGGCCGCGTCAGTGCCGTGCCGCACGATGGACGGCCCGATCTGGCGGTCCGCGATCCAGTGGGCGGCGACCGGCGCGCCGGCCCTCAGGAGTTCCTCGGTCACGACGAGCCGGGTGAGCGCCGATCCGCCACCGCCGCCGTACTCGACCGGCCAGGAGATCCCGATCAGGCCGCGTTCGGCCATGGCCCTGGTGAAGTCCAGGTCGTAGCTGCGCAGCCAGGCGTCGCAGACCGGCGAGAACTTGCCGGCCCGGAGCCATTCGCCGACGAGCTCCCTGGTGATGTGCCGTACTTCGTCGAGTTTCGTGGTGTCCATACTGATTCCTCTACGTTTCTGCGAGCGCTCGTCTGGCCACCTGGTAGCCGCGTTCCGCCGCCGCGCGCAGCACCAGCCGCGCGGCGGCGTTCTCGGCCGCCGAGGCGGCCGGCCTGGGCGTGACGGGCGCGTCGGTCCGTACGCCCAGCGCCTCCAGGTGGCGGACGAAGGCGCCGGCTCCCGGGACGTCGGCCAGTTCCTCCAGGACGGGTGTGTCACCGAGTCGCGCGACGCCCCACCGGGTGTGCAGGCGGACGAGCGCGCCGGGCCGCGGCGCGGCGGTCACGTGCTCCACCTGCCGCTGGACGCGCCGCAGGTCGTCGCCGCCGGACAGCCAGACGAGCTCGCGGGCCCGTGCCGCGATGTCGGGCGCCCCGCCCCCGCCGGGCAGGCGGACCCGCGGGGCGTCACCCGGCCCGATCAGGGAGGAGTTCACCCGGCCGCGTACGTCGACGTTGCCCGCGTCGAGGACGACCCGGTCGAAGCGCCGGGCCATCGCCAGCAGGACGTCGGCCGTGGTGCCGGTGAAGCCGAGCGCGTCCGCGTACGCCGGGTAGTCCGTGGTGCTCGTGGGCACCGACGCGGCGGCGCCGTGCACGCCGGCGCCCGCCTCGAAGACCTGGGTGAACGGTTCCCCCTCCAGCTCGTACGCGAGCTGACCGGCGAGCACCGGCCAGTGGAAGCCGGTGAACACCCACCCGCCGCGCCGGAACTCGCGGGCGGCGCGGACCAGGAAACCGATCACGCTGGGGTCGTCAGGCATCGCGTCCTCCTGTCACATGCTCCGCCAACCACGCCGCGAACCCCTCCGGAGTCGAGGTGCCGGCGACGTAGCGCTCGTAGGCGGCGACGTCGCGCTCATAACGGCCGATCGTGCCGTCGGGGGCGACCGCGCCGGGGTGGTGCACGACGGCGGTGGTCAGCACCCCGGGGATGACGATGCCCGCCCGGCGGGCCGCCTCCGTGCCGACGACCTCCTCGGCGACCAGGACGAGGGCGCGGGCCGCTTGCGCGGCGACCAGCGCCTCTCCGAGCGGACCGCGGATGACGCCGTTGCCGTCGGCGTCGGCCTGGTCGACGTGGACGAACGCGACGTCCGGAGTGATCGCCGCGACGATGTCGGCGGCGCCGAAGGCGGTGTCCACCCGGGACAGCCGGCCGTTGGGCCAGTCCTCGTCCGTGTAGCCGGTGCCGGGGAGACCGGGCACCGGCATGAACGGCACGCCCCAGGCGCCCGCCGTCAGCGCCGCGGTCATCAGCCCGAGACTCATCTCGTACAGCGTCACCGCCCTGTCGCCGCTCTCGGCGGCGCGCCGGAAGTTCCACGTGGGGCCGGGACCGACGGGACTCCAGCAGTGACCGAAGGTGGCCGAGGCCAGCGCTCCCGCCCCCAGCAGCTGGTCCAGCAGGATCCCGCCGGAGCCGATGACCACGTGCAGGCCGGTGCGGCCCTGCCGGATGATCTCGTGGCCGACGGCGAAGAGCTGGGCGCCGAAATTGCCCAGGTACACCGTGCGGCCCGGCTGAACATGGGCGGTCACGGCCTCGGGCAGCCCGATCAGCTTGTCACCGGTCATGCGTACGCCTCCGGAAGCATGTGCAGCCCAGGGCCGAGGTGCGCGCCGCCGTCGATCTGGATCAGCTGGCCCGTCATCATCGCACCCGCCGGTCCGGCCAGGAAGGCGACGAGTTCCGCCACCTCCTCGGGGGCGGTGGCGCGCCGCATCGGCGTGCCCCTGGCGACCAGGTTGTCGTGCACGTGACGGCCGGCCTCGCCGCTCAGCGCGCTGGTCAGCACGGTGCCGGGGCCGACGCAGTTGAGCCGGACGCCGTCCTTGGCCCATTCCAGCGCGAGTGTCCTGGTCAGCCCGAGGATGCCGGAGCGCGCGGCTACGGAGTGCGCCATGCCCATGCCGCCCCGCTCCACGCCGGACAGGGAGATGTTGACGACGCTGCCGCCCGCCTCGGCCAGGAAGGGGTACGCGGCCATGGTCACGGTGAAGGCGGCCGTGAGATTGAGGTCGATCACCGCCCGCCAGCCGCCCGCGGAGATGCCGGTGGCCGGGGCGAAGAACTGGCCGCCGGCGTTGTTCACCAGCAGGCCGAGGCCGTGGCGGGCGCCGGTCCTGCCGACGGCGGCGACCACCGCCTCGGTGTCGCGGACGTCGCACACCTCGTAGTCGTACCGTTCCCGGTCGGCGGCGAGCGACCCGGTCTCGGCCAGCGTCTCCGCGCGGCGGCCGAGACCCGTGACCCGGGCGCCGAGCTCGACGAGGCGCAGCGCGATCGCCCGCCCGATGCCGCTGCCGGCCCCGGTGACCAGTGCGGAGAGGCCGGCGCACGCCGTGTCGGCGAGCACGGAGGGCCGGGCCGTCATGCCCGCCTCGTCTCCGCGCTGACCTGGCGGCGCATGAGCTGGGTGGGCCGGTAACGGGAGTCGCCGATCTCGGCGAGCAGCGAGCGCAGCCTGGACGCCACGGTGACCGGCCCGGCCCGGCGGACGTACGCGAACGGGCCCTCGGGGTGGTTCATCGCCAGGCGCAGCGCGAGATCGACGTCCTCGGGCCGGGCGGTGCCCTCCTCCACGACGGCGTACGCCTCGTTGGCCAGGCAGTCGGCCAGCCTGTCGGCGACCAGGCCGGGCAGCGCGAGCACCCGGACACCGGCCGCTCCCAGCAGGTCCAGCAGCGCGTACGTCTCGTCCGGGACGGCGACGCCGGCCTCCGGGTCCTCCACCACCTCGGCGAAGACCTCCTCCCGCCACGCGTGCAGCCGCACCCAGCCCGTGTCCGCGGGCAGCAGGTCGCGCCAGGCCGCGTCGGAGCCGTCCACCACCACCCGCGCGCGGCGGCCGAGCTCGCGGACCTGTTCCACGTCCTCGGGCGTGGGGGCGCGGTGGCAGCTGAAGACCACGAGCGGGGCGTCGTCGGCGAGATGCCGGGCGACGGCGGGATGCCCGCGCAGCGCGGCGGCGTGCGGGCCGGTCACGTGCAGGCTGACGCCCTCCGGCGCGGGCCCGGCCGCCCTGGTGACCCGGCCGCGCCCGTCGCGTGGCGGCTCCACCGCGTAGTCGTAGAAGCCCCGGCCGGCGGCCCGGCCTGTCATCCCGTTGCGCACCAGCCCGCGGACCAGGGGGATGGGGCGGTATCGGGGGTCGCCGAACTCCCGCAGCGCCGTCTCCGATGACGCCAGGTGAGTGTGCAGCCCGGTGAAGTCGAGCAGTTCCAGCGGGCCCATGCGGTGGCCGAGCGCGCCGCGCGCCACGGCGTCGACCACGGCCGGTTCCAGCCCTTGCATGACCAGGAGCTGCGCTTCGTAGTACAGCGGCCGGCATACCCGGTTGACCACGAAGTTCGGCGAGTCCGCGCAGGTGACGGGCGTCTTGCCGAGCTCACGGACGATGCCGAGGGCGTTCTCGTGGACCTCGTCGGCGGTGGCCGCCGCCTTGATCACCTCGACCAGCCGCATCTTCGTCGGCGGGTTGAAGAAGTGCAGCCCGATGACCCTCGACGGGTCGCCGAAGGCCTTGCCCATCTCGCCGACGCTCAGCGAGGAGGTGTTGGAGGCGACGACGAGGTCGTCCCGTCCGTGTGCGCGCACCTCGGCCAGCAGCGCGGCCTTGGCCTCCATGTTCTCGACGACGGCCTCGACGAACAGGGTCGCCTCGCGCAGGGCGGATCGCAGGGTGTCCGCTTCGACGGTGGCCTTCTCGCCGTCGGCCTCGGCCTCCCGCCGGATCAGCGTCAGCCCCGCCTCGGTCGCCTCCGGCGACACGTCGCAGACGACGACCCGCGCTCCGGCCCGGTCGAACACCCGGGCGATGCCGCGCCCCATCGGCCCGAGCCCGGCGACGGCGACCGTCATGCCCGCCACCCGGATCATGCCGCCACCCGCTCGATGACGGCGGCGATGCCCTGCCCGCCGCCGACGCACAGACTCGCGACGCCGAAGCGGGCGTCGCGCCGCTCCAGTTCGTGCAGGAGGCTGACCACGACGCGCAGGCCGCTCTGGCCCGTCGGGTGCCCCAGCGCGATGCCGCCGCCGTTCACGTTGACCCGGTCCTCGTCGAGGTCCAGGGCGCGGACGTTCTGCACGATCTGCGCGGCGAACGCCTCGTTGATCTCGAACAGGTCGATGTCGCCCACGGACAGGCCGGCCTTCTTCAGGGCCGCGGGGATCGCCGCGGTGGGGCCGATGCCCATCATGGTGGGATCGACGCCGACGGCGGCCACGGACACCAGCCGGGCACGCGGGGTGAGACCTCGCTCGGCGGCGGCCCGGCCACCGGCCAGCACGACCGCGGCGGCGCCGTCGGCCATCTGGCTGGCGTTGCCCGCCGTGACCGTGCCGCCGTCCTCGAAGGCGGGGCGCAGTGTCGAGAGCTTCTCCGCGGTCGATCCCTGGCGGAACGTCTCGTCCCTGGAGAGCGCCCCCTCCTCGTGCGCCACCTCGACGATCTGGCCGTCCAGGATGCCCTCGTCCCACGCGGCGGCCAGGCGCTGGTGGCTGCGGGCCGACCAGGCGTCCTGGTCGGCCCGGCTGACGCCGTACTCGCGCGCCACCTTCTCGGCCGTCTGTCCCATGTTCATGCCGCAGATCGGGTCGGTGCCGCCGTCCCGCCAGCCGTCCGCCAGCAGGATGTCCCCGCGCCGCACCCCGCCCCAGCGCAGGGTGTACGGGGCGATGTACGGCATGGTCGACATGCTTTCCGCCGCCACGGCCAGGGTGAGCTCGCTCTCCCCCAGGAGGATGGGGTGCGCCGCGAGCTGGAGCGCCTTGAGGCCGGAGGCGCACGCCATGTTGACGGTCTGCGCGGGGACGGGCTCCGGCAGGCCCGCCTTGAAGGCGACCTGGCGTCCCGGGTTGGGGCCGTTGCCGGCCTGCCTGCAGTTGGACAGCACCATCTCGCCGATGTCGTCGGGCGACACCCCGGCACGGTCGAGCGCCGCTCGCCCGGCCAGTCCGCCGAGCTCGACGAGCCGGACGTCCTTGAGGGATCCCCCGTACCTCCCGTGCGGTGTCCGTACGGCGCTCACGATGTAGACGTCGTCAGCCACGTTCACTCCTCGGTGTTCAGATCTCGCGGACCAGGCGCTTGGCCTTGTGGGTGCTGCGGGCGAGCGAGCCGGACGGGACCGGCTCGACCACCGCGCGGACGGTGAGCTCGGCGCGGATGGCGTGGGCGAGCCGGTCCACGGCGGACTCGGCGGCGCCGTCCTCGGTCTCCAGCCGCACCTTGACGCCGGTCAGGTAGCCGGTGGCCCGGTCGACGACGTCCTCGTCGATCACGATGAGGTACTCGCCGGTGGCGCCCGGGGTGCTGCGCACCAGGCTCTCCACCGAGCTCGGGAAGAAGTTGACCCCCCGTACCACGAGCATGTCGTCGGCGCGGCCCAGCACTCCCCCGCGCAGGCGGCCGTGGGTGCGGCCGCACGCGCACGGGTCCGGGTCGCGCACCACCACGTCGCCCGTCCACCAGCGCACGAACGGAGACGCCTGCTTGTCGAGGTGGGTGAGGACGAGCACGCCCGGGCTGCCGTCCGGGACTGGGGCGCCGGTCCCGGCGTCCACGACCTCGGCGTGCACGAAGTCCTCGGCGAAGTGGCCGCCCGCCTGCCGCTCGCACTCCCAGGCGATGGGCTGGAACTCGAGTGAGCCGTAGCCGTCGAACACCTTGGCGTCCCAGCGTTCCTCGATGAGGGCGCGGGTCTCGGGGATGCCGCCGCCCGGCTCGCCGCCGACCTGGATCCGGCGTACCCGGTTGCCCGTCACGGGGCGGCCGAGCCGTTCGGCGGTCTCGGCCAGGTGCAGCATGAACGACGGCGTGCCGCTGACGGCGGTGGTGCCGTACCTGGCCATGACGTCGATCTGACGCTCGGTGTCGCCCGACCCGCCGGGGATGACCGTACAGCCGATCTTGGTGTAGGCGGCGGTGACGCCGAGCCCGCCGACGAACCAGGCGAAACCGAACAGCGCCTGGTACACGTCGGTGCGGCGCACGCCCTGGCTGTACGCGAACCTGGCGTACAGGTCGGCCCAGCGGTCGAGGTCCTGCCGGGTCCAGCAGACCGGCGCCGGAGAGGAGGTGGTGCCCGAGGAGAAGTGCACCCGGGCCACGTCCTCCGGGTGCACGGCGAGCATCGAGCCCCACGGCCCCCGCTCGGCCAGGTCCGCCACGTAGTCCGCCTTGCGCACGACGGGCAGGGAGCGCAGGTCGTCGAGCGAGCGCAGGTCACCCGGCTCGAAGCCGATCCCGGCCCAGGCCGCCTTGTAGTAGGCGCTGTTCGCCCCGACGTACGCGAGTTGCCGCCGCAGTGCGGCGAGCTGGAACTCCGCGATGCGGTCCCTGGGCCAGGTCTCCACCTCGCTCCAGTATTCGGCCGAGCTCGGGCTGTCCATCTTCAGCTTCCTTTCAAACCGTTCACGATGAATCGGGCGAAGGTGTCGGCGACTTTCTCCACGTCGAGCGGCGTGCGGTCGGGGGCGTACCAGATGGGGATCCAGTTCAGTGCGCCGAGCGCCGACTTGACGACCAGGCCGCTGTCGGTGGCGGCGAAGTCGCCCAGCCGGACGCCCTCCTCGACCACGTCGATGAAGATCTGCTCGTACCGGCGGCGCAGCGCGAACACGTCGGCGAGCACGTCCTGGTGGATCGCGATCTCGGCGACCGAGCGCATCTCGATCGCCTGTACGGAGACGCGCTGCGCGTGGTTGCGCAGCATCATCATGGACGCGTGCAGGTGCGCCATCTGATACATGCGCTCGCCGGGTCCGGCGTCCTGGCGGGCGCTGATCGGTTCCACCGCGGCGATGAGATCGCGCATCCCGGTGACCACCACGTCGAGGAAGATCTCCGCCTTGCCCCGGTAGTAGTGGTACACGCGGCCCTTGGTGGCGCCGAGCTCGTCGGCGATCGCGTCGATGCTGGTCGCGAAGTAGCCCTTGCGGGCGAAGGCCCGCGCCGCCGCGTCCAGGATCGCCTTGCGGCCGTCCTCGCCGGGGCCCGGCCGGCCCAGTGCGGGCCGGCCGATCTCACTGCTGCTCAACGGGTGTACCGCCCTTACGTCCGAGGTACCAGGGCCAGTGGACGTATCGGTGAGCCGGTGCCGCCGAGGATGGGAAGCGGCGCGGCGATGAAGAAGAACTCCCAGGCCTCGCGCTCGCTGAGAGGTGCGAGGTTCATCGCCTCCATGATCGGCGCACCGTGGTCCACCAGCAGATGACAGTGGACCGGCAACGTCGCCGCCGGCATCTTCTCGTAGGCGACGGTGTCGGTTCCGGAGGCGATGATCCCATGGCTGGTCAGCCATTCCGCCCCGGTGAGCGTGACCCCTGGGGCTCCGGTCGACGTGCCGAGGAAGGTGGCGTTGTCGTCCCAGTGCCGGTCCCAGCCCGTCCTGATCAGGACGACCGAGCCGGGCGCCGGCAGCGGGCGGGTCCGGAACCAGGCGTCGAGCAGGTCGGCGTCCACCCCGTCATCGGGGGTGAGGTCCCGCCCCAGCGCGACGGTGGCGTCCACGAGGTGGCCCGGCGCCAGGACCGGGGGCATCTCGTGGACGGAGTGCACGGCGACGCCGTCGGCGTACGACTGGTTCTCGGTCACGTCGAGGCCGCCGTAGATCCTGCCGAACCTGGAGACGTGCGCGAAGCCGTCCATGTGCGTGCCCACGTGACCGCCCGTGGTGATCATCTCGGCGGCGGCGGAGACGCCGTCGGGATACATCACCTCTCCATGCCGCTTGGTGAGGGTGAAGGAGTAGGGCGGGTGGTTGGGGTGGTGCGGGATGCCGGTGTGGAGCCGATGGGCCAGGTCGTACACGGTCGACGGGCCCGGCTCCGGCCATGGGACGTCGAGCGTCCAGTGGTCGGTGAATGTCACCGGCTCGCCTCCTCGGCCTCGGCCTTGATGAACCGCCCGAGCACGAGCCGCTGGATCTCCGACGTGCCTTCGTAGATCTCCAGGATGCGCTGGTCCCGGTACAGCCGTTCGGCGGGGCACGGCCTGCAGTAGCCGGCGCCGCCGTAGATCTGCACCGCCAGGTCGACGCTGCGGTGCGCCGCCTCGCTCGCGTAGAGCTTGGCCATCGCGCCGAGCACGCTGACGTTCTCTCCCCTGTCGTACGCGCGCGCGGCCTCGACGGTGATCATGCGTGCCGCGGTGAGCTCGGTAGCGACGTCGGCGAGCGGGAAGGAGATGCCCTGGTTGTCGATGACGGGCTTGCCGAAGGTCTGCCTGCGGCAGGCCTCCCTGCTGCCGGCGTCGTATCCGGCCAGGCCGACGCCGACCGACTGGGCGGCCACGGAGATCCGCCCCGCGTCCAGCGTCCGCATGGCGAGACGCATCCCGCGGTTCGGCTCGCCGAGGACGGCGTCGTCGCCGACGACCGTGTCCAGCTTGAGGTTGCTGGTCAGGGTGCCGCGGATGCCCATCTTGTCCTCGTAGCGGTCGATCACCACGCCGTCGGCGTCCTTGTCGACCAGGAAGGCGGTGATCCCGCGCGTGCCCGCTTCCGGGTCCGTCAGCGCGAACACGATGTAGGACTGGGAGGCCCCGCCGTTCCCGATGAAGATCTTCTCTCCGCGCAGGCGCCAGTGGTCGCCCTCGCGGACCGCGGTCGTCCTGATGCCCGCGGCGTCGCTCCCCGCGCCCTCCTCACTGAGCGCGAAACTGACCGCCTTGCCCGCCGCCAGGCCGCCGAGGTGTTCGGCCTTCTGCCGGTCGGTGCCGGCGAGCAGGAGCGGCGTGCCTCCCAGGGCGTACGCCGCCAGGATCGACCCGGTGGAGGTGCAACCACGCGAGACCGTCTCGATGACGGCACAGGTGGTCTCCAGGTCGGCGCCCTGCCCGCCGTACTCCCGGGGCACGAACAGGCCCGCGAGGCCGGACTCGACCAGTCTCTCCACGCTCTCCCACGGATAGCGCTGGTCGCGGTCGAGCTCTTCGGCCAGGGGGGCGAAGTGGTCCTCGGTGAGCCGGGCGGCGAGATCGACCCATCTCCGCCGTTCCCCGTCGAGCTCCGGTTGCCAGATGACCGCCACGGACACTCCTAACATACTACTGAGTAGGTTGGTTCGAGGATAGACCCGTGCCCGCCGGGCGGGAGGTTCCGTCCGGCGGGCAGGGGGCTAGGCCAGCGCGTCGAGCCCGGCCTGGGCGACCGTCATGTCCTGGCTGTAGTGGCCGCCGCTGACGCCGATGGCGCCGATGACCTGGCCGTCGGCCGTGATCGGGAAGCCGCCGCCGAAGACGACGAGGCGGTCGATGCCGGCGGGGGCGCCGATCGCCAACGGACCGTCGTCCTTGATGAAGTCGTACCAGCCGTCCGTGGGCATCCCGAAGCCCGCGGCCGTGTACGCCTTGTCCTTCGCCACCTGGACGGAGAGCAGGGCGGCGCCGTCCATGCGGGCGAAGGCCTTGAGCACGCCGCTCTCGTCCACCACCGCCACCACCATGGCGAGACCCTGCTCACGGGCCTTCTCCACGGCGGCCGCGACGGCTCGCTGCGCGTCCTCGTAACTGATCGACGGCTTGTTGATGGGTTGCATCGTCGGGTCTCCTTTTCTGAATAGTCGTCAGATGACGCCGTCTGCGCGCAGGCCGGCCAGCTCTTCTGGGTCAATTCCGGCGAACCGGGACAGCACCGCCTCATTGTGCTCGCCCATTTCGGGGCCGAGCGAGCGGATCCCTCCGGGGGTGGCGGAAAGCCGGGGGAAGACGTTCTGCATGGGGAACTCGCCGAATTCCGGGTGCGGGAGGCGGACGATGGCCTCGCGCGCGGCGAAGTGCTCGTCGGCGAACATGTCGCGGGCCGTGTAGATGCGGCCCGCCGGCACCCCGTGCTCGTGGAGGTGGTCGAGCAGCGCGTCGGCCGGCATGGTCGAGCACCAGTCCGCGATGATCTGGTCGAGCCGCTCCTGGTTCAGGCCCCGGCCGCCGTGCGTGGCGAAGTCCGGATCGGCGGCGAGCTCGGGACGGCCCATGGCCTGGGCGAGCCTGCCGAAGACGGTGTCCTGGTTGGCGGCGATCAGGACCATGTCGTCGTCCTTGGTGCGGTACGCGTTGCTCGGCGCGACGTTGGGCAGGATCGACCCGGTCCGCTCGCGGGTGTAGCCGCCGATCGCGTACTCGGGCACGGTCGACTCCATCAGGGCCAGGACCGCCTCGTAGATGGCGCTGTCGACGATCTGTCCCCGCCCGGTCGTCTCGGCCACGCGCAGCGCCCCCATGCACCCGAGCGCCGCGAAGGTGCCGGCCAGCGCGTCGCCGAGGCTGATCCCGACCCGGCTGGGCAGGGCCTTCGGATCGCCGGTGACGTGGCGGATGCCGCCCATGGCCTCACCGATGGAGCCGTATCCGGCCCGGCCGGCATAGGGACCGTCCTGGCCGTACGCCGACACCCTGACGATCACCAGGCGGGGGTTGATCGCCCAGAGCGTCCCGGGGCTGAGCCCCCACTTCTCCAGGGTTCCCGGGCGGAAGTTCTCGATCAGGACGTCCGCGTCGGCGATCAGCTTACGGAAGACCGCCTGGCCCTTCTCCACCCGCAGGTTGCAGGTCACGGACTGCTTGTTCCTGCCCAGGATGGGAAACCAGAGCGACTTGCCGTGCGGACGCTCGCGCCCCCACTGCCGCATCGGGTCGCCTTTGGCGGGGTCCTCCACCTTGATGACCTCCGCTCCGAGATCACCGAGGAGCTGACCGCAGTACGGACCGGCGACCAGGACACCCGTCTCGATGACGCGTACCCCGGTCAACGGCCCCTGCGAGAACGCTTCCATGTGATTCATGCACCTTTCTCCATGCGGTCCGGCCCTCATCCGGTCGCGGGCTGGGCGATCAGCGGCCGTCGCACGCGTCCGCGGACCAGGTCGAGAGAGACCGCTCCGATGAGGGTGAGCCCGAGCAGCACGTCGGTCAGCGGCAGGGGCAGCCCGCGCAGCCGGAAGATGTTCCTGATCAGCTCCAGCGCGAACAGGCACACCAGGCCGGACAGGGCGCTGCCCCGCCCTCCTCCGGCGAGCCGGTAACCCGAGATGAGCAGGGCGCCGTACACGAGCAGCTCGACGCCCTCCCCGAGGTTGACCGCGGACGCGCCGGTCCGCATGACCTGGAGCGAGCCGGCCAGCGCGGCCACCAGGGCGACGACCACGAACAGCCACATCCGCATGCGGTTGGCCGGGATCCCGGCACGCCGGGCCGCGACGTCGTCGCCGCCGACCGCCCGCAGGTGGTTGCCCCAGCGGGTGTACCTGATGATCCAGCCGACGAGCACGGCCAGGACGACCACGCCGACCAGAACGACGGGGACGGGGCCGATGGCGGTCTTCAGCGCCGCGCTCAGCTCCGGCGTGTAGGCGGCCACCGAGCTGCCGCCGCTGATCACGCTGACCAGGCCGCGGGCCGCCACCAGCATGCCGAGGGTCGCGATCAGGGGCCAGATGTGGAACCGCACCGAGAGCACGCTGTTGAAGAGGCCGACGGCGACCCCCGCCGCCGCGGCGGCGGCGACCCCGGCGAGCGGTGACTCCGAGAGCTGGAGCACCGTGGCGTACACGACGCCCCCCAGCCCGAGCACGGACCCGAGACTCAGGTCCGCGACCCCTCCCGTCATGGCCAGGCAGGCCGCGAGAAGGATGATGGCCGGAGCCATGATCCCGCTCGACACGCTGGCCAGGTTGGCGACCGACAGGAAGCTGGGGGCGAACACGATCCCGCACACGATCACGATCGCGAGGAAGGCGAGACTCGTGGCCATGGGGCTCAGCAACGCGGTCGCCGAAGGTTTCGGGCGGCTGGTCAAGGTTCTCACCTCTTCTTCTCGCGCAATGAGTTGACGGCCAGGGCGACGGCCAGGACGAGGCCTTCGATGACGGGCTGCCAGCTCGACGACACGCCCCAGGTGACGATGGCCGTCGGCAGCGTGCTCAGCAGGAGCAGCGACGCGAACACGCCGCTGAACCGCCCGCGCCCGCCGGTCAGGGCCATGCCGCCGAGCAGCAGGATCGAGATGACCCTGAACTCGGTGCCAGCGGTGAGGCTGGACTGCACGATGTCGCCCTGGGAGGCGAGCACCAGCCCGGCGATGCCCGCGCAGAGCCCGCACAGGACGAACGCGACGCCCTGGACGCGCCGCGGGCTGATGCCACGGGCCCGCGCGGCCTGGGCGTTGCCGCCCACCGCGACGAGATGCCGGCCGGGACGCGTGCTCCTGATCACCAGGCCGACGATCGTGAAGACCACCAGCATCACCCAGAAGACCCTGGGGACGCCGAGCCACGCTCCGGCGGCCTGCTGGCGCAGGAAGGAGTCGCGCGGGATGGCGACGAAGTCCACGAAGATCCGGGTGACCCCGCTGACCAGGAACATCATGCCCAGGGTCGCCACGATCGGATGGATGCCCAGCCACAGCACGAGCCAGGCGTTGGCGGCTCCGATCAGCACCCCGAACAGCACCGCGACCAGCATCGCGGGCGGGAACGACCAGCCCTCGACGAGAAGCTGCGCCACGATCAGCGCGGAGGTGACGGCGGTGACCCCGACGGAGAGGTCGAACTCGGCACCGGACATCATGACGATGCCGACGCCGGTCACCATGATCCCGACAAAGGCCATGTTGAACGCCACGGCCACGACCGTCTGGCCGGACAGGAAGCCGGGGGCCCGCAGGCCGGTCGCCACGACGAGCGCCAGCCAGGTGAGCAGCAGCACCAGCGTGGTGGCGCCACGCCCCCGGGGGGCGAGGGCCGAGACCCTCGCCCACCGGTTCGTCAGTGCGATGCCTGAAGTCGACATTGGTCCGGCTAACCCTTGAGCCCGTACGTCTCCACGCCCTCGGGGCAGTACTTCTCGGCGGCCGAGGCCGAGCCGGCGTCGCCCGCGTACAGCTCCTCGATCCTCTGGTCCAGGCTGGGAATGCTCTTCACCTGGTCGTTGGGGAACTGGCACGCCGGGTTGAAGTGCGCCTTCGGGTCGGTCGGGGAGTCGACGACCGCGGGAGCCTCACCTGCGACGATCTTGTCGAGGAGCTTGAAGATCTCCTTCGCGTATCCCTCGTACCAGAAGGCGGTCGAACCACCCAGGCCGGGAGTGTCCACCCCGAACAGCATGAGGTCGGCGCCCAGCCCGTAGCCGAACACGTTGCCGGCCCGGCCCAGCTGCTCGGCGGCGTTGATGGTGCCGATCACCATGTTGTCGTTGCCGCCCAGGGCGAGGATGTTCTTGGCGTCCGGCTTGGAGACCAGGATGTCGCGGGCGACGCCCTGGGCGCCGTCCGGCGTGGTCGGTGAGTTGCGCCGCTGGATCACGTCGTCGGGAAGGTCGGGGCACGCCTCCTTGAGGCCCTTGAGAATGCCCTCGGTGCGCAGCAGCGCCACGTCACCGGAGGCTTCGTTCTCCAGCAGGGTCACCAGGTCGGGCTTGCAGTCCCAGTTCTCCTTGGCGTGGTTGCCGCCCGCGAGCCCGCTGAGCCGCCCGGCCTCGACGTTGTTGATGCCGAAGAAGTGCGCGCCGGGGTGGGCGATGTCGATCGCGATGACCGGGATGTTCGCGGCGTTGAACGTGTCCATGAGCTGGGGGGCGACCTTGCCGTCACCCTGGAACTCCACCGCGTGCGTCACGCCCTGGGCGACCATCGTCTCCGCGTTGGAGACGGCGGTGGGCCCGTCCCGGTCGTTGTTGAGGACCACCAGGTCCCAGCTCCGCTTCTCGGCTTCCTTGCGCATGCCGGTGTCGAGCGCCTTCAGCACCGGGCTCTCCGGCTCGGCGAAGTTGGCGAAGCCGATGAACACCTTCTTGTCCGCGGCGGACTCCCCCGCGGCCGGCTCGGCGGTGTCCGTGGAGCCGCCACAGGCCGCGACCGCGGCGGTGAGCGACATGATGGCCACGGCCTTCAGCGGCCAGCGTCGTAGTCTGGACGTTGACATTTCGTACTCCGATCTCGCCCACACCAGGTGGGATTCGACGAGGTTTCCCCGATCTCGGTGCCGCTCAGGACACCTCTGATCCCCCGGTGATGAGTCCGACGATGTCGTTGGCCACGACATCGCGGATGTGCCGTTCGCCCACCGTCCGGCCCTGGCGCATCACGGTCACCCGATCCGCCACCTTGAACACGTGCTCCAGGTTGTGGGAGATCATGAGCACGGACACGTCCTGTGACTTCAGGGCCGAGATGATCTCCAGGACGCCCTCCGACTCCTGGACCCCCAGGGCCGCGGTGGGCTCGTCGAGCATGACGATGTTCTTGCCCCAGAGCATCGCGCGCGCCACGGCGAGCGCCTGGCGCTGACCTCCCGACATCGCGGACACGGAGTCCGCGAGCGACGGGATCTTCGCACCGATCCCGGCCAGCGCCTGACCGGCGTCGTCCGCCATGCGGCGGCGGTCCACGAGCTTGAAGAGCCGGCCGAGCGGCCCGGCCTTGACGGGCTCCCGTCCCAGGAAGACGTTCTCGCTGGCCGACATGGAGTCGACGAGGGCGAGATCTTGGTAGACGGTCTCGATGCCGGCCCTGAGCGCGTCGCCGGGGCCGGCGAAGCGCCTGGGCTCGCCGTTGATCAGGATTTCCCCGGAGTCGGGGACGACCACGCCGGCGATGGACTTCACCAGGGTCGACTTGCCGGCCCCGTTGTCGCCCATCAGGGCCATCACCTCACCACGACGCAGGTGCAGGGACGCTCCCGCCAGCGCCGCCACGGCCCCGAAGTTCTTCCTGAGATCCGTCGCGACGAGCACGGACGTGCTGTCGGGCCTGCCGCCGGACCGGGCATCGTCCTGCAGCGTTGCGGGGGATGCTGCTGTGTCGCCGTTCATAGGGCCTGAGTATCGGCCGAATCGTATGCAATCTGTCAAGGGGCAACCGGAACATTACTCCCTGGAGCAAGATGCTGAAAGGTCTAGTCCACGGCTTCGGACATCAATCTCTGATCATTGATACGAGATATCATCGCAGGTCACAGGCATTGCCTGCGTTGAATGACGGCAACAAGAAGGGCTGTCAGAGTCGGACCCGTCTGTCGGGACGTCTTGACGCCTCCGGAGGGTCGAGCCTAGATTGCACACACTTCACGAGGTGGACCGTTACAGGCGCCACACCCGTAGCCAACGCTGGAGGTTCCATGATCGGCGACATGCTCGTCATCGATGCCGTTGTCCACGGATACGACTTCCGGCCGGAGAACCGGAACCCGAACTGCCCGCAGGCTTCGTACGACGGCATGGTCGACTTCCTCTACCGCGTCGGGCACACGTCCGTGGAGTCGGGCAAGCCCGGCTACCTGATGTCCCGGGACGAGTTCACCGCCGGATGGACGGCCGAGGAGCTCGCCGAGATCGTCTTCGTGGAGAGCGACGTGGACGTCCTGTACTACCACGGCGTCGAGATCGACGGATTCTTCTCCGGCGGCGCCTCGCCCTACGAGCTGGGCAAGGCGCTCAAGCGCGCCTACCCCGGCCGGGTCCAGCTCTACGCCCCCGTGGACCCGCTGCGCGGGCCGGCGGAGCTGGAGCTGATGGAGCAGCGCATCCGCGAGGACGACATCGACGGACTGAAGTTCTATCCCACGAACGGCGTCATCGATCCGGAGATCAGCTCCTCGAAGCTCACCCTGCTCAACGACCGCGAGCTGGTGTTCCCGTACCTGGAGAAGGCGCGTGAACTCGGCATGCGGCGCATCGCGATCCACAAGGCGGTGCCGGCCGGGGCGGGTCCGCGGGTGCTCAACCACGTGGACGACGTGACCACGGCGGCCATCGCGTTCCCCGACATGACCTTCGAGGTCGTGCACAGCGGCTGGGCCTTCCTGGAGGACTGCGCCCTGCAACTGCGCTCGCACGGCAACATCTACGCGACCATCGAGTCGGTCTCCAACATGATCGTGCGCAAGCCCCGGAAGTTCGCCGAGATCATCGGCACCCTCATGGCGCACGGCGGAACCGACCGGATCCTGTTCGCCACCGGGGTCCCGTCGGCGCACCCGCAGCCCATCGTCGAGGCGCTGCGCGACTTCACCATGCCGGAGGACCTGGTCGAGGGCTGGGGCTTCCCCGAACTCACCGACGAGATCAAGGCCAAGCTCCTCGGCGGCAACGCCGCCCGCCTGCACGGCCTGGACCCGGCGGAGGTCAAGCAGAGGATCAGCACGGACGGGATCGCCGAGCGGCGCGCCGCCTACCTCGCCGAAGGCGAGCGCCCGTGGAAGCTGCACCGGGAACGGCTGGCCGCCTGACGCCCGGTTCTCTCAAGGAGGTGGAGATGGAAGCCGAACAGCAGGATCTGGTGGCCCGGGTCCTCGACGCGTGCAACGCGGTCCAGGACCCGTGCAGCCTCGGGGTCGGGCAGCCGATGGGGATCGTCGACATGGGCCTGGTCGAGTCCGTGGAGGTGCGGAACGCGGCCGACGGCCGTGCCGTGGGGGTCGCTCTCAAGCTCATCACGACCGCTCCGATGTGCATGTACAGTCCTTATTTCGAACAGAGTGTCCGCCGCGAGCTGGCCAGCGAGCTGCCCCAGCTGGAGGATGTCGCCATCACCTGGGGCGACAGCACGGAGTGGGACGAGAGCCGTATGACACCGGCCGGCAGAGAAAGGCTGGTGGCCAACCGGAAATCCGTCCTGTTGCCGGTCGAAGTCGTACGGACACGGCACGCCGCCGTCCGATGAGCCGTCCGGTCTTGGCCCCCGTGGCGGTCACCTGTCCCCCGCTTCCACTGTCCGAACGTGAAGGTTGAGGTGCCGGCGTGGCCAAGGCTGAACGTACCTACGAACTCATCCGCGATCTCCTGCTGGGCTCCGCCTACAAGCCCGGGGACAAGCTCACGGAGGCGAGCCTGGCCAGAGCGGTGGGGGCGAGCCGCACCCCGGTCCGCGAAGCGCTGCGCCGGCTGCACACCGAGGGCTTCATCGAGTGGGAGCACAACATAGGAGCCCGGATCCCCGAGTGGAGCCCGGAGGATCTGTGGGACCTGTTCACGGTGCGGGCCCAGCTAGAAGGAGCCGTCGCCCAGCGGGCCGCGCACCGCATCACCGCCGAGGAGCTCGAACAGCTCCGGGATCTCAGCAGGCGCATGGAGGCGATGGCGGAGCAGGCCGAGCCCGGACACCTCGACCAGATCGCCGAGCTGAACGGCCGGTTCCATCACATCGTCATGAACGCCAGCCGCAACCAGCGGTTGAGCAGCCTGCTCTCGGCCCTGGTGCAGGTCCCCCTCGTCTATCGGACCTTCCGGCAGTACGACAGGGACGCGCTGTCGCGCAGCATGGCCCACCATCGGGAAGTCCTGGTGGCCTTCGCCAACCGCGACGGGGAATGGGCCCAATCCATTATGCAGTCGCATATCTACAGCGCCCGTTCGACATTGACGAACATGGGCCGCGCGAAGAATCCCGACACGGAAAGCGATTGAACTCTTGGGGAACACCCATTCTGTTGACATCGTCGAGGTCGGCCCGCGGGACGGCCTGCAGAACGAGCCGGAATTGCTCGACACGAGCACGAAGGTCGAATACATCGACCGCCTGATCCGCGCCGGCGCGCGCCGGATCGAGGCGGTGAGTTTCGTCCATCCGAAGCGCGTGCCCCAGATGGCCGACGCCGAGGCGGTGATGGCCGCCGTGCCCAGGCCGGCCGGCGTCTCCTACATCGGCCTGGTGCTCAACCGGCGTGGCCTGGACAGGGCCTTCGCCGCCGGCGTCGACGAGGTCAACTACGTCGTCATCGCCACCGAGACGTTCAGCCTGCGCAACCAGGGCATGGGCGTCGAGGCGTCGCTCGACGCCTGGCACGACATCGCCGCGGCCGCCAGGGCCGCCGGGATCCGGGTCAGCCTCACGGTGTCGGCCGCCTTCGGCTGCCCCTTCGAGGGCGAGGTCCCCGCCGACCGGGTCCTGGAGATCGTCCGGTCGGCGCTCGCCACGCCCGCCGACGAGATCGCGGTCGCGGACACGATCGGCGTCGGGGTGCCGCACCAGGTCCGGGACCTGGCGGCCCGGGTCGCGGAGGCCGCTCCCGGCGTGCCGCTGCGCATGCATTTCCACAACACCCGCAACACCGGGTACGCCAACGCCCTGGCGGCGGTGGAGAGCGGGGTGCGCACCCTCGACGCGAGTGCGGGCGGGATCGGCGGCTGCCCCTTCGCCCCCGCCGCCACCGGCAACATCGCCACCGAGGACCTGCTGTACACGCTGCACCGCAGCGGCATGCGGACCGGCCTCGACCTCGAAGCGACCGCCGCGACGGGCACCTGGATCTGCGAGCGGCTGGGGAAGACGCAACCGCCCGCGATGCTGGGCCGAGCCGGCGACTTCCCGGCCGGGGCGCGTTAGCACCGCGCCGGCCCGCTCTCCTCGCGGAGAACGAGCCGGCGCCCCGGATCAGCGTCCCTGGAACTGAGGGGGCCGCTTCTCCAGGAACGCATCGATGCCCTCCGTCCGGTCAGCCGACGACAGGGCCACCATGAGCTGGGACCGCTCGAGATCCAGCCCGGCGGAGACGCCGATCTCCTCGGAGGCGCGCAGCGCCGACTTGGCGAGCAGACCGGCCACGGGGCTGTGCCGGGCGGCCTCCTCCGCCATCGCCACACCGGCCTCCACCACGCACTCCGCCGGCACGACCCTGTTGACCAGGCCCATCCGCTTGGCGGTCCACGCGTCGACGGTCTTACCGAGAAGCACGAGCTCGGCGGCCTCGAACCGGCCGGCCACCCGGGCCCACCGCTGCGTCCCCCCGGCGCCCGGGATGAGCCCGAGACGGATCTCGGGCTGGCCGAACACGGCCGAGTCGGCGGCCACGACGAAGTCGCAGCTCAAGGCCACCTCACAGCCGCCGCCGAGGACGTATCCGGCGACGGCGGCGACCAGCGGCTTCTTGAAGGCGGCGATCCTGGGCCAGGCCTTCTGACGCTCCGCACGCAGGTAGTCGGCGGGGGTGGTGTCCCGGAGCTCACGCAGGTCCGCCCCGGAGGCGAACAGCTTGGTGCCGCCGGTCAGCACGACGGCGCGGACCGAGGACTCGCCCTCCGCCCAGTCGAGCGCCTCCACCACGCCTTTCAGCATTTCCGAACTCAGCGCGTTGCGTTGCCGGGGGCGGTTCAGCGTGACAATCGCCACGTGTTTCCGCTGTTCGATCAGAATGGGCTCGTCCGCCATGAATTCCTCCAGGACTAGGCGTTCTTATTTCGACATACTACTGGGTAGGTTGCACATTATCCCGCTCACCGAGCGGCCGCGACGGAAAACTCCGGTGGACAGCTCCGGCGGGAATGCGCTGCAGTTGACCCATGAGGCGCTGGGGACGGGAAACGGCCGGGATGGCCCTGCTGGTCGCGGCCGGGACGACGGCCATGGCCGCGCTGCCGGTGAAACAGCTCGGCGCACCGGAGGTGGCCCCGTACGTCCCAATCTGGGGCGTACTCGTCCTGACAGCCGTGGTGCTGGCGGCGACCGGCCTGGGCCTGACGGTGGGCGGGCGCCGGCGGCATGGACGTGCCGAGCTGCGCGTCCTGTCGTGGTCATGGGCGCTGACCGGCGTCGTGCTCATCGTCGTGTCCATGTGGAGCTCCACCGCGGTGCTGCTGGCTCTGGCCGACACCGCGCCGGACCCCGCCAGACGGGTCGAGCTGCGGCTGGACGCGGTCAAGACCGGCCTGACCGTGGGCGCCGGCGCCGCCGGTCTGGTCGCGCTGCTGCTGGGGGTGCGTCGTCAGTGGCTGGGCGAGCGCACCCAGGCCCACCAGGAGTACGACGCGACCGAGAAGCGCGTGACCGAGCTGTACACCAAGGCCGCCGACCAACTCGGGCACGACAAGGCCGCGGTGCGACTGGCCGGGCTGTACGCCCTGGAACGCGTCGCGCAGCACCATGCCGAACACCGGCAGACGATCGTGGACGTGATCTGCGCCTACCTGCGCATGCCTCCCACACTCGTCGGCCCCGCGCCCACCGGCGATCGGGAACAGGAGCTCCGGGCGCTCGTCGATCCTCAGGAGCTGCAGGTCCGCATCGCGGCCCAGCGGATCCTCCGCGACCATCTGCGCTGGAGCCGGTCCGAGCCGTCACCGCCCGCCGCCTTCTGGCCCGGCATCGACCTCGACCTCACCGGCGCGTGGCTGGTGAAACTGGACCTGACCGACTGCCGGATGCGTCTGGCCGGATTCGGCAGCGCCACCTTCGAAGGGTTCGCCCGCTTCGACCGGGCCACCTTCCACGGCAGGACCATGTTCGCGGGCGCCGTCTTCACCGGCACGGCCGACTGGGAGACCGCCAACTACAAGGCGTGCTTCCAGGAGGCGCTGTTCGAGGGTAAAACGGTGTTCCGGGAAACCGTCTTCAGCCAGCGGGCCGACTTCCGGGGCACGACCTTCGCGGGCACCACGATCTTCGATCAGGCCGTCTTCAAAGGGCTGGCCGCCTTCCGCCGTACCCGGTTCACGGCCGAGGCGCTGTTCGGCGGGGTCACGTTCGCCGGCGAGGCGGTCTTCCGGGAGGCGCTGTTCGCCGGGCCCGCCTCCTTCAGGGACGCCGCCTTCGCCGCCGCGCACGCGTTCTGGGACGCCCGGGTGGAAGCCGCTCCCGGCGTGTCGCGCAGCTGGCCCCCGGGCTGGCGTGAGCTCCCCGATCCCGACGGCTCCGCCCGTCTCGTCGACGACGCCGTTCCCGATGAGACGGCGTCGGACCGGCACGACCCGTCCGCGCCGGTGAGCTGATGGGTCGTGTGGAGCCCGCCGGCCGGGTGCCGGCGGGCTCACCGTCGGTCAGCCGAGCGGGATGACCGGTTCGGTGGAACGGGTGGCGTAGAAGCAGCCCGTGGTGGGCAGGCTGCTCGCCGCCGGCGGCGTGGCGCCGTCGTAGACGGCCAGCAGGAAGTTCTGCGGGCACCGCCTGGTGCTGCCGGTACGGATGCCGAAGTGCAGGTGCGGACCGGTCGAGTTGCCGGTGTTGCCGGTCAGCCCGATCTGCTGCCCGGGGGCGACGGCCGCGCCGTTGGAGACCGACCACGACGAGAAGTGGCAGTACGTGTAGATGGCCCCGTCGGTTCCGGTCAGGTTGATGCCGCGCCCGCACGAGCTGTCGTCGATGACCGTCACCGTGCCCGCGCGCACCGCGTACGCCGGGGTGCCGGTCCAGACCGGGAGGTCGATCGCGGGATAGTCGTGGTGCGGGTCGTCGTACTCGCTCCGGGGCAGCGCGCTCCGGGGGACGGGCAGCGAGAACGCGACCGCTCCGGTCGAGGAGGTGATCCGGACGGCGTCGGCGACGACGTAGCCGGGCTGGCTGGTCCAGCGGCTGACGCCGACCACGTTGTAGTCGCCGGCGGCCAGGGTGAAGGTGCCGAGGCTGACCCAGCGGCCGCCGTTGGCGCGCTGGTCGACGACCACGCTGCGGGTGCCGCCTGTGGTCGCCACCATGAACGGGGTGGCGCTGTTGTAGCCGGCGTCCGCCGGATACCAGACCTCGACCAGGTGGGCCCCGGCCTCGGCGATCGACGCCTTGAACCAGGCGGCGTCGCTCGTGACGGTGTTCGGTGCCGCGAACCGGTAGTCCGCGCCGTGCCGCTGGGCGGACCATGCCGACGTGCCCCAGTCGGGGCCTGCGGTGAACCGTCCGGCGGTGGCGTTGTCGACCGTGGTGGTCGCGGCCGCCGCGGGGTCCGCCGGGCCGAGCAGGACCAGAGAGGCCGCCACGACGGTGGATAACCAGCGGGTGATGATTCTCATGGGCTGTTCCCTTGGGGGGTAGAGGGAATGACAGGTGAAAGTATTCAACCAACATGGAATCGTCAATGAAAGATATCTCCATCAACCGGTTGCTCAGCCCGAGGTCAGCGGCCGGAGTTACGGGAGGTTCGGGCGCGGCTCAGCGTGGCAGAGTCGAGATAGCCACTCGCCCGTCAACCTATGATCTTTTCATGTGATATCTGCCAGATTGTCGGAAAGGCCTTCATGATTCACCCCCTCAGCCGGCGGTCCGCCCTGCTGGGCGCCGCGGCCGTGACCGGTCTCGCCCTCGGGGACAGACCGGCCGAGGCGGTCGGGAGGGCCGCGTTCGACGCCGCGCGTGAGCGCTGGGTGGACCTGCTGGCCGGCGGGACGTACCACGCCGCCCACGCCGACAAGACGCGGGCGGTCGAGGGCTCGGCCCACGCGGTGCTGCGCAAGCTGAGGCCCGACCACGATCGGCCGAGCCTGTGGCCGGACCTGCCGCTGGACGACCCCCGGACGGGCGACTTCAACCGCGCCTACAACCGGATGCGCACCCTGGCGCTGGGCTGGGCCACGCCGGGCACCGCCATGCACCGGGACGAGCAGGTCGCCGAGACGGCGGCCAGGGCGCTGGACTTCCTGTACGAGCACGCCTACCACGAGAAGCTCGACCCGCGGGGCAGCAACTGGTACTGGTGGGAGATCGGCGTGCCCCGCTCGCTGACCGACACCTGCGCGCTGATGTACGACGGCCTGCCCCAGGATCGCCTCGAACGCTGGCTGCGCCCGTTACGCCGCTGGTGCCCCGACCCGGAGCGGCGCGTCAGTCACCCCGGGGTGGTCGAGACCGGCGCCAACCGGGCGAGCAAGGCCATGGCCGTGGCGATGCGGGGACTGCTGACCCACGACGCCCGCCTCGTCAAGCGGGCCAAGGACGCGGTCTCCGACCTGCTGCGGACGACCAGGGGCCCGGGCGACGGCTTCCACCGCGACGGCTCGTTCATCCAGCACGACGTGTACCCCTACACCGGCAGCTACGGCGTCGACTACCTGGAGAGCGTGGCCAAACTGATCGCCATGCTCGCCGGCTCGCCCTGGGCGATCCCCGACAGCGGGAAGGTCCACGACATCGTGGACCGCTCCTTCGTCCCGTTCGTCTTCGACGGGCTGATGATGGACTGCGTACGCGGCCGGGCCATCTCGCGCCAGGGCCACCGCGACTACCACGCGGGGCAGAGGACGGTCGAGGCCATCCTCACCCTGCTGGAGGCGGCGCCCGAGCGCCATGCCAGGCGCTGGCGGCCGATGGTGAAGGGCTGGCTCACCCGCAACCAGGCCGTCCCGTACGAGACGCTCGCGCCGCCGGCGAGCATCGCGAAGGCCAGGGCCCTGCTGGAGGACCCGTCCGTGCCGGTCGGCCCGCGCACGACGGGCACGTACGTCTTCCCCGACATGGACCGGGTCGTGCACCGCCGCCCCACCTGGGCCTTCGCGATCGCGATGAGCTCGGAGCGGATCGGCGCGGCCGAGGCCATGAACCGGGAGAACCTGCGCGGCTGGTACACCGGCGACGGCATGACGTACCTCTACACCGACGACCTCACCCACTGGAACGACGACCTGTGGCCCACGATCGACCCGTACCGGCTGCCGGGCACCACGGTCGACCGCCGCAGGCGCGCCGACCTCCGGCACGGCGAGCGCCGCCTGCCGCCCACCCCGTGGGCCGGTGGCGTGGCGCTCGACGGCGGGTACGGCGTGGCGGCCATGAAGCTGGTCGCCGGCGGCTCGTCGCTGCGGGCCAAGAAGGCGTGGTTCCTGCTCGACGACGCGGTGATCGCGCTCGGCGCCGGCATCACCGCCTCCGACGGCCGCCGCGTCGAGACCGTGGTGGAGAACCGCAACACGCACGACTGCCACCCCGCGCTGACCCGGGGCGACGACTGGATCCATCTGTCCGGCGTGGGCGGCTACGCGCTGCTCGACGGCACCGCCCCGAAGCTGGTCCGCGAGAAGCGCACCGGCCGCTGGCGCGACATCGACAAGGGCGCCACCACCGGAGGCGACACCACCCGCGTCACCAGGCACTACACGACGATCCTCGTCGACCACGGCATCGACCCGCGCAAGGCGCGCTACGCCTACGCCGTGCTGCCCGGCGCCTCCTTCGCCCGGACCTCGACCTACCGCGAGGAGGTCGAGATCCTCGCCAACAACGGAACGGCGCAGGCGATCTCCCGCGACGGCCTGCTCGCCGCCGTCTTCTGGCGCGCGGGGACCGTGAAGACGCCGGACGGGCCGCTCGCCGCCGACGGCCCGTGCGCGCTGCTGGTCCACCGCGACGGCGGGCGGGCCAGGCTCGCGGTCTCCGACCCGTCCAGGACCGCCGGCGAGGTGAAGATCACGCTGCCCTGGGCGGTGAAGTCGCTCGGGGAACGCGACCGCGGCGTCCGCAGAGCCAAACGGGCGATCAAGATCGAGCTGGACGGCACCCGCGGGCGCACCCGCACCGCGGTGCTGCGGGTCTGATCCCTCGCCTGGACTGAGCACTTTTCATCCTGAGTAGCGGCCTTCCTCGATGAGCTGCAGGACGAGGATGGCCTGCACGATCGTAGTGGCGCGGTGTGGGCAGCAGCGCAGGCGGGACAGGACTTTCCAGGTTTTCAAAGTGGCAACGGCGCGTTCCCCGCAGGCGCGGATGCGGGCGTGTGCGCGGTTGACCGAGCGCTGATGGCGTGACAGTGGCGGCCGCAGCCGGTGGCCTTTGAACGGGGTGCGGATGCTGCCGCCCGCGCCTTGATATCCCTTGTCGGCGAAGGTCTTCACTCCTGCGGCGGTGAGCGCGTCGATCAGGCCGGCGGCGCGGGCGGCGGTCAGGTCGTGCGTGGCACCGGGCAACGCGGGTGAGGCCCAGACGATCCGGCCGGCCGGATCGGCCAGGACCTGCACGTTCACGCCGTGGCGTCGGTGTTTTCCGGAGTAGTACGGCCGTTCGTCGGCCAGCCGGTCGATCGGGATCAGGGTGCCGTCCAGGATGGTGTAGGCCAGCCGACCGGCGCGTAAGACGGCGGCGTGGACGTCGTCGGCCAGCATGGCGAGCAGGTCGGCCGCCTCGCGGACGTAGCGCCAGGCGGTGCTGGTGCCGACGTGGAAGCCTGCGGCCAGCCGGGCGTAGGTGTCGCCGTTGCGCAGGTGGGCCAGTACCAGCAGGGCTTGCCGGGACGGGTCCAGGCGTCGCCACCGGCAGCGGCGCTCGGCACGCTGGGCACGGATCAACTCGGCCAGGCGGATCAGGGTGCGATTGGACAGCGGAATCGCGGCACGGTATGACAGCAACGAGGCTCTCCGGTAGAGGCATCGGATCTTGGTCGACTGCTGTCTTACCGGGAGCCTCTTCTCGTGTCGACCGGTCCCGGCGTCGTCCCTGCTGACCAGCGCGATCAGGTTGTAGGGTCGGGAGCTGGCGCAGTGGCGTCTCCTGGCGGTAGGGCCCGGGGCCTGTCTTCCGCCGGTTTCCCGGTCGGCTGTGCTCTCCCCGATG
>NZ_JBFAPV010000030.1:0-51668 GCF_040676925.1 Nonomuraea sp. NPDC049486
CAGCCCCAGGTCACGGACGTAGGACAGATCGTCGGACAAGGCGGAGTCGGTGTAGAGGTCGCCGGCCACGATCGGTTCCATCACCCGCTTGACCCAGGGCTCGTGCAACCGCGCGGCCAGGGAGTCCAGGTGGACGGCGCGCGCCCTGATCAACCGTTCCTTGGCCTCGTCCACCTGCCCGGCGGTGACGGCGCCGGTCACCCCCATCTCGAAGATGATCTCGTGGGCCACGGCATTCACCAGCCACGGCTGACCCTGCGTCAGCTCGAACACCCGCTCCACCGCGTCCTTGGTGAACTCCTGACCGGTCGCCTCGGTGTGCTGGCCGTACAGCTCGCCGATCTGGCCGGCGGTGAAGTCGCCCAGGCGCAGCGACTTGGTGACGATGTTGAACGGGCTGGTGGGGTTGCACCGGCCCGGGTCGGCGCCCACGGCGGTCTTGTAGTCGCGGACGTCGCGCAGCCCGCACAGGATCACGGACGCGGGGAACGGGTGCCCGTCCGGGCGGGCGTTGTGACCGTCCCTGAGCTGGCAGAGGAAGCTGACCAGGCTGCTGCCCTGCAGGGCGTCGATCTCGTCGAAGAACAGCACCACCCGGCGCGGACTGCGGCGGCACCACGCGCTCAGGCCCGTACCGAATCGGGTGCCCGGCGTAGCCTCCGGCCAGGGGTCCGGCGGGAGCAGTTTCTTCGGCCAGCCCGATCGCTCGGCGGCCTCGCGGATGGATTGCAGCAGGATCGACTCCGCGGCCGCGTAGTCGTCACCGGCCACCTTGGCGCGCTCGCAGGAGAACGCCAGGGCCGCGATGTCCCTCTCGGCCGTCAACTCCGACGCCAGGGTGCGCAGACCCGTCGTCTTGCCGGTCTGCCGAGGCGCGTGGACCACGAAGTAGCGATCCATGTCGATCAGCGTCCGAGCCTCGGGAAGCCGGGGCGTGGGCGGGATCATGTAGTGGAGCCGGGGGTCACACGGGCCCGCGGTATTGAAAGATTTCGCTCGGGGTGCGCGCATAATCACATACTGTCATCACTCCTGTGTTGAGCGATGACGATTCAGCCCGCTGCGGTGGGGTCCTCCGCTCAGCCGAGCACCAGGTCGCGGATGGTCCGTAGGGACGGCTCGTCGCGCGGGCCCATCACGAGCAGCGACGTGACCGGCGACTTGTGCCACGGCTCCAGGCGTTCCTTGATCCGCCCCGGCGGGCCGACCAGGGAGATGCCGTCGGCCAGCTCGTCCGGGATGGCGCGGAACGCCTCGTCCTTGCGGCCCGCCAGGTAGAGGGCCTGGATGTGCTCAGCGGCCTCGGCGTAGCCCATCCGGCCGATGATGTCGGCGTGGAAGTTGCGGTGCCTGGCCCCCATGCCGCCGATGTACAGGGTCAGCATCATCTTGACCCCGTCGAGCGCGGCCCGCACGTCGTCGGAGATGATCACCATGACCATGGCCGCGATGTCGAAGTCGGGGTCGCGCGAGGCGAGCGCGTCGCCGTACATCTCCTCGATCTTGGAAGGGAACGCGAAGAGCGGGAGCCAGCCCTGGGCGACCTCGGCGGCGAGTGCGACGTTCTTCGGGCCCTCGGCGCCCAGGTAGACGGGGATGTCCTCGCGCAGCGGGTGGGTGATGAGCTTGAGCGGCTTGCCCAGGCCGCCGGGCAGGGGGAGCGGGTAGTGCGGGCCGTCGCTGGTCACGGGCTCCTCGCGGCGCCACACCTTCCGCATGATCTCGACGTACTCGCGCGTACGGGCCAGCGGTTTCGCGAACGGCTGGCCGTACCAGCCCTCGACCACCTGCGGCCCGGACGCGCCCACGCCGAGCAGCAGCCGGCCGCCCGTCAGGTGGTCGAGGGTCATGGCGGTCATGGCCGTGGTGACCGGCGGGCGGGCGGAGAGCTGGGCGACGGAGGTGCCCAGCTTGATCCGCGACGTGCGCGCCCCGTACCAGGCCAGCGGCGTGAACACGTCGGTGCCGTACGCCTCCGCGGTCCACACCGAGTCGTAGCCGAGCCGTTCGGCGGCCAGCACCGACTCAGTCGCGTCGTCGGCGTGGCGCTGCCAGTAACCGACGTTCAGGCCGAGCTTCATCGACACCTCCGGAATCTAGTTCTATTACCCCCGGCCGCGGCGGGGGTGTCAATGCGTCGTCGGCAGGGGAAGCCTGACCCTGTGCTCCTGCGCTGTCTGGCCTGCGTCCTGCTCCTGCTGTCGCTCGCGGCCGAGCCCACGGGCGCCTCCCGGAGGTCGCCGAACATCGTGGTCATCATGGCCGACGACCTGGAGGCCGGGACCCTCGCGCACTTTCCCCAGATCACCCGCCATCTGGTGCGGCAGGGCATGTCGTTCGACCGGTTCTTCACGGCCGACTCCTGGTGCTGCCCGTCGCGCTCGTCCATCCTGCGCTCCCAGTACGTCCACAGCCATGGCGTATGGACGAACACCGCCCCGGAAGGGGGATTTGAGCGCTTCAACGGCTTGGGTCTGGAACGTTCCACTATCGGGACTTGGATGCAGGATGCCGGGTATCGCACCGCGTACATGGGCAAGTACCTCAACCACTACCCAGGCCCGATGCCCGAGACGTACGTGCCGCCCGGCTGGGACACCTGGCACGTGCCCGTGCGCGGCCTCTACAACGAGTACGGCTACCGGCTCAACAGCGACGGCCGGCCGGTCGAGTACGGCTGGGGCGAGCATGACCACCTCGCCGACGTGCTGGCCGGCAAGGCGAGCGACTTCATCGCCGCGGACGGGCGGCCGTTCTTCCTCTTCCTGGCGCCGGTCGCGCCCCACCTGCCGGCCAACCCTCCGGTACGGCACGCGGAGGCGTTCACCGAGGCCACGGCGCCCAGGCCGCCGTCGTTCAACCAGGAGGACGTGAGCAAGGAGCCCGCCTGGCTGCGCGACCGGCCCCCGCTGAGCCAGAGCGAGATGGACAGGGCCGACCAGCTGTACCGCACCAGGCTGCGGGCCATGCTGGGGGTGGACGACCTCGTGGGCTCGGTGATGGACGCGCTGGCGAAGACGGGCCGGCTGCGTGACACGTACGTGTTCTTCACCTCCGACAACGGGTTCCACCTGGGCACGCACCGGTTGGCCCAGGGCAAGACCACGCCGTTCGAGGAGGCGATCCGGGTGCCGCTGGTGGTGCGCGGGCCCGGCGTGCCGGCCGGGGCGTCGGCCGGGGAGCTCAGCGCCACCGTCGACCTGGCCCCCACCATCGCGGAGCTGGGCGGGGCGCGGGTGCCGTCGTTCGCCGAAGGCCGGTCGATGACGCCGCTGTTGCGCGGCGGGCGGCCGGCCGGGTGGCGGGAGAACGTGCTCGTCGAGTTCGCCAGACCGGCCAACCGCCGGTCGGCCGCGCAGACGCCGGTGCCCGGCTACCGTGCCGTGCGGACCCGCCGCCACCTCTACGTCGCGTACGAGACGGGGGAGGAGCAGCTCTACGACCTGCGCAAGGACCCCTACGAGCTGCACAACCTCGCCGCCTGCGCGAAGCCCGGGCTGCTGAAGGACCTGCGGGCACGGCTGGACGCGATGCGTTCCTGCTCGGGCGCGGCCTGCCGGGTCGCCGACACCCTGACCCCCGGCTGACTGTCAGAACAGCGACGGGTAGGCGTCCGCCAGGTGGTCGGCGACCGCGCGGGCCGCTTCCTCCGGGTCGGCCGCGCGGATCGCGGCGAGGATGCGCACGTGCCCGGCGCGCAGCACCGTCGTGTCGCCCAGCTGTTCGACGGCTTCCACCGCGTGCCGCCGCATGGAGTCGCGCAGCGAGCGCATGAACGCGGCGATCAGCCGGTTGCCGGACGCGTCCGCGATCGCGCAGTGGAAGGCGGTGTCGTGCTCGACGAACTCCTCCGCCGACCGCGCCGCGTCCATCCCCGCCAGCGCGACGGCGAGCGCGGTGGTGTCCGCGCCGGCCGAGGCGGCGCGGGCGGCCGCCCAGCGCTCGATCATCAGCCGGGTGTCGATCACCTCGCGCGGCTCCAGGCTGGCCAGCCCGAGGTGCAGCCTCAGCAGGTCGGTCAGCGTGTGGTCGGGCCGGGAGATCAGCACCGCGCCCGCGTCCGGCCCCCGCCCGACCTGGGACGTCACCACGCCGAGCGTCTCCAGCACGCGCATCGCCTCGCGCACCGACGAGCGGCTCACGCCGAGCTCCTCGGCGAGCTGCCGCTCCGCGGGCAGCCGGTCGCCCGCGGTCAGCCCGTCGTCCGCGATCCGGCGCTCCAGCTGGGCGAGCACGTCCTCGAACGTGCGGGTCCGCTTCGGGCGGGTATCAGACAACGGGACCTCCTTCGAGGATTGCGTTCCTCTATGGTCCGACCATACTGTGGTCAGACCATACCCGGAAGGAGAAGCGTGCGAGTCGCCCTGTTTCTCACGTGCGTGAACGACACGCTCTTCCCCGGCACCGGCAAGGCCGTCGTGTCGCTGCTGCGCCGGCTGGGCTGCGAGGTCGACTTCCCGGCCGCGCAGACCTGCTGCGGGCAGATGCACCTCAACACCGGCTACCCGCAGGAGGGCGTGCGGCTGGCGCGCCACTTCACCGAGGTCTTCGCCGGCTACGAGGCGGTGGTCGTCCCCTCCGGGTCCTGCGCCGCGATGATCCGGGAGCAGTACCCCAAGCTGGTCAAGCCCGGCAGCAAGGGAGCGGCGGCCGTCGGGCGGGTGGTGCCGCGGGTGCACGAGCTGACCGAGTTCCTGCTGGACGTGCTGAAGGTCGAGGACGTGGGGGCCTACTTCCCGCACCGGGTGACCTACCACCCGACCTGCCACTCGCTGCGCGGGCTCCATCTCGGCGACCGCCCCGTGCGGCTGCTGGGCCGGGTGCGCGGGCTGGAGCTGGTCCAGCTCCCGGGCGCCGAGGAGTGCTGCGGCTTCGGCGGCACGTTCGCGATGAAGAACGCGGCCGTCTCCGCAGCCATGGGCGCCGACAAGGCGCGCAACGTGCTGGGCACCGGCGCCGAGGTGCTGTGCGCGGCCGACAACTCCTGCCTGATGCACATCGGCGGCACGCTGGCCCGCCAGAAGACGGGGGTACGGGTGATGCACATCGCGGAGATCCTTGCCGCCACGGAGGCGGGCGGATGAGCGCCACGTTCCTCGGCATGCCCGGGAGTTTCCCGAAAAACGCCGAAAAAGCCGTACAGAACTCGCAGCTTCGCTACAACCTGCGCAAAGCCACCCACACGATCCGAGGCAGGCGCGCGAGCGTCGTCGGCGAACTGCCCGACTGGCAGGAGCTGCGCGCGGCCGGCAAGGCCATCAAGGACGAGACGCTGCGCCACCTCGACCGCTACCTCCTCCAGCTGGAGGAGGCCGTCACGGAGGCGGGCGGCCACGTGCACTGGGCGCGCGACGCCGCCGAGGCCAACCGCATCGTCACCGATCTGGTCAAGGCCACCGGCGAGACCGAGGTCGTCAAGGTCAAGTCGATGGCCACCCAGGAGATCGGCCTGAACGAGGCGCTGGCCGAGCACGGCATCGCCGCCTACGAGACCGACCTGGCCGAGCTGATCGTCCAGCTCGGCGACGACTTCCCCAGCCACATCCTGGTGCCGGCGATCCACCGCAACCGGGCCGAGATCCGCGAGATCTTCCTGGACCGGATGGGCGACGCCCCCGAAGGGCTCACCGACGAGCCCGCCGCGCTGACCGAGGCCGCCCGCCTCCACCTGCGCGAACGGTTCCTCAGGAGCAAGGTCGCCATCTCCGGCGCCAACTTCATGGTCGCCGAGACCGGCACGCTCGTGGTGCTGGAGTCCGAGGGCAACGGCCGCATGTGCCTGAGCCTGCCCGAGACGCTCATCAGCGTCGTCGGCATCGAGAAGCTGGTGCCGTCCTGGCGCGACCTCGAGGTGTTCCTGCAACTGCTGCCGCGCAGCTCCACCGGCGAGCGGATGAACCCTTACACCAGCACCTGGACGGGCTCGGCCGAGGGCCAGGAGTTCCACCTGGTGCTGCTCGACAACGGCCGCACCGGCGTGCTCGCCGACGAGGTGGGCCGCCAGGCGCTGCGCTGCATCCGCTGCTCGGCCTGCCTGAACGTGTGTCCCGTGTACGAGCGGGCGGGCGGTCACGCCTACGGCTCGGTCTACCCGGGCCCGATCGGCGCCATCCTCACCCCGCAGCTGCGCGGCATGGGCTCCGACCTGGACGCCTCGCTCCCGTACGCGTCCAGCCTGTGCGGCGCCTGCTTCGAGGCCTGCCCGGTGGCGATCGACATCCCCGAGGTGCTCGTCCACCTGCGTGCCGAGGCACCGCACGGGGCCGCGGAGCGCGCGGGCATGCGGCTGGCCGGCTGGGTGTTCGGCGACCGGGCCCGCCTGGCAGGGGTCCAGCGCCTGGCCTCGCGGCTGCGCAAGCTGGTGCCGAAGAGGCTGCCCGGCCCGCTGTCGGCCTGGACCGACACCCGCGACCTGCCGGACATCCCGGAAGAACCGTTCAGGGACTGGTGGGAAAGAGAGGAGCGGCATGGGCGCCCGTGAGGAGATACTCGGCCGGATCCGGCAGGCCGTGCGCGGCGCGCCCGAGGTGGAGATCCCGCGCGGCTACCGCACCGCGCCGCCGGTGGACGACCTGGCCGGCCTGTTCGCCGAGCGGGTGCGCGACTACCGCGCCATCGTGCACGTGCTGCCCGCCGCCGAGGTGCCCGCCGCGATCAACGAGCTGGTACGGGGGCGCCGCATGGTGATCCCCGACGGACTCCCGCCCGAGTGGTCGGAAGGCGCCGAGCCCGCCGGCGGGTCGCTGGCCGAACTGGACGCCGCCGACGGCGTGGTGACCGGCTGCGCGGTCGCCATCGCCGAGACCGGCACCATCGTCCTCGACACCGGCCCCGGCCAGGGCACCCGCGCGCAGACGCTGGTGCCCGACTACCACCTGTGCGTGGTGCTGGCCGGCCAGATCGTGGCGGGCGTCCCCGAGGCGGTGGCCCGGCTGGACCCGTCCCGCCCTCTCACCTGGATCAGCGGCCCGTCCGCCACCAGCGACATCGAGCTGAACCGGGTCGAAGGCGTGCACGGCCCCAGGACCCTGGAAGTGATCGTCAGTACCTGAGCACCGCCGCGACGTCCTCCACCTGGTCGGTGAACCAGATCTCGGCGTCGGTCATCGCCGCCGCCCTGACGAGGGCCGAGTCGGCGCGCTCCTGCACCGGGTGCTCCACCCCCCACGTGCGGAGCTCCCCGGCGTCGCGCGACACCTGCGTGGCGCCCTCGCCGATCCAGACGGTGCGCGGCAGCTCGCCGGGCATCAGCAGCGCGTGCACCCGGCCCTCGCGCAGCGCCTGCGCCACCCGGGCCACCCCGGTCGGGCCGTCCTGCTCGCCGTGGCGGTTCAGCAGCTCGGCCCTGCGGTCGTCCAGCCAGCCGCCGAGCGCGGTCTCCACGTCCTGCTCGAACCCGCCGGTCGCGTTGCGGTGGCCGCGCTCCAGCATCTGGATGCGGCCGGTGGACCGGGGGCCGAGATGGTCGCAGAGCAGCGAGCGCGAATGCGGCTCCCCCGCCACCAGCACGAGCTGGGCGTCGGTGCGCCGCACCTGCTCGTCGACCTCCTGGGCGACGGCCACGGCGTTCTTCTCCCAGGTCTCCTCCACCGCCTTCTCGTAGTGCCGCTGGGAGAAGCCGCCCTGCGCGGTCTTCTGCAGCGGCCACTCCTCGGCCTCGACGGTCGTCTTGCGCGGCGAGCCGTTCCCGTGCACCGAGACGTCCGCGCCGGCGTGGTCGATGATCACCCGCAGGTGCGGCACGCTCTCGCCCCGCTGCATCAGCATCGGGGTGACGAGCGGCAGCGGCGAGAACGCCGCCAGCGGGCGGGGCGCCTCCGGCAGCGGCTCCGACAGCACCACGTCGCCGTGCACGGCGAACACCGCCCGTCCCGGTCCCGGGCTCAGCACCTCCTCACGCAGCGCCTCGGACTCGGTGCCGCCGGCCCGCTCCAGCTCGTCACACAGGCTCGTCCACAGGGCGGACCGGTCCCGCGCGGTGAGCCCGCCCACGTACACCGACGCGTACGGCCCCGGGCGCTCGTAGAGCGGCCGGATGAAGTCGAGTCGCACGTGTCATCACCTCCGCCTTGCCGCGCCGGGTCCCACGGCCCGGCACACCTCGGGCACGGTCATGTAGCGACGGGCCGGCAGCGCGCGCAGCAACGTGACCACCTCGTCGGGGGCGCCCATCCGCTCGGCGTGCCGCATCAGGTCGTAAGGGGTGGCGGGGAAGTCGGCGTCGCTCAGCCACGCGGCCAGGTCGCCGCGGACGCCTGCGGGGCCTCCCTGCCCGGGCGTGTAGCGGTGCACGCGCTCCAGCTGGCCCGGCTCGGGCTCCCGCCACTCCTCGGCGGGCACCGTCCCGACGCCGCGTGGGTTGCCGTCGGGACCGTCGAACCCGTCCGGCTCGTGCCTTCGCTGCTCGTCCATGCGAGGGCTGTGCTCTTTCATCATCGCTCCTCCCGTTGCGCCCCCCTACCCCCGCTTTCGTGGGCAAACATGGCTGATTGTGTACGCTGCCGACGTGTTCGATCCCCGGCTGACCATCACCACCGAGCGGCTCGTTCTGCGCCCGTTCGGCCTCTCGGACGTGGACCGGATCAGATCCGTCGTCGAGTCGGGCGTCCGGTTCCTGCCTCCCGGCGCCCCGGGTCACCTGGCGTCCGTCTCCCAGTGGCTCGCCAACGGCGTGCACGAGCTCCAGCGCTCAGGCCAGGGCATCCACCTGGCGATGACGGACGGGAACGGGCTGATCGTCGGCGCCATCAGCCTGTTCAAGACCGCGTGGGGCGCCGGCACCACCGAGGTCGGCTACGGCGTGCACCCGCTCCACCGGGGGCGCGGGTTCGCCACCGAGGCGCTGCGCGGGCTGGTGGCGTACGTCTTCGCCGAGACCACGCTGCGCCGCGTCGACCTGACAGCCAACCTGGACAACCTGCCGTCCCTGCACGTGGCCAGGAAAGCGGGCTTCACCTGGGAAGGCGTGCTGCGTGCCGCGGTGCTCGAAGACGACGGGCCGCACGATCTGGTGATCTTCGGGATGCTCCGCGACGACGGCCGGACCCCTGGCGAGACCCTGCCCAGGGCCGAGCTGCGCACCGAACGGCTGCTCATCCGCCCGCCCGCCGAGAAGGACGTGCCGGACCTGGCCGCCACCGGCGCCGACCCGCTCACCCAGGCCATGACCGGGGTGCCGCGCCGCTACGGCCAGGCCCACGCCCGCGCCTTCGTCGCCACCTCCGAGCGGATGCGGCTGCGCGGCGACGGCATCGCCTGGGCCGTGGAAGAGCTGGCCGGCGGCCGGTTCGCGGCCAACGTCGACCTCAGGGACGTGGACTGGGCCAACCGGTCGTGCGAGATCGGCTACATGGCCGCGCCGTGGGCGCGCGGCCGGGGCTACACCACCGAGGCCGTCGCCGCCATCGCCCGCTGGCTGCTGCGCGAGCAGCGCTTCCAGCGGCTCAAGCTGCGGGCCGCGGTGTCCAACCCCGCCTCCCAGCGGGTCGCGGAGAAGGCGGGCTTCGTCCGCGAGGGCGTCGAACGCAACGCGCTGCGCGGCGAGGACCTCGTCGTCTTCAGCCTGATCCCGTCCGACCTTTCCTGAGCGGGACCTCTTGGTGAAACGGTGGTGCAACCGTCAATCTGGTGGGTGAGGACGGTGAGGCCCATGATCACGGTTGTCGGGTGGGACGGTTCGGGACTGTCGGCCAAGGCGGTCGACCGGCTGAAGGCCGCCAGGCTGGTCATCGGCCCCGACCACCTGACCCGGCGGCTCGCCCCGTCCGCCGCCACGGCCTCTCCCGGCGGCCTGCTCGACGCCCTCGACGCCCACATGGAGCGGGGCGAGGGCCCGGCCGTCGTGATCGCCGAGGGCGACCCCGGCTTCTTCGGCGTGGTGCGCACGCTGCGCGGCCACGGGCTGGAGCCCCACGTGCTGCCCGCCACCTCGATCGTCACCCGCGCCTTCGCCTGCGCCGGGCTCGACTGGGACGACGCCCTCGTGGTCGCCCCGGCCGGCCCGCACCAGCTCGCCCGCGTGGTCAACGCCTGCCGGGCGCACCCCAAGGTCGCGCTGCTCGTCACCCCCGGCGTCGGCCCCGGCGAGATCGCCAGGGAGCTCGCGCCCACCACCCCGCGCGCGCTCGTCGTGTGCGAGGACCTCGGCGGGCCCGACGAGCGCGTCACCCACAGCCGCATGGGCGAGGCCACCACCCGGCCGTGGAAGGACCCGGACGTGGTGCTCGTGATCGACCCGCTGCACCGCCGGAAGGAGCCCGGCTGGGTGGCGGGCGCCCAGCCGGGACCGGCCGGATGGGCGCTGCCGCTGGAGTCCAGGCTGCCCGCCGAGGTGCGCGCGTACGTGCTCGCCAAGCTCGGGCCCCGGCTCGGCGACCTGGTCTGGGACGTGGGCGCGGGCAACGGCGAGATCGCGGTGGAGTGCGCCAGGTTCGGCGCCGCGGTGATGGCCGTCGAGCGCGACGCCGACGCCTGCGCCCGGCTGCGCGAGAACGTCCTGAGCCACGGCGTCAAGGTGGCGCTCACCCGGGGGCAGGCGCCGCCCGCGCTCGAACCGCTGCCCGACCCCGACGCCGTCTTCGTCGGCGGCGGCGGCCCCGACGTGATCGTCGCCTGCGCCGCCCGCCGGCCCCGCTCGCTGGTGTGCGCGCTGAAGACCGTCGAACGCGTGTCCGCCGTGCTCGACCTGCTGCGCGAGCACGGCTACCGCGCCGAAGGCACCCAGATCCTGGCCTCCGGGCTCGTCATCGGCCCCGACGGCGCGCACAGCCTGAGCTCCGCCGACCCGGTCTTCGTCGTGCACGCGACACCCGCGCGCACTTCCTGACCTGTCGCTCAGCGCCGCACATCGGTTATCCTCGCGTGTCCTCTTCTACGCACCGGAGAACCTTCCCCATGAAGCCGCCGCTCCTGCTTGTCGGGCAGGGCTCCAACGACGACGCCGATTCCGCCGAGTTCGGCAGGTTCGTGCACCGGCTCCGCTGCCGGCTCGACCAGACCGCCGCCGACGTGTCGGGCGGCTACCTCGAGCGGGCCACGCCCCTGCTGAGCGAGTCCGTCGCCTCCCTGGTCGCCCGCGGCCACCACCGCCTGGTGGCGCTGCCGCTGACCCTGAGCCGGACCAACGGCGAACTCCCCGCCGCCCTGGCCCTGGAGCAGCAGCGGCACCCCACCCTCGTGTACGACCACGGCCGGCCGGTCGGCCCCGACCCGCGCGTGCTCGCGCTGCTCGCCGAGCGGCTCAACGACGCCGCCACCGAGATGCCGAGGCCGCGCCCGCTGGAGCTGGTCGGCGCCCGTCCCCGGCTGCGCGCCGTCGACGGCGCCGCGTCCGACGGCGTCCCGCCGCACGTCGAGCCGGGTGAGACCGCCGTCGTGCTGGTCGGTGACGGCTCCACCGACCCGGCCGCCAACGCCGACGTGCACCGCGTGTCCCGGCTGTTCTGGGAGACGCACGCGTACGACTTCATGACCGTGGAGACCGCGTTCGTCTCCCTCACCCCGCCCGGTGTGCCCGGCGGGCTGGAGCGCTGCCGCCGTCTCGGCGCCAAGCGCGTCATCGTCGTGCCCTACCTGCTGTTCGCGGGCGGCACGCTGGAGCGCGTGTGGGCGCAGGCGCTCGCGTACGGCGCCGGCCACCCCGAGCTCGACATCCGCTGCGCCGAGGTGATCGGCGACTGTGAGACGCTGGCCGACGTGGTCATCGACCGCTACGAGGAAGCCCTCCAGCAGCTGGTCCCCTGAACCCCCGGAGGTTCCGTGCTCGCCGAGACACTCGCCGCGCTCCGCCCCGCCGACCCCCGCGCGATCGCCGACGCGCGTGCCCACCAGGACCGGCTCACCAAGCCGCGCGGGTCCCTCGGCGCGCTGGAGGAGGTCGCCGTGCGGCTCGCCGGGGCGGCCGGGGTCAGCCCGCCGCCCATGCCGGAGCCGGCCGCGCTGGCCATCTTCGCCGCCGACCACGGCGTGCACGCCCGCGGCGTCACCCCGTGGCCGCAGGAGGTCACGGTGCAGATGGTGCACAACTTCCTGGCGGAAGGGGCGGTGGCCAACGCCTTCGCCGCCCAGATCGGGGCGTCGGTCACCGTGGTGGACGTCGGCGTCGCCGCCGACCTGCCCGACGACGCCCGCCTGGTCAAGCGGAAGATCGCGTACGGCACCGCCGATCTGTCGCGGGGCCCCGCGATGACCGGCGAGGAGGCTGTACGCGCGCTGGAGGCGGGCATCGGCGTGGCCCGCGACCTGGTGGCGTCCGGCGCCCGGTGCCTGATCACGGGAGACATGGGCATCGCCAACACGACGGCCTCGGCGGCGCTGATCGCGGCCTTCACCGGCCGCGACCCCGCCGCGGTGACCGGCCTCGGCACCGGCGTCACGGAGGAGACCCACGCCCGCAAGATCGCCGTCGTCCGCGAGGCGCTCCAGGTCAACGGCATCCTCATGGAGGGCCGGCCGGATCCGCACGGGCTCAAGCTGCAGGAGGCGTCGCGGGTGCTGGCCGCCGTCGGCGGGTTCGAGCACGCCGCCATCGCCGGCTTCATCCTGGGCGGGGCCGCGGCGCGGGTGCCGGTGATCCTCGACGGCGTGATCGCCGGGGCCGCCGCGCTGGCCGCCGCCGCGCTCTCACCCGCCGCCGTCGACCACTGCGTCGCGGGCCACCGCTCCGCCGAGCCGGGTCATTCCGCCGCGTTGGAGCACCTCGGCCTGCGCCCTTTGGTGGACCTGGAGCTGCGGCTCGGCGAGGGCACCGGCGGGCTGCTGGCCCACCCGCTCGTCTGCGCCGCCGTCCGCGTCATGCACGAGGTCGCCACGTTCGACTCGGCCGGAGTCACCGAGAAGCACATGTGATGATGAAAGGGACAGGAACCACCAGATGAGGTGACCAGTGCCCAGATACGGACCGATGTACGGCCCGGACCTCACCTTCCTCGGCGTCGAACGCTGCGACGTCGACGACCCCGCGAGCTACGCGGACGCGGACGTCGTCATCCTCGGCGCCCCCTTCGACGGCGGGACCTCCCACCGCCCCGGCGCCAGGTTCGGCCCGATGGCCCTGCGCCAGGCCTGCTACCTGCCGCAGGACGGCTCCAGGCCCAGCCTCGCGCTGCGCGTGGACGCCCTGCGCGACCTGCGGGTGCTCGACGCCGGCGACGTCGAGTGCTACTCGGGCGACGTGGAGGGCTCACTGGAGGCCATCGAGTCGGCGGTGCACCGGATCGCCGCCTCCGGCGCCGTCCCGGTGGTGCTCGGCGGCGACCACACGGTGGCGCTGCCGGACGCCCGCGGCACCGCCCGCGCGCACGCTCCCGGCCGCACCTCGATGATCCACTTCGACGCGCACGCCGACACCGGGAACATCTCCTTCGGCCACCTGTACGGGCACGGCCAGCCGATGCGCCGGCTGATCGAGTCCGGCGCGATCCGCGGTGACCGGTTCCTGCAGATCGGGCTGCGCGGCTACTGGCCGGAGCCGGAGACGCTGGAGTGGATGGCCCGGCAGGACATGCGCTCCTACGAGATGACCGAGATCGTCGCCCGCGGCCTGGAGGAGTGCCTCACGGAGGCGTTCCGCATCGCCCTGGACGAGTGCGACCAGATCTTCCTGTCCATCGACATCGACGTGTGCGACCCCGGCCACGCGCCCGGCACCGGCACCCCCGAGCCGGGCGGGCTCACGGCCCGGCAACTGCTCGACGCGGTGCGGCGCATCTGCTACGAGCTGCCCGTCGCGGGCATGGAGATCGTCGAGGTCGCGCCCCCGTACGACCACGCCGACATCACGGCGCTCCTCGGCAACAGGGTCGTCCTGGAGGCGCTCTCGGCGATGGCCAGACGGCGCGCCGACGAAGCGGGCGGAGAGCGCTGGGACCCCCGCCGGCCTCTGCTTGACGGCCGTTGACCCCTGCGCAACAAATGACGCGTTGGGAGCCGGTAGGTTTATCCACCTAGCACACAACGTTCGCGAACGGGAGATTCACCCACCATGGGCCCCTACCTCCTCGGCCTGCGGCTTTCCGGTCGCCGGGTCCTCGTCGTGGGTGGCGGGAGAGTCGCTCAGCGGCGGGTGCCCGCGCTGCTCGACGCCGGCGCGGAAGTGACCGTGGTCTCGCCGTCCGTCACCCCCGCTCTGGACGACCTCATCGCCGCGGGCCGGGTCACCTGGCACGCCCGGCCCTACCAGGTGGGCGACTGCGACGGCGCCTGGCTCGTCCAGGCGTGCACCGACGACCGGCCGGTCAACACCGCGGTGGCCGCCGAGGCCGAGGCCAAGCGCATCTGGTGCGTGCGCGCCGACGACAAGGACGCCTCCGCCGCCTGGACCCCGGCCTCCGGCCGGGTCGACGAGATCAGCGTGGCCGTCACCGCGGGCGGCGACCCGCGCAGGGCGGCCGGCATCCGCGACGCCGTGGTGGGCGCGCTGCGCGACGGCACCGTCGACGCCCGGCGCAACCGCACCAAGCCGGTGGGGGTGGCGCTCGTCGGCGGCGGGCCCGGCGACCCCGGGCTGATCACCGTACGCGGCCGCCAGCTCCTCGCGCAGGCCGACGTGGTCGTCGCCGACCGGCTGGCGCCCCGCGCCCTGCTCGACGAGCTGGCCCCCGACGTCGAGCTGGTCGACGCCGCCAAGGTGCCCTACGGCCGGTCCCTCTCCCAGGAGAAGATCAACGAGCTGCTGGTGGAGCGCGCCAGAGAGGGCAAGTTCGTGGTCCGGCTCAAGGGCGGCGACCCGTTCGTGTTCGGGCGCGGCGGCGAGGAGATGATCGCCTGCGCCCGGGCCGGCATCCCCGTGCTGGTCGTGCCCGGCATCACCAGCGCCGTCGCGGTCCCCGCCGCGGCCGGTGTCCCCGTCACGCACCGCGGGGTGAGCCAGGAGTTCCACGTCATTTCGGTGCATGTCGCGCCGGACGACCCCCGGTCCACCGTCGACTGGCCCGGCCTGGCGCGTTCCCGTGGCACCCTGGTGCTCATGATGGCCGTCGAGCGGCTGCCCGCGGTCGCCGAGGCCCTCATCCGAGACGGACGTCCACCGGAGACTCCCGTAATGGTGGTGCAGGACGGTACCCTTCCGACCCAGCGGGCGGTCACCGCTTCGCTTTCCACCGTGGCCGAACGCGTGTCCGCGGCTGGGATACGGCCACCGGCGATCATCGTCGTCGGCGATGTCGTCGAGGTCGGCCAGGAGGTCGAGATGGTTCGAGCGGAGCGCCTGCCTTGAACACCGCCATGGATGACGGGCGCGGAGAGCGGCCAGGGGAGCAGACCCTGAGCCTCCCCGCCATTACCGACGCGCCCCCGGGCCCCCCGGCGGACCTACCCGCCGAGCCAAAGCGGGCTGCGGGCCGCCCGCCAGGCGCGAAGCCGGAACGCGAAGCCACCGGCCCGCCGGAGAGCTCCGCCGCCCGACCCGGGCGGGACTCTCCTGCCGGGAGCCGGGCCGGCGAGCGCTCCGAGCCGGAGTCTCCCGCCGGGAGGCGTGAGCCGGGTGTCGCCGAGCGCTCCGAGCCCGAGTTCGATGCCTTCACGCCGTTCGCCTCCGGGGACTCGAAGCCGGGTCCCGAGGCGCCCGCTGAGCCCCAGCTCGACGCCTTCGGCCCGGTCGTCAGAGGCTCCGGGGCCGCGGCCGCCGAGCCGGAGCCCGCGACCGGGGAGGAGACGGACCAGGCTCCGGAGGGAACTCCTGCGGCCAAGCGCGAACCGGTCGCCGTCGAGGACTCCGAGCCGGAGGCGCCCGCCGAGTCCGACGCATCCGAGGCCGCCGAGTCCGGCCTTCCGGCCGAAGCACCCGGGGACAGCGCTGACGAGAAGGCCGTCGCCGACGAAGACGAGGCGGACTCCGTACCGGAGGAGCCCGAGGCGAAGTCCGTACCGGAGGACTTCGGCGACGAGCCGGACTCCGTACGGGAGAGTCCCGAGACCGAGGCGGACTCCGTGCCGGAGGAGACCGAGACCGAGACGGACTCCGTACCGGAGGAGACCGAGACCGAGACGGACTCCGTATCCGAGGGGCCCGAGGCGGATTCTGTACCTGACAAGCCTGAGGCCGAGGCGGAGTCCGTATCCGAGGGGCCCGAGGCGGAGGGCGTACGTGAGGAGGAGTTGCCGCCTGAGACCGTGAAGGCGATGGCGGCGGCGCTCGGGGCGCTGCGCGAGAGTGTGGCGTCGCTGCGGTTCGGGCTCGACCTGCCGGGCGCCGGCGAGGCGCGCAAGGCGAGCGGCGAGCTGCTCGCCCAGCTTGAGGACTACGTGCTGCCGAGGGTGCGGATGAACACCGCGCCCGCCCTGATCGTGGTCGCGGGCTCGACCGGCGCGGGCAAGTCCACGCTGGTCAACTCCCTCGCCGAGAAGAACGTTTCGCGCACCGGCGTGCGGCGGCCGACCACCGGCGTGCCCGTCCTGGTCTGCCATCCCGACGACCGCCAGTGGTTCGCCGAGGGCGAGCTGCTGGGCGGCCTGCGACGGTTCGACCAGGCCAGGCCCGAGGCGGGCCAGCGCGGCATCGTGATCAGCGCCACGGAGAAGCTGCCCCAGGGCGTGGCGCTGCTCGACACCCCCGACATCGACTCGGTCGTCGAGGAGCACCACGAGATCGCCCACCGCATGCTCGACGCCGCCGACCTGTGGATCTTCGTCACCACCGCCGCCCGCTACGCCGACGCCCCCGCCTGGAACCTCCTCCGCCTGGCCAAGGAGCGCGGCGCCAGGCTGGCCATCGTGCTCTCCCGCGTCCAGGACAGGGCCCGCGAGGTGGTGCTCAAGCACTTCGTCCGGATGCTCACCGAGTACGGCCTGGGCGAGATCGACCGGTTCGTCATCAGCGAGTCGAAGGTCGCCGACGGTCGGCTGCCCGACAGCGAGGTGACCGAGCTGCGGCTGTGGCTCGCCGAGCTGTCCGTCGACGGGGCCCGCCGCGCCCAGGCGGTCAGGGAGACGCTCAACGGCGTGCTCGACAGCTTCCGCACCCGCGTGCCGGCGCTGGCCAAGCACCTGGAGGCGCAGGTCGCCTTCCGCGGTGAGCTGCGCGGCGACGTGGAGGCCGCCTACCTCGGCGCCCTCACGGACCTCGACAAGGCGTTCAGGAGCGGCGCGCTGATCCACGGCGAGGTGCTCGCCCGCTGGCAGGACTTCGCCGGCTCCGGCGACCTGATGCGCTCGCTCCAGCTGCGCAAGCGCGCCAGGAGCGGCAGGCAGACGCCCGAGCGGATCATCGCGTTCAGGGCGGCGCTGCGGGCCGGCCTGGAGTCCGTGATCGTGGCCGCCGCCACCCGCGCGGCTGAGGAGGTGACCGCCCGCTGGCGGCACCGCGCCGAGGTCGGGGCGGCGCTCGCCGACGGCCTGGAGCGGCCTTCCGACGACCTCGTACGGCACGCCGGCCGGGCTGTCGCGGCCTGGCAGGAACACGTCACCGAGCTGGTCCGCACCGAGGGCGTGGCCAAGCGGACGGTGTCGAAGCTGGTGTCGTTCGACGCCGACTCGCTGTCGCTGATCTTCATGGTCGCCATGTTCAGCGGCGGCCATGTCGAGGGGGTGCCGCACCGGCTGGTCAAGGCGCTGCTGGGCGCCGAGTCGCTGCGCGGCATCGGCGCCAAGGCGCTGAGCGACCTGCGGGCCAGGATCAGCATGCTGTTCGACGAGGAGTCCATGCGATACGTGCAAGCGCTCGACTCGGCCGGCATCCCCGACGAGTCCGCCGCGACGCGGCTCTACCAGGCCACGTACAACCTTGAGGTCGCACGATGACCACCGTCACCACGCCCAGGCCGGGGCTCTCGTCCCGGCTGTCCGCGCTGTCCAAGGTCGTGGAGCTCGGCCCCGGACGGCTCGACCCCAAGCTGATGTCGGAGGCCGAGTCGCTGCTGCTGCGCGCCGGTGACCGGCTCAAGCTGTCGTCGGAGCACACCGTGGTCGCCCTCGCGGGCGGCACGGGCAGCGGCAAGTCGTCGCTGTTCAACGCCGTCTCGGGGCTGGAGCTGTCGCCGACCGGCGTGCGGCGGCCCACCACCGCCCGCACCCACGCCTGCGTGTGGGGGCTCGAAGGCGCGGCGCCGCTGCTCGACTGGCTGCAGATCCAGTGGCGCCACCGGTTCGCCCGGGCCAGCGCGCTGGACAAGGGCGAGAGCCAGCTGCACGGGCTCATCCTGCTCGACCTGCCCGACCACGACTCGATCAGGGCGCTCAACGACAACGAGGCCGACCGGCTCATCGGGCTGGCCGACCTGGTGGTGTGGGTGCTCGACCCGCAGAAGTACGCCGACGCCTCCACCCACCGCCGCTACGTCACCGAGCTGGCGGGCCACGAGGCGGTGACCGTGTTCGCGCTCAACCAGGCCGACCGGCTCTCCACCGAGGAACTGGCCGAGCTGGTCATCGACCTCAACGACCTGCTCCGCCGCGAAGGCGTCGAGCACCCGACGGTCGTGCCGACCTCGGCCGTCACCGGCCGCGGCGTCGAGAGCCTCAAGAGCGTCGTCGCGGCGGCCGTCTCCCGTCGCCGGGCCGCGATCCAGAGGCTGGAGGCCGACCTCCGCAAGCTGGAGCAGCGGATGACGGCCGCCATGCCGGTCGGGGAGGCGCTGGCCATCCCCGCCGCGGTGGACGAGGCCCGCAAGATGGGCCTGGTGGACGCGCTCTGCGACGCCGTCGGCGTGCCGGCCGTGGGCGAGGCCATGGAGAACATCTACGTCGAGCGCTCCAACCGGTGGGTGGGCTGGCCGTTCCCGCGCTGGGCCGACCGGTTCCGCCCCGACCCGATCAAGAGCCTCCGCCTGGAGGACGTCAGCGACGAGATCAAGGGCATCGCCGCCGGCACCGTGACCGCGCAGGCGGCCGAGGTCACCAACGCCGTCCAGGCGCTGGCCGAAGGGCTGTCGGGCACCATGCACCCGGTGTGGCGGTCGTCGCTCCACCACGCGGCCCGCTCCCGGCTGGGCAAGGTGCCGTCGGCGCTCACCGAGGACCTCACCCAGGTCGCGCCCCAGCTCGACCGGGTGCCCGCCTGGTGGCGGCTGCTCAAGGCGTGGCAGTACGCCCTGGTGGCGGCGTTCGGGTGCGGCGTGCTCTGGCTCCTGCTGGGGCTGCTCATACCGGGCGCGCTGCCGCCGGCGCTGGAACTGATGGGCGACACCGCAGCGCTGCCGTGGGCGGCGCTGATGACGGTGTCGGTGCTCGGGCTGGGCGCCCTGTCGGGCATCGCCTCACGCAACTTCGTCGAGCTGGGCGCCTCGCGCGAGCGGGAGCGGCTGGAGCGGGAGATGCGGCGGCGGGTGGCGGCGATCGCGGAGAAGATGGTGGTGGAGCCGGTGGAGCGCGAACTCGCCCGCCACCACGCCTTCTACACCGCCATGCGCGGCCTGTCGAGCTGACCTTCCACAGCCTCCGTTCCCGCCGGGCGGCCATCCCCAGAACACCGCTCGGCGGCTTCGCGGGCGGGCCGTGGTCGGCACCGTGGTCCCAGGTCGCGGGCGTCCGGCCCGCCACAGGGGAGGCAACGGATGAACGACATCTACGTCACGCTCACCGGCAACGTCGCGGCGGAGCCGCGTCAATACACCTTCGACGACGGTTCCAAGGTCACCTCGCTCCGGGTGCTCACCGCCCATCGCTACTTCGACAGGAAGTCGGGCCAGTGGGCCGACGGCGAGAAGGTCTGCTTCGCGGTGCGCTGCTGGCGCGCGCTGGGCGACAACGTCGCCCAGTCCGTACGGGTCGGGCAGCCGGTGGTGGTGTCGGGCAAGCTCCGCATCCGCGAGTTCGGCCCTGAGGGCGACCGGCGTTTCATGCCCGAGGTCGAGGCCTCGGCCGTGGGCCACGACCTGCGCTGGGGCACCGGCACCTTCGTCAAGCCCGAGCGGGCGGGCGGCGGCCCAGTGAGCAGGGAGATGCGCGACCGCCTCGACGAGGAGACCCAGGACTGGGCGATGGGCGCCGCCCGCAAGGGGCCCGGCATGGTGGTCAGGGAGATCCCGGCGGACGAGGCCGCGGTGCGCATCATCGGCGCCGACGACAACGAGAAGGAGTCCGAAGACGCCGAGTGGCCACAGGAAGAGCGAGCCGCAGCCTGATGCCCCGTCCATGGCGGCGCGCCATTTCCGGCGTCCGGCCAGGTGGTCCGGTGCCGGCGGTGGCGCGCCGACCGTGGCGTTCGGTCAGGTGGTCCGGTGCTGGCGGTGGCGCGCCGATCCTGGCGTCCGGTCAGGTGATCCGGCGCTGGAAGTGGCGCGCCGATCCTGGCGTCCGGTCAGGTGGTCCGGCGTTGGCGGTGGCGCGCCGTCTCTGGCGTTCGGTCGGGTGGTCCGGTGCTGGCGGTGGCGCGCCGGCCCCGGCGTCCCGCCAGGAGGGTCCGCGCCGGAAACGGCGTGCCGGCTCCGGCGTCCGGCCAGGTGGTCCGGTGGTGGAAGTGGCGCGCCGATCCCGGCGTCCCGTCAGGAGGTCCGGCCGCTGGCGGTGGTGCGCCGCCTCTGGCGTCCCGCCAGGAGGTCCCGCGCCGGAAACGGCGCGCCGATGTCGCGTAGCCGGTGGCGGGCGTCCGGCCGGGATCTCCCCGGTTCTCCGCAGGCTCTCCGGGGTGACGGCGGGATGAGCGGGCCGGGGGCATGCCTCACGGTGCCTAGCCCGGGGGTTTCCCGAAGAGGTCGATGAGATGACCTCGGCGTTGGCGAGAGGTCGCGCGGGTGATGCTGGAACACGAGGGATGCGGGAAGACGAACCGGGCCCCGGGAAGGTGGGGGGAGGGGGCATCGGTGGCGCGCTGAGTGGTGAGCGCCGGGGCCGATGGGTCGCCCGCGTGGAGGGCAAGGGCGGTCGTCAAGTCCAGATGACGCCCCGCATCATGATGTGCTCCCTTCGCAGTGGCTTGTTCGCGGAAGCGAACCGTGTCCACATCTAGCCAACCACATAAGCTCTGCGGTTTCTCTGGCAAAGCTATCGTTTCCCATCGCGCACCGCACACTCCGCAACTATTGTGTTACACATCGTTAGTGGGAGGGGAGACCACATGGCGGCGGCCAGTCACACCTCGATAAAGCGACGTGACGGTCTGTCCGCATTGGTCTCCCGATGGCCATTTCTCGGCCAACGCCGGGCCTTGGTCGCCTACATCAGCGTGATCGTCGTCGCCGACCTGGCCGCGATCGCCGCGACGGCCCTCACCACCCCCTTCCACTGGCGCAGCCTGATGGTCTTCGCGGCGCTGATGGGCTGCGGCGCGGTCTGCATCGAGGCCACCCGACGGCTCGGCATGCCGGCGGGGGTGTCGCGTGACCTGCTGTCGGCCTGGTGGCTGCCCGTCGCGCTGCTGCTGCCGCCGGTGTACGCGCTGCTCGCGCCGATCGTGCTGCAGACGCTGCTGCAGCTGCGGGTCCGGGCGGCGGTGCTGCACCGGCGGGTGTTCAGCGCGGCCGCGATCGGCCTGGCCGGGTGCGCGGCGTCCCTGCTGTTCCACGGGCTGGCCCCGGAAGCCTGGCCGCTCTCGGGGAGCGACAGCGCCACCATCATGCTGGCTATCCTGGCCGCCGTGGTGTTCGCGCTCATCAACACCGCCCTGATCGCGATCGCCGCCCACACCGCCAACCCCGACCTCGGCTGGCGCGCGGTGCTCTGGGACCGGGAGAGCTTCACGCTGGACGTGGTGGAGCTGTGCCTCGGCGTCACGGTGACCGTCGGGTGCGGCCTGCACCCCATCCTGCTGCTGCTCGCCCTCCCCCCGGTCGTGCTGCTCCAGCGCAGCCTCCTGCACGCCCAGCTGCAGGCGGCGGCCCGCACCGACGCGAAGACCGGCCTGCTCAACGCCGCCGCCTGGCAGCGGGAGGCCGACACCGAGATCGTCCGCGCGCGCCGTACGGGAGAGACGCTCGCGCTCCTGATCATCGACATCGACCACTTCAAACGGGTCAACGACGCCCACGGGCATCTGGCCGGAGACCTGGTGCTGGTCAACGTGGCGGACGTGCTCCGCGGCCAGTTGCGCGACTACGACCTGGTGGGGCGCTTCGGCGGCGAGGAGTTCGTCGTGCTGCTGCCGGGGGCCGACCTGCACGAGGCCCGCCGGGTCGCCGAGCGTCTGCGTGCCCGGATCGGCCGCATGTCCGTCCCCGCCGACGAGGCGGTCATCTCGGTCACGGTCTCGGCGGGCGTCGCCCTGATGTCCGAGCACGGCGACGACCTCATCGAGCTCCTGGCGGCCGCCGACCTGGCCCTCTACCGGGCCAAGGAGCTGGGCAGAAACCGCGTCTGCGTCCCCGCCGTCCCGCCCCGTCTCCAGGGCGACCCGGCCGGCTGACCTCGCGGCTCCCCGGCAGGCCCGGCCAGGAAGGCCCTTCGCCGTCCCGTTCGGAAGCTCGGGCGGGAGCCCCTAAGCTAGATACCATGCCGGAGTACATCTATACGCTTCAGCGCGTGCGCAAGGCGCATGGCGACAAGGTTGTCCTTGACGACGTCACCCTGTCGTTCCTGCCAGGGGCCAAGATCGGTGTCCTGGGGCCCAACGGCACGGGCAAGTCGACGCTGCTCCGGATGATGGCCGGTCTGGAGCAGCCGTCCAACGGCGAGGCGCGGCTGATGCCGGGCTTCACCGTGGGCATGCTCCAGCAGGAGCCGCCTCTCAACGAGGAGAAGACCGTGCTCGGCAACGTCCAGGAGGGCGTCGCCGAGACGATGAGGATGCTCGAGCGCTACAACGAGATCGCCGAGCAGATGGCCACCGACTACAGCGACGAGCTGCTCGACGAGATGGGCAAGCTGCAGGAGCAGCTTGAGCATCGCAACGCCTGGGATCTCGACAGCCAGCTGGAGCAGGCGATGGACGCCCTGCGCTGCCCGCCGCCCGACGCCGACGTGACGACGCTGTCCGGTGGCGAGCGCCGCCGCGTGGCCCTCTGCAAGCTGCTGCTGGAGGCGCCCGACCTGCTGCTGCTCGACGAGCCGACCAACCACCTCGACGCCGAGAGCGTCCAGTGGCTGGAGCAGCACCTGGAGAAGTACGCCGGCACCGTCCTGGCCGTCACCCACGACCGCTACTTCCTCGACAACGTCGCGACCTGGATCCTCGAGCTCGACCGCGGCCGTGCCTACGCCTACGAGGGCAACTACTCGACCTACCTCGAGGCCAAGGCGGCCCGGCTCAGGGTCGAGGGCCAGAAGGACGTCAAGCGCAAGAAGCGCCTCGAAGACGAGCTGGAGTGGGTCCGGTCCAACCCGAAGGCCCGCCAGACCAAGAGCAAGGCCCGGCTCCAGCGCTACGAGGAGATGGCGGCCGAGGCCGACAAGCACCGCAAGCTCGACTTCGACGAGATCCAGATCCCGCCGGGCCCGCGCCTCGGCACCACGGTGATCAGGGCGGAGGATCTCACCAAGGGCTTCGACGACCGCCTGCTGATGGAGAAGCTCACCTTCGACCTGCCGCGTAACGGCATCGTCGGCATCATCGGCCCCAACGGCGTCGGCAAGACCACGCTCTTCCGCATGATCACGGGCGACGAGCAGCCCGACGGCGGCGCCATCACCGTCGGCGACACCGTCAAGATCTCGTACGCCGACCAGAGCCGGGGCGGCATCGACCCCAACAAGAACGTGTGGGAGGTCGTCTCCGACGGGCTCGACCACATCAAGGTCGGCAACGTCGAGATGCCGTCGCGCGCCTACATCGCCGCGTTCGGGTTCAGAGGGCCCGACCAGCAGAAGAAGGCGGGCGTGCTGTCCGGCGGCGAGCGCAACCGGCTCAACCTGGCGCTGACCCTCAAGCAGGGCGGCAACGTGCTGCTGCTCGACGAGCCCACCAACGACCTCGACACCGAGACGCTGTCCTCGCTGGAGAACGCGCTGCTGGAGTTCCCTGGCTGCGCCGTCATCACCTCCCACGACCGGTGGTTCCTCGACCGGATCGCCACGCACATCCTGGCGTGGGAGGAAGGGTCCAACTGGTTCTGGTTCGAGGGCAACTTCGCCGACTACGAGAAGAACAAGATCGATCGGCTGGGCGCCGACGCGGCCCGCCCGCACCGGGTGACCTACCGCAAGCTGCACCGCGACTGATCACGTGGTTCCACCCCGGATCCCGCACGGAGACCGTCTCCGTGCGGGATCTCGCGTTTCCTGGGTGCACGAGGGATGTCTAGAATCAGATTCTAGATTCGCTGAGGGGAAGGAGTCCGGGTGGAGCTCGAACTGGACGGCGTCGAGGTGGCCTTCGACCACACGGCCGTGGCCGCGCCGCGCATCAGGGACCTGCTGCCCATCTACCGCGACCTGCTCGGTGGGCGGCACCTCGGGGGCGGGGGCGACAACCGGCAGGCCGGATACCGGACCCTGCAGCTCACCTACACCAACGGGAGCAAGATCGAACTGATGGAGCCGCTGCCCGGCTCGACGTTCTTCGACAGCTTCTTCGAGCTGACCCGGGGCAGGGGCGGCGTGCACCATCTCAACTTCCACGTGAGCGACATCGACGCGGCCGTGGCCGGACTGAGGGGGAAGGGCTACCGGCTGCACGGGCTGAACCTGTCGGATCCCCGCTGGCGGGAGGTGTTTCTGCATCCGAAGGAGGCGCACGGGGTGCTGATCCAGCTCGCCCAGGTGGGTCCGCGCCCGGACGGGCCGAGGGCGACGCTGGAGGAGGTGCTGGCCGGCGAGGGCAGGAACGGGAACGGGATCCCGAGCCCTTGAGCAAACGCAGAAGAAAAATCTAGAGTGGGGTTCTAAAACCGAGAGGCGGGAGCCCCATGAAGCCCGTACCACGCCCCACTCCCGACACCCAGCCCTTCTGGGACGGGACGGCGGCCGGAGAGCTCAGGATCCAGCGCTGCCTGGCCTGCGAGCGTCACTACTTCTATCCCCGGCCGAGCTGCCCCCGCTGCGGCTCCGGCTCCGTCGAGTGGGTGCGGGCCAGCGGCAGGGCCACGCTCTACTCGTACGTGATCAACCACCGGCCGGCGCCCGGGTTCGAGGGGCCGTACGCGATCGCGGTGGTGGAGCTGGAGGAGGGGGTGCGGATGATGACGAACCTGGTCGGCGTCGAGCCCGCGCCCGAGAACCTGGAGCTCGACATGCCGCTGCGGGTGACGTTCGAGGAACGTGGCGAGGTGCACGTGCCCCTCTTCGAGCCGGCGGGCGGTGCCCAGTGAACCCGGTGATCGCGGGCGCCGCCGAGACCGACGCGGTCGGCAGGCTGCCCGGCCACTCGACGATGGAGCTCCACCTGGAGGCCGCGCGCAACGCGCTGGCCGACGCGGGCATGACCAAGGACGACATCGACGGCATCGCCACCGTCGGCACCCCGGGCCCCATCCAGGTCGCCCACGCGCTGGGCATCACCCCGTCCTGGCTCGACGGCACCGGGGTCGGCGGCTCGTCGTTCCTGTTCCACGTGCGCCACGCGGCCGCCGCCATCCGGGCGGGGCTCTGCCGTACGGTGCTGATCACGCACGGCGAGTCGGGCCGGTCCCGGATCGGGGCGCCGCGGTTCTCGATGGCGCCCGACTCGCTGATGGGCCAGTTCGAGATGCCGTACGGGGTGATGGGCCCGACGACCACGTTCACGCTGACGGCGCTGCGCTACATGAAGGAGTTCGGCCTCACCCACGAGCAGCTCGCCGAGGTCGCGGTGGCGCAGCGGCGCTGGGCGCACCTGAACCCGCGGGCGATGCACCGCGACCTGATCACGGTGGACGACGTGCTGGCCTCGCGGATCGTCGCCTACCCGTTCCACCTGCTGGAGTGCTGCCTGGTGACCGACGGCGGCGGCGCGCTGGTCGTCACGAGCGCGGACCTGGCCCGGCGTGACGACCCGGTCTACCTGCTGGGCTCGGGCGAGGCGATGGACTCGCCGATGATCTCGCAGATGGAGGACTTCACCACGGCCAAGGGGTTCCGCCTGTCGGGGGAGGCCGCGTTCGCCGAGGCGGGCATCTCGCACGACGACGTGGACCACCTGATGGTGTACGACGCCTTCGCGCACGTGCCGATCTACGGGCTGGAGGACCTGGGGTTCGTCAAGCGGGGCGAGGCCGGCGCGTTCATCGCCGAGGGTCACACCTCACCCGGCGGCCGGCTGCCCCTGAACACGAACGGCGGCGGCCTGTCGTACACGCATACCGGGATGTACGGGATGTTCGCCATCCAGGAGGCGGTGCGGCAGCTGCGCGGTGAGGCGGCCGCGCAGGTGCCGGGGGTGGAGGTGAGCGTCGTGCTGGGGAACGGCGGCATGTTCGCCTCGGCCGCCACGCTGGTGCTGTCGAACCGGCTGCCGTGAGGCTTCAGGAAGCGGTGGTACACCGCCGCTTCCTGAGCCGGGGTCATTCCCCGATCGTGCCGAGCCGGGCGTGGCCCTTGATCAGGTTGCGCGCGATCGTGCGGCGCTGGATCTCGTCGGTGCCCTCGAAGATGCGCAGCAGCCGCAGCTCGCGGTACCACCGCTCGATCGGCAGCTCCTTGGTGTAGCCCATGCCGCCGTGGATCTGCAGCACCCGGTCGACCACCTGGTTCGCCATGACCGCGCCGTTGAGCTTGGCGATCGAGGAGGCGTGCCGGGCGTCCATGCCCTGCTGGACGCGCCAGGCCGCGTAGAGCGTCAGCCACTTGGCCGCCTCGATCTCCACCTGCGAGTCGGCGATCATCCACTGGATCGCCTGGTATCCGGCGATCGCCTGGCCCATGGACTTGCGGATCTTCGCGTACTCGACGGCCATGCCCAGCATCCGCTCGGCCGAGCCGATGGCCCTGGCGGGGATCATGTAACGGCCCTGGCCGATCCACTGCATGGCCAGCTCGAAGCCCTTGCCCAGCTCGCCCAGGATGTTCTCCTCCGGCACCCGGACGTCCTGGAACACCAGCGACGCGGGCCCCCACTCGCCCATCGTGGGGATCGGCTCGGACGTCCAGCCCATGTCGCGGTCGACGAGGAAGCAGGTGACCCCGTACGGCTCGGCGACGGCGAACACCATGACGAAGTCGGCCTCGCTGCCGCCGGTGATGAACGTCTTCTCACCGTTGATGACCCACTCGGCGCCGTCGCGTACGGCCCTGGCGCTGATGTTGCGGGCGTCGGAGCCCGCGCCCGGCTCGGTGATGGCGAAGCAGGAGCGGCGCTCGCCCTCGATGGTGGGGATCAGGTAGCGGCGCTTCTGCTCGTCGGTGCCGGCGTACAGGATGTTGTCGGCGCTGCCGCCGAAGGTGAACGGCACGAACGTGCGGCCCACCTCCATGGCGATGATCGCCGACATGATGGGGCCGAGCGCGGCGCCGCCGTACTCCTCGGGGGTGTTGATGCCCCACAGGCCGGTCTTGCGCGCCTTGTCCCGCAGCTCCTGGGTGACGCCGGGGTCGAGCGCGGGGTGGCCGGCGCGCTCGTTGCGCAGCACGTCCGGCTCCAGCGGCATGATCTCCTTCTCCACGAAGGCCCGGACGGTGTCCCTGATCTGCCGTTCCTCGGTGCTGAGCGAGAAGTCCACGGCCGCCTCACTTCCTAGAACAAACCTCTAGGAGAAGGTTCGGCTCTCGTGCGGCAGGCTGTCAAGAATATGATTCTAGAATTTCTCGCCTCTAAGATGTTCGCATGGCACGCAAGACCTCGTGGGAATGGAGCCGTACGGCGCAGACCCGCAAGAGCATGCTCCAGGCGGCGCGGGAGGTGTTCGGCGAGCACGGCTTCGCCGAGGCCGGGGTCTCCGAGGTCGTCGCCCGCGCCGGCTCCAGCGTCGGCAGCCTCTACCACCACTTCGGCGGCAAGACCGAGCTGTTCCTCGCCCTCTACGAGGACCATCAGGCGGCCCACGAGCAGGCCGCGGGCGCCAGCGTGGCGCGGGCCAAGCAGGAGGGCGTCACCGACCCGGTCGAGCTGCTCATCGCCGGCGCCCGCGCCTACCTCGACGGCGCGTGGGAGCGGCGCGACCTGGTCCGGCTGTTCATCGACGGCGACGGGCCGCCCGGCTTCGAGCTGATCCGCCGCACGCGCAACCGCGAGTGGGTACGGCAGAACGCCGTGCTGCTCGGCTCCGGCGGCGACCCGCTCGACCGGTTAACCGTGACGGTGCTGACCAGCATCATCGGCGAGGCCGCCCGCGAGGTGGCCACCAGCGACTCCGAGGAGGACGCGCGCGAGGTGGCCGAGGCGGCGATGACGCTGATCCGCCGCCTCGACCCGCTCAGGATCCGCTAGCCTCCCGGCCGGGGATCTTCCCGTTGGTCAGCGCGTTCGGCGCGGCCTTGTCCACCAGCGCCGGGATCACCGCGCCCAGCTCCGCCGGGTCCCAGCGGGAGCCCTTGTCCACCTCCGGGCCCGCGTGCCAGCCCTCGGCCACGCTGATCCGCCCGGCCCGCACGTTGAACACCCGGCCAGTGACGCCGCGCGACTCGGCGCTGCCCAGCCAGACCACGAGCGGCGCCACGTCGTCGGGGTCCGCGTCGGCGTCGCCCGGGATGATCCCGTCGGTCATCCGGGTCAGCGCGGTCGGCGCGATGGCGTTGACCGTGACGCCGTAGCGCTCCAGCTCCCTGGCGGCGATCACGGTCAGGCCCGCGATGCCCGCCTTGGCCGCGCCGTAGTTGCCCTGGCCGGGGTTGCCGTAGATGCCGGAGGACGAGGTGGTGTTGATGATCCGGGCGTCGACGGGCCGACCGGCCTTGGCCTGCTCGCGCCAGTAGGCGGCGGCGTGGCGCAGCGGGGCGAACGTGCCGCCCAGGTGCACCCGGACCACCGCGTCCCACTCCTCGGCGCTCATGTTGAACAGCATCCGGTCGCGCAGGATCCCGGCGTTGTTGACCAGCACGTGCAGGTCGCCGAAGCGCTCGACGGCGGCCTCGACCAGCCGCCTGGCGCCGTCGAAGTCGGCGACGTCCTCGCCGTTGACGATCGCCTCCCCGCCCATGGCCTCGATCTCCGCGACGACCTCCGCCGCCGCCCCGGACGAGCCAGTGCCGTCCACCTCGGCGCCCAGGTCGTTCACCACCACCTTGGCGCCCTGCCGGGCGAACTCCAGCGCGTGCCCCCGGCCGATGCCCCTGGCCGCGCCCGTGACGATCACCACGCGGCCCTCGGCGATCCCGCTCATCTCGACACCTCGATCCCTCGGCTGACTGATGCGAACAAAATTCTAGTAAGCAAATCTAGAAATGGTAGGCCCTGTCGGGGTCTTGACGGCGAACCGGTACCGTTGCCTCGTGGTTGAACACTCCCTGGCGCAACGGCACGTCTTTCTCCGAATGGTGCGATTCGCGGACATCGACTCGCAAGGACATGTGAACAACGTCCGCTTCTTCGACTACCTTGAGGACGCCCGCTGGGGAATGCTCCACGTCGATCCGTACAAGGCGGGCGAACCCCCCTTCAAGGGCCTGGTCGTGACCCGCCACGAGATCGACTACCTGCGGCCGCTCGGCCTCCGCGCGGAGCCGGTCCGGGTCGAGTCGTGGGTGACCGAGATCAGCCCGGTGCGCTTCACGCTGAAGTACGAGATCCTCGACGACGACGAGCTGTACGTCACGGCCACCTCCAAGCTGGTGGCCTACGACGCCGAGCGGGCGGCACCGCGCCGGCTCACCGAGGACGAGATGGCGTACCTCAAACGCTTCGCGTGAGCGCCCCGCACCGACGGCGCTGGCTCATGCTGGCCCTCGGGGTCAACGCGCACGCCGGCGTCACCCTCGGCCTGGCCGGGCTGCCTCTGGTCATCCCCGACATCCAGCGTCACTTCGGCGTCTCCCTGCCGGTGGCCGGGATCATCGCCAACGCGCCCGGCATCGGCATCCTGCTCGCCCTGGTCGCCTGGGGCGCGCTGGCCGACCGGTACGGCGAGCGGCTGATCCTCGGCCTGGGCGTCGGCGGTGCCGCCCTGCTCTTAGCCGCAGCCTCCTTCGCGGGGAACGCCTGGGCGGTGGTCGCGCTGCTCGCCGGGGCCGGGGCGGCGGGCTGCGCCGCGATGGTGGGCGGCGGACGCATCGTGCTGCGCTGGTTCGAGCCGCCCGAGCGCGGCGTGGCCATGGGAGTGCGGCAGGTCTCGTACACGCTCGGCATGGCCGTGGCCGGGTTCACGCTGCCGCCCGTGGCGCGGGCGTACGGCATCTCCGGCGTCATGCTGGTCTGCGCGGGCGTGAGCCTGCTGGCCGCCGTGCTGGCGGGCGTGTTCCTGGCCGAACCGCCGCACGCCGTCGCCGGGGCCGCCAGGAAGCCCGCCGGGTCCCCGTACCGGCAGCCCGCGCTCTGGCGCGTGCACGCCACGAGCGGGCTGCACGTGGTGCCGCAGGTCGTCGTCGGCACGTACGGGGTCGCCTGCCTGGTCGAGGTGTACGGGTGGGACGGCGTGGCGGCCGGGCAGCTGTTCGCGGGGGCGGCCGTCGCCGGGGCCGCCACGCGGGTCGCGGCGGGCCGCTGGTCCGACGTGACCGGACTGCGGATGGCGCCGCTGCGGCTGCTCACCCTCACCGCGCTCGCCGCCCTCGCCCTGCTGGTGCTCGGCACGTACGCGGGATCCGGGCTGGGCGTGGCCATGCTGGCGCTGGCCGCGGTGATCACCGTGGCCGGGAACGGGCTGGCCTACCTCGCCGCCGGCGAGCTGGCCGGGCCCGCGGCGGCCGGCCGGGTGCTCGGCGTCCACAACACGGTGCAGAACACGGTGGCGCTGGCCGTCACCCCCCTCGCCGGACTGCTGATCACCCAGTCGGGCTACTGGGCGGCCTTCGCCGCGGGTCTGGCGTGCGCGCTGGTCTCGCTACCGGTCATCCCGGTCCGCGACGAGCGCGCCACCCGGGCTAGCTGACGGCGCGCCGGAGCCACACGGCCGTGTCGGGCGGCAGGCTGCCGCCGACCGGGCCGCTGGACAGCAGCACGCTCTCGTGCGGCGGCAGCGGCGCCGGCTCGGTGCCGCAGTTGATCGCGCACACCAGCGGCCCGCGCGCGAACACGAGCACGTCCTCGGACGACTCCAGCCATTCCAGCCCGTACGGTACGGTCCGGGCCAGCTCCCGCCGGCAGGCCAGGGCGCGCCGGTAGAACTCCAGCATCGAACCGGGATCGCCGGTCTGCCGGGCCACGCTCAGCTCGGCGAACTCGTCGGGCTGCGGCAGCCACGGCTTCACCCCCTCGGGCGAGAACCCGTACGAGTCGCCCCGAGCGGACCACGGGATCGGCACGCGGCAGCCGTCGCGGCCCGGCAGCTCGCCCTTCGAGCGCTTGAAGACCGGGTCCTGCCGCGCCTCCGGAGGAAGATTCTCTACCTCAGGGAGTCCGAGTTCCTCCCCTTGGTAGAGATATGCCGACCCGGGGAGGGCAAGTGTCGCCAGGAGAGCGGCCCGCGCCCGCGCCATGCCGGTGCCGGGGTCGGCCGTGCCGTAACGGGTGCGGTGGCGTACCACGTCGTGGTTGGACAGCACCCAGGTGGCGAACGGGACCGTCGCCACCGTGTCGTCGATCACCTTCCTGAACGCGGTCGCCGACCAGGGCGCCTGCAGCCAGGCGAAGTTGAAGCTCTGGTGGAGCTCGTCCGGGCGCACGTACAGCGCCAGGTCCTCCAGCGTGTCGGTCCACACCTCGCCCACCGCCATCCGCTCGTCCGGGTAGGTGTCGAGCAGCGCCCGCCAGTCGCGGTAGACGTCGTGGACCTCCGGCTGACCCCAGACCGGGGACTTGGACATGAACGACTGGTCGCGCACGTCCGGCAGGTCCTCCGCCTTGAACAGCCCCATCGCCACGTCGATGCGGAACCCGTCGACGCCCTTGTCCAGCCAGAACCGCAGGATGTCCAGGAACTCCTCCCGGACCTCGGGGTTGCGCCAGTTGAAGTCCGGCTGCTCGGGCGCGAACAGGTGGAGGTACCACGACCCGTCGTCCACCTGGGTCCAGGCCGGGCCGCTGAAGGTGGACTGCCAGTTGTTGGGCCGGTCGCGGAAGATGTAACGGTCGCGGCCCTCGCCCCGCAGCGCGGCCTGGAACCAGGGATGCTCGGAGGAGCTGTGGTTGGGCACGACGTCCACCAGCACCCGCAGGCCGAGCGCGTGCGCGTCGGCCACCAGCGCGTCGAAGTCGGCCAGCGTGCCGAACAGCGGGTCGACGCCGCGGTAGTCGGCCACGTCGTAGCCGCCGTCGGCCATGGGGGAGGGGTAGAAGGGGGTCAGCCAGACGGCGTCGACCCCCAGGTCTCTCAGGTAGGGCAGGCGTTCACGTATCCCCGCGAGATCGCCGACGCCGTCTCCGGAGGCGTCGGCGAAGCTGCGGACGTAGATCTCATAGACGACGGCATCACGCCACCAGGGGATGTCCATGTGGCGTGTCATGCCCGCTACGTCGGAGAGTTCACCAGGCTGTGGGCGGCGTTGACCAGATAGGTCCAGAGCCGGCTCTCCTGCTCCTCGGTCAGGCCGAGGTCGTCGACGGCGTCACGCATGTGCTTGAGCCAGGCGTCGCGCTCCTGCCGGCCGATCACGAACGGCACGTGGCGCATCCGCAGCCTCGGGTGCCCGCGCTGCTGGCTGTAGGTGCCGGGACCGCCCCAGTATTGGACGAGGAACATGCGCAGCCGCTCCTCCGCGCCGGCGAGGTCGGCCTCGGGATACATCGGGCGCAGCAGGGGATCTTCCGCCACCCCTTCGTAGAAACGGCGCACGAGCCGCCGGAACGTCTCCTCGCCCCCGACGGCCTCGTAGAAGGAGGTTTCAGTCACGACCCCAGCCTATGCTCAGCCGACCATCGCAATGTCCGCCGCGTCGAGCGCCGCCTTGACCCGCAGCCGCAGCTCCCGCGCCACCTCTTCCTGCCTGGCCGGCAGCGTCTTGGCCGACAGGCGGAAGACCATGCTGCTGTCGGAGAGCTGCTCCACGCCGAACACCTGCGGCGGCTCCACGACGGCCGCCTCGCGCAGCTCGGCGTCGGCCCACATCTCCTCGGCGACGTTCTCCAGCACCACCCGCACGGTGGTGATGTCGCTGTCGTAGGGGACCGGCACGTCCACGTAGGCGCGCGACCAGCCCTGCGACTCGTTGCCGACGCGGGTGATGGTGCCGTTGCGCACGTACCACACCCGGCCGTCCTCGTCGCGCAGCCGGGTGACGCGCAGGGTGACCGCCTCGACGGTGCCTATGGCGGCGCCCGCGTCGATCACGTCACCCACCCCGTACTGGTCCTCCAGCAGCATGAACATGCCCGCGATGAAGTCCTTGACCAGCTCCTGGGCGCCGAAGCCGATGGCCACGCCGAGGATGCCGACGCTGGTGAGCAGCGGCGCGATGGGGATCGTCAGCCGGTCCAGCACGGTCAGCAGGGTCGTGCCGATGATGACGATGGTGGCGATGTGCCTGAGCACCGAGCCCATGGTCTCGGCCCGCTGCTTGCGGCGCTCGTGCAGCAGGGCGTCCACGCCGGCCGTGACCGTGCCCTTGCGGAAGCGTCCGACCGGGCGGGTCGCGGCCCGGTTGATGACCCGCGTGATGACGCGGTTGACGACGTTGCGGACCAGGAAGCCGATGATCAAAATCAGCACGATCGTGATCATGCTGGCCACCAGCGGCGCCCAGCTCGCGTTGTCCATCCAGCCGGCCAGCACTGAGCAGAGGAGTGTGTCCCCCTCGCAGATCTCCGCCATCTTGGTGCCCACCTTGTCGAGGTCCGGGACCATGGACGTGGTCGGTTCGGGCGATGGCGGCGACAGCAGGAACACTGAAGGGTCCTCCTCCGGAAAACGATTCGACCGGCGGTACGGGGCCGGATACGCCCCAAATTTACCGCCGGTCGAACCGGCCGCCGTCACATCACGCCGGGGAAGACGGGGTCATCAGGCCCTGGGCCGCGGAGGGAGGAACCTGACGCTCCGATGACGGTCGGCTCGGACGGGTCACGCACCCGGAAGCGTGTCCCGTGCCGTTTCCGGGGAGGGGTCCCCGAGCGCTTTCCGGCGAGGCCGAAAAGCGGGTCTCGATGGTTACGCAGAGTGACGGGAACCGGCGGGACGGCCAGAGTCCGCGCTGGCGCGCGGCTCTCCGCACCGGCCGTCCCGCCGGCTCCGTGGAGCCGCGGTGATGACGGTGAGCCGCGGTGGCTGCGCTCCACCCGGTTCACCGCCCGGTCACTCTCCCACCGCGGCGAGCACGCGGGCGACCTTGGTCGCCGCACCGGCCGGGTCGTCGACGGTGTGCAGCCGTTCCCCCCAGGACCAGCAGTACCACCAGTCGGGAATGTCGGTCGCGACGCGACAGGTGACGTTCTCGGACAGGCTCGTCGCCTTCGGATTGATGACCCTGACGAAGACCCTGCCACTCTGGGTCCGGACCACTCGCGCGAGCAACCCGCGGGCGTCGAGCTCCGACACCAGGCGCTCAAGATGCCCGAAGTTGTCGTCCCCCACCTTTCGTCCTCCCTCGAATCGTTGCGGTGGGCCAAAGATGACTCATGTCGGCTGGTTGCGCAACGCGACATACATGCTCACAGGGAGTCGCCTTGTCACTCCCGGAATGTAAGAAACAGTCCGCCGGAGGACGATCCTTATCCCTAGCCTTCAAGGAGGCGTTTTCAACACGCCATCATTAATCCATAGTCGAGGCTAGGCGGACTGCAACCTGGACGCTACTCTCAGTGACTAGGGTGATGAGCCGGTCGGGACACATGCGTGAGAGGGGCCGGGATGTCCGGCAGACAGCACAGGGAAACGGAAATGGCTCGCCGGATCAGGGCCAAGGGCCTTGCCGTCGGCCGCACCGCTGCCCAGATCGCTGAAGAGATCCACGAGGCCTGTGGCGCGCAGTTCGGCACAACCAAGATCAAGTGTCACCGCCTGGCCTACGGCATCGCGCTCGCCGACGTCATCGAACAGGTCAGAGCGCTGTTCGAACGCGACGAGAAGCCGGCCCCGGGCATCGGGGAGACCCTGCTGTCGGCGTACGAGAGCGGGCTGAAACGCCCCGGCCCCGAATACCTCCACTACCTGTGCACCGTCTACCGCGTCGAGCCCCCCTCGCTCGGCTACGACGGGCCGTGCATCTGCGGCCACGGCCACCGGATGCCCGGCGTCCTCGCGGGCGGCGCCGACGTGAACGGCCGTCACGGCGCGGCCCTGCCCGAGCCGACCGAGCTGCGCACCCCGTCGCTGCATCCCGACAAGAACGTCGACAGCGAGGAGGACGAGAACATCCTCCGGCGCGCACTCCTCAACCTGCTCAACAACGACGCCGGGGCGACCAAGCTCACCGGCCCGGTGCTGGGCGCCTGCGAGGGCATCCGCCGGCGGATGGACTACACGCTCGTGTCGTCCAGCGTCTCTCCCGCCATGCTCGACCAGTGGGAGGAGGCCACGCTCGCGTTCGGCCGGCAGTACACGACCACGGCGCCGCTCCGGCTGCTCTGCGACGTGCTGCTGGAGCTGAGCGCGGTACGCAACGCGATGACCCGGCGCCAGCCCATCGACCTGCAGGAGCGGCTGTGCCGGATGGCCGCCCAGCTCTCCGGGCTGAGCGGCATGATCATGATCAACCTGGGCGACCACCGGCTCGCCCGGTCGTTCTTCCGCACCGGCCGCACCGCCGCCGACGAGACCGGCGACCGGGCCCTGCGCGCGTGGGTGACCGCGCGCGAGGCGCTCGTCCCGCTCTACTACGGCGACGCCCGCGAGGCGCTCAACCTCGCCAAGAAGAGCCGCGACCTGGCGGGCCAGACGCCGTGCGCGGCGCAGGCCATGGCTCCCGTCGTCGAGGCCAGGGCGCTGGCCATGCTCTCGGGCACAGACAGCCGCAAGGAGGTCGTCGACCAGGCCAAGCGCGCTCTAGCGCGGGCGCGCAGCGCCTTCTCCCACATCAAGGGGAAGGAGCGCGAGGACATGGCCTTCGGCTACACGGAGAAGCAGCTCTACTTCTACCAGGGTGACGTGCTGACCAAGCTGGGGCAGACACTGGAGGCCGACCTGGTGCTCGATCAGGCGCTCCACCAGTACCAGGACCACATCCTGGACCAGACGCTGATCAGGCTGGACCAGGCGCAGTGCAGGCTGATCGAGGGCGAGTCGGGCGAGGCGCTGCGGATCGGCACCGAGGCGCTGCGCCTGCTCGGCCCCGAATACCGCACCGACTTCATCATGCGTCCGGCCCTCGCGCTGGCGCAGGCGATCCGGGCCCGTGAGCCCGCCCACCCGGGCCTGGCCGCCTACGAGGAGCAGTTGCGGCCCCCGCAGCCCGTCGGGGGAGAAGGGGCCGGCGGTGCATGAGGATCCGCCGCTACCGGTGGTCTGACCTCGACACCATCCTCACCCTCCATCAGATCTGCCTCGCCGAGGTGGGGCTGGTGCCGGGCGACGGGGTCTACTACGACGACGACTTCCCCCGCATCCAGGAGATCTACCTGGCGTGCGGGGGCGACTTCCTGGTCGGCGAGACCGGCGGGAGGGTCGTCGCCATGGGCGGGCTGAAACCGGTCGACAGCGCGACCGCCGAGGTGTGCCGGCTGCGCGTGCACCCGGCGTTCCAGGGGCGCGGCTTTGGCTCCGCCATGCTTTCCGCGCTCGAACAGCGCGCGGCCGAGCTGGGTTTCCGCCGGCTGAGCGGTGACACCACGCTCAACCAGGGGGCCGCGCTGGTGCTGTACGAGCGGCACGGGTGGCGGGAGGTCGCGCGGGAGCAGGTGGGCGAGCTCACTGTCGTCTACGGGGAGAAGCGACTGTCACCCGCACCTGCTGAAATTTAAGGATATGTCGGAGAAGGCGCCCGTTTCGGGCGCTTTCTCCTTTTGATGTGCGCCCTGGGCGGTTGGCAGATACGGCCGAAGAGGGGGTGGCGGTATGTGGGGAATTGCCGGATCTCCGGATTTGGAGGATAAGGATGTCCGGTCCCTTGGGTGAGGGTCTTCACTCCCGGTGGTAGAGGAACATCACCGCAGACCATCGGCGATCCGGCTGCCGTGATCCGTAGTGAGATGCTTCCGTGCATGGCAGTCGTGCCCGCTCCCCGACCCCTTATGGGAGCCGTGCTTCTGTTGTTCGTCAGCGCCGCATGGGGGTCGGCCTTCCCGCTGATGCAGGATCTCATCCACCGCTTACCGGTCGAGGATCTGCTCGCCGAGCGCTACACGCTGGCGGCTCTGACACTGCTCCTCATCCGGCCCAGGTGCCTGAGAGGGCTGTCGCGGCGGACGTGGATCAACGGGCTCATCCTGGGGGCCATGTTCGGCGTGGGGCAGAGCGCGCAGGCCGTGGCACTCTACAGCCTGCCCGCGGCTGTCTCGGGGTTCGCCGTCGGGTGCAGTGTCGTGATCACACCGGTCATGGCGCTGGCGCTGTTCAAGGCCAAGGTGCCCTACCGGGTGTGGATCGGGGTGGTGCTGGCGATGGCCGGCATGACCGTGTTCACGCTGCTGCGCGGTATCGAGGGCGGGGGCTTCTCGTTGCTGGCCCTCGGTGTGACGCTCTGCGCCGCGGCGCTGTACTCGGGTCACACGCTGCTGCTGGGCCGCCTGTCCAGGAAGGGTGAGCAGTTCGACGCGTACGCGCTGACGGTCATCCAGCTCGGGGTCATCGGCCTGCTGACCGGCGGGCTGGCCGTGCGCGACGGGATCACGCTGCCGGGCACCGCGTCCGACTGGGTGGTGCTCGGCCACCTGTCCGTCGTGTCGTGCGCGCTCGGCTTCCTGGCTCGCTCGTACGGGCAGGCGTACGTGTCCGCGGTGCCCAGCGCCGTGCTGATGTCGTCGCAGCCCTTCTGGGTGGCGGCCATCGCGGTGATCTGGTTCGGCGAGCAGCTGGGCTGGAGCATGCTGCTCGGCGGCGGGCTGATGGCGGCGGCGATGCTGCTGGCGGTGCCGTCGCCCGGGGCCGCGCTGGACGAGCCCCAGTCGCGCCGCCGTGACCTGCTCATGGTCTCGCGGCGGGCGTCCTGGGTGCTGGGCGAGCTGAAGGTCAAGCGCGGGGACCCGCTGATGCTGAACGGCAAGGTGCCGCCGGCGCTCCCGCCCGGTCCGTGCGCGGGCGCCGACGCGTGCCTGTGGCCTGGCCGTGCGGCCAAGGGGACGGGGGAGCCGAGCCTGGAGCGGCTCATCGAGCGGGCCAGCCGCATCGTCCGGGCCAGGAACGAGAACGCGGAGGGGTGCTGCGATTCGGTGCCGCGGCTGGGCCGTTGCCTGTGTGAGCTCATGAACGAACCCGGCGGCAAAAGATCGGGGGCGACGTACCCCTGCCGGTTTCGGTCACAATAGGGCTATAGGCGGGAGAAATAATGAACGCTTCTCAGTAATTATACTCTGACTTATTGGGTATATATCTTGATATTCGCTGGAGTGTCCGAATAATGAATATTACTCCAGTGAAGAGGTGCATGATGAAGCGCATCGTCGTCCGCAAGCCCGGAACCGCGCGGCTCGGTGGGACCTCCAGCGTCATTCACAAGGGGTGACAGAGGAACGGTCCCACCTCAGAGCTCCGGGCGGTCCGCCCGTACGGTTCGGGAACGCGCGGCTGCTGATGCCCGTGATCGACGGTCATCGGCAGCCGCTCGGCCCCTACACCGTCGGCGCGGCGCTCCTGAGGGGACTGGTGCCGGAGGCCCTCGACCGGCGCCCCGAGCTGGTGGCCGAGCACGACATCGAGATCAGGGCCGTCGCGCCCGCGCTGGCGGATCTCGTGCCCGCCAGGCGGGTGACCCTCGACGCGCGGCTGTCCGACGAGGAGCGCATCCTCGTCCCCGCGCCCCGCCGCACGCTCCGGCTGGCCAACGGGATCGCCGAGTTCGTCCGGCAGGTCGTGCAGCCCGGCCTCGCCCTGGCCGTCTGCAACGGGGACCACGCCGACCCCACCGACACCGAGCTGCTCGACGTGCTCATGCGCAGGATCCCGCCGGCCGTCCTGGCGATCACCGTGTACGCGGACGGTCCGGAGCCGCCGCCGGACACCCGGGACGCCGCCGAGCTGTGGACGCTCGTGGACCGGTGCGTACGGGAGGGTTTCCTGCACGCGGTGGCCGAGCTGGGGCAGCGCGCGCTGACGCTGGCCGGGCCCGGCGGCGAGCCGTGGTGGCGCCTCGCCCAGCGCACCGCGACCGCGCTCGGCGGCCTCGACCGGCGGGCCGAGGCGCGCGTCGTGTGGGAGGGGGCGCGCCGGTCCAGTCAGGACCCGGCCGTGCACGCCGCGACCGCGTACGGGCTGGCCATGCTGGACGCCCGCGACCCCGACCGGGCGCGGCGCGACCTGGGCAGGGCGCGCGGGTGGATCAACCAGGCGATCGCCATCTCGACGCTGCTGCCCGACCCCGGGCAGCGGGCGTTCAAGCTCGGCTTCGACCGCAACGGGCTGGCGCTCGTCGAGCTGCGCGAGGGCCGCCTGTCCGAGGCGCTGGCGCTGGTCGAGTCGGCCATCGAGCTGGCCGGGGAGCTCGGGGAGCGGCACCCGGTGCACCGGATGGTGCTGCTGGCCAACCGGGCCCAGCTGCTGGCCGGGCTGGGGCGGACCAAGGAGGCGCTGGAGGACTTCTCCGCCGCCATCGCCGTCGACCCGATGTTCCCCGACTACTACGTGGACCGCGGCAACCTGCTGTTCAAGCTGGGCCGGCACGCCGAGGCGCTGGCGGACTACGAGTCGGCGCTGGCGGCCGGGCCGCCGCTGCCCGAGGCGCACTACAACCGGGCGGAGCTCCGCATCGCCCAGGACGACGTGACGGGCGCGCTGGCCGACCTGGCCAGGGTGATCGAGCTCGATCCCGCCTACGTGGACGCGTACATCAACCGGGCCGGGCTGCTCGCCGCGCTGGAGCGGGACGCGGAGGCGCGGGCGGACGTCGAGGCCGGGCTCGCCTGCGCGCCCGGGAACCCGCACCTGCTCACGGTGCTCGGCCAGCTGGAGACCGCGGCGGGACGGCTGCGGGAGGCGCGCCGGGCGCTGGACCTGGCGATCGACCGGGCGCCCTCGCTGGTGGCCGCCTGGGGCAACCGGGGAGTCCTCCGGTACGAGGCCGGCGATCCGGCCGGGGCGGTCGCCGACCTGACCCGGGCGATCGAGCTGGGCCCCCAGCCCGACCTGTACGCCAACCGGGCGGTCGCCCTGCGCGCACTCGGCCGCACCGAAGAGGCCGAAGCCGACGAAACCCGCGCGACCCACCACTGACCCAACCCCGGCTCCACTGCCACGTCCCCTCGCCGAGGGAAAGCGTCCCCCGGTTGCCCGCCGCGTTGGTCAGGCGTCGGCGGAGGGTGCGGGGGTGAGGAGGGTTTTGCCGGTTACCTGGCGGGCCTCGATGGCGGCGTGTGCTTCGGCGGCTGACTCCAGCGGGAGCACCAGGCCGATCGTGGGGCGGAGCCGACCCGCCGCGGCCTCCTCCAGCGCGGCCCTGGACAGCTCGCGCAGGTCGGTGGCGGGCCAGGGGACCGCCGTCACGCGCGGGCCCGGAGTGGTCATCGGGCCGCCCGCCATGCCGTAGACGCTCATCCGGCCGCCGTCGCGCAGCAGCGTCTCGGCGGTGGCGCCGATCTCGCCGCCCACCCCGTCGAAGACCACGTCCAGCGCACCGGCCGCGTCGCGGACCCGGTCGGCCCAGCCCGGCTCGGTGTAGTCCACGGTCAGCTCGGCGCCCAGCTCGGCGGCGAGCCCGCGCTTGGCCGCGCTGCTCGCCGCACCGATCACCCGGGCGCCGGCGGCCACCGCGAGCTGGACCAGGAGGCTGCCGACGCCGCCGCCCGCCGCCTCCACCAGCACCCACTCGCCCGGCTTCGGCCCGGCGGCGCGGGCCAGGCCGATGGCGGTGCGGCCGTCGGCCAGCAACGCCACCGCGTGCTCCGGCGAGACGCCGCCGGGGATCGGGATCACGTCGCCGGCGCCCGCCACGGCCAGCTCCGCGTAACCGCCGTAGCCGCCCAGCGTGCTCACCACCCGGGCGCCCACCAGCGACCCCGCCACGCCTTCGCCCACCGCCTTCACGGTGCCGGCCACGCCGTTGCCGAGGATCGCGGGCAGCTCGGCGGTGCGCGGCCCCCGGTCGGCCCGTACCTGCGTCTCCACGAACGTCACACCGGCGACCGCCACCTCGATCAGCGCCTGCCCGGGCCCGGGCACCGGATCGGGCACCTCCTCGGCGACCAGCGCCTCCGGGCCGCCGAACTTCCTCAACATCACCGCACGCATGACACACCTCTCCTCAACCGGAGCGTTCCGCTCCGATCGCGACGGTATATCGGAGCGCTGCGCTCCGCAAGGCGGCTATCCTGTACGGCATGAGCAGGCGCGGCAGGCAGGCCGAGGCGGCGCGCAACGACCTGCGGCTGCTGCGGGCCGCGCACGAGGTGTTCACCACCCAGGGCTTCGACGCCCCCGTGTCGGCCATCGCCAAGCGCGCCGGGCTGGGCATGGGCAGCCTCTACCGCCGCTACCGCACCAAGGAGGAGCTGCTGCAGCGGCTGTGCCTGATCGCCATGGAGCGGGTGGTGGAGGCGGCCTCGGCCGGGCTCGCGGAGGACGACCCGTGGGAGGGGTTCGCCGGGTACGTGCGGGCCTGCGTGGGTTTCGGGTCCGGGGCGCTGGCGCCGGTGGCGGGCACCATCGAGGTCACCGGCGAGATGTCGCGCACCGCGAGACAGGCCACCGAGCTGGCCGGCCGGCTCGTCGCGCGGGCCCGCGAGGCCGGGGCGCTGCGGGCTGACGTGACGGAGCTGGACGTGTCGCTGCTGATCGAGCAGTTCAGCAGGCCGGCTCCCGGGCCACCGGACGAGCTGCAGGACCGGTTCAAGCAGCGGCTCCTGGCCATCGCGCTCGACGGCCTGCGCGCCCCCGGCGCCACGCCCCTGCCCGGCGACCCGCCGTCACTCGACTGGTACGAAGGCCGCTGGACCCCCGACACTTCGTGAGGCATCGGAATGCCCTGCCCGGACGGGCCTTGGGGACTACCGTGGGTGCGTGGGCTTCAACGAGCTGCTACGCGATCTCCAGCCGGGCGCGAGCGCGCAGACGGCGGGCATCAGCCGAGGGCACGGCGGCCCGCCCGCCCGGACCCTCGCCGTCCGCTCCGGCCCGCACCGGCTGCGCTGCGCTTCCCTGCTCAAGCCGCTGTACGCGTGGGTCACCGCGGGTCGCATCCCCGACGCCGAGCGGTGGCGACGCCACGCCGAGCCGGCCGTGGTCATCTCGTCCAACGCCGACACCCGCAGCCTGTGGCTGGCCGTCGGGCCGCTGGTCATCCTGGACGACATCTACCAGCGCACCGGGGTCTCCTGGCCGATGCACAACGGCGACCCCTCCAGGTTCGGGTCCATCGAGGTGGCCGCCGACGAGGTGGCCACCGCGTACGCGGCCCTCGCCCAGGCGGCGCTGGCCGGCGACCCGGTGGCCGGCGACGTGCTGGAGTGGATGCGGCAGGTGGAGGGTCAGCAGGCGTTCGGCGTCAGGGAGGCGCTGGCCGCGCCCGGGTCGGGGGTGAAGTGCGGGTGGTTCGGCGAGCCCGACGAGACCTGCCTGCGCACCCACGCCGTGGCGGTGCTGCCGTCGGAGGACACCCGCGCGACGGTGGTGGTCGCGCTGACCGCGCAGCCCTACGCGGACGCGGGCGAACGTGACGCCTACCGCGCCGACGTGCTGGCCGGGTTGTCCGTCGAGGCCGAGCACGAGCGCGTGGCGGGGCCCCTGCTGCGCTCGCTCCTGACCATGTCGCTGACCGAACTGGGCTACCAGGCGTGACCGTCCGGACGGTCGCACCGCCCGAACCCGTGCCGGCGGTGAGCTGTGGGCCCTCAGCGGGGCCGGACGCCGGTGAGCTCGCCGATCACCTCCGCCAGGTTCGGCGGTTGCACGCTGTCCGGCAGGTCTTCCGCCCAGACGCAGCCCAGGTAGGCCTCGCGCTCCTCCTCCGTGAGCTCGCCGGGGTCCACCGGCGGGCGGGCCTCGGGGAAGCGGGCGAGGTAGAACCGCTCGCTCTTGACGTAACGTACGCCCAGCCACGGGAAGTCGCGGTCGACGGCGACCCAGCGGTCCTCGACGGCCGAGCCCGGCAGGCCCGTCTCCTCGGTCAGCTCGCGCCGGGCGGCCTGCAGGGGCGTCTCACCGGGGTCGAGGCCGCCGCCCGGCGGCTCCCACAGGTCGGCGCCGCTGACCTTGTCGTGCCAATGGAGCAGCAGCACCCTGCCGTCGCGGTCGAGGCAGACGACCCTGGCGGCCGGGCGGGCGCTGACGGCCGTCACGTCTCATCCTCGTCGAGGACCAGGGCCAGGAGGCCGGGGAAGCGGGCGTCGAACTCGGGCCGGCGCAATCGGTTGAGCCGGCGCGCGCCCTGTTCGCGCTGCTCCAGCAGCCCCACGCCGCGCAGCACCGCGAAGTGGTGGCTGAGCGTGGACTTGGCGACCGGCAGGTGGTGGAAGGCGGCGCAGGCGCGGCTCCAGTCGGGCACCCCGGCCAGCTCGCGGACGATGCGACGGCGGACGGGGTCGCCGAGTGCGTCGAGGGCGGCCTGGAGGGTCGCCTCGGCGGGGGAGACGTGGACGGGGCCGCGTGTCGTGTTCGATGGGGATCGAACGTCGGTGTAGTGTTCCATCTCGATCGAACATCTTAGTCGCGAGGAGCGCGCGGTGAACATCGGACATGTCGGGGTCTGGCATCCCCTCTTCGGCAACGCGCCGGGCGAGACCGGCGGCCGGGCGGCCGCCCGGGCCGAGGAGCTCGGGTACGGGTCCGTCTGGGTGGGCGAGGGCCCAGGCAGCAAGGACCCGCTCGTGTCCGCGGCGATCCTCCTGGCGGCCACCCGCCGGATCGCCGTCGGCACCGGCATCGCGAGCATCTGGTCGCGCGACGCGGCGGCCATGGCGGGCAGCAGGTTCGCGCTGGGCGAAGCCTTCCCCGGCCGCTTCATCGCCGGGCTCGGCGTCAGCCACGCGCCGCTGGTCAACGCGCGCGGCCACGACTACGCCAAGCCGCTCACCGCGATGCGCCGCTATCTGGACGGCATGGACGAGACGGCGAAGCACCACCGGGAGGTCGACGCGCCCCGGCTGCTCGCCGCGCTCCGCCCCGGCATGCTGGAGCTGGCCAGAGACCGCGCCGACGGCGCCCACCCCTACTTCGTGCCGCCCGAGCACAGCGAGCGGGCCAGGGAGATCCTGGGGCCGGGCAAGCTGCTCATGCCCGAGCAGGCGGTGCTCGTCGAGACCGATCCCACGCGGGCCCGCGAGACCGCCCGCGACCACATGTCCGTCTACCTCTCCCTGCCCAACTACCTCAACAACCTGCGCGATCTCGGCTACACCGACGACGACTTCGCCGGCGGCGGCAGCGACCGGCTGGTGGACGCGATCGTGGGCTGGGGGAGCCCGGACGCGGTGGCCGAGCGGGTGCGGGCGCACCTCGGCGCGGGCGCCGACCACGTGGCGATCCAGCCGCTGTCGCCCGGCGGCCCCGACCTCGACGACGCCCTGCGCCAGCTGGAGCTCCTCGCCCCCGCGCTCGGCCTGCGGTGAGGGACCTGTGACGTCCTGAAGACGGTCCGGGGAGCGTGGGCGCCGGGCGGCCCGGCATGACTCAGCGTTTCATCGCGCCGTCGGCGATCGCGTCGGCCGCCTCGCCGATGGCGATGCCCACGATCTCCAGACGGCGCACGAGCTCGCGCTCCTTCATGCGGTCGTTCGTGAGCTCCCCGGAGAAGATGCGCGAGATCTCATACTGGTACATCCGCCGGATCGCGCTGCCGGCCTTCTTGGCCTCCAGCGCGTCGTGCGGCACGGCCGACGGGCTGGAGACGAGGTCACGGACGGCGGTCTCCAGCGCGTCGATGCCGACGATCACCTGGTCGAGCAGCGGGGTGAAGCGGATCTGGTCGGGCACGCGATAGAGGTGCGACTCGCGGACGAAGTCGCGCAGCGAGTCCAGCACGTCGTCGATCGACCGCGACAGCCTGAACAGGTCCTCCCGGTCGATGGGCGTGATCAGGGCCGACTCCAGCTCCTCGACGAGCTGGCGGCGCTCCTCGTCGCCGAGGTGCTCGATGGTGCGCATCTGCTCGTGCGCGCCCGTCCTGCCCACCTCGCCGCCGATCATCGCCATGGCCAGCCACGCGCCCTCCTTGGTGGCCTTCAACTGCCCGAGCAGCGCGTCCGACAGCGCGGTGTCCATGTGCCCCGTCAGCAGGTCACGGATCCTGCGCAGCCGCCTCACCAGCCTGCCGCCCTTCACATCATCACTCCCTTTCCGGCGTAGGCCGCCACCGCGCCCAGCACGCCGCTGGCCGGCAGCGTCAGCAGCCAGGCGACCACGATCTTCACGGCCGCGTACCAGCGGACCCGTCCGCTGCCGCGCACCACCCCCGCGCCGATCAGCCCGCCGGCGATCGCCTGCGTCATGCTGACCGGCATGCCCACGGCGGAGCAGCCGAGCACGGCCGACCCGGCCGACAGCTCCGCCGCGACGCCGTGCAGCGGGCGGAAGGCGATGATCTCGCGGCTGAGCGTGCGGCCCGCCTTCGGGAGCCCGTACATCGCTCCGAGCCCGAACAGCACGGCCGTCAGGGTCGTGTACGGCAGCGGCGCGTCGGAGAAGCTCAGCGCGATCATGAAGATGGCGAGCATCTTCTGTCCGTCGTTGGCAGCGTACGCGACGATCTGCACCACGAACCCGGCGCGGTGCAGGCCGCTCAGCCGGTCGGCGCTGGCGAACCGCACCACCAGCGTCGTCACCGCCCACGCCACCAGGCCGCCCACGATCGGCGCGGCCAGGCCGAAGGCCAGCACCAGCGCCACGTACGGCCCCGAGACGGGCAGGCCCCAGCCCAGGCCCGCCCCGGTGAGCCCGCCGACGAGGGCCAGCGTGAGGCTGGTCGGGCGGCCCTTCATGGTCAGGAAGGTGACCACGGCCATCGCGCTCAGCACGGCGATCGAGGTCGCCGCCCGCCCGCCGGGCCCGTCGAAGGAGGCCAGCCGGTTCACGAACGTCAGCGCCACCTGGTGGGTGGCCAGCGGAACCAGCGCGATCATCACGACCATGGCGAGGATCCCGGTCACCGGTCGCATCGCCGGCAGCTTGAGCCCGGTCGCCAGGAGCGCCCCGCCGTCGTTCATGCCGGACACGATCGCGAACAGCCCTGCGACCGCGACGAGCACGACGACGTCCGCGGGCATGGGCAACCTCCTGCAAAAGCTGTGTATAGCGGATATCTACCCAAGATCGGGCGCATAAGGCAGGGGAGACCGCGCTTCCCGGGGGCGGTAACCTCGATGGATTCAGTCGCGCAGACCTCACCGAGAGCGATCCATGAGCGTTGCCGAGTACGTCCTCACGTTGTCCTGTCCCGACCGGCCCGGAGTCGTGGCCGCCGTGTCGAGCCTGCTGTCCAGGCACGGCTGCAACATCACCGAGAGCCAGCAGTTCGGTGACCGCGAGAGCGAGCGGTTCTTCATGCGGGTGCAGTTCACCTCGCCGGTCGGCGAGGACGAGGTGCGGGCCGCCTTCGCCGCCCTGGCTTCCGACCTCCGCATGGAGTTCCAGCTCCGCGACCTGGCGAGGAAGCCCAAGGTGCTCATCATGGTGAGCCGGTTCGACCACTGTCTCAACGACCTGCTCTACCGCGTCCGCAGCGGCGCGCTCGACCTCGAGGTCGTCGCGGTCGTCTCCAACCATCCCGACCTGCGCCCGCTCACCCAGTCCCACGGCATCGACTACCACCACCTGCCGGTGACGCCCGAGACCAAGCCGAAGCAGGAGGCCGAGGTGCTGGCGCTGGTCGAGCGCTACCAGGTCGACCTGGTCGTGCTGGCCCGCTACATGCAGGTGCTGTCCGAGGAGCTGTGCGCGAAGCTGAGCGGGCGGGCGATCAACATCCACCACTCGTTCCTGCCGTCCTTCAAGGGCGCCAAGCCCTATCACCAGGCCCACGACCGCGGCGTCAAGCTGATCGGCGCGACCGCCCACTACGTGACGTCCCACCTGGACGAGGGGCCGATCATCGAGCAGGAGGTCGCCCGGGTCAACCACAGCCACTCACCCGAAGACCTGGCCGCCATCGGGCGCGACGTCGAGAGCCTGACCCTGGCCAGGGCGGTCAAATGGCACACCGAGCAGCGGGTCCTGCTCGACGGCCACAAGACCGTCGTGTTCCCCCGCTGACCCCGGTGTTAGCCGTGCCCCAGCCGGGGCACGCGCTGGACATGCCTGAAGAACCGAACTCCACACCACCGCCGCAGACCCAGCAGTACCCGGGCGGCACCGGCGAGATGGCTCCGGAGCCACGCGACGAGATGCGCCGCTACGAGGGCCGGGGCCTGCTGTCCGGCAAACGGGCGCTCGTCACCGGCGGCGACTCCGGCATCGGGCGCGCCGTCTCCGTCGCCTTCGCCAAGGAGGGCGCCGACGTCGCGATCGCCTATCTGAGCGAGCACGACGACGCCGACCACACCAGGAAGCTGGTGGAGGCCGAAGGGCGGCGCTGCGTGCTGCTCCCCGGCGACCTGGCGGACCGCGACCACTGCGTCCAGGTCGTCGAGCGCGCCGTCTCCGAGCTGGGCGGCCTGGACGTCGTCGTGAACAACGTCGCCTACCAGCAGCCGGTCGACTCGCTGGAGGAGCTGACCGACGAGCAGTGGGAGCACACGTTCGCGGTCAACATCCACAGCTACTACCGCGTCACCAAGGCCGCGCTGCCCCACCTCGGGGAGGGCTCGGCCATCGTCAACACCTCCTCGATCAACGGCCTGCGCGGCAACAAGACACTCCTCGACTACTCCGCGACGAAGGGCGCGATCAACGCCTTCACCTACGCGATGGCGCAGAACCTGGTCGACCGGGGCATCAGGGTCAACGCGGTGGCGCCTGGGCCGGTCTGGACACCGCTCATCCCCGCCACCTTCCCCGAGGAGAAGGTCGAGCAGTTCGGCAAGCAGGTGCCGATGAAGCGGGCGGCCGACCCCGACGAGATCGCTCCTTCGTACGTGTTCTTCGCCTCGGACCTGATGTCGTCGTACTACACGGGCGAGGTGCTGGCCCCGATCGGCGGGGAGACGCTGCCCGGCTGACCACGTCAGATGAGAGTTCTCTCATCTCAGACTCAGGTCTCTCTCCTCATCTCCCGGCATGCTGGAGCGTATGAAGAGCCGAGCACCTCTCCTCGCCATCCTGGCCGGGCTGCTCGTGGCCGTGGCCGTGACGATCGGGTTCATGCGGGTCGCGGCCGGCGGCCCCGAGCTCGGCGGGCCCGTCGTGGTCTCGAACGAGCCGCCGGGGGGCACGGAGACCGGGGACGGCGCCGCGACGCCGGACGCCGGGACCGAGACGTCCGCCGCCGCTGAGACGGCCACGCCCGCCACCGCCGAGAAGACGCCGTCAGCGTCTCCGTCGCCGCGCGAGACGAAAGCCGAGCCGGTCAGGCCCCCGTCGCCCAGGCCGGGCGGCGACGACGATGACGACGACGATGATGACGATGACGACGACTGACGGCTCGCCGGCATGCGGGTGACCGCCCGCGGCCGGATCGTCGGCTGGATGCTCGCGGTCGTCTCCCTCGCCCTGTTCATCGCGATCTTCGCGACCTGGGCGATCCTCGACCGCCTGATCGACGACCGGATCGACGCCGAGTTCGGCAACGAGGCGGAGAAGCTGCGCCGCTACGCCGCGACCGCTGTCGACGTCCGGGACGTGGACACCCTGCTCAGCGGATACCTCTCCTACAACCCGCCCGACGAATGGGAGACGTTCTTCACGATACTCGACGACCGGCCGCACAAGATCACCGGGATTCCGCCGCTGGCCCGGCTCGACACCGACGACGCGCTGGTGGCGCGTCTGGGGCAGGTCACCGAGCCGGCGAGCGGCGAGACCGAGAGCGCCGCCGGCACCGTCCGCTACGCCGTCATCCCGGTCCAGGTGAACGGCGACGCCCGCCGGGGCCAGCTGGTCATCGCCGTCTTCTACGACCATTACCGCGACGAGGTGCTGAACGCCATCCGCGTGCTCGCCCTCGCCTCGCTGGCCGCGCTCGCGCTGGCCGGCGCGGCCGGCTGGTTCGTGGCGGGGCGGGTGCTGGCGCCGATCCGGCTGGTGGGGCAGACCGCCGAACGGATCAGCGGCTCCTCCGACCTCACCAGACGGCTCGACGTGCCGGGCGACGACGACGTGTCCGAGCTGGCCGGCACCTTCAACCGGATGCTCGACCGGCTGGAGCACGCCTTCGCCGTGCAGCGGGACTTCGTCGACGACGCCGGTCACGAGCTGCGCACCCCCATCACGGTGATCCGCGGCCACCTGGAGCTGATGGGCGACGACCCCGACGACAGGGCCGAGACCCTCGCCCTGGTCACCGACGAGCTGGACCGGATGAACCGCATGGTCGACGACCTGCTCACGCTCGCCAAGGCCGAACAGCCCGGCTTCCTCGACATCGACGAGGTCGAGCTGGCCGACCTGACCGTCAGCGTCGTCGCCAAGGCGCGGGCGCTCGGCGAACGGCGCTGGCGGGTCGACGAGGTCGCCGAGGCGCGCATCCCCGCCGACCGGCAGCGGCTCACGCAGGCGCTCATGCAGCTCGCGGCCAACGCCGTGCGCCACACCGCCGACGACGGCCAGATCGCCGTCGGCTCCGCCGTCCAGGACGGCTTCGTACGGCTGTGGGTGCGCGACGACGGGCCGGGAGTGCCGCCGGCCGACCGGGAGCGGATCTTCCGGCGGTTCATGCGCGCCGGCGAGCGTACCGGTACGCACGAGGGCGCCGGGCTCGGCCTGGCCATCGTCAGGTCCATCGCCGGGGCCCACGGCGGCACCGTCCAGGTGGAGGACGCCCCCGGAGGCGGGGCGTGCTTCGTGATGACCATTCCGATGCGGGAGTTGCGGTGAACCGGATCCTGATCGCCGAGGACGAGGCGCGGATCGCCTCCTTCGTGGAGAAAGGGCTGCGCGGCAACGGCTTCGTCACCGCCGTGGTCAGCGACGGCCTGGCCGCCTACGACATGGCGGGAAGCGGCGCGTTCGACCTGCTCATCCTGGACATCGGGCTGCCGCTGAGCGACGGGTTCACGGTGCTGCGGCGGCTCAGGGAGTCCAAGGTCGGCATCCCCGTGATCATCCTGACGGCCCGTGACAGCGTCACCGACAAGGTGGCGGGGCTGGAGGGCGGGGCCGACGACTACATCGCCAAGCCGTTCGCCTTCGAGGAGCTGCTGGCGCGGGTGCGGCTGCGGCTGCGCGCCGACCGCAGCCCCGAGGTGACCGTGCTGCGGGTCGCCGACCTCGCGCTCGACCTGCGGACCCGGCGCGCGTACGTGGGGGAGCGGTCGGTGGATCTGTCGACGCGGGAGTTCGCGCTCGCGGAGGTGTTCTGCCGCCATCCCGACCAGGTGCTGACGCGGGAGCAGCTGCTCAGCCACGTGTGGGGGTTCGACTTCGACCCGGGCTCGAACGTGGTGGACGTGTACGTGCGCTACCTGCGCCGCAAGCTCGGCGCCGACCGCATCGAGACGGTACGGGGGACCGGCTACCGGCTGAAGGCCGAGGGCGCCCCTAGGTGAAGGGACTCTCATCACGTGCTCACGGGGGGCCAACCGGTGGATCCCAGGCTTGGAGTCGTCCGCACGGGGAGTGCGGAGGAATCCAGGAGGACGAGATGAGCCAGGAACTGCGGCGCGCGCTCGCGGCCATCGGGATCGTGCTGGGCATGGGCGTCACCGCCACCACCCTCGCCACCCCGGCGACCGCCACCACCCCGTCAACCGTCACAACGACCGCCGACGATGACGACCGTCCGAAGGGTGGGGTGGAGACGGGGGTCGGTGGGGCGGCCGACGACGATGATGATGATCGTCCGAGGGGTGGGGTGGATACCGGGGTCGGTGGCGTGGCCGACGACGATGACGATCGTCCGAAGGGCCGAGTGGACACCGGCGCCGGAGGGGCGGCCGACGATGATGACGATCGGCCGACCGGTGGGGTCGAGACCGGGGCCGGTGGGGCGGCGCTGGTGATGGGTGGGGAGGAGGGGGCGGCGTTGCCGCTCGCGCTCGCCTCGGGCGCGGGAGCGGTGCTGATCGCCGGTGGCGCGTGGGCCGGCCGCAGGCTGGTCAGGCGGTGAGCGTGCGGCGCCGGAGTCTCGCCCTGGTGGCGGGTGCTCTCGTTGCGACGGTCGCGTGCGCCCCCGGCGCCCCGCGAGCGGCGGGTGCCCTGGCCGGTGCGGCTGCCCCACAGGTGGCGGGTGCCCTTGACGGTGCGGTCGTCCCGCAGGCGGCGAACCCCGTGCGGTTGCGGATCCCGTCCATCGGCGTCTCGACCAAGGTGATCCCGCTCAAACTGGACAAGGCGGGCCGCCTGATCGCACCCGAGCCGTTCGACCGGGTGGGATGGCACGAGGGCGGCCCCGAGCCCGGGGAGCGGGGCGTGGCCGTCATCGCCGGCCACGTCGACTCCAGGACGGGCCCCGCCGTGTTCTTCCGCCTGCGCGACCTGCGCAAGGGCGCCCGCGTGCACGTGGACAGGGCGGACGGCAGCACCGTCACCTTCACCGTGTCACGCCTGGCCCGCTACCCCAAAAACCGCGTGCCCGACGAGGTGTACGGCTCGGGCGAGGGCGCCCAGCTCCGCCTCATCACCTGCGGCGGCACGTTCGACCGCGCCCGCCGCAGCTACCGCGACAACGTCGTGGTGTTCGCCCGCTGATAACGGAAGTGGCGCCGGGCCCCCCGCGGCACGACTTATAATAGAAAATACACAACATAGGGGAACAAGCGCGTGAACGCCCGGCGGGTCCGAGGTGAATAAAGCCAAAAACCCGCGGGGAACACAGTA
>NZ_JBFAPV010000031.1:0-46355 GCF_040676925.1 Nonomuraea sp. NPDC049486
GGGGCTTACCTAAAAGCGCTGCTCAAGCGCGTGCCATCGATGGGTCCGAAGGTAATCGTCGCGCAAGGGAAAGGGCAAGCGCGGGACGGGCCCCGGCGACGGGATCCCCTATGACATCGGGGATCCCGCACGAATTCTTTACCTTCGATCCGGTTACGAACCGTCGGGCGAGGAGCCGAGCCGGGGGACGTGGCGCAGGGTGGTGGCCGCCAGGATCGCCGCGGCGAGCAGGACGACCGAGGCGGCCGCCGCCGTGACCGTGAGGCTCGTGGTGAAGGCGGCCCTGGCCGCCTCCGCGAGCGTGGCGGCGACGGAGGCGGGCTGACCGGACGCGACGGCCATGGCGCCGCCCAGGGTGTCGCGGGCCGCTGCCGCCGCCTCGGCGGGGACTTCCTCCGGTACGCGCAGGCGGGCCTGGTAGACGGCGGCGGCGATGCTCCCGAAGACGGCCAGCCCGGCCGCGCCGCCGAACTCCTGGGCGGTCTCCGACAGCGCCGCCGCCGAGCCGGAGCGCTCCGGCGGCGCCGCGCCGACCACGATGTCGATGCCCAGCACGAGCAGCGGCGAGCCGCCCAGGAAGAACAGCGTCTGCCCGGTCACCAGCGCGGCGAGCCCCGACGTGCCCGCCATGGTGAGGAGCAGGACCCCTGCCGCGCCGAGCACCAGTCCCCCGGCCGCGAGGACCGCGGGCCGGACCCGCCGCGCCAGCGCCGGGGTCGCCACGAACCCGAAGATGATCGCCACCGCGTTGGGCAGCGTCCACAGCCCGGCCTCCAGCGGCGACAGGCCGAGCACGAGTTGCAGGTACTGCGCCGTCAGCAGGCCGATCCCCGGCCCCACCAGGATGACCAGCATCAGCGTGCCCAGCGCCCCGGAGAAGCGCCGCTCGGCGAACAGCCGCAGGTCGAGCAGGGGTTCGGCCAGCCCGCGCTGCCTTCGTACGAAGACCACCGCCAGCGCCGTCCCCGCCACCAGGGAGAGCGGCGCGACGGCGCCCGCCCCGCCGGCGGCCAGCTCCTTCACCCCGTAGGTGACCGCGAGCGCGGCCGCCACCGACAGCACCACACTGGGGGCGTCGATCCGGCCCACGGCGGGCGAGCGGTACTCGGGCAGCAGCAGCGGCCCCGCCACCAGCAGCACGGCCATCACCGGCACCCCGAGCAGGAACGCCGCCCCCCACCAGAAGGTCTCCAGCAGTGATCCGCCGAGCAGCGGCCCGATCACCATGCCGCCGGTGAAGCCGACCATCCACAGGCTGATCGCGGTCGTCCGCTGGGCGGGGTCGTGGAACATGGTGCGGATCAGCGACAGTGTCGAGGGCATCAGCGTCGCGCCCGCCACGCCCAGCGCGGCGCGGGCGGCGATGAGCACTTCGGCGCTCGGCGCGTACGCGGCCGCGGCGGAGGCGAGCGCGAAGGCCGCGGCCCCGATCAGCAGCAGCCGCCTGCGCCCGATCCGGTCGCCCAGCGTGCCCATGGGGATGAGGAAGCCGGCGATCAGGAACCCGTAGATGTCGTTGATCCACAGCAGCTGCGCCCCGGTGGGCCGGAGGTCCTCACTCAGCGCGGGCACGGCCAGGTGCAGCACGGTCACGTCTATCGAGAGCAGCAGGGTCGGCAGGATGAGGACGGCCAGGCCGATCCACTCCCGCTTTCCCGCACGCTGTTGTATGTCCATGCATGGAACGCTAAAAACCCAACCACGCTTGAGGTCAATCCCCGATAAACCCAAGATTCCGCACTTTCGGTGATTGTCGGGGTGAATGCGGGCAGTGCCACAGATGGACGGTCGCCATAGGGCAGTGTTGGGAGCATGCCGATGAGGACAGAGCTCGACCGCCTCGCGGGCGGGGCGCACCACGATCCGCATTCCGTGCTGGGCGCCCACCCAGGCGCGGGTGGGGTGACCTTCCGAGCGCTGCGCCCGCTCGCCGAACGGGTCCGCGTGGTGCTGGACGACGGCACCGCGCACGACATGAAGCACGTGGCCCACGGCGTGTTCGAGACCACGGTCCCCGGTCTGGACAAGGTTCCCTCGTACACCTTGAGCGTGCGCTATCCCGGCGGTGAGGCGCACGAGACGCGCGACCCGTACCGGCACTGGCCCACGCTGGGCGAGGTCGACCTGCACCTGATCGGCGAGGGGCGGCACGAGCGGCTGTGGGAGGTGCTCGGCGCCCGCGTGATGGAACACCAGGACACGCCGGGCACGGCGTTCGCCGTCTGGGCGCCCAACGCCCGCGGCATCCGGGTGATCGGCGACTTCAACCACTGGGACGGCACCGCCTACCCCATGCGCTCGCTGGGCCGCTCGGGGGTGTGGGAGCTGTTCGTCCCCGGTCTCGGCGCGGGCGAACGTTACAAGTACCAGGTGCTGGGCGCCGACGGCGTATGGCGCGACAAGGCCGACCCGATGGCGCGCAGGACCGAGCTGCCCCCGCAGACCGCCTCGGTCGTCGAGCAGTCCGACTACGTCTGGGCCGACGAGGAGTGGATGGCGGGGCGGCGCGACGAGCAGCCGCGCAACGGGCCGATGAGCATCTACGAGGTCCACCTGGGCTCGTGGCGGCCCGGCCTGTCCTATCTGGAGCTGGCCGACCAGCTCTCGGAGTACGTGGCCGACCTGGGCTTCACGCACGTGGAGCTGCTGCCGGTGGCCGAGCACCCGTTCGGCGGGTCGTGGGGCTACCAGGTGACCTCCTACTACGCGCCGACGGCCCGCTTCGGCACCCCCGACGAGTTCCGCGCGTTCGTCGACCGGATGCACGCCAAGGGCATCGGGGTGGTGCTCGACTGGGTGCCGGCGCACTTCCCGATGGACGACTGGGCGCTGGCCCGCTTCGACGGCACCCCGCTCTACGAGCACGCCGACCCGGCCAGGGGCGAGCACCCCGACTGGGGCACGTACGTGTTCGACTTCGGGCGCCGCGAGGTGCGCAACTTCCTGGTCGCCAACGCGCTCTACTGGCTCAAGGAGTTCCACATCGACGGCCTGCGGGTGGACGCGGTGGCCTCGATGCTCTATCTCGACTACTCCCGCCGGGAGGGCGAGTGGACCCCCAACGTCTACGGCGGCCGGGAGAACCTCGACGCGGTCGAGTTCCTCAAGGAGATGAACTCGGTCTGCTACCGGGAGGCGCCCGGCATCGCGACCGTGGCCGAGGAGTCGACCGCCTGGCCGGGAGTGTCACGGCCGGTGCACCTGGGCGGGCTCGGCTTCGGGTTCAAGTGGAACATGGGGTGGATGCACGACACGCTGGAGTATCTCCGGCACGAGCCGATCTTCCGGCAGTACCACCACCATCAGATGACGTTCTCCCTCATCTACGCCTACTCGGAGAACTACGTCCTGCCGCTCTCCCATGACGAGGTGGTGCACGGCAAGGGCTCGCTGATGGGCAAGATGCCCGGCGACGAGTGGCAGCGCTTCGCCCAGCTGCGCGCGCTGCTGGCGTTCATGTGGGCGCATCCGGGCAAGCAGCTGCTGTTCATGGGCGGCGAGTTCGGTCAGGGCTCGGAGTGGTCGGAGGAGCGCGGGCTCGACTGGTGGGTGCTGGAGTTCGACGGTCACCAGGGCGTGCAGAGGCTGGTACGCGACCTCAACCGGTTCTACAAGGACACCCCGGCGCTGTGGGAGCAGGACACCAGGCCCGAGGGTTTCCGGTGGATCGACGCCGACGACGCGCCGGGCAACACGTTCTCGTTCCTGCGGTACGCGAAGGACGGGTCCGCGGTGGCGTGCGTGGTCAACTTCAGCGGCGGGGCGCACGAGAACTACCGGCTCGGGCTCCCGTACGGGGGGCGGTGGGAGGAGGCGGTCAACACCGACGCCTACGAGTACTGGGGCAGCGGCGTGGGCAACATGGGCGAGGTGGAGGCGGTCGACGAGCCGTGGCACGGCCTGCGCTACTCGACGACGTTGCGGGTGCCGCCGATGGGCGCGGTCTGGCTGACCTCTCCGCCTTCCTGACTGGTGCCTGAAAGTCTGGTGAGAAAGGAGCGGCAGGGCCTGTCCGGTCCTGACAAATCACCTTAAACTCCGAGATCATGTCTCCTCGGAGGAAGCCGGTGCGACTTCGCCCCCTGATCGCCACCGCGATCATGCTGGCGCTGCTCCCCGCGGCGCCGGCGTTCGCCGACGATTTAACGCCGACGCTGCCCACACCGACCCCCACCCCCGCCGCCACGAGCGCCGAAGAGAAGGTCGAGGAGGGCTTAGCCGTCGACGGCGGCAGCGTGCGCGCCATCGTCGAGCTGACCGACCCCGCCCAGCACGCCCCGATGGCGGCCAGGGCCGCCGAAGGCAGCGTCGAGGTGCTGCTGCAGCCTCAGGCCCAGCCGTTCATGGTGGTCGAGGGCACGGCCGAGGAGCTGGCCGCGCTCGCCGAGGACCCCCGGGTGACGTCCATCCACCGCGACCGCGCCTACCCGCCCGCGCTGGCCTCCAGCATCGCGCAGATCGGGGCCGACCAGGCGCACGCCGCCGGTCACACCGGGGCCGGACAGAACATCGCGATCCTGGACACCGGCGTCGACCTCGACCACCCGTTCCTGAGCGGCCGGGTGGTGGCCGAGGCCTGCTTCTCCGCCGTGGACGCGGGCGTCGAGTCGCTCTGCCCCAACGGCCAGACCAGCCAGGTCGGCGCCGGCTCGGCCGACGCCACCACGGCCAAGTGCCTGCTGGACGGGACGAACCTGTGCGACCACGGCACCCACGTGGCCGGCATCGCCGCGGGCACCGGCGGCGTCGCGCCCGGCGCGGGGATCGTCGCGGTGCAGGTGTTCAGCCGGGTCAACGACGAGGACCTGTGCGGCGCGGCCGCCTGCCTGCTGGCGTACGAGTCGTCGCTGCGGCTGGCCCTGGACCACGTGGCCTCGCTCACCGAGCCCATCGCGGCGGTGAACCTGAGCCTGGGCGGCATGCCGTACGAGACGAGCTGCGACGACAGCGAGGAGGCGCAGGTCTTCAAGCCGAAGATCGACGCGCTGCTCGCCAAGGGCGTCGCGACCGTAGTCGCGGCCGGCAACGAGTACTTCGAGGGCGCCACGTTCCCCGCCTGCATCAGCTCCGCGGTGGCCGTCGGGGCGAACGACGACGGCGACGCCATCGCCGACTTCTCCAACCGGGGCGCGCTGCTCGACCTGTTCGCGCCCGGCGTGGACATCGAGTCGTCGGTGCCTGACGACCAGATGACCACCTACAGCGGCACCTCGATGGCCACCCCGCACGTGGCGGGCGCGCTGGCGCTGCTGAAGGCGCAGTCGCCGGACACGCCGATGCCAGACCTGATCGCCAAGCTCGTGTCGACCGGCAGGCCGTACGTCTACCAGGTCGACGGCGCCGAGGTGCGCACGCCGAGGCTGGACGTGGCGGCGGCGGTGACGGGCGGCACGCCGCAGCCGGAGATCAGCCAGAGCCCGCCGGCCGCCCCCGACCCGGCCGATCCTGGCCCGGGGGACCCGGACCCGGCCGACCCGGACCCGAGCCCTCAGCCCGACCCGACGGGCAGCGGCCCGACCCCCGAGCCGGAGCAGCCGTCCGACGACCCGACGCCGGTGCCGCTGCCGACGGTCACCGTCACAGTCACGATCACCGTCACGCCGACCCCGGCCGCCAAGGCCGCGCCGGTCTGCACCAGGGGCACCGCGGCCAAGCGGCTGACCGCCAAGCAGTGGGCCAAGGAGATCCACCGCGGCAGCGGCACGATGAGCGACGAGACCCTCACCTGCTACCTGAAGCTGGTGGGCAAGGCCAGCAAGGTCTTCCCCGAGCTGACCAAGGCCTCGTCGCTGGGCAAGGCGTACCGGGTGATCAAGAACACCAAGACCGCCAAGCGCAGGCTGGACAGCGCGCTGCTCACCGGCTGGCTCAACTGGGCGCACGGCGTGAACGGCACCAAGACCCTCAAATCATCAGAGAAGGTGCGGCTGGCCAAGAAGCCCACGAATGCCGCGCTCAAGAAAGCTGCCACCAAGGTGATCAAATCCCGGTAAAAGGCTAGAAAACCGAGGCGTCACGGACGACACGACCGGGGAGCTATCCGCCGTGTCGTCCGCTTGACGTCTCGGAGGAAACCCGTGGGATCTCGCTCTGTGCTCGCCTGCGCGGTCGCGCTGACGACGATCGTGGGCACGGCGCCCGCGGGGAACGCCGGCACTCCTGTCAGCGACGGTCCCACCGTCGGCAACGGCCTGGTCGAGCAGATCAGGTCCGAGAAGAAGGTCCGCTCCATCGTCGAACTGCGGCCAGGCCAGCCGGTGGGCAAGGTCGCCACGGACGTCGAGCGGGCCTCGGCCGGCGCCAAGGTGCTGGAGTCGTCCGCCTCGGCGGGCTTCCTGGTCGCCGAGGTCGACGCCGCCACCCTCGCCGAGCTGCGCAGGGACCCCCGGGTCCAGGCCGTGTACGCGGACCGGCCGAGCGTGCCCTTTCTGGCCGACAGCACCCGGGTGATCGGCTCGGACCGGGCCAACGCGGCGGGCTGGACGGGCCGCGGCGCCACCGTCGCCGTCCTGGACCTGGGCATCGACGGCGACCATCCGTTCCTGTCCGGCCGCATCGTGGACCAGGCCTGCTTCTCCACCACCGACGCGAGCACCGGGTCCGTGTCCCTGTGCCCGAGCGGCGAGGACACCCAGACCGGGCCGGGCGCGGCGGACACCACGATCCCGCGCTGCATGTCGCGCGGCGTCAACCAGTGCGGCCACGGGACCCACGTGGCCGGCATCGCCGCGGGCCGGAACGCGCCCGGCGCCCCCGGCAACGGGGTCGCCCCCGACGCGGCGGTCCTGCCCATCCAGGTCTTCAGCCGGGTCGACACCGCCACGGGCTGCGGCGGGGTCGGCGCCCAGGCCCCCTGCTTCGTCACCTACACCTCCGACCAGAAGCTGGCGCTGGACTACGTCACCCGCGTGGCCAGGACGTACAACGTGGCCTCGGTGAACATGAGCTTCGGCGGCAGCGGCCCCTTCCGGGCGCACTGCGACGCCGACCCGGAGGCGTCGGCGCTCAAGGGCCAGTTCGACACGCTGCTGAACCTGGGCGTCGCGCCCGTGGTGGCGGCCGGCAACGGGAGCGCGCGCGACGGCGTCGCCTCGCCCGCGTGCATCTCCAGCGCCGTCACGGTGGGCGCCACCGACGACGCCGACGCGGTCGCCGTCTTCTCCAACCGGGGCGCGCTGCTCGACCTGTTCGCGCCGGGCGTGACGATCGAGTCCTCGGTGCCGGACGACACGTACGCGTCGATGAGCGGCACGTCGATGTCCGCGCCGCACGTGGCTGGGGCGTTCGCGGTGATGAAGCAGGCGTTTCCGGCGCTCGACGCGGCGCAGATCCTGCGGCGGCTCCAGGAGACCGGCCGGTCCATCGTCTACAGCGCCTCCTCCCGGAGCGTCGGCACGCCGCGCATCGACCTGGGCCGCGCGACCTCGGCCGTCACGCAGGGCTGAGCCGCCCCACTTGGCAGGAGTTGGACACACGCGCCCGACTTCTGCCGCTTAGGGTGGCTCTATGGACCCAGGCAAGGCGATCTTCGAAACCGTCGAGAAGCTCCGGCAGCGGCGCACCGCTCCGCTCGTACTTGAACTCGACCTCACCGAGGGGCTCACCCAGGGGCCGCCCTCGGACCCGCTGGCCGCGCTGCTGTCCATGCGCAAGCCCCGCCTGTCCGACGTGCTGGCCGGGCTCAAGCGGGCCCGGCAGGACTCCCGGGTCAAGGCGCTGATCGTGAAGATCGGCGGCAATCCGATCGGGCTGGCGACCGTCCAGGAGCTGCGCCAGGCCGTCGTCGAGTTCCGCGCCTCCGGCAAGCGGACCGTGGCCTTCGCCGAGACGTTCGGCGAGTTCGGCGCCGGCACGATCCCGTACTTCCTGGCCAGCGCCTTCGACCGGGTCTACCTGCAGCCCAGCGGCGACGTGGGGCTCACCGGCGTGGTCCTGGAGCAGCGCTTCCTCAAGAACGCGCTGGGCAAGCTCGGCGTCGACTACGAGATCGGCCAGCGCCACGAGTACAAGACCGCGGCCAACACCTTCACCCAGGACCACATGACCGAGCCGCACCGCGAGTCGATGGCCCGGATCGTCGAGTCCATCACCGAGCAGATCGTGGCCGGCATCGCCGACGGCCGCCGGCTCGACCCCGGCAAGGTGCGCGAGCTGATCGACCGCGGCCCGTTCATCGGCGCCGAGGCGGTGGACGCCGGGCTGGTCGACGGCCTGGCCTACCGGGACGAGGTGTACGGCGAGGTCAAGCGCGCCGCCGGCGAGGACTCCCTGCTGCAGTACGTGTCCCGCTACCACCGGGCGTCGGCCGTCAAGAAGCTGCCGCATCCGACCGCCGACGGCATCGCGCTCGTCCACGGCGACGGCGCGATCCGCACCGGCCGCAGCGGCCGCAGCCCGCTCGGCGGGGGCGGCGCGATGGGCTCCGACACGATCAGCGCCGCGCTGCGCGCCGCCCGCCGCGACGAGCACGTCAAGGCCGTGGTGTTCCGCGTCGACAGCCCGGGCGGCTCGTACGTGGCCTCCGACACGGTGTGGCGTGAGGTGGTGCTGACGCGCAAGGTCAAGCCCGTGATCGTGTCGATGGGCGACGTGGCGGCCTCCGGCGGCTACTTCGTCTCGATGGCCGCCGACGTGATCGTGGCTCAGCCGGGCACGCTCACCGGCTCGATCGGCGTGCTCGGCGGCAAGCCGGTGCTGTCGGAGCTGCTGGAGAAGCTCGGCGTGGACACCGACCACGTCGCCCAGGGCGCGAACGCGGGCATGTTCTCCACCTCGCGCGGCTTCTCGCCGGAGCAGTGGGAGCGGGTCAACGCCTGGCTCGACAGGATCTACGACGACTTCGTGGGCAAGGTGGCCGAGGCCCGTGATCTGAGCCGTGAGCGCGCCCACGAGCTGGCCCGCGGCCGAGTCTGGACGGGCGCCGACGCACGGGCGGGCGGCCTGGTCGACGAGCTGGGCGGGCTGGAGGACGCGCTGCAGCTGGCCAGGAAGCGGGTCGGCCTCGCCGAGGACGCCCCGGTCCGGGTCTATCCCAGGCTCAACCCGCTGGAGCGCCTGCGCGGCCCCGAGTCCAGCGACGACAAGGCCGCGGCCCTGGCCAGGGTGCGCCTGGACTCCTGGGGCCCGCTGGCCAGGCTCTCCGCCGAGCTCGGCCTCCCGGCGACCGGTCCGCTCGCGCTCCCCGCCTGGTACACGATCCGCTAGGCGCCGACCGCGCGGTAGCGGCCCCGCAGGCGGATGAGAGGCCGCAGGCCCGGGGCCACGTAGTCGACGGCCAGGACCCGGGCCACGAACAGCGTGTGGTCGCCCGCCGGCACCACCCGCGTGGTCTCCGCCTCCAGCGCGGCGACGCCGCCGTCCAGGACGATCGCGTCCGAGTGCGGGCCGCGATGGTGCGGGACGCCCGCCACCAGGTGGCGGGCGCTCGGCCGGCCCGCCGCCGCGAACCGGCTGGCCATCGCCGCCTGGCCTGACGACAGCAGGGAGCACGCCCACCGGTCCTGGCGCAGCAGCACCTCGTTGACGTAGCCCCCGCTGCCCAGGCTGACGAGCATCAGCGGCGGGTCCAGCGACACCGACATCAGCGTGGAGACGGTGACGCCCACGTCGTCGCGCCCGTCGCGCACGGTGACGACCGACACGCCCGCCGCGAGCTGCGCCATGGCGTCGGTGAACTCGCTCACCGCCCGGCCCCCCGGATCCGGGCGGGGCGGGTCAGCCGAGGCCGTTCGAGGTCAGCCATTCCCCGGCCACCGTGGCGGGCTCGTCCTTGTTGACGGAGATCTTCTGCATCATGTCGAGCAGCGAGTCCGTCGTCAGCTTGGCGGAGACGCCGTTGAGCGTCGTCCTGACCGTGTCGTCCACCGTGGCCTTGTGGACCAGCGGGGTCACGTTCTGGGCCGGGAAGATGTTCTTGGTGTCCTCAAGGGGCGCCAGCTCGTTGATGGTCATCTTCGGGTCGGTGCTGAAGACGTTGCCCACCTGGATGGAGCCGTCCTTGATGGCGTCGGCCGTCGTGGGCCCCGTCGGCTTCCACTCCTTGAACTCGATCCCGTACACGTCCTTGAAACGCTGCTCCCAGCGGTCCTTGAACTCCGGCGGGCCGCCCACCACCATGTCCTTCGACACCTTGGCCAGGTCGTCCATGGTGGCGGTCTTCTGCGCCGTCTCCTTGGTGACCGAGAGGGTGTCCTTGTCCTCGGCCGGGGAGGAGTCGAGCACCTCCAGCTCGGGCGGCAGCTTCTCCTTCAGCGCGGCGTTGATCTCCTCGGCGGTCGCCGCGGTGTTCTCCTTGTCGACGTAGGCGAGCAGGTTGCCGTTGTACTCGGGCACGATCGTCAGCCCGCCGCCCTTCACCTGGTCGTAGACGACCTCGCGGCTGCCGATCCGCGGCTTCTCCTCCACCTGCACGCCCTTGGCCTCCAGCGCCTGGGCGTAGATCGACGCGAGCAGCACGCTCTCGTCGAAGTCGAACGACCCGATCACGACAGTCCCCCCGCCGGAAGCCGACCCGGTCGGCGTGGCGGCCGTGCTCTGCAGCGGGTTGTCACCGCCGCCGCCGCCACAGCCGGCCAGCGCGAGCGCCGCGGACAGGAGCACCGCCGCGGTGCCGAACATGCGTCTCATCAGTTGTTTCCCCTTCTAGCGGGAGGTTGCACCACTGTCACGTACCTTCAGTCGCCGGCTCACGCCCGGGGAGACGGTCACTCTCTGTACGAGCGTGAATCCGACCTGCACCACGAGCGCGAACAGCACAATCAACACAGAACCCCCGAAGACGCTCGCGTAATCCTGTGTCGCGAAACCGTCGATGACGAACCGCCCGAGCCCGCCCAGACCGGTGTAGGCCGCGACCGTCGTGGTCGCGACCACCTGGATGGCCGACAGCCGCAGCCCCAGCAGGATCAGCGGCAGCGCCACCGGCACCAGCACCTGCCCCAGAACCTGCCCGCCACGCAGCCCCATCCCGTACGCGGCGTCACGCAGCTCCGGGTCCACCCCCCTGATCCCCTCGAAGGTGTTGACCAGGATCGGCGGCACGGCCAGCAGCACCAGCGGGATGATCACCGGCCAGATCGACGCGGTGCCGAGCAGCAGCACGAACAGCACCAGCACGCCCAGCGTGGGGATCGCCCTGGCCAGGTTGGCGGAGACCACCACGACCAGGTGGCCCCTGCCGGTGTGACCGATCAGCAGGCCGAGCGGCACCGCGACCAGCGTGGCCAGGAAGAGGGCCAGCGCGGAGAACTCCAGGTGCTCCAGCAGCCGCACCGGGATCCCGTACGGCCCCGACCAGTGCGCGGGGTCGCCGAAGAAGTCGACGAGCCAGTTCACGTCGCCCTCCTCGCCCGTTCCCACGGCGTCAGCAGCCGCTGCGCGAGCACCAGCAGCCCGTCGGCGACCAGCGCGAGCAGCACGATCAGCCCGATGCCGACGACGACCGGCGGCAGGAACGGGTTCTGGTAGGCGCGGGTGAACAGCATGCCCAGCCCGCCCTGCCCGATCAGCGCGCCCACGCTGACCAGGCTGATGCTGGAGACGGCCACCACCCGCAGCCCGGCGATCACCACCGGCGCCGCGATCGGCAGCTCCACCTGCACCAGCCGGCGCAGCGGCGTGAAGCCCATGGCCACCGCCGACTGCCGGACGTGCTCGGGCACCGCGCGGATCCCGTCGACCACGGCGGGGATGAGCACGGCCATCGCGTAGAAGATCAGCGGGATGATCACGGTGACCGGCGACAGCCCGGTGACCGAGATCAGCAGCATGAACAGCGGCAGCGACGGCAGCGCGTAGAGCACGTTGAACACGGCCGCGGTGGGCTGGTAGAGCCACCGCCACCGGATGCAGGCGAGCCCGAGCGGCAGGGCCAGCGCCAGCCCGGCGACGATCGGCACCAGCGACATCAGCAGGTGGTCGCTCAGCAGGTCCCTGATGCTGCCGGCCCGCCCGGTGTCCCAGTTGCGGGCGATCCACTCCCAGAGTGAGGGAGGCCCGTCACCCATGGACGGCCTCCGTCAGCGCCTCGTCGAGCGCCTGCCGGGTGGCCACCCCGACGACCTTGTCCTGCTCGTCCACCGCCACCGCGTGACCCGACGGGGACAGCAGCGCCGCGTCCAGCGCCGCGCGCATGGAGTCGCGGCCGTGGCGGAACGTGCCCGCGGGCCCCAGCTCGCCCGGCCGGCCGCGCGCCAGCCAGCCGGCGGCCCGTCCCTCGGCGGTGAGCGCGAGCAGCCACGGCTCGTCGCCCCGCCCGTCGGCGCCCTCCCGCACGGTCAGGTCGGTGCGCAGGCGCAGCCCGCCCGTGGAGACGAACTGCAGGCGGCGGATCCCCCGGTCGCGGCCGAGGAACTCGCGCACGAAGTCGTCGGCGGGCTCCGTCAGCAGCGTCTTGGGGTCGGCGACCTGCGCCAGCTTGCCGCCCACGCGCAGCACCGCCACCCGGTCGCCGAGCTTGATCGCCTCGTCGATGTCGTGGGTGACGAACACGATGGTCTTGTTCAGCTCGGCCTGGAGCCTGATCAGCTCGTCCTGGAGGTTCGTGCGGACCACCGGGTCGACCGCGCTGAACGGCTCGTCCATGAGCAGCACGGGCGGGTCGGCGGCCAGCGCCCTGGCCACCCCCACCCGCTGCTGCTGCCCGCCGGACAGCTGGAACGGGTAACGCTCGCCCATCGCGGGGTCCAGGCCGACCCGCTCAAGCAGCTCCATGGCCCGGCCGCGGGCCCGCTTGCGGTTCCAGCCGAGCAGGTACGGGACGGTGGCGACGTTGTCGACGACCTTGCGGTGCGGGAAGAGACCCGCCTGCTGGATCACGTACCCGATGCCGCGGCGCAGCACCGGGGGATCGACGGTGTCCACCGGAGCGCCGTCGAGCAGGATCCGGCCCTCGCTGGGGTCGATCATCCGGTTGATCATCCGGAGCGACGTCGTCTTGCCGCACCCCGAGGGGCCGACGAGCACGGTGATCTCCCCCGTGCGCGCCTCCAGGCCGAGGCGGTCCACGGCGACCGTCCCGTCCGGATAGCGTTTGGTGACAGCATCGAAAGTGATCACGCGCGACCTCCCGCATCGAGCAGGGCCGCGACCCCCTGCCACGACCGCCGCATGATCTCTTGAACCCACAGACTACGGCGATCCATCCCCCTCTGTCCTAGCGGGTCCGAACTGAACCGCTTCACCGACCTGCGATTCCCCAGTAATTCGCCCTTCGGTAGTGCGCTCCACCAGGGATTGTTGGCATGATTGCCTCCACAACCTCCAGATTCACCGGCGCACCCCCTCCCCCTCAGCGTCCGCCCTTGCTATTAAGAGGAACCGGTCAACGTGACACACCCGCTCACCGATCAGCGCTCCCGTCGCGAGCAGATCGCCGAGCTCTACGACGGTCACGCCGCCGGGCTGTTCGTCTACTGCGCCGACCAGCTCGGCGATCTCGGCTCGGCGGCCGACGTCCTGGAGTCCGTCCTCACCAGCGCGCCGGAGGATCCTCCCCGGGCCGCCCTTTACGCGTTCGCCCGCCGGGAGATCCACCGGCGCGACGTCGTCTACGCGCCGCCGGTCGTCGATCCGCTGACCGACCCCGTGTCCGCGCTGGTCGAGCGCATCCTGCGCGAGCTTCGGCCGCAGCAGCGCGAGGTGCTCGTGCTCGGCCACGTCTGCGGGCTCGACCTGGCCGAGCTCGCCTGGGTGCTCGACGTGGCGGCCGACACGGCCGAGGAGCTGGCGCTCAGCGCCGCCCACCGGTTCCGGCAGATACTCAACATGGCGCTGGCCGCGACGGGGGCGGGCGGCTCCAAGCCGGTGGCCGACGTCTACGGCGCGCTCGCGGTCGCGCCGCTGCGCGACGTCTTCGGCCGCCTGCCGTGGCCCGAACCACCCGGCACCCTCCGCATCCACCTGGCCGGCTCCAGCACCGCCGATCCCGCGCCGCTGTTCGTCAAGCCGCGCTGGCCCGTGCCGCCGGCCTGGCCGCAGCCGCTCGGCACGGCCGACCCGGCGACCACGACCGTCCTCTTCCCCCGCGACCTGCTCAGGCCCCCCTCGCCGTCGCGCGTCCCCGACCACGACGCGACCACGACGCCGATGCCCAAGTTCCGCGACGACGTACGCGAGGGCCCGGCCTCCTTCGACGCCCTCCGCGCGAACCCCTTCGACGCCCTGCGCTCGAACCCCGCGTCCCCGGCCTCCTTCGACGCGTTGCGCTCGAACCCGGCGTCCTCAGCGCCCTTCGACGCCCTGCGCTCGAACCCCGGGTCCTCGGCGCCCTTCGAGCGCCTGAGGGGGAACCCCGCCTCGCTGAAGCCCTTCGAGGCCCGCCCGACCCCCTTCGAAGCCTTCCGCCCCCGGCGGCCCTCCCAGCCCGGCGCTGCTCAGCCCGGTCCTGCTCAGCCCGGTCCTGCGCAGCCCGGTCCTGCGCAGCCCGGCGCTGCTCAGCAGGGTCCCGCTCAGCCCGGCGCTGCTCAGCCGGGCCCCGGCAGGTCCGGTCCCGCTCAGCCGTCCGGTCCCGCTCAGTTCGCCCCCGGCCGGCCGACGCCGCGAGGGGCGAAGCCCGGTATGGGCGAGCCGCCGATGGCCGCGCCCACCGGTTTTCTGACCGGCGGCGACGTGCTCGACGACCCGGGCGGCACCAGCCCGGCGGTCGGCGGCCTCCCGGACATGGCGGCTCCCATGACCGGCGACTTCCTCGCCCAGCCCGGCCCCGCCCGTGAGGCCGGGCCGCTGTTCACCCCGCGCGCCCAGCCAAGGGAGCCGGTCTACCGCATGCCGGCCGCCCCTTCAGCCCCGGAGCCGGAGACGCCCCCGATCCAGGACCTCCGCCCTCAGCCGGCGAAGCCCTCCCCCGCCGACTCCCCCACGGCTGACGCCCTCAAGGCCGACTTCCTCAAGGCCGACTCCCGTACCTCTGACTTCCTCCCGGCTGACTCCCGTACGGATGGGTCACGTACGGGAGAGTCCGGACAGCTTCGTACGGCGGGTGGCGGGGAGAAGGCGGATCCGCTGGCGACGAAGCCGCGTCCCGCCCTCCGGAAGCCGCAGGCGCAGAAGGGCCGCAAGCCGTCCCCCGCCAAGAACAGAAAGAAGAAGAAGCGCCGCAACCGTCACCACGACTGGGCATGGGAGCTGATCGGCTTCCTGATCTGCGTGGCGATCGCGATGATCGTGTTCTTCTCGGTCCCCATGATCCTCAAGCCCTGACCGGCCCCGGGCGAAGCCGGGACCAGCGCCGTCACCGAGGCGGCCTGGGCAGGCTCAGCCCGAGCATGGCGATCAGCTCCCGCTGCACCTCGTTGACGCCGCCGCCGAAAGTGAGCACCAGGCCACCCTTGACGCCCCGGTCGGTCACCTCGATCAGCGCGGCCGTCTCCGGGTCGGCCGGGTCGCCGTAGCGGGCCAGGATCTCGCCGACGAGCCGTCCCGCATCCTGCATCCGTTCGGAGGCGTAGATCTTGGTGGCGGAGGCGTCGGGCGCGCCCAGCCAGCCGAGGTCCATGTTCGCCGCGACCTGCCAGTTCAGCAGCTCGTTCGTACGGGAGAAAGCCCGGACGCGGCCGAGCACGCGCCGCACGTCGGGCTGGTCGGCCAGCCCGACGCGGCGGGCCCAGGCCAGGAGGCGGTCGTGGATCTGGGCGAGGTTCCCGGCGGGGCCGAGCGTGACGCGCTCGTGGTTGAGCTGGTTGACGATCAGGTCCCAGCCCTTGTCGACCTCGCCGACCACCATGTCGACCGGGACGCGGACGTCGGTGTAGTAGGTGGCGTTGGTGTGGTGGCGGCCGTCCATGGTGGTGATCGGCGTCCAGGAGAAGCCGGGGTCGTCCGTGGAGGCGATCATCATGGTGATGCCCTTGTGCTTCTTCGCGTCGGGGTTGGTGCGGGCGGCCAGCCAGATGTACTGGGCGTAGTGGGCGCCGCTGGTGAAGATCTTCTGACCGTTCACCACGTAGTGGTCGCCGTCCAGCACGGCCGTGGTGCGGAGCGACGCGAGGTCGGTGCCGGCCTCGGGCTCGGTGTAGCCGATCGCGAAGTGGCACTCTCCCGCGAGGATGCTCGGCAGGAACCGTTCCTTCTGCTCCCGCGTCCCGTACTGCATGATCGTCGGTGCGACGGTCTGCACGGAGATGAGCGGGTACGGGACGCCGGCGCGGGCGATCTCGTTGGCGAAGATCTGCTGCTCGATGGGGCCGAGACCGGCGCCGCCGTACTCCTCCGGCCAGCCGAGGCCGAGCTTGCCGTCTCGGCCCAGGCGGCGGCAGTGGGCCATATACGCCTCGCCGAACGGATCATCGGCGATCTTGGCGCGCTCCTCGGGAGCCAGGCAGGCGGCGAAGTACGCGCGCAGCTCGCCCTGGAGGCGGCGCTGTTCTGGGGTCAGGTCGATGAGCATCAGGCGAGCGCTCCGATCAGGTCGAGCTGGGCGTCGGCGCCGCCGAGCAGGTGCGCCAGGTGCTTGGCGTGCGCGAAGTAGCGGTGCAGCGGGTACGTCACGTCGAGCCCCAGCCCGCCGTGCAGGTGCTGGCAGGTGTAGAGCGCGCGGGCCGCCTCGCTCGTGTGGTACGCGGCCAGCGCCAGGTCCTCCTCGGCGGGCAGCCCTTCGGCCAGCCGCCAGGCCCCGGACCACATGGCGACGTCGAGCGCCCGCGCCGCGATGTAGACGTCGGCGACCTGCGTGGTGACGGCCTGGAACTCGGCCAGCGCGCGGCCGAACTGTTTGCGGTTCCTGACGTGCTCGGTGGTCAGCCGCAGCGCCCCGGCCAGCACCCCGGACGCCTGCGCGGCCGTGGCGGCCGTATAGAGGTGGCGCACCCCCGCCACCGCCTCGGGACCCGCGACCCGCTCCGCCGGCGCCGCGTCGAACGTGACGGTCGCGACGACCTCCCCCGTCGAGGCGAACTCGGACACCGCGACCACGGCGGCGGCCTCACCCCCCGAGGCCGAGCCCGACGCCGGGACGGCGATCCCGGGCGCCGGGGCAGTCGCTTCGGCCGTCGGGGCGGAGCCGGACGTCGGGACGGTGGTCTCGGCCGTCGGGGCGGAGCCGGACGCCGGGACGGCGGTCTCGGCCGTCGGGGTGGAGCCGGGTGTGGGGACCAGGAAGAGGCCCTCGTCCGCGGTGACCAGCAGGTCGCCGTCAGGGTAGGCGACGCCGCACTTGCGGCCGGTCAGCGCCCAGCCGCCTGCCTTCCGCTCGGCGGTGGTGGCGGGTGGGTCGGCCAGGGCCCTGCCCGGCTCCCTGATGGCGACCGTGGAGACGGCGGCGCCGGTCAGCCGTTTCTGCTGGTCCGGGGTGCCGTACCGGCTCGCGGCCAGGGTGCTCACCAGGGTGGCGGCCAGCGGGCCCGGCGCGGCCCGCGCGCCGGCCTCGCGCAGCACCACCGCCATCTCGACGGGCCCCAGCCCCGCGCCGCCCGCGTGCTCCGGCACGCAGATCGCGGTCAGCCCGGACTCGCGCAGCGCCTGCCACAGCCGTTCGTCGTACGGTGCGCCGCCGCGTTCGTGCGCCTCCAGCCGCTCCTGGCTCGCCTCCTTGGCGAGCAGGCCGGCGGCCAGGTCGCGCAGGGCTTCCTGGGTCTCGTCAAGGCCGAAGTCCATCTGCCCTCCACCAAGCGCTCGGTCAACCGAATCGAAAACTAGAACAGATTCCAATATCTGTCCAGTGCCAATTAATCCGAATAATCCTCGATATATCCCCGTAACGGGGAAGACATGCACTGATAGGCCTTCTTTGTGACCGGCGAGTAACAAGCCGGGGCATCGGGAAATCAGATAACGTGTTCTTATGCGTACCCCGCAGGCGGCCACTCGCGGAGCCATCGCCACACCCCCCACCCACCCTGAGGGGACCATGGAGCACGACCTCACACCCGACGGCCTCACGTCCGGCGGATCCTCTCCCGACGGCCAGGGCGCCCGCTCGCGCAGCCAGCACCAACGCCGCAAGCGCATCGTCCAGGCCGCCGCGGCCCTCGCCTCGCGGGGCGGCGTCGAGGCCATGCAGATGCGCACCGTCGCCGAGCGGGCAGGCGTGGCGCTCGGCACGCTCTACCGCTACTTCCCGTCCAAGATGGACCTCGTCGTGGCCGTCGTCGGCGAGGAGATCGACCTGCTGGAGAGCAGCATCGAGCGGCGCCCGCCGAGCGCGGCCACCCCGCCGGGACGCGCGGTCGACGTGCTGATGCGGGCCACCAGAGGGCTCATGCGCGAGCCCGAGCTGGCCGACGCGCTGATCCGCTCGCTCATCCTCGCCGACGACGTCGAGATCCCGCTCGGCGACCGCATGGCCGGCCTCCTGCTGCGCGTCTCCACCGGCACCACCCCCGAGCAGGCCACCGAGGAGCAGCTCGCCCTCGCGGGCTCGCTGGCGAGCGTGTGGGTCCAGGAACTCCTGGAGATCCTCCGGGGCCGCCGCACCCACGACCAGATCCAGCGCCGCATCGAGCTCGCCGCCGACCGCCTCCTCGCCGGCCTCTGACCCGCCGGGCGCGCCGGGGCGGTCTCAGCGGTCCGGCGACTCCTCCCTGTCGATCCGGTGGCTGAACCAGTCGAGCGCGAACCGGAGTGCGGCGACGCCGTAGTCGAGCGTCGCGCGCTGGTATGCGGCGATGTCCCGATGTTCCTCGAGGATGTCCAGGGCGTCGAGCCGCTCGTCGAGGGCCGTGAGCCTGGCGAGGTCGGTCTCGATGCGCGCGGTGATGCGGCGCAGCACCGGCACGCGTTCGCCCGGCTCCAGCAGGCCGAGGAAGAAGAGCCTGGACAGCGCCGCGGTCTCCAGGTCGGGGCCGGCCGGCTCCCCTGTCAGCCACGCGCGGAACTCCTCGCGGCCGGCGTCGGTCACACGGTACGTCTTCCGTCCCCGGCCTCCGGCTTCGACGCTGGCGACCTCGATGTGCCCTTGCGCCAGCAGGATGTCCAGCGCGCGTTTGATGCTGCCGGAGCTGGCGCTGTAGAAGAGCGCCGCGCCTGCCTCGAAATTCTTGATGAGGTCGTACAGGCTCTGTGGGGTGATCTGACGGACCTGCTCGGGCGCCTCGTCACGCGGTCCGGCATCCACCACGCCGACCTCGCCGTCACCAGCGGCGACGGGAAACAGCGCTGGGCCGCCGCCGCCGGCCCCGGCCGCTGGATCCCGGCACCCCGTTCTTCATCGCGAGCGTCACCAAGCGGTTCATCGTCACGCTGGTGCTCCAGGCCTGCGAGCGCGGCGAGCTGGAGCCGGCGGCGCCGATCAGCGACTACCTGCCGGACGCGACTATCGCCGGACTCCACGTGCTCAGGGGGGTCGACCGGACGCCCGCGATCACGGTGCGCCACCTCGCGAGCCACACCTCGGGGCTGCCCGACTTCTTCGAGAAGCGCGATCCTGGCCCCAGCCTGTTCGAGCAGCTCGCGGCAGGCCGTGACCAGGCCTGGACCTTCGATGACGTGATCCGGATGACGCGCGGGCAGCGCCCGCACTTCGAGCCGCAGGACCTCACCGCCACGCGGCAGCGGGCGCGCTACTCCGACACCGGCTTCCAGCTGCTCATCCGCATCCTGGAGACGGTGACCGGTCAGCCCTTCGCCGACCTGCTGGCCGAACGGATCGTCCGCCCGCTCGGCCTGACGCGCACCTGGCTCCCGGGACGCCTCCCGCCCGATCCGGAGGCCCCGGCGCCCTCACCCCTGCACGCGCGACGGCGTCGCGTGGAGCTGCCCTCGCTGATCGAGTCCAGCAACGACCTTTTCAGCACCACCGGCGATCTCCTCGCCTTCCAGCGGGCGCTGCTCGACGGCGCGCTCTTCGACGACGCCCGTTCACTGGAGCTGATCACCGAGCGGCGCAACCGGCTGCGCAACGTCCCCGTCCTCCAGTACGGGCTGGGCACCATGTTCTTCAAGGTCAACCGGTTCATGTCGCCGGACGGCAGGCCCGTCACGCTCGTCGGCCATTCGGGGTCCACCGGGACGTGGCTCTTCCACTGCCCGGAGCTGGACGTGCACCTCGCCGGCACCGTCGACCAGACCGAGGCCCGGGCCATACCCTTCCGGATCATGGCGCGGTGCCTGAAGGTCTGGCGGATGTGACGCGTCGTTTGGCCGGATCTTTGCGGATGTCGGCTTCCCGATCTCTCGTCCGTACGGGGACAGAAGGCGCAAGCTGGTACGCATGAGGATGCTTGCGATCACTCAGGACACGCTCGGCGACCCTGAGGTGCTGAAGATGACGGAAACCGACAAGCCGGTGCCCGGCCCGACCGAGGTGCTGGTGCGGGTGGAGGCCACCGGCGTCAACCCGACCGACTGGAAGACGCGCGCCACGGGCGGGCTGCTGGGCGAGCCGCCGTTCACGCTCGGCTACGACGTCTCCGGCGTGGTGGAGGGCTCCGGCCTCGGCCAGGCCCTGTACGAGCCGGGCGACGAGGTGTTCGGCATGCTGCGCTACCCGTACGGCAACGGCGCCTACGCCCAGTACGTCACCGCGCCGTCCCGTCACTTCGCCCGCAAGCCGCCCAGCGTCGACCACGTGCACGCGGCGGCCGTCCCGCTCGCCGCGCTGACCGCGTGGCAGGCGCTGGTGGACGTGGCGGGGCTCAAGGGCGGGCAGCGGGTCCTCGTCCACGCCGCGGCCGGCGGGGTGGGCCACTTCGCGGTGCAGATCGCCAAGGCGCGGGGCGCGTACGTGATCGGCACGGCGAGCGCGGCCAAGCATGGGTTCCTGCGCGGGCTCGGCGCGGACGAGCTGGTCGACTACCGCGAGGTCGACTTCGCCGAGGTCGTCGGCGACGTGGACGTGGTGCTGGACGGCATCGGCGGCGACTACGGGCGGCGCTCGCTGCGCACCATGCGCCGGGGCGGCACGATCGTCACGCTGCCCCTGTCGGTGATGGACGAGGGCGTGCACGACGAGGCGGCCGCGCTGGGCGTCAGGTCGGCGGTGATGCTGGTCGAGCCGGACCACGCCGCCATGCGCGCGCTTGCGGCGCTGATGGAGGCGGGCAGACTGCGCCCCGAGGTGGCCGCCGTGCTACCGCTGCGGGACGCGGCCAAGGCGCACGAACTCGGCGAGAGCGGCCGTACCACCGGCAAGATCGTCCTCACCGTGCCGCACTGACCCTGACCTGCGCGTAAGCGATCTGTCGGTGGCGTCGTCTATACAGGACTGTATGACCGAGAGGCCATCTAACGAGGAGTTCCTCCGGCAGGCCGATCCGATGCGCCGGGAGCTGCTCGCCCACTGTTATCGCATGATGGGCTCGGTGCACGACGCCGAGGACCTGGTGCAGGAGACCTACCTGCGGGCCTGGCGCCACTACGACGGGTTCGAGGGCCGCTCGTCGCTGCGCACCTGGCTCTACCGCATCGCCACCACGCAGTGCCTGACCGCGCTCGACAGCCGCGGGCGCAGGCCGCTGCCGACCGGGCTGGGCGCGCCGGCGTCCGAGCCGACCGCGCCGCTGGTGGAGCGGCACGAGGTGCCGTGGCTGGAGCCGGTCCCCGACGGGATGGTGGGCGCGGGCGGCGACGACCCGGCCGCGATCGTCACCGCCCGCGAGAGCATCCGGCTCGCGCTCGTCGCGGCCCTGCAGCACCTCCCGCCGCGCCAGCGGGCGGTGCTGGTCCTGCGTGACGTGCTCAAGTGGCGGGCCGCCGAGGTGGCCGAGGTGCTCGACACCACCACCACGGCGGTCAACAGCGTCCTCCAGCGCGCCCGCGCCCAGCTGGAGCAGGTCGCGCCGAGCCTCGACGACCGGCCGGAGCCGCTCACTCCGGACCAGCGCGAGCAGCTCGACCGCTACGTCGAGGCGTTCGAGTCCTACGACGTCGGGGCGATCGTCGAGCTGTTCACCAAGGACGCGGTCTTCGAGATGCCCCCCTTCGACGGGTGGTACCAGGGCGCGGAAGACATCGCCCGGCTCGTGCAAGCGCAGTGCCCCGCAGAGGCGCCTGAGGATCTGCGGCTGGTTCCGGCACGGGCCAACGGGCAGGAGGCGTTCGCCCTCTATCTGCGCGAGGGCGACACCTATCGGGAGTTCGCGCTGCAGGTGCTCGACTTCGACGGGCCGCAGGTCAGCCATGTCGCGATGTTCTTCGAGCCGGGGATGTTCGCGCGGTTCGGGCTGCCCGCCTCGTTGCCCGCCGGGGCTTCCGGATCAAAGTAGAACAAGTTACAGTCGCGACCAGAGTAACGTTCTGGAGGTGACTGTGCGCACACCCGTCATCGTCGAGGCCGTCCGCACCCCGATCGGCAAGCGCGGCGGCTGGCTGGCCGAGCTGAAACCGCAGCAGGTGCTGGCCACCGCGCTCAACGGGCTGATCCAGCGGGCCGGGATCGATCCCGCGCTGGTCGACCAGGTGTTCGCGGGGTGCGTGACGCAGGCGGGCGAGCAGGGCGGCCACGTCGGCAGGCACGCCTGGCTCTACGCCGGTCTCCCCTACCGGACGGGCGTGACCACCATTGACGCCCAGTGCGGCTCCTCCCAGCAGGCGGTGCACCTCGCGGCGGCCATGATCGCGGCCGGGGTGATGGACGTCGGCGTGGGCTGCGGCGTCGAGGTGATGAGCCGGGCGCCGCTCGGCAGCAACGTGCTGCCGGCGAACCCGCGGCCCGACGACTGGAGCATCGACCTGCCCGACCAGTTCACGGCCGCTGAGCGGATCGCCCGGCGGCGGGGGCTCACCCGGGAGCGGCTCGACTGGTTCGGCGCCCGGTCCCAGCAGCGGGCCGCGAAGGCGTGGTCCGACGGGCGGTTCGAGCGCGAGATCGTCCCCGTCGGGACCGTCACCAGGGACCAGGGGCTGCGCGAGACCACGGCCGAAGGGCTGGCCCGGCTCAAGCCGGTGCTGGGCGAGGAAGGGCTCCACACCGCCGGCACCTCCTCGCAGATCTCCGACGGCGCCGCCGCCGTGCTGCTGATGAGCAGGGAGGCCGCCGCACGCCACGGGCTGCGCCCCCGGGCGCGGATCCTGGCCCAGACGCTCGTCGGCGCGGAGCCGTACTACCACCTGGACGGGCCGGTGGACGCGACCGCGAAGGCGCTGGCGGCGGCCGGGATGACGATCGGCGACATCGACCTGTTCGAGGTCAACGAGGCGTTCGCGTCGGTGGCGCTGTCCTGGGCGCAGGTGCACGAGCCCGACCTCGACCGGGTCAACGTCAACGGCGGCGCGATCGCGCTCGGCCACCCGGTCGGGGCGACGGGCGCGCGGCTGATCACCACGGCGCTGCACGAGCTGGAACGGTCGGACGGCTCGACGGCGCTGGTGACCATGTGCGCGGGCGGCGCCCTGGCCACCGCCACGATCATCGAGCGTCTCGCGTGACCCGTCGTTCGTACGCCGAGCAGCGCCCGCTGGACCTCGGCTTCGGGGTGTGGAGCGTGCCCGTGCCCATCCCCGGCAACCCGCTCGGCTACACGCTCGTGTACGCGATCGAGTCCCCGCGCGGGCCGGTGCTGGTGGACGCGGGATGGAACCACCCGGAGGCGTGGGCGGCGCTGCGTGACGGGCTGGCGGCGGCGGGGATCGACGTGGCGTCGGTGCACGGGGTGGTCGTGACCCACTTCCACCCGGACCACGCCGGGCTGGCCGGGAGGGTCAGGGAGGAGTCGGGCGCCTGGATCGCCATGCACGAGGCGGACGCGGCGATCGTGGACATGATGAACGGCGTCCCCTCGGACGTCCGCGGGTCCTTCCAGGTCGACATGCTCCGCCGGGCCGGCGCGCCGTCGGAGGACCTGCCCGAGGGCCCGGCGGCCGACGGCAGGCAGGACCCGCCCGCGCCGGCGGACCGGCGGCTGCGGGACGGCGACCTCGTCGACCTGCCCGGCAGGAAGCTGCGGGTGGTGCACACCCCCGGCCACACTCCCGGCCATGTCTGCCTGCACCTGGAGGACGCCGACCGTCTCTTCACCGGCGACCACGTCCTGCCCGGCATCACCCCGCACATCGGGATCTATCCCTTCGACCGGGACGACGTCGATCCGCTGGGCGACTTCCTGGAGTCGCTGACCAGGGTCGGCGAGCTGGGAGAGCTCGGCGCCCTGCCCGCTCATGAATGGACATTTCCAGATGTGGCGGCACGGGCCGCGCAGATCCGTCACCATCACGAGGAGAAGCTCGAACGGCTCCTCGCCCTGCTGGCCGAGCGCGCGGAGCCGCTGACCATCTGGGAGACCGCCGCCATGATGACCTGGAACCGGCCCTGGTCCGAGCTGCCGCCGATGCTGCGAGGCATGGCGGCCGGCGAGGCCGCCGCCCACCTGCGCACCCTGGAGGTCCGCGGCGTGCTCCGCCGCCTGCCGGGGGGCGATCCGGTACGTTTCCAAGCCCTAGAATCGTAGACATCCGATGTCTAGGGAGAAAAGCGTGGCGGTCACCGACGCGGCCATCGACAAGATCAAACAGATGATCCTCTCGGGCGAGGTCGCCCCGGGAGACAGGCTGCCCAAGGAGGCCGACCTCGCCGAGCGGCTCGGGCTGTCACGCAACTCGCTGCGCGAGGCGGTGCGCGCGCTCGCCCTGATCAACGTCCTGGACGTACGGCAGGGCGACGGCACCTACGTCACCAGCCTGGAGCCCCGGCTGCTGCTCGACACCATGTCGTTCGTCCTCGACCTGCACCGCGACGACACGGTGCTGCAGTTCTTCGAGGTACGCCGCATCCTGGAGCCGGCCGCCACCGCGATGGCCGCCGAGCTGATGACGGACGACGACATCGACGAGCTGCGGGTGATCCTGGAGTCGCTGCCCGAGGAGCCGACGATCGAGGAGCTGGTCGCCAACGACCTGCGGTTCCATCAGCGGATCGCGCTCGGGTCGGGCAACAGCGTGCTCTGCTCGTTCATCGAGAGCCTGTCGGGGCCGACCACCCGGGCGCGCATCTGGCGCGGCCTCACCCAGGAGGGCGCGCTGGCCAAGACCCGCGAGCAGCACACCGCGATCTACGAGGCGATCGCCGCCCGCCAGAGGGAGGTGGCCCGTGCCTGGGCCACCGTCCACGTGGCGGGCGTCGAATCCTGGCTCCGCAAGGCCCTCGACTAGCGGAGCCCGAGGAGACCGTCTCGGAGCATGCCGGGCTCCGTGATCTTGTCGTTGAGGTCTTCGAAGGGGAGCACCTCGTCCTCGGCCGGGGGCGTGATCACCAGGAAATGTCCCCAGTCGGTGTATCTGGTGTCGGCGGTGGTGACCCAACCCGTCTTCTTGGAGGTCCGCAGACGCTTGATCAGGCCCGCGCCGTCGGTCCAGAGCCGATAGTCGACCGTCCGCTTGCCGAACGCGGCCCCCGGAACGCCGTCGAAAGAGGCGCCGTAGTAGGCCTTCGAGGCCTCGTACAGCTCCTTGTACGTCACGACGCCGGAATAGAGGTAGCCGCCGGAGACCCGCTGCGGACGCTCGCCCTTCAAGGTCGCCTTCAGCACGGCCGGGTCGAACACGTTGATCGGCTGCTGGGTGACAGGCAAAGTCGGTAGCAGAGGACCGGTTCCCTTCACCGCCTCGGTTTTCACCCACAGCTTTCCGGGAGGCAGCATCATGGCCAGGCCCTCACCGCCGAGGTACAGGTGCCGCTCGAATCCGAGCATCTCGGACGTGCCTGGTTCTCCCGTCACGTTCTCCATGGAGACGTAGGTGGCGACGGGGCCGGACGGGGAGAGCTGGACGCCGCCCTTGGCCCGGGTGTGCACCGGGTCGTCCTCGATCCCGCCCTTGATCAGCTCGCTCAGTTTGACGCCGCGTTCGGCCTTGAGCTGCTTCTGCAGCGCCCGGACGGGGTCGGGGGCGGCGGTCCGGGCGGCGGCCGGCGGGGCCGTGATCAGGGCGGCCAGCGTGGCGGTTACAACCGCGAGAACGAACCGCCTCACGACTGGCCGGTGCCGGCGTACGCGTCCGTCAGGACCAGGTCGTTCACGGAGTTCGCGGTGCCGGGGCGGCTGCGGTCCTTCCACTCGACGACCTCGGCCCTGGCCGGGGCGGTGACGATGAGGTGCTCGCCCCAGCTGGAGTAGCGGGTGTCGATGGTGCGGTACGCGCCGGACGTGGCCCGCTCGGTGGTCGAGAGCCGCACGGGCAGGCCCCGGCCGTCGGTCCAGAGCTTCCAGGAGATCGCGGTCTTGGCGAAGGAGCCGCGCGGGGCGCCGTCGAACAGCTTGCCGTAGTGGCCCTTCGCGGCCTCGTACAACTTGGCGTACGTGATCGTGCCCTTGTAGTGACGGCCGCCGGTGACCGCCTTGCCACCCTTGCCCTTCAGCACCGCCTTGAGCACGGCCGGGTCGAACACGTTGATCGTCTGCTTGCTGGCCGTGCCCAGCGCCAGGTTGGGGTGGCCGCTCTGCTTCACCCGGATCCAGAGCTTGTCCTTGGGCAGCAGGTCGGCGACGGCCTCGCCGGAGGTGTAGACGGACGTGCCCACGGCGGCCTTCTGGCCGGGCTTGGCGCCCAGGCCGTCCTGGCTGCGGGTGTCGGAGGCGTCCTCGACGTCGGCCCACGAGGCGACCGGGCCGGTCGGGGCGAGCTGGATGCCGCTGTGGTAGCGGGTCCTGGTGGACGCCTTGCCGGTCACGGTCCGCGAGATCTCGGCGATGCGCACCCCGCGCTCGTGCCGCAGCTGCGCTTTGACGGCCTGCGCCGGGTCGGGGGCGGCCTGGGCCACGGCGGGGGTCGCGGGTAGAGCCGCGGCCAGCGCGACGGCCGCGGGGAGGATCCAACGCCTCATGATTCTGATGTCCTTGGGAGGGGGGATTGCTTGGGAGAGATCATCCTTCCAGAAGCCGGCGGGGGTTCGCTCGTCCATTCGCGAATAACCGGGTAGTACGGCTGTGTGGCTGACAAACTCACGCAATACAGGAGCAAACGCGACGCCAGCCGTACCCCCGAACCCGTCCCCCCGGCATCCCCCGCGCCCGGCGGCGGCGACTCCTTCGTCATCCAGGAGCACCACGCCCGCTCCCTCCACTGGGACCTCCGCCTGGAACGCGACGGCGTGCTCGCCTCCTGGGCCATCCCCAAGGGCCTGCCGTCCGACCCCGCCACCAACCACCTGGCCGTGCACACCGAGGACCACCCGATGGAGTACCTCACCTTCCACGGCGAGATCCCCCAGGGCGAGTACGGCGGCGGCACCATGACGATCTGGGACCAGGGCACGTACGAGACCGAGAAATGGTCCGAGCGCGAGGTCAAGGTCGTCCTGCACGGCTCCCGAGCCGAGGGCCGGTTCGTGCTGTTCCAGACGAACGGCAAGAACTGGATGATCCACCGCATGGATCCCCCGTCCCGCGCTCCCCTGCCGGACGTCGCGCCCATGCTCCCTTCGCGCCGCTCCCGCCTGCCGCGCGACACCGCCGCGTACGCGTACGAGTTCGCCTGGGGCGGGCGCCGCCTCCTGGTCCCGATCGAGGGCGGCCGCACCGCCGCCGCCCGCGAGCACCCGTGGCTGCGGCCGCTCGCGGCGTCGTTCGGCAGCCGCACCGCCCTCCTGGACGGCGAGCTCGCCACCCTCTCGGGCGCCGAGGTGCTGGTCTTCTACGACCTGCTGTACGACGACGGCCGGGTGTTGCGGGACGAGCCGTACGAGGTCCGCCGGGCGGCCCTGGAGGCGCTCGACCTGTCCACGCCCCGGTGGCAGACCGCACCCTCCTGGCCCGGCGACGCCCGGCCGGTCCTTGAGGCGGCACGCCGCCAGGGCCTGCCCGGCGTGGTCGCCAAACGCCTCGACTCCCCCTACGAGCCGGGCGAGTCGGCGGCCTGGCTGTTCATCCCGTCCTGACGCCGTACCAGGACGGTGAGGGCGAGCGCCACCAGCAGCGCGCTCACCCACAGCGGCGAGCGGAACCCGTGGCCCGCGCCGATGACGAGACCGCCCAGCCAGGGACCGAGCGCCGCGCCGACGTTGAACGCCGCCGTGGCGAACGCGCCGCCCAGCGTCGGCGCGCCCGTGGCGGCGTAGAGCACCTGGGAGATCAGCGTCGAACCGACGGCGAACGCGAGCGTCCCCTGGACGAGGACGAGCACGACCGTCGCCACCGGGCTGGCGGTCAGCGCGAACACCACCCACCCGGCGAGCAGCGCCGCCCCGCCCAGGACCAGCAGCCGCGCGGGCCGTACGTCGGCGACCCGGCCGGCGACAGTGACGCCGGCGAACGAACCGAGGCCGAAGAGCGCCAGCACGACGGGCACCCACGCCGTACCCATCCCCGCCACGTCGGTGACGATCGGCGCGAGGTAGGTGTAGGCGCAGAAGGTCGCCCCGTTCACCAGCGCGCCGAGCAGCAGCGTCACCAGCAGGCGCCGGTCGCGCAGCGCCCCGAGCTCCGGGCGCGCCCCGCCCTCGCGGGAGACGACGGCCGGAGAGGCGGGCACCGACCTGAGTATCGCGGCGAACGCCGGCGCCGACACCAGGGCCACCGCCCAGAACGCCGACCGCCACCCCCACATCTGGCCGAGCAGCGCCCCCGCGGGCACGCCGACGACGCAGGCGACGGTGACCCCGCCGAGCAGGACAGCGGTGGCGCGCCCCTTGGCGTCCGGCGCGACCAGGCCGGTGGCCGCCGACAGCGCGACAGCCAGGAACCCGGCGTTGGCGAGCGCCCCGACGACCCGCGTCAGCAGCAGGACGTCGAAGCTCGTGGTGACCGCGCCGAGGACGTGCACGAGCAGGAAGACCGCCAGGAACGCCAGCAGCGCGCGCCGCCGCGGCCAGCGCAGGCTCAGGATCGCCATCAGCGGCGCGCCGACGATCATCCCCACGGCGAACGCCGAGGTGAGCCGGCCGGCTTCCGGGATGGTCACGCCCAGGTCCTGGGCGACGCCCGGCACCAGGCCGGACAGCATGAACTCGGACGTGCCCATGGCGAACACGGCCAGCCCGAGCAGGTGGACGAAGAAAGGCATGAAGAGGCTCCGCACCCAGAGAGGGATCGACAGGAAAGCGGGGCCGGTGATCCGGTGGTCTCTTTACGCCACCGGATGACCGGTGGCTACCGTCTTGACGCCTCTGGGCTGGACACGCCCGGCAACCTAACAACGGGCGTCCTGCGATGCCAACCGATTATCCGCCTGGCTCGCGTCCCTGGGTCAGCGGAGGTGGCGGGCGAAGAACCGCAGCGTGCTGTCCATCTCGAACAGCGGAATCTCCGCGTGCTTGCCTGGGTTGGCGTGCAGCGTCTTCTCGGCCGAGCCCAGGGCGTCGAACAAGGCCAGGCTCTGGGCCCTGGGGACCCGCTCGTCGTCCCACTGCACCAGGAACTCCACCGGGACGGTGATGCGCGCGGCGTCCCCGGCCGATGACAGCGCCCCGCCCAGCCCCAGGACCGCCGCCTGGACCCGGGGCTCGGCGGCGACGAACGGGACGCCGAGCCCGCAGCCCAGCGACACGCCCCAGTAGCCCACCGGGCCCGCGCCGACGTGGTCGAGTTCCTGGACCGCGTCCAGGACCGCCCGCCACTCCGGTACGGTCCGGCGGGCCACGAGGGCCTGGAAGGCGGCGATCAGCGGAGCCAGTTCCTCTCCGGCGTCCGCGCGGGCCTGGTTCGCGGTCGCGATCCGGTCGTACTCCTCGTCCTTCGGACGGTCTCCATGGCTGGGCACGTCGACCGCCACCACCGCGTAACCGCACTCGGCCACGAAGCGGCCCGCGCGGAACACGATGCCGGGAGCCTTCTTGTGCTGGCCGCCGCCGTGGCCCATCAGGACGAGGGGCCGAGGACCGGTGGCGTCTTCCGGCGTCCACAGCACGCCGGGGATCTCACCGAGGGTGAAGAGCTGTTCGGAGACGCCGTCGGACGACGTTTCAGAGGTGAAGCGCATAGCGATTGAAGCCTTTCGGGATGCCTTCTTCGGGCACTCCCTAGGCCATGCGAGGGAGGGAGCCCCGACCTGTCACAGCGTTGATCGGTCTCACCTCCTCAGTCTTTAGCGGCGCATGCCGCCGCCGAACGTATCACGGAGGTGGTGGGATGCGGGCGATGCCGGTGAGCGCGTTGTGGGAGGTTGGCTGAGTGCATTTATCCGAAATATCGGCGGATCGGCCGGGCCTGCCCGGCGTGGTCGCCAAACGCCTCGACTCCCCCTACGAGCCGGGCGAGTCGGCTTCCTGGCTGTTCATCCGGTCCTGACCAGCTCGCGTACATCGTGCAGCTGGACGACCTGCGACGTGGCCAGGATATGCGGGTGGCGGGCGAAGGCGTCCCAGGAGACGTAGACGTTGTGCGCGGTCAGCGTCGGCACCGGGCCGGGCTCGTACATGTCGGCCAGCACTCCGGCGGGCTCGACCCGGCCGACGGTGCACACGGTGGCATCGGCGCGCAGCATCGGGCACTCGCTCAGCGCGATGTCGACGCAGGCGCGGCAGGTGGGCGGCGCGTTCGTACGGCCCCCTCGCCCGCTGTCGTCGACCTCGAACACGGGCGGGACGAGGATCCACCATGACCGGCCGGTGCCCGGTTCGGTCGCGGGGCGGGAGCAGACCTGGCACAACAGCCGGTCCATGCACAACCACTGCCGTCTCGTGTTGAGCTTGCGCATCCGCTCGGGGCCGCGCTTGCCGACACGCCTGCGCAGGTCCCGCACGCGGGCGCGCAGGACGCCGCCGACGCGGTCGCCCTTGCGCGGGATCTCGTACGCCAACCGCAGCCCGCGGTCCGATCCGTCGTGCGGCTCGAACACGAGCCGGTCGCGTACCTCCTCGCGGGCGTAGGCGATCACAAACGGGACGACGCTGTAGCCGCTCACGGCCGGTCCCACAGCTCGACGTAGATCATCCGTCCGGTGTGCGTGGCCTGCTCCCCGTACGCGTCGGCGAGGCGGGACAGCAGGTGCTGGTGCGCTCGTGGTTCCGGGAGCGGCAGGACGGCTCGCCGTTCGGTCCGGCGATAGAGGAGCAGGGCCGTCACGGCAGCTTGGAGTACACCTCCGACACGATGCAGGCCCCGCCGGAGATACGCGAGCGGCTCGGCCTCGCCGAAGCGGACGGGCACTGGCACGACGTCATGCGCACCGCCTACCTGTTCTCGACCAAGGACGAGGGGCCGTGGATGCTGCTGACCTCATGGGAGCCGCTGGCGCTGACGAAGGGCACGCCGATCGCGTTCCCCGAAGGCGGCGAGTTCGCGGGTCAGGGCGTGCCACGCCGCATGGCCTCCATCGGGCTGATGGTGGACGCCTGGGACGAGCGGGTGTCGGCGCGGGTGGCGACCCACAAGGAGGCGAAGCGGCTCGACATCGGCGCGGGAAGCGTGGTGATGGTGATCCAACGGGCCCACCTCGCCGGCGATCGAGTGGTGGAGGTGGCGGACATCGTGGTGCCCGCGGAGTCGACCATGCTGGCGTACAACGGCCCGGTCGGCGATGCGGCGGCTACCTCGTGAGGTCCGCGCCGCAGCCACGGCGTTGGACTCCTATGGCACAGCAGAACAGAACTACAGTTTCAGCAGGGTGAAGCTGACGATGTTCGGAGTGAACTCCTCGCGACCGAGGGATTGACGATGGACAGCGATACTCCAGACATCAGCCCGCCGCCTTGTGCTCGGTTGGAGATGTCTCGCCGGTGGTGAATGACCAGGTGTAGGGCGCCATGACATTGCCGGAGTCGTTCTTGGCCCCGCTGACCTCCACCCGGTACACGGTCGAGACGGCGAGCGGCGCCGCCGGTGTGAAGGTCCACAGGGTGTTGCCGTTGTCGCTGCTAAGCGCCCCCTGTGCGGCCGTGTCCGATGGATCCTTGATGATGACTTGGACGTCGGTCACCGCCTCGTTGATCGTCATCATGACCTTGATGTCCGGGGGCGCATCGGTGGCATCCCGGCCGGGTTCGAACCCGCTCACGGTCGGAACGTCAGCCCCCGTGGTGAACGACCAAGTGTGCGGGCCGGACATGACGTTGCCCGCCGCGTCCTTCGCACCGGACACTTCGACGGTGTATCGGGTATCGACGGCCAGCGGCTGCTCGGGCAGGAACGCTGCGATGTCTTCGTTCTCCTGCTGGGAGGTGCCTGCGACCGGGGAGCCGTCGGGGCCCTTCAGCTCCATCCGCGCTTCGGTGACCGACTCGCTGAACACGGCCCAAATCTCGGCCTTGGGATGTACTCCCGCCGCGTCCTTCTCTGGGCCAGAGGCGACCACTGTGGGCGGATCGGTGTCCTCGACAGGTGGATCGATCTGTTCCAGTGGTACGGAAAGGAGCGGGTCGTTGCTATCGCGAACTGACCGAGTGTCGACCGCCTGCAACTGCTCCAGCAGTTCCTCCGCGGTGATGTCCTCAGGGTCGGGCAGCGCCGGATAACCGCGAAAGCGATCTGGATCGTTCATGAACGCTTCCCACTCTTCGGACATCTGCGGCTCAGGTTCGCCTTCGTAGTAGAAGCGCATCACCTCAGACATGGACAGCCAATCTATTCACCAGGGCGCAGCAGAGCTACCGCAGTTGCTGGCGGCTAGTGCTGCCGGAGACGATCAGCGGGTTGGGTGGGAGTCTCAGCCAGGGTACGGCCAACCCACCACGGCATGAGCGGCCAATCACCCATACGAAGGGCGACCAAACCACCACGTGATTAGCGTCCAAACCACCGCTGATGTGCGATGCTGACCTCATGGCGCATACCCCCTTGGGCAGAGTGGTCGTCCGGCACGCGGAAACCCTCGTGAAGGAAGCCCTGACGGACACACGGGTGGTGCTGATCAACGGCGCCCGCCAGAGCGGCAAGAGCACGCTCGTGAAACAACTGGTCAACGAGCACGCGGCAGAGTGGCGCGATCTGGACGTGGCGTACATTCTCCAGGGCGCCCGAGCGGATCCCGATGGCTTCGTCGACGTTCCCGGCATGATGGTCATCGACGAGATCCAGCGGGCACCCGAGTTGCTGCTCGCCATCAAGGCTCAAGTCGACGCCGACCAACGTCCCGGTCGGTTCCTCCTGACGGGCTCGTCCCGTGTTCTCGCGCTGCGAACGTTGCCTGACACGCTCGTGGGACGGATGGAAACGATAGAACTGTGGCCCTTCTCCCAAGGAGAGATCGACGGCGCCCCCGACGGCTTCATCGATGCCGTGTTCGACCAAGGGCCAGACCTACGTCACACCGCCGATGTCTCACGAGCCGACTATGCGGAACGCGTCGTGCGGGGCGGTTTTCCGGAAGCGGTGGCGCGGGTGAACGATCGCAGACGGCGGCGCTTCTTCAGCTCCTATGTCGATCATCTGATTGCCCGCGACATGACCGCGTTGCTGGAGATCGAACGAGTGGCCGAGCTGCGCGTGCTCATCCGGCTACTCGCGGCACGTTCCGGACAACTTCTCGTCAGCCAGTCCCTCGGTGGCGAGGCAGGGCTGCCGGCCACCACGGCCTCCCGCTACCTGAACCTGCTCGAAGAGGTCTTCCTGATCAAACGCATACCTGCCTGGTCGAGAAACCTGAGCAACAGGGCCATCCGCACTCCCAAGGTGGCGTTCGTGGACTCCGGGATCGCCGCATACCTGCTCGGCGCCGACGCACGGGGCCTCGTACGTCCTGGGGGACAGTTCGGCCCCCTTATGGAGGGGTTCGTGCTCATGGAGCTCGCCCGCCAGCTGACCTGGACGGAAGAGCAGGTGGACCTCTACCACTACCGGACCAAAGACAAGGTGGAAGTGGACGCGGTCCTGGAAAACCGCCGGGGTCAGGTCGTGGGTATCGAGGTCAAGGCCGCATCGACCGTACGGCCGGACGATTTTCGAGGACTGCGGCACCTCGCCGACCGCCTTGGGGACGACTTCATCGCCGGGATCGTGCTCCACACGGGAACGCAGACGCTGCCGTTCGGGGATCGGATGAGGGCGATGCCGGTGAGCGCGTTGTGGGAGATTGGCTGAATGCGTATATCCGAGATCTCAGCTGATCAGCCGGGCCTGATCGATCTGCAGCACGCCGCCTACCGGGTCGAGGCGGAGATCATCGGTGATGACCGCATCCCGCCGCTGCACGAGACATCGGAGGAATTGCGGGCCCAGCTGCTCACCTGGCTGGGGGCGTTCGACGACGACGGCGAGCTGGCCGGGGCCGTGGCGTGGGAGGAGACGGCCGGGGAGATCGACCTGAACCGGCTCATGGTGCACCCCGGCGCGCACCGGCGGGGCATCGGCCGTGCTCTGGTGAAGGAGGTCATGGCCAGGGCCGGCGAGCGCCGGGTCGCGGTCTCCACCGGGCGCGACAACAAGCCCGCCAGGATGCTGTACGAGCGACTCGGGTTCACTCTCACCGGGGAGGCGGAGCCGGTGCCGGGGCTGTGGGTGGTGCACTACTTGCGATCCCGGTGTCTCTCGACGGACGCTGGTTGACCCGGCCATCACGCCTCACCAGTTGTCCCATCCATGATGACCGAACCAGCGACCGCCGACGTGGCGGTATTCGTCGTCGATGGTCTCCGCCTCCGGTTCTCCATGAGGCACCATGAGGAAGCCCGTGTTGCTGTCGATGACCCATTCTTCGGTGCCGAGGTAGGCCGAGCCCGGGACCGGTTCCGAGTCGACGTAGTGCGGAGCCGAGTAGCACACGCGATACAGCCCGACCCATTCGCAGGGCGCGTCGAGCCGCGACTGCTCCTTGACCGTCGCGGCATACGCCTCCATTTCGGGAAGAGAGATCGCGAATCTCAACTGGAAAGGCGCGTCCGTGACGAGCGACAGCAACATGACCCAGACGATCAGCGGGGCTGCCAGCCATCTCCATGGGCGACCGCCGGCCTGGCCCTTCAGCGAGGCCGCGATGAGGCGGCCGATGTAGATCAGAACCAGCGGGCCCAGGACGAAGACCCCTACCAGCAAGATCTCGGCGCGATACCAGAACGGCACGCTGGCCCAGTAGAGCACGAGCAGGCACGGGGCCAGCAGCCCGATCAGGAAGACCCACCCGGGTGGCTTGGTGATCGTGAAGATCATTAGAACACCATAGTCTCGGAGGAGCCGCTTGCCCCTGACGCAGGGTCAACCCCACAGCATGGTGAGATGACCACGAAACCCACGGTGACCGAGGTCGCCGGACCGCACCGGTCGCACGGCGAGCACGACGACGGGGAGCGGGCCGAGAAGGGCGACAGGACGATGCGGCACTTCACGATCCACCACGACGGCGTCACGATCCCGGTGTCCCGGGGCGGCCGGGGACGACCGCTCGTCCTGTGCCCCGGGCTGCACTCGACGCGGGCCCACCTGCGCGAGCTGGCCGGCCTGCTGCGGCGCGACCACGACGTGGTGACCTTCGACCTGCGCGGCCACGGCTTCGCCTCGGCCGCCGGCCGGTACTCCTTCGAGGGGTTCCTGAGCGACCTCGGCGCGGTCATGGCGGAGCTGTGCCTGCCGGAGGCGCCCGTGCTGGCGGGTTACTCGCTGGGCGCCGACCTGGCCGTGCACCATGCCGCCGCGCATCCCGGCTCCGTCTCCGGGCTCGTCCTCATCGACGGGGCGAACCCGGTGCCCGAACCGTTCGTCACCGAGGCCGTCCTTCCGGCGTTCCGGGCCATGTGGGCGGATCTGGAGACGCGGCAGGAGGCCGAGAGGGGCACCGCACGCCAGGTGCTGCTCACCGCCCAGGAGACTCTCGACCTGAATCTCGAGATCGATGCCATCCGGTCCGACATCCTCGACCGATACCGGAGGATCGACGTGCCCATCAGCCTGATCATGTCCACCTCGATGGCCGGCGACGGGCCGCCGCGGTTCAACGCGAACTGGCGTGCCGGCGCCGAGCGGCTCGTCCGCGAACATCCGCACATCGCCCTGTCCTGGCTCGACGCCGACCACCAGCTGGTCTTCACCCATGCCCCGGACATCGCCCGGATCGTCCGGGATTCGACCGGCCGGGTGTGATGCTGACCATCGGCGAGCTGGCGTCGTACGCCGGGGTGACGGTCCGCGCGGTGCGGCACTACCACGCCAGGGGGCTGCTGCCGGAGCCGGAGCGGGACCACTCCGGCTACCGCAGGTACGGCGCCGACTCCGTGGTCGAGCTGATCAGGATCCGGACCCTCGCCGAGGCCGGGGTGCCGCTGGCGCGGGTGCGCGAGCTGCTGCGGGCCGGCGAGGAGGAGTTCGCCGCGGCGATCGCGGACATCGACAGACGCCTGCGGGCGGAGATCCGCGAGCGGCGGCGGCACCGCGAGCGGATCTCCCGGCTCGCCTCCGGAGACGGCCTGGCGCTGCCTCTGGAGGTGGTCGAGTATCTCGACCGGCTGCGGGCGCTCGGCGTCGACGAGCGGATCGTCCAGGCCGAGCGCGACGGCTGGATCCCGCTGGCCGCGCGCTCACCCGAGCGGGTCCCCGGCTGGATGGCGCGCAAACGGGAGCAGCTCGACGACCCTCGGCTCGCCGGCTTCTACCTGACCCTGAGCCAGGCTCTTGACCGGACCGACGACGACCCGCGGCTGGTCGAGCTGGCCGACGAACTGGCCGCCTACCTCACGCGGATGGCGGACGAGCGGGGCGAGGAGTACGTCGACGACACCGATATCGACTCGCCGCTCGCCCGGCTGATGGACACGCTGGCCTTCGACGTCGTGCCGCCGGCGCGCCGGCTGATCGCGTTGCTGGAGCAGCGGGGCTGGACGGGCTGGACCAGGCTTGAGCGCGTGCCGCCTGATCAGCGCCCCTCGTGAAGCAGGCCCTCGGCGCGCAGCTCGGACCAGAGCGCGCCGGGGACGGGCCGCTCCATCGACGCGGCGTTGGTCTCGACCTCGCCGGGCGAGCGCGCGCCGAGGACGATCGCCGCCGTCGCCGGGTGCAGCAGCGGGAAGGCCATCGCGGCCCGCGGGAGCGTCACCCCGTGGGCCGCGCACACCGAGGCGATCCGCCGGGCCCGGTCCACCAGCTCGGGCGGGGCCGGGTGGTAGTCGTAGGTGCCCGACGGCTCGGGCGTCGCGAGGAGGCCGCTGTTGAAGACCCCGGCCGCCAGCACCCGGACGCCCCGCGACGCGCAGGCGTCCAGGAGCGGCAGGCCCGACTGGTCGAGCAGGGTGTAGCGACCGGCGAGCATGACCACGTCGAGGTCCGTTTCCCGGACGAATCTCAACGGCGCCCGCCACTGGTTCATGCCGACCCCGACGGCCTTGACCACGCCCTGCGAGCGCAGTTCGGCCAGCGCCGGGTACGCCTCCGAGAGCGCCTGGTCCAGGTGGTCGTCCGGGTCGTGGATGAGCGCGAGGTCGACGCCCGGCAGCCCGAGCCGCTCCAGCGACTCCTCCAGCGAGCGGAGCACCCCGTCGCGGGAGAAGTCCCACACCCGCTCGACGTCGGCCGGCACGTCGAAGCCCTGGGAGTCACGGCCGCCCCGGGACGAGGGCACCAGCAGCCGGCCGACCTTGGTCGAGAGCACGTACCCGGACCTGCCGCGGAGCGCCGCGCCCAGGCGGCGCTCCGACAGGCCGAGCCCGTAGTGCGGTGCGGTGTCGAACAGGCGCACCCCGCTCTCCCAGGCCGCGTCGACGGTGGCGCGGGCCTGCTCGTCGGTGACGGCCGAGAACAGGTTGCCGATGGGCGCGGCGCCCAGGCCGACGCGGGGCAACGCGATCACGTCAGCTCCCAGACCAGCCGGAGACCGCCGGAGTCCTTGTCGAAGTCGCCGTCGAGGAGCCGGTTCATGCGGGCCTGCCACGCCCGGTCGGCCGGATGGTCGCGGAGCGCGGCCTGCAGCGCGGCGTAGTCGTCGACCTCGACGAAGTGGAACAGGTCCAGCCCGTCGCGGTAGATCCGCCACGAGTGCAGGCCGTGCGCGCGCATGGCCCGCTCAAGCTCCGCCGGGAGCTCGGCGTGCTCGCGGTCGTAGACCTCCTCGCAGCCGGGCTTCAGCCTGGTACGCAGCGCGAGCCGTTCCATCAGTCCTGTGCCTTCCCGCCGGCTATCCGGCTGATCATGAGGGCGAACAGGATGATGGTCCCGTAGACGACCGGCTGCCAGAAGCCCGAGACGCCCTGGAGCGTGAGCAGGTTCTGCACCAGGCCGATGACGAGCACGCCGGTGAGCGCGCCCAGGATGGTGCCCTTGCCGCCGTCCATGCTGACGCCGCCGATGACCGCCGCCGCGAACACCATGAAGATCCAGTTGACGCCCATGCCGGAGCCGATGGCGCCGAGCCGGCCCGTCTCCAGGATGCCCGCCAGCGCGGCGAGCGTGCCGCCGAGGATGAACACGCCCCACAGCACCCGGTCCACCCGGATGCCGGCGGCGCGGGCCGCGTCGATGTTGCCGCCGATCGCGTACAGGGACCGGCCGACCCGCAGGTAGGCGAGCCCGGCGATGCCCGCGGCGAACAGCGCGCCGGCGATCCAGATCGAGGCCGGCAGGCCGAGCCAGACGGCGCCGCCCAGGTAGAGCATCGACTCGGGTAGCTCGAACAGCGTCTTGCCCTCGGTCGGGCCCAGGTGCAGGCCGTGCACGATGATCAGCATGGCGAGCGTGACGATGAACGCCGACAGCTGGAACTTGATGATCAGGAACCCGTTGAACGCCCCGATCGCGGCCCCGATGAGCAGGCAGAGCGGGATCACCAGCACGGCCGGCAGCCCGATGCCGAGCCCTCCGGCCGACACCGGCACGACCAGGAGCACGGCCAGGGCCGGCGCCATGCCGACGGTCGACTCCAGCGACAGGTCGAACTTGCCGGAGATCAGGATCAGCGCCTCGGCCAGCACCAGCAGCGAGATCGCGGCCTGCTGCTGGAGGACGTTGGTCAGGTTGCCGGCCGTCAGGAAGACCGGGTCCAGGAACGCGCCCACGATCAGCAGGAGCACGATCACCGGGACCAGCGTCAGGTCCCGGAACCTGGCCAGCCTGAGCCGGGGCACGGCCGGGGTCAGTGCGGTCGGTGTGGTCACTCTTCGATGCCTTCCATCACGGCCACGAGTTCGTGGTCACTCCAGCCACGCGGCACGTCCTTGACGACCCGTCCGTGGAACATCACCAGGACGCGGTCGCAGATCCGCAGGTCGTCCAGCTCGTCGGAGACGAGCACGGCGCCCGCGCCCCGGTCGGCCGCGTCCTCGACGGCGCCGAGCAGCGCCTGCTTGGCCTTGACGTCGACGCCCGCGGTCGGGTTGATCACGACCAGCGCGTCCGGGTCGTCGGCCAGCGCCCGGGCGAACACCACCTTCTGCGCGTTCCCGCCGGACAGGTCGCCGACGGGCTGGTCGGGCCCTTCGGTCTTGATGTCCAGGTCCTGGATCATCCGTACGGCACGGGCGCGGCGTCTCGCGGGTGAGACGGCGCCGAGCCGGCCCAGCTTGTGCGCGATCGACATCGTCCCGTTCTCGGCCACGGACAGCAGTGGCACGAAGCCCTGGTGGTGGCGGTCCTCCGGGACGAACCCGAGCCCGGCGGCGAGCGCGGCCGGGACGTCGCCCGGCCTGACCGCCCGGCCGTTCACGGTGACGGCGCCGGTGTCGGCCCGGCGCAGGCCGACCAGGGTCTCGGCGAGCGACACCTTGCCGCTGCTGCCTGACCCGGCCAGCCCGACGACCTCGCCTGACCGTACGGACAGCTCGACGTCCTGGTAGCGGCCGGCGAGCGAGAGGCCGGACGCGGCCAGCACCACCGCCTCGCGCGGGGTGCGGGCGCGGGCCTGGTAGGCCGCGGTCGCCTCCCCGGTCATGGCGTCGACCAGCTCGTCGTGCGGCAGGTCGGCGACGGGTGAGGTCATGATGTGCCGGGCGTCGCGGAAGACCGTGACGCTCTGGCAGATCTCGTAGACCTCGTCCAGGTGGTGCGAGATGTACATCATCGTCACGCCCTGCCGGCGCAGCGCGCGCATGCGGTCGAACAGCCGCTCGATGGCCGGACCGTCCAGGCGCGCGGTCGGCTCGTCCAGGATGATGAACCGCGCGCCGAAGGAGAGGGCGCGGGCGATCTCCACGAGCTGCCGCTGCTCGACGCCGAGGTCCCCGGCCAGCGCCCCCGGGTCGACGTCGACCTCGTACGTGTCGAGCAGTTCGCGCGCCCTGGCCCGCAGCGCCCGCCAGTTGATGAGGCGGCCCTCGGTCTGGCGGTTGAGGAACAGGTTCTCGGCCACGGTCAGGGCGGGGATGATCGTGGACTTCTGGTAGACGCAGGCGACCCGCTGCCGCCAGGCGTCGCGGTCGGCGAGGGCGGGGGCGGGCTCTCCCGCGAACCGCACCTCGCCCTCGTCGGGCCGCTGGAGCCCGGTGAGGATCGACACCAGCGTGGACTTGCCGGCGCCGTTCCTGCCGACGAGCGCGTGGGTCTCGCCCTCCGCGATCGAGATGCCCGCTCCGTTGAGCGCCGTGGTCGGGCCGAAGCGCTTCACGACATTTCGGGCTTCAACGTGATAAGTCATCACTTGACCTGGTTGCCCCAGAGGGTCTGGTCCTCGACGTTGTCCTTGGTGACCAGCGGCGCGGGAAGCTGGTCCTCAAGGCCGTTCGGCAGCTCGATGATCGTGCTGTCGTGGTCCGTCGCGCCCGGCTGGAACGTCTTGCCCTCCAGCGCCGCCTTGGCGTAGTAGAGCGCGTACTTCGCGTACAGGTCGGCCGGCTGCGAGATGGTGGCGTCGATCTCGCCCTTGCGGATCGCCTCGAACTCCTGCGGGATGCCGTCGTTGGAGATCACGACCACATGCTTGGGGTCGTCGGGCGGCAGCAGCAGGCCCTTCTGCTTGAGCACCTGCAGCGTCGGGGCCAGGTGCACACCGCCCGCGTGCATGTAGACGCCCTTGACGTCGGGGTGCTGCTCCAGCCGGGTCTGCAGCATGGACGCGGCCTTGCTGCCCTCCCACTCGGTGGGCTCGTCGAAGACCGTGATGCCGGGGAACTTGGTCTTCATGCACTCGCCGAACGCCTCGGCCCTGTCGCGCCCGTTGATCGAGCTGAGCGCGCCCATGAGCTGCACGACCTTGCCCTTGCCGCCGAGCCGCTCGCCGAGGAACTCGCAGGACTTGGTGCCGTAGGCGCGGTTGTCGGCCCGGACCACCATGTAGACCTTGCCCTTGTCGGGGCGGGTGTCGACGGTGACGACCGGGATGTTCTTGTTCTCCAGGTTCTGCAGGGTGCTGGCGATGGCGCCGGTGTCCTGCGGGGCCATGACGATCGCCTTGGCGCCCTGGCCGATCAGCGCCTGCACGTTGTTGACCAGCTTGGCCACGTCGTTCTGCGAGTTCGTGGCCGGCATCAGCTCGACACCGAGCTCGCCCGCCATCTCGGGGACGTACTTGATGTAGGAGTTCCAGAAGTCGGAGTCGGCGCGCGGGTGGTCGATGCCGACCTTGCCGCCTTCCCCTCCCGCTGCCGGGGTCGTGGTGGCGTCCGAACCGCACGCGGCGAGGGCGGCGACGAGGGCCGCGCAGGCGGCCAGCGGCTTGAGCTTCATCAGGGGGGTTACCTTTCTGGATGGTGCGGGCGGAGCCTCAGCCCCTGCATGCCGCCGTCCACGGCCAGGGCCGTGCCGGTGGTGGAGCCGGACTCGGGGCCGGCCAGATACGCGATGGCGGCGGCGACCTCTTCGGCGCTGACCAGGCGGCCCATCGGCTGCCTGGCTTCCAGCGCCGCCCGCTCGGCCGCGGGGTCGTCGGCGGCGTCGAGCAGCCGGGCGACCCAGGGGGTGTCGGCGGTGCCCGGGTTGACGCAGTTGACGCGGATGCCCTCGTGGATGTGGTCGGCGGCCATCGCCAGCGTGAGCGACAGCACCGCGCCTTTGGTCGCGCTGTAGAGGGCCCGCATAGGGAGACCGGCGGTGGCCGCGATCGAGCACGTGTTGACGATCGAGGCGTGCTCCGACCTGCGCAGGTACGGCAGCGCGGCCCGGCTGACGCGGACCATGCCGAACACGTTCACGTCGAACACCCGGCGCCACTCCTCGTCCGGGTTGTCCTCGACCGTGCCCTGGGCGCCGATGCCGGCGTTGTTGACGAGCACGTCGACGCCGCCGAGCCGGTCGGCCGCCTCGGCGACGGCCCGGCGCACCGCGGCGTCGTCGGCGACGTCGGCCGCGATGCCGATCAGCGGCTCGCCGGGCGGGTTCAGGTCGAGGCAGGCGACCTTCATGCCCCGCCCGGCGAGCAGGGTGGCGGTGGCCAGGCCGATGCCGGAACCGCCGCCGGTCACGATGGCTCTCAGGTTCACGTGTTCCTCCAGACCTCTCCGCCGGGGTAGGTGTGGGCGGCGATCGACTCGGCGTGCATCTCGGAGCTGAAGCCGGGCGCCGACGGGGCTCGGTAGCGGCCGTTCTCGATCACCACCGGGTCGGTGAAGTGCTCGTGCAGGTGGTCGACGTACTCGATCACCCGGTTCTCCATGGTCCCGGTGACGCTCACGTAGTCGAACATCGACAGGTGCTGCACCAGCTCGCACAGGCCCACGCCGCCGGCGTGCGGGCACACCGGCACCCCGAACCTGGCCGCGAGCAGCAGGATCGCGATGTTCTCGTTGACGCCGCCGACCCGGGCGGAGTCGATCTGCAGGTACGAGATCGCGCCGGCCTGCAGCAGCTGCTTGAACACGACGCGGTTCTGCACGTGCTCGCCGGTGGCGACCGGGACGGGTTTGATGCCCTCGGCGATGGCGGCGTGGCCGAGCACGTCGTCGGGGCTGGTCGGCTCCTCCACCCAGTGCGGGCCGAACGGCTTGAGCGCGGTCACCCACTCGATGGCGGAGGCGACGTCCCAGCGCTGGTTGGCGTCGACGGCGATGGGATAGTCGGGGCCGCACACCTCGCGGGCCACGGTGAAGCGGCGCACGTCGTCGGCGAGGTCGGCGCCGACCTTGAGCTTGATCTGGCCGAAGCCCTGGTCGAGCGCCTCCTGGCAGAGCCGGCGCAGCTTGTCGTCGTCGTAGCCGAGCCAGCCGGGCGAGGTGGTGTAGGCGGGGTAGCCGGCGCTCTTGAGGTGCTCGATGCGCTCCCGCTTCCCGCTTTCCGCATTTTTCAGGATCTGGAGGGCCTCGTCCGGCGTGAGCGCGTCGCTCAGATACCGGAAGTCGACGAGCTCGACGATCTCCTCAGGCGTCATCTCGGCCAGCAGCAGCCAGAGCGGCTTGCCCGCCCGCTTGGCCTTGAGGTCCCACAGGGCGTTGACCACGGCGGAGATCGCCATGTGCATGACGCCCTTCTCCGGCCCCAGCCAGCGCAGCTGCGAGTCGTAGACCATCTCCTTGTAGAGCGCGCCCAGGTCCTCGGCGTCGCGGCCGATCACGTACGGCTCCAGCGCGGAGATGGCGCCGGTCTGCACGTCGTTGCCGCGCCCGATGGTGAACGCGAACCCGTGCCCGGCGTACCCGTCGTCGGTCCTGAGCACCACGTAGGCGGCCGAGTAGTCGGGGTCGGGGTTCATCGCGTCGGAGCCGTCGAGCTCCCGCGAGGTCGGGAAGCGCACGTCGTGCGTCTCCATCGCGACGATCCGGTACGAGCCCGCGCCCTGTGTCGTCGTCATGCCTGACCCACCGTCTGCCGCTGCCGGCCGAGGCCCTCGATCTCCAGCTCCACGACGTCACCGGCCCGGAGGTAGGGCTGGCCGGGCATGCCCATGGCGACCCCGGCCGGGGTGCCGGTGTTGATGAGGTCGCCGGGCTCCAGCACCATGAAGTGGCTCAGGTAGCGGACGATCTCCGCCACGTCGAAGATCATGTCCTTGGTGGAGCCGTCCTGCCGCCGCTCGCCGTTCACCCAGAGCCGCATCGCCAGGTCTTGCGGGTCGCCGACCTCGTCGGCGGTCACCAGCCAGGGGCCGAGCGGGTTGAAGGTCTCGCACGACTTGCCCTTGTCCCATTGGCCGCCCCGTTCGAGCTGGAACTCCCGCTCGGACACGTCGTTGGCCACCGCGTACCCCGCCACCGCGTCGAGGGCCTCCTCCCGCGACTCCAGGTAGCGGGCGCGCCTGCCGATCACGACGGCCAGCTCGACCTCCCAGTCGGTCTTCACGCTGCCGCGCGGCACCAGCACCTCGTCGTACGGCCCGACCATGGTGTCGCTCGCCTTCATGAAGACGACGGGCTCGGCGGGCGGCTCGGCGCCGGACTCGGCGGCGTGGTCGCGGTAGTTCAGCCCGATGCACACGATCTTCCCCGGCCGGGCGACGGGGGCGCCGACGCGCAGGCCCCCGGCGTCGGCGACGGGCAGCGTGCCGCGCTCCAGGGCCTCCCGCACGCGCGCCACTCCGCCGGAGGCGAGGAAGGCGCCGTCGATGTCGGGCTCCCCGATGTCGCGGAGGTTACCGTCGGCATCCATCGCCACCGGTCGTTCCTGGCCTACGGGTCCTACTCGCAGCAGCTTCACACCGCGTCCTTCAGTCATACATCGGATGTCTCGCCTCCCGATGCTGAAGGCGGCCTCGGGTGCGTGTCAAGAGCCTCACGCTGGTTAAATCCGATCCGTGACCTGAGGGTCCGGCCCGCCGCGCTCTGACTGCCCGCCGCACGGAACAGGAGAAACATCGGAGGACATCACAGGCTTACGCGCAGGTGAAACAGCCGTTACAGGTTGACCGGCCGCTTTCCCGTCAACTTGACGGCCGTACAGACGCGTAATAGAACCCGTTTCAGCAGGGTTTCGCGAAGTGTTCGATCAAGAGGGTGAGCCGGGTGCACATCGACCTCGTAGACCAGGACCGTTACGCTGACGCGGGCCCCCCGCACGAGCAGCTCGCCTGGCTCCGGGAGCACGATCCGGTTCACTGGCACGAGGGCGAGCCGGGATTCTGGGCCGTCACCCGCCACGAGGACGTGGTGCACGTCTCGCGCCACTCGGAGCTGTTCTCGTCGGCACGGAAGCTGGCCCTGTTCAACGAGATGCCCGAGGAGCAGCGGGCGCTGCAACGCATGATGATGCTCAACCAGGACCCGCCCGAGCACACCCGCCGCCGCTCCCTGGTCAACCGCGGCTTCACGCCGCGTGCCATCGGCGCACTCGAACAACACATCCGCGACATCTGTGACGACCTGCTGGACCAGCTCGGCACCGAGGCCGACTTCGTCACGGAGGTCGCCGCCCCCCTGCCGCTCTACGTGATCTGCGAGCTCCTCGGCGCCCCCGTCGAGGACCGTGACAAGATCTTCAACTGGTCCAACCGCATGATCGGCGCCCAGGACCCCGACTACGCCGCCTCCCCGGAGGAAGGCAGCGCCGCCGCCGCCGAGGTGTACGCCTACGCCAACGAGCTGGCGGCCAAGCGCCGCGCCAACCCGCGCGACGACATCGTCACCAAGCTCCTGCAGACGGACGAGAACGGCGAGACGCTGTCGGAGGACGAGTTCGACCTGTTCGTCCTCCTGCTGGTGGTGGCCGGCAACGAGACCACCCGCAACGCGGCCTCCGGCGGCATGCTCGCCCTGTTCGAGCACCCCGGCCAGTGGGACCGCCTGGTCGCCGACCCCTCGCTGGCCGCCACGGCCGCCGACGAGATCGTCCGCTGGGTCTCCCCCGTCAACCTCTTCCGCCGCACCTCCACCAGGGACCAGACGCTCGGCGGCAAGACCATCAAGGAGGACGACAAGGTCGTCGTCTTCTACTCCTCCGCCAACCGCGACACCTCGATCTTCCCGGACGCCGACGTCTTCGACATCGGCCGCAACCCCAACCCGCACATCGGCTTCGGCGGCGGCGGCGCCCACTTCTGCCTGGGCAACCACCTGGCCAAACTGGAGCTCCGCGTCCTCTTCGAACAGCTCGCCCGCCGCCACCCCCGCCTCCGCCAGACCGGCCCCGCCCGCCGCCTGCGCTCCAACTTCATCAACGGCATCAAGGAACTCCCGGTCGCCATGAGCTGACGACGTCCGCGACACAGGGGTGGTGACAGTATGTGACCATGCGACCACCCCCAGCGAAGACCTTCAACACCGCCGGTCCGTGTGACCCCCGGCTTCACTACATGATCCCGCCCACGCCGCGGCTTCCCGAGGCGCGGGCGCTGATCGACCTGGACCGGTACTTCGTGGTCCACGCGCCCCGGCAGACCGGCAAGACGACCGCGCTGGAAGCCCTGGCGTCCGAGCTGACCGCCGAGGGTGACACCGCCGCCCTGATGTTCTCCTGCGAGACCGCCAAGGCCGCCGGCGAGGACGTCGCCCTCGCGGAGTCGCTGCTGCTGGATTCCCTCCGCGACGCCGCCGAGTGGTCGGGATGGCCGGAGGAGCTGCTGCCGCCGGATCCCTGGCCGCACTCCTCTCCCGGCAGCCGGCTCCGTGCGGCGTTGCGTGAATGGTGCCGCCGCAGCCCGCGCCGGGTGGTGCTGCTCCTGGACGAGATCGACGCCCTCCAGGGCAACAGCATGATCAGCATCCTCAGTCAGCTCCGTGACGGTCACAACTCGCGGCCGAAGGGGCGTCCGTTTCCCGCGTCCGTGGTGCTGTGCGGGCTGCGCGACGTGCGTGACTACAAGGTCGCCTGCGGCGGCGACGCCGACCGGTCGAACCCGATCAGCCCGTT
>NZ_JBFAPV010000032.1:0-45443 GCF_040676925.1 Nonomuraea sp. NPDC049486
CCGGCGTAGGAGACGCCGTTCTTCCAGACGTGGTAGCTGAAGGTGCCGTCGGAGTTCTGGTAGGTGGCGACGATGTCGTCCTTGCCGTCTCCGTCGACATCGCCGGAGGCGACGCGGTTGCCGACGTTGGCCATGGTCCAGCCGCCGGAGGTGTAGTCGGAGGCGCGGCTGAAGGCGGATCCGGTGGAGGTCCACCGGTAGATGGTCATCGATCCGTCGCCGTCGTCGCGCATCATGGCGGGCTCTGCTTTGCCGTCACCGGTGAGGTCGGCGACGACGAGGCGTCCATCGACCGGACCCAGGGCGTAAGGGCCGGAGGTGTACCACTTACCGGCGTAGGACAGGCCGTTCTTCCAGACGTGGTAGCTGAAGGTCCCGTCCGAGTTCTGGTACGTGGCGACGATGTCGTCCTTGCCATCTCCATCGACGTCACCGGAGGCCACCCGGTCGCCGACATTGGCCATCGTCCAGCCGCCGGAGGTGTAGTCAGAGGCGCGGCTGAAGGCCGACCCGCTGGAGGTCCACCGGTAGATCGTCATGGAGCCGTCACCGTCGTCACGCATCATCGCCGGTTCTGCCTTGCCGTCACCGTTGAAGTCGGCGACGACCAGGCGTCCATCGACCGGACCCAGGGCGTAAGGCCCGGAGGTGTACCACTTACCGGCGTAGGAGACGCCGTTCTTCCAGACGTGGAAGCTGAAGGTCCCGTCCGAGTTCTGGTACGCGGCGACGACATCGTCCTTGCCGTCCCCGTCGACATCCCCGGAGGCCACCCGGTCCCCGGTGTTGGCCATCGTCCAGCCACCGGAGGTGTAGTCGGAGGCGCGGCCGAAACCCGATCCGGTCGAGGACCACCGGTAGATCGTCATCGACCCGTCGCCGTCGTCACGCATCATCGCCGGAGCGTCCAGTCCCGGGGACGAACAGTTGCGGCTGGTGACGTTGCGCCAGGTCTGGCCGTTCGACCCGCCGTAGGTCACACCGTTGAAGGTGGGCCTGACCCGTTCGGAGCCCGCGGTTCCCCAGCTGGCCGAACCGCTTCCGTCGGCGTCGTAGCCGAGCTCGAAGTGCAGGTGCGGATGCCCGTTGGAGGTGGGGCCGGTCTTGCCGACCCGGCCGATCGTCGTGCCCATGCTCACCCTGGCGCCGACCGAGACGGCGCGGGATTCCAGGTGGAGGTAGGTGGTGAAGTAGCCGCCGCCGTGGTTGATCTGGATGACGTTGCCGGCGTTGCTGTGGTAGAAGGACTGGTTCACCGTCCCGGCGGCGGGGGCGATCAACGTGGCGCCGTCGGTGCCGTGCTGGTCGGGCTCCTTGACCATGTCGAGCGCGGGGGCGTGCGCCCACGTGTCCAGCCGCCACTGCTGGCCGCACGGGAAGGGCAGTTGCAGGTTGGGGGCCGCCAGGGCGGGGCTCGCCGTGGTGACCATGCCTAAGGCGATGAGCGTGCCGGTGATGGCGACGCGTAAGACAGCGGACTGGGACACGAGATCCTCCGGGGAAGCATCGATCGGATGTCGACAGACTCCCGGCGGGCCCTGCAAATCCGCTGTAACTTCCCTCCAGACGACGCCACAGCCCCGTGAACGAGGAACGGCGCCTACCGTGAGGCGGTACGACCGTGCCGATCGAGAGGCCGCGAACTCACAGCGCGTCGGTCGTGGCGTACGTGGCGTGGTGTGCCCCGGCGCTGAAGGCCCAGTAGCGGTCGCCGTAGGACCAGTGCCACCACTCGGTCGGGTAGTTGACGAACCCGGCGGAGGTCATGGCCGCGGACAGGAGCCGGCGGTTCTCTCTCGCCTCCGGGGAGATGTCCGCCGAGGCGGTGTAACAGGCCTCGTCGCTCTCCGGCGGAGTGGCGTTGACCGATGTGCCCATCGGGAGCTCGACGCCGTCGGCGGTGCACAGGGTCAGGTCGACGGCGCCGCCCGTGGTGTGCGGGGCCACTTCGGGTGGTGCGACGTACCGGCTGGTCTCGATCCGGGCGCGGCCTTCGTCCCATTCGGGGTGCGCGGCCCGGTGGCGGGCGAGGGCGTCGGCGAAATACCGCCGCTGCAGGGCGGGCGGGCGATAGCCCTCGACGATCAGCAGGCGTAGCCCGCGGGGCAACCGGGTCTGCGCCGCGACCAGCCGGTCGGCCACGCTCACCCGTACGTGCGCGAAGGCGCCGGCCGGATCGGCCAGCCTCAGGTCAAGCTGGAGCGCCTCCACGGTGCGGAGATCCAGCAGGGGTTCTCCGCACTCCCTCACCGATGTCTCGGCGATTCGCTTGTCCGATAGAAGCACTATCTCAGTCATGCAAGCCTTCGTGATGGACCGTCGGCGCTCCGCGTGAGACGCCAGGTCACCATGGTGCGGCCAGGTGCTCCAAAAGCGCTGTAGCGGCGTTACAGATCATTACAGCGGAAGGGATTCGCCGTACTCGCGGGCGCCGTACAACTGGAAGACCTCCACGGCCTCCGACCGGATGGTCTCGGCGGTCGCGTCGTCGCCGAGGGCCTGATGGACCAGGGCGAGGTCACGCAGGGTACGGGCGCGGAACAGGGCGATGTTCAGCGTTTCCCACAGCCGCAGCGACTCCTCCAGATGGCTCTTGGCCTGGTAGAGCCGCCCTTCGGCCAGATAGAGCTCGCCCAGGGTGCGCAGGGTGCAGGCCTCGCCCCAGCGGTCGCTGAGAGTGCGGGTGGTGACCAGCGCCTCCTCCAGCGGTTCGCGGGCCTCGTCGTATCTCTCCAGCCGCACGCGGGTCTTGGCCAGGGAACGATGGCAGTAGGCCACCATGAGACGGTCCCCGAGGTCCTCGAAGATCGCCAGCGCCCGTTCGCACAGAGCCTCCGAGCTGTCGAGCTCGCCTCGCGCGCGGTGGTACAGCGACATGCTGCGCAGCGTCAGCCCTTCACCGCGGCGGTTCTCGCCTTGCCGGTAGAGCGTTAGCGCGGCGGTGAGACAGGCCCACGACGCGGCGTAGTCTCCCCGTTCGAGGTGGACCGTGCCCATCAGCCGCTTGATGTGCGCGACGGCCGCCGAGTCGGCGAGGTCGTCCCACAGCTCCTCCGCCTTGCCGAGGAAGTGCAGGGCCTCAGGAAGATATCCCTGCTCGCGGCAGGCGGCGCCGAGTGCCGCGAGGGTGGTGCCCTCGCCCCTGGTGTCCTTGGCGGCGCGGAACAACGGCAGGGCCTGGCTGAGATACTCGCGCGACTCGGCGAAGGAGTCGCGTTCGTAGGAGAGCTGGCCGAGCCCGGCGAGCAGCTTCGCCTCGCCGAGTGTGTTGTCCATCCGCCGCGCGACCGCGAGGGCGGCCTGGTGCGTCCGGTGCCAGGCCGCGAACGGGTTGTCGAAGAGATACTGGCTGCCTTCGAAGGCCACGGCGGACAACGCGGAGGCCAGTTCGACGGCGATCTCGTCGAGGTCCATCGCCGCCGCGAGCTCGACGGCGACGATCAGCGACTCCTCCTCTCTGCGGAACCAGGCGTGCGGGTCGGCGAGCACCGCGCGCACCACCTCGGCGTCGACCGGGTGGGTCAGCCCGGTCGTGGCCCGCATCGGGATCATGCCCGTGGGCAGGGCCTCGCTCAGCTGCTCGACCAGCCACAGCCACCCGCCCAGCACCCGGGTGACCACGGCCGCGCACGCCTCCTCCGTCTCCTCGGCCGCCGCGCGCTCCTTGGCGAACAGCCGGGTGAGGTCATGCAGCCGGTAGCGGACCTGGCCCGTCGGATCCGCGTCCACGAGGTCGACGAGGGAGGCGTCGACCAGCTGCTCCAGCGCCTGTTCGGCGACGTCGAGGCTCGCCTCCATGGCGGAGGCGGCCACCCAGACGGTGAAGTGCGGCATCCCGAGCAGGCCGAGCCGGCGCAGCGCGGTCTTGGCCAGCGGCGGCAGCAGCTGGTAACTCAGGCCGATGCTGGCGCGTACCGCCTGGTCCCCGACAGCGAGCTCGTCCAGCCTGCGGTGCTCGTCGTCCAGCCGGTCGGCCAGCCGGGCCACCGACCACTGGCGGCGCGACGCGAGTCGCGCCCCCGCGACGCGCAGGGCGAGAGGCAGGCCACCGCACTGGTTCACCAGGCGCCAGGCCGCGTCCGACTCGCCGGCGATCCGTTCGGGACCGTTGATCCGTGACAGCAGTTCGAACGCGGACTCCCGCGGCAGCAGGCCCAGATCGACGAACGCCGCGCCGGCCAGCCCGGCGAGCCGGTTGCGCGAGGTGATGATCACCGCGCATCCCCTGCCGCCCGGCAGGAGCGGTCTCACCTGGCTCTCGGACACCGCGTCGTCCAGCACGATCAGCTTCTGCCTGCTGGCCAGCAGCGTGCGGTAGCGGGCGGCGCGCTCCTCCAGAGCGGCGGGTATCGGCGTGCCGGGCTGATCGAGCTCGCGCAGGAGCCGCCCCAGCGCCTCCTCCGGGGTGACGGGCGCCTCCGTCGTGCCGCGCAGCTCGACGTAGAGCTGCCCGTCGGGATAGTGGGGGGCGACCTCGTACGCCGTCTGCAGCGCAAGAGCCGACTTCCCGACGCCGCCCTGCCCGGAGATGACGCAGAGCGGCACGGCGTCCGGGCCGGTCAGATATCCGCTCAGCCGGGCCGTCTCCTCGGCGCGGCCGGTGAAGTCGGGCACGGGCGAGGGCAGCTGGCGGGGCAGCTGGGCGGCGGCCTTCGCCCTGTGCAGCAGCGTGGTGTCGGATCGCAGGATGGCCGCCTGGGTCTCGCGTAACTCGGGTCCCGGCTCGATGCCCAGCTCCTCGATCAGGACCTGCCTGCCGTGCTGGTACATCGCCAGGGCGTCGGCCTGCCTGCCCGAGCGATAGAGCGCCACCATGAGGTCGCGGCGCAGGCGCTCGCGTCCCGGATACAGGGCGACCAGCTCTGTCAGCTCCTCGATGAGCTGCTGGTCCTGGCCCGCTCCGAGATCGGCGGCGACCCGTTCCTCGATGACCGCCAGCCTGAGCTCCTCCAGCCGGTCCGCCTCGGCGCGGAGGAAGGAGTCGCCGATGCCGCCGAGCGCCGTCCCGCGCCAGAGTGACAGCGCGGCCCGGAAGGAGGCCGACGCCTCCCGGTGGTGGCCCTTCCGCGCGGCGCCGCGCCCCTCGGCCAGATGCTGCTCGAACACGTCCTTGTCCAGAGTGCGCGGCGGGATCTGGGCGAGGTAGCCGACGCGGTGGGACATGATGACGGGCGGCAGCCCCGCGGCCGCGAACGCCCGGCGCAGCGAGGCCACATAGGTGTGCAGGATCCCCTTCGCGGTGGCCGGCGGGTCCTCCGCCCAGATCGCCTCGACCAGCCGCTCGCTGGTGACCACCCTGCCCGGTTCGAGGAGGAGCGCCACGAGCAGCGTCCGGGGCTTGGTCCCCCCGAGAGACACCTGGCGCCTGTCGTTCCAGACTTCAACGGGCCCGAGCAGCCGAAATTCCATCGAGCTCTCCCAGCTTCGTGACTGACCGCAGCCGTTCAGAGGTCCGCACCGTGCCATGTGGCAGGCGAGGGCGGGAAGATCGAGGTGCGCCACCCATGCTGTCACAAACCTTCTCGTACGCTCACGGAATGCGTCGCGGGCCGGGCACCCGCGTCCAGAGCCGGCGGATCGAGCAGGTCAGTGATGCTGACGGACCCGGAAAAATCTGTCAACAGCAAAAGTCATCAAAGCGGAATCGTCTGATATGACGATCTTGATCATTATTTTCTGATCTTGGTCCGCATAGGTTGCAGGCGCCGGCAAGTAATGATCACCGCTCCGGCATGACCTCTTACGGGGCTCGACAGAGGAGATTTCATGATCCGTTCCCTGGGCAAGCTGGGTGACCGGCTGCTCGACAAGCTGCTGCCCAAGACCTCCGCGGCCGCGGACACCTGCTGGGACGAGACGAAGTTCGTCGGCTACACCATCCGCAGGACGTGCTGCATCGCCGCCGGTTACACGGCCTGCACCCCCTGGCGCTGATCGAGGTCCTCGCCGAGTGATCGTCATGCGGTACGTGCGCCGGTCGGCTTCGCGCCGGCCGGCGCCGATGGTCGTCATCCGCCTCGCCAGCGCCGGCCGAGCGGTGATCACGTGAGGGACCCCGAAGGTCCCGCCGGGGTCTCCCTGTTCCGCCGCGGATGGGTGGCGGTCGAGCTGGCGTGGCGGGCGCAGCCGGCCGCCTTGACGGGCTCGCTGGCGACGGTGCTGCTCATGGGGGCGGCACCGGTGGTGACCGCGTGGCTGACCAAGCTGGTTCTCGACAGGCTGGCGGACGGCGGGGGCCAGGGCGTCCTCCTCCCGCTCGCGGCCGCACTCGGAGTGGCGGGCCTGGCCCTGGTCGTCCTGCCGCACGTCTCCGACTACCTCAAGGGACAACTGCACCGGGGGCTGCAGACGCTGATCTACGACCGGCTGTTCCAGGCCGTCAACGCCGACCCCGGGCTCAGCCGCTTCGAGAACCCCGCCTTCCACGACGAGCTGCGGCTGGCCCATGAGGCCGGCCAGAACGCTCCGCAGCAGATCGTCGGCTCGTCCCTGGCGATCTGCCAGGGCATCCTGACGCTGTTCGGGTTCGTCGTCACGCTGACCGTGCTCAGCCCGGTCATGGTCGTCGTCGTCATCGCCGCCGCCCTGCCGTCGGCCCGGGTCCAGCTCGCGCTGAGCCGCCGCAGGGCCCGCATGATGTGGGGCATCAGCTCCAACACGCGCCGCCAGCTCTTCTACGGCTCCCTTCTCACCAGCCCCGACGCGGCCAAGGAGGTGCGGCTGTTCGGGCTGGGCGACTTCCTGCGCGGCCGGATGCTCACGGAGCTCGGGACGGTCAACGAGGCCGAGCGGGATCTGGACCGTCGGACGCTGCACAGCCAGGGGCTGCTGTCCCTGCTGGGCGCCGCCGTCGCGGCCGGCGGCCTGATCTGGGCCGTGCTCGCCGCCGCCGCGGGAGGTCTGAGCGTGGGGGACGTCTCGGTGTTCGTCGCCGCCGTCGCCGGGGTGCAGACGGCCCTGACCGCGATCGTCAGCCAGTGGGCGGGCGCGCACAACGCCCTGCTGATGTTCGGGCACTACATCGGCGTCGTCCGGGCCGGGCCCGGTCTCCCGGTGGCCCCGGAGCCCGCCGCGCTGCCCCCGCTGCGAACGGGCATCGAACTGCGTGACGTGTGGTTCCGCTACGACGACGAGCACCCCTGGGTGCTGCGCGGCGTGGACCTCTTCATCCCGCACGGCCAGGCCGTCGCCCTCGTCGGCCTGAACGGGGCGGGCAAGAGCACCCTGGTCAAACTGCTGTGCCGGCTGTACGACCCGGTCCGCGGCTCCATCCACTGGGACGGCGTGGACCTGCGTGAGGTGCACCCGGACGACCTGCGCGCCCGGGTCGGCGCGGTGTTCCAGGACTACATGGCGTACGACCTCACCGCCGGCGAGAACATCATGCTGGGCGACCTGGCCGCGGGCGCCGATCCGGAGCCCGTCCGGGCCGCCGCCCGGCGCGCCGGGATCCACGACACGCTCGACACGCTGCCCAAGGGCTACGACACGCTGCTCAGCCGGATCTTCTTCGGCGACGACGACGAGCGCCAGGCCGGGGTGACCCTGTCGGGCGGGCAGTGGCAGCGGCTGGCGCTGGCCCGCGCCCTGATGCGCCACCGGAGGGATCTGCTCATCCTCGACGAGCCGAGCTCCGGCCTGGACGCGGAGGCCGAGCACGCCGTCCACCTGGGACTGCGCCGGCATCGGGCGGGCCGGACCAGCGTCCTGATCTCACACCGGCTGGGAGCCCTGCGGGACGCGGACCTCATCGTCGTGCTGAGCGACGGGAGGATCGCCGAACGCGGTTCCCACGGTGAGCTCATGGCGATGGAAGGGACGTACGCGCGGCTGTTCGGCCTGCAGGCCAGCGGCTACGAGCTCACGCCGGACCCCTCAGCGGGGGAGAGCCTGCGCACGACCACGCCCAGCACCCGGTCGGCCGGGAGATAGCCCCAGTTCCGCGAGTCCGCGCTCGCCGGGCCGTCGCCGATGACGACCAGCCGCCCCTCGGGGACCAGCGCCCCCTCGGGGGCGTTCACCGCGTGCGTGACCTCCGGCGGCACCGGATCGCCGGGCAGCGCGGCCACCCGCTTGATGAGCCACTTCGAGTCCTTCGGGGCGGACAGCGGGCCGGTGCGCCATCGGCCTTCCAGCGCCGATTCGAAGACCACCACCTGACCCCGCCTGAGTCTCGAACCGGCCACGCGGCGGATGAGCACACGATCTCCGGAGCGGTACACCGGGAGCATGCTCGGCCCCGTCACCTGGACGATCACCAGCCGGCGCCGGGCGACGGCGAGACCGCCGGCGATCACCGCCGACAAGATCACTAAGTACCACACGCGCTCACCCTACGTGCCGCACCCCCGCGTGGCGCCACACGAAAGGTTGGCGGATCGGCCATGTCACCCCGTGTTACGCTCGCCGCACAGAAAGCCATAGAGGGGCGCGGCCAGCGTCATCTTCATGATGGGGGAGGGGACATGAACGACAGTTACGCGACAGCGGGCGCGAAGCAGAGGGTCGTGATCGAGGTCGCCGAGGAGCACCTCGGCACGGTCGACGACGTCCGCGCCGCACTGCGCCGGCACATCGACGACATCGCCGACGAGCGGCTCGCATGCGCGCGGGGGATCCAGATCCTGCTCATGTGCTGAGCCACATGCCGGCGACCCAGCGAGACGATCTCACCGCGGACGAGACTTCGCGCGAGAACGCCCGCGTCAATCTCGGACTGGCACTCGAGGCGTACCCCTTGTGGGTGGAACGGCTGACCTGCCGAGACCTGAAGCGGGCGTTCCTGGCGGAGTGCTCGGCCGCGGTCCCCCATTATCGGAACCTCTTCCAGGGCGCGGTGCGCGATCTGGACCGGTTCCCGGTCATCGATCGGGCCGACCACGACGACAGGCGCCTCGACTTCATCAGCACCGACTTCGAGGATCCTCGCGGCGAGATCCTCCGGATCTCCACGAACGGCACCTTCGGCCGGACCCTTCGCGTCGCCTGGGACCTGCCGAGCTTCTTCGATCTCAACCACGCGAGCTACCTCCGCTTCTCGACGGTGCTGCCCGCCTTCTTCTCGTCCCTGGTCCCGGGCGAACCCTCGGTCTTCGTGATCTCCGACTCACCGCGCGATCTCCGTACCTCGGTCGTGATGCCCGCCCTGGACGGCGCGATCCTGCGGAGGCTGATCCTTGGCCGCGACGAGATGACCGACGTCGCGCTCGTCGAGCACCTCCGCCGCGCACGGATCGCCCTGCTGCACGCCAAGCCCTCGGTGCTGCTGGATCTCATCGAGCTGGACGGCGCGCACGACGGAGGCGGGCGCATCGCCCCGGCCTACGTCGTGTGCAGCGGCGAGAACCTCTACCCCGACGACCGCGCGCGCATCGAGGCCGGGCTCGGATGCTCTGTGCTCGACGCGTACGCCGCCAGCGAGGCGGGCCTGATCGCGTACGAGTGCCGGCATCGCACCGGCATGCACGTGGTGACGGATCATCTGACGGTCGAGGTGGAAGCGGGCGACGGAAGCCTCGGCCCGACGGGGACGGGGCAGTTGCTGATCACCAACGCGCTCAACTGGCGCCACGCCTTCATCCGCTACCGCATCGGCGACAGGGCGACGGTGACCTCGGGCGAGTGCGGCTGCGGCCACGACGGGCAGACCATCGTCGCCATGCCCGGACGCGAGCGGGCCGCCTACGGGGACGGCACCGGCTCGATCACCGCCGAGGAGATCGGCGCGGCGGTCGCGGCGGCCGATCCTCCGGTGAAGCAGTTCCAGGTCGCGCCGGGAGAGGACCATCGGATCGTGATCTCCTGGGTGGGCCGGCCCGGCGGTGACACCGCCCTGGCCGCGGTCTTGCGCGGGCGCTTCCCCGGCGCCAGGTTCGAGCTCGTCAACGTCCCGGCCGTCAACCTGCCGGGCGGCAAGCTCCGGCGGTTCCTGTGAGCTCAACCGGTGAGAACCACCACGTGCGCCGACGCCCGGTCGAGCTGTGAGGCGAAGGCCCGCAGGCCCACCAGACCGGCCGCGCCCGCCGGGGACACGCGGAGACCGGCGTGCCTGAACATGCCGTCACTGGCCAGGACCAGTTGTTCGTCCGTCGCGTCGCAGAAGTGGCCCCCCGTGCCCAGGACCGCGTCCATCGCCTCGCGGGCATGGAACGAGGACCAGTTGACGAGCGGCTCGTTCACCTCCGTCTCCAGCAACCGCGCCGCGTCGAGCTCGACCAGGCGGCCGCTGGCGAGGCTCGCCGTCAGGGCGGTGTTCCCGGCGCTTCCCACCACGCCGATGCGCACCTCGACGCCGTGGTGCCGGAGCCGGGCGTGCACCCCGGCCGCGCACGTGCCGTTGCCGACGGGCAGCCAGATCGACCCCAGCGGCACCGGGCACTGCGCCATCAGCTCGTCGACGATCGCCCCGTACGCCAGGATCGCGATCCTCCCCCCACGGCCGACGGGGTTGGCGTCGAACAGCCGGCGCTTCCTGGCGAAGCTCCGGCTGGCCCTGACCGCCGCCTCGTAGTTGTCCCCTTGGGCGATCACCACGGCTCCGAGGCCGGTCATCTCTTCTGAGCGGGTGTGGTGGTACCGGATCGGCACGAAGACGGTGCACGGCAGTCCGCGCGCGCGGCTCGCCCGGCTCAGGGCCACCCCGAGGTTGCCGCAGCTGCCGGCCGTGACGCCGGCCGCTCCGTCGCGGATCGCGGCGAGCACCAGCCCGCCCGCGATCCTGTCCTTGTGCGTCCCCGTCGGGTTCCCCATCTCGCACTTGGCATAGACGTGGGGCAGGCGCAGCCGCTCCTCCAGGCAGGGCAGCCGGATCAGCGCCGTCTCCCGCCTATCCTCCATCGGGATTCCGTACGAGACCCGCCCCGAGATAGGCGAGCAGATCGGGATGTCCTCCGTCGCCCCAGGACGGCGTCGTGTTGACGTCGATCAGGTAGAGATCGCCGTTATCGTCGCTGACCAGGTCGAAAGCTCCGTACTCCACCCGCGCGGCGTCCGAGACGCGGGCGGAGATCGCCGCGGCGCCGGCGACGTCCGCCGGGAGCGCCGCCGGGCGGCCGGCGTCGGACGTCTTCAGGTAGTAGCTCTCGCGCGTGATGCCCACCGGCATCTTCTTGAAGACCGCCGAGTCGTGCACCCGCGACACGACCATGGCCTCACCCGCGAGATAGACACGATGGAAACGATGGGCCGCATTGGTGATGTACCGCTCGACGACCCAGTGCGGCGAGGCCCAGATTGCTGGGGGAACTTCGTCGCGCCTCATCACCCGATATTCGCCCTCCGCTCTGGAGGACGGCATGTCGTGCGGTGCCTCGTATCCGAGCATTCGCCGCTGCGGAAGCGTCAGTTCGCATTCTCGAACGCCGTGGTAGTTGCAGTTCGTCTTGACCAGCAGCGGTTCGCCGGGATCGCCCTGGCGGGGCGCCGTGGCCGTGGCGACCCCGGCCCGGGCACAGGCTCGTTGGACGGCGCGCTTCGAGATGTCGGTGATCCCGGCGTTTCGAACCGTGACGCCTCGGGCCCGCAGTTCTCCGACGAGTTTTTCCCGGTCGAACGGCACCCGGGCGGAAAGCGTCAGGTTGATATGGAACACGAATAACCGGCAGCCGGCCGGTATTCGTGAAAGCACATCCTGGAATCCCTCTCCGAGGCCGGCGGTGATGCGGCGCGCGCCCGGAAGAACGGCCGGAAGCAGGAACCCCTTCCAGGCCCTGTGTTCGTAGACGGCCACCTGGTCGAAGCTCCGCATATCGCAGTATCGACACACGTCTTCGCGCACGTCAAGCGACATGAACCGATCTCGCGGGGCCGTCGTCAACGGCCGGGCCGTTCGGATGATCTCGGAGCGGCGCGGCCACGGAAATGACTGCTTGTTGGCCGGATAGGGCTGTGATAGTAGTGGTTCAGCCATGTTCCGCCCGCGGCGGATGGTCCCGAAAGACATTTCAGCACCGAGGCCCCGTCGAGGTGGCCGGTATTAGCTGAGGGGGCGTCGGCACATGGACTGGATATGCGGCGATCTGGCGCCATGAAGTTTCCCCGGGCTCCTTATCCGGAACAGGTGTCCTACCAGGTCGGCCTCGACAAGATCCAAGAGGCCGTGATCAGTTCGCATTTCATGCACGAACTCGCCGGCGATCCGCGGCTCGAACTCTACGACGAGGACCGGTTCGTCGCGAAGACGCTGCATATCGACGCCGAGGCCGTCCACGACCGGCTGATTCCCGCCCTGCGTGAAGCCTGCGACGTCTTCTCCGGGCATCGGGCCGCCGCCGCACGGTCGAGGGCGCGCGATAATTACCAGGATTACGGGCTGGCCGATCCACGCCAGGTCGGAACAGCTCAGGTCATCACGGAAGTCATGTTCGACCGGCAGTATCGCGCCGAGCCGTTGCGAAGCTGCTCCAGAGAGCTGCTGTGCGGCACCGTGGCGGAGCGGGTCGAGGCCGGTTCTCCCATCGAGATGCTCATTCCGGCGCTGCCGTTCAAATTCTCCTCACCACTCAAGACCCGCGGCCGGCTGCCCGACCTGGCCGAGCTCAATTTCCTCCTCGGTCTCAACGAGATCGTGTCGACGGTCGAGCAGATCTATCGGGCGGCGAGACCTGATCTCCAAGGGCCTCTGGCGCGATTCACGGTCGTTTCCGACGGGAGCCGCTACAACAAGCTGGTGAACGAGCCGGACAGCGTCGTCGAGCGCTACTGGAATCGTCTGGGCGTCTGGGTCGAACGGTTACGGCTCGACGAGCACATCACCATCCTCGACTACCGGTCGCTGCTCCGGGACTCGATGCCGGCGAGTGACCGGCGACGGAAAAGCGCGATCGCCGCCGGAGCGCGCACGGAGTACGGCCGGGTGCTGTGGTCGGTATTCGATCCGAACGACATGGTGTCCGCCATGACCATGGCCGCCCGGGTCGAGCCCGATCCGGAATACGCCAATGCCGAGGGCCGGTTCGTCTCCCTGCTGAAATCCCTGATCTACACGATCAAGTACGACTCGCTCACCATGTTCGACCCCCTGCCGGCCGATGCCCGCCATGCTCTCTACCGCGACCTGACAGCGCACATCTTCGAACCGTATGTGGCGATCCCGCCCGACGAACTCGCCGGCGTCCGCATCGACGCCCGCGCGGGGCTCGCGCCCACGGATCGGGTGAAGGAGCGCCTGAGACAGATGATGCTGAGGGAGTCCTGGGCCTGTGCGATCGACTACATGGCCGAGATCAAGAGCGACCGGGAGCTCACGGAAGACCCCATCTTGACCTGTCTGCCAGGCCATCTGCGCTGGACCATCCACGCGAAAGCGGGCCAGCTGGCGTTGTCGACGCCGATCGCCGCCGGGATCAGGGTCCAGGCGTGGGCGGGCGCCGCGGTGTTCAAGCTCACCAAGAGGAAGGACGTCAAGCTCTGCACCCTTCCGGTCCTCGCCCTGGAGGGAGCCGGCGCCATCCCGGTGCGCGTGCGCGGCGTGGACGACGCGCTGGCCCTGGCCGGCCAGCCTCTCTTCTACATCTACCCGGACGTCACGTTCGCCGACATGGACGACTTCCTCGCCGTCGTCCGGAGGTCGCTCGTACGCAGGAGGACGAACTAGCGTGTCGAACCGCCCGAGCAAGAGGGCGATCTTCTTCGTCTACGACAGGGGCACCGGCATCGGGCACCTGAGAAGACTCGGTTGCCTGGCCAGAAGGCTCCAAGGGCGTCTTTCGTGCCTCATCGTCACCGGTCACCGGTCAGCGGCGCACTGGTTCGTGCCGGAGGAGTGCGAGTACGTCCACCTGCCGAGCTGGGACAGCCTCCTGGAGGACAAGGCGCGTTACTGGGACCGGCGGCCGTTCGTCGTCCTGGACGAAGCCGGCGCCGTCCGGCTGCGGAAGTCGATCCTGACGGCGGTCGTGGAGGCGTTCGAGCCCGACGTCATCTTCGTCGACCATCTTCCGCTGGGCGCGGGGGAGGAGCTCGCGGAGGTCATCGAGGACACGCGATGCCTCAAGTACCTGGTGACGAGAGGCGTGCTGAACGAGACCGCGAACCTGCGCCGGCTCGTCTTCGGCGGAAAGGCCGGCCGGTATCTGGACGCGTACTATCACCGGATCCTGGTCGCCACCGATCGCAAGGTCTTCGACTTCGCGGCGCAGTACAACCTCGGGCCCGCGATCCGCGGGAAGACGGTCCACACCGGTTACGTCGCGGACGGCGTGCCGCACGACACGGTCAAGACGGTCCGCGAGGACCGCGGCCTGAAGGACGGCGACCTCTGGGTGGTCGCCTCGGCCGGCGGCGGCCAGCTCGGCGAGCCGCTGATCGAGGGCTGTCTGGAGCTCGTCCGCGCGTACCCGAACGTCACCTTCGACATCGTCCGGGGGCCCCGGTCGAACATCGCCTGGCCGCGGCGGCACCGCGACCTCGTCGAAACAGGCAACCTGCGCCTCCACAAGGAGACCCACAAGATGCCCTTTCTCCACGCCGGCGCGGACCTGGTGATCTCCTCGGGCGGCTACAACTCGCTCCTGGAGGCGCTGCAGGGGAACGCCCGCATTCTCTGCTTCCCGTTCTGGAGGGATCGGCGCGATGAGCAATACCGTCATGCGGCCCGGCTGCGGCAGTTCGTGGACCTCGAGGTGTCGCTCGACCTCTCCGAACTGCCGGGGATGTTCGCCCGGGCCATCGGCTCGATCGGCCGTGGCGTACCCGACCGGCGTGCGGAGCTGGACTTCGACGGCGCCGCCGCCATCGAGCGCATCGTCCACCGGGACCTCGGGCTGACCGCCTGAGCGGGCTCGACGTACAGGCAGGGGAGTCGCCATGGAGTTTCCGAACGTCGGCGTCATCGGTGCGGGGACCATCGGGACCGAGGTCGCGCAGTGCCTCGCCCAGGCCGGGCACCGGGTGGTCCTGGTGGACGTCGAGACCGGGATCCTCGACCGGGCACGGTCGGCCATCGGCGAGAACCTGAGGTACGCGTCCCTGTTCGATGCCGGGGTGCGCGAGGCCAGCCATGCCGGCATCCTGTCGCGGATCGACTGCACGACCGACTACGGCCTCCTGGCCGACATCGACCTCGTCGTGGACAACAGCACGGAGAGCCGGCCGATCAAGGAGGAGGTCTTCACCCGGCTGGACCGGATCTGCCCGCCGGACCGCATCCTGGCGGCCAACACCTCCGCGATCTCGATCACCCGCCTGGCCGGCGCGACGCGGCGACCCGACCGCGTCATCGGGGTGCACTTCATGAACCCCGTCTTCCGTAAGCCCGTCGTGGAGGTCGTCAAGGGCTGGCACACCAGCGACGCGACCGTGGAGGCGGTCCAGGGCTTCCTCGGCGGGCTGGGCAAGCGGGGGGTCGTCACCAACGACATGCCCGGCTTCGTGTCCAACCGCGTTCTCATGCTGGCGATCAACGAAGCGATCAGCGTCGTGCACGACAGGGTCGCCACCCCGGCCGACGTCGACGAGATCTTCGTCAAGTGCCTGGCCCACGAGATGGGACCGCTGGCGACCGCCGACCTGATCGGCCTGGACACGGTCCTCCGTACGCTCGACGTACTGAACGAGAGCTACGGGGACGGCAGGTTCCGCGCGTGCCCGCTGCTGAGGCAGATGGTCGACGCGGGCCTGCGCGGACGGAAGTCAGGCAAGGGCTTCTTCGACTACTCCGGACAGCAGGGGCTCCGATGGACGTGAAAGCCAGGGTCAGAAGCTACCTCAGACAGGCGATCATGGAGGAGGTCGGAGACGGGGACGACCTGTTCGAGCTGGGGCTCGTCAACTCCCTGTTCGCTCTGCAGCTCGTCCAGTTCGTGGAGAACGAGTTCTCGATCAAGGCCGAGCGGGAAGATCTGGACATCGCCAACTTCTCCTCGATCGATGCTCTGACGGCGTTCGTCCTGAGGAAGACGCAGCCGCCACCCGGGCCCGGCCATGCGGCTGACTGACGTCCAGGCCGGGTGGCGCGACAGGGCGCGGCGGTTCGCCGCCGAGCGGATCGCCCCGCTGGCGGACCAGATCGACCGGCAGCAGGCCACTCCCGCTTCCGTCCTGGCCGCGATGCGCGAGGAGGGCTACCTGGGGGCCGCCCTGCCCGCGCGGTGGGGCGGCGGTGAGCTCGATCCGGTCAGCTACGGCCTGGTCACCGAGGAGATCGGCAAGGCGTGCTCGTCCGTGCGCAGCCTGATGACGGTGCACAACATGGCGGCGCAGGCGCTCACCGCGCTGGGCGACCGGCATCAGCGGCAGCGATGGCTGCCGGAGCTCTGCACCGGCCGCAAGATCATCGCCTTCGCGCTGAGCGAGCCCGGCGCCGGCAGCGCGACCCGGGCGATCGGGACGCGGGCGGTGGAGGTGGGCGACGGCTACCTGGTCACCGGCACGAAGAAGTGGATCACTTTCGGGCAGATCGCCGACCTGTTCCTGGTCTTCGCGCACTGCGAACGCGAGCCGGTCGCGCTCGTGGTGGACCGGCACAGTGACGGCCTCACCGTGACACCGGTCACGGACATCTTCGGCACCCGGGGGTCGATGCCGGCCGAGGTCCGGCTGGACGACGTCCGGGTCCCGAGATCGCACCAGGTGGGGCCCACGGGCGCGGGACTCGGCTTCGTCGCCAACCTGGCGCTCGACCACGGGCGGTTCTCGGTCGCCTGGGGGAGCACCGGAATCATCCAGGGATGCCTGGACGCCTGCGTCTCGTACACCGGGCGGCGCACCCAGGGGGACCGCACGCTGAAAGACCACCAGCTCGTCCGCCGGCACCTCACCGACATGCTGGTCGCGCACACCGCCGCCCAGGCGGTCTGCTACCGGAGCGCATGCCTGCGGGAGACGGGCGACCCGCGCGCCGTCATGGAGACCGCCCTGGCGAAGTACCACGCGGCCGAGGCGGCGATCCGGGTCGCCAACGACGCGGTCCACCTCCACGGGGCGAACGGCTGCACCACGGACTACCCGGTCGCCCGGTATCTGCGTGACGCCACCGTCATGGGGATCGTCGAGGGGACCCACGAGATCCACCAGGTGACCCTGGCGGACTACGCCTTCCAGCGGCCGTACCTGCGATGACGCGACGGAGTGTGAGCATGCGGGCTGAGCGGCAGGGGCCGGGCATCAAGTGCGTCGTCTGGGACCTCGACGACACGTTGTGGCAGGGCACCCTGCTCGAAGGCGACGACCTGGTCCTCGCGCCCGGCGTCAGATCCGTCGTCGGCGAGCTCGACGACCGAGGCATCCTGCAGTCCGTCGCCAGCAAGAACGACCACGACCTGGCGTGGGCGAAGGTCACCGAGTTCGGTCTCGCCGAGTTCTTCCTGCATCCGCAGATCGGCTGGGCCGACAAGTCGGCGTCGATCAGGATCATCGCCCGCGAGCTCGGCATCGGCCTGGACACCCTCGCCCTCGTCGACGATCAGGCGTTCGAACGGGACGAGGTGCGGTACGCCCTGCCTCAGGTGAGCGTGATCGACGCCGCCGACCTCGGCGGGCTGCTGGACCTGCCCCGGATGCGACCCCGGTTCGTCACCGACGAGTCGAGGAGGCGGCGGCAGATGTGCCAGGCCGACATCCAGCGCAACCGGGCCGAGAACGAGTCCCCGGGCAGCCGCGAGAAGTTCCTGGAGACGCTCGGCATGCGCATGACGATCCGCCCGGCCGGGGAGCTCGACCTGCGGCGGGCGGAGGAACTCACGCTGAGGACCAGCCAGCTCAACACGACCGGCCGCCACTACGCGTACGAGGAGCTGAACGATCTCAAGGACTCGCCCGATCACCTCCTGCTGGTCGCCGAGCTGGAAGATCGGTACGGGTCCAGCGGGACCGTCGGCCTGGCGCTGGTCGAGCGGGGTCCGGACGCCTGGCTGGTGAAGTTGCTCGTCATGTCCTGCCGCGTCATCACCCGCGGAGTGGGCGGGATCATGCTGAGCCACATCGTCCGGTCGGCCCGGCGCCACGGCGTCCGGCTGCGGGCGGACTTCGTCGCCAACGAACGCAACCGCATGATGTACCTGACCTACAGGTTCCACGGATTCCGGGAAGTGGCCGCGTCGGGCGACGTGGTGCTGCTGGACCACGACCCGGGCGTCGTCCGTCCGTTCCCGCACTACGTCGAGGTCAGGACCAGTCAGCGAGGGAGGGGAGGCGGATGAGATTCGCCCGGCCCGGCACGTTCTCCGGGCCCCGCGTCGTGCTGGAGCCGTTGACGGTGCGGCATCGGGAGCCGTTGCGGGCGGCCGCCGGCGACGACCAGAGCATCTGGACGTACTTCACCACCGTACGAGGGGCCGACTTCGACGACTGGTTCGACTACTCCGTCGAACGGGACGCGAAGGGGGAGCTCTACCCGTTCGCGGTGCGGCGCCGGGCGGACGACAGGATCGTGGGATCGACGCGGTACTACGACATGGCTCCCGAGCACCGCCGCCTCGCCCTCGGCTCGACGTGGTACACGGGCAGCGCCCGGGGAACGCTCATCAATTCGGAGGTCAGGCTGCTGACGTTGACGTACGCCTTCGAAAGGTTGTCGGTCAACCGGGTGGAGCTGATCACCGACCCGTACAACCTGAGTTCGAGGGCCGCCATGAAGATTCTGGGCGCCGTGCAGGAAGGCGTGATCCGTCAGCACATGATCTACGACGACGGCCGGGTCAGGGATTCCGTCCTCTACAGCATTATCCGGTGTGAATGGCCCGGAGTAAGGGACAGACTGCTGCGGAAGCTCGGTTATACCGAGGACATGATAAGCGTCGGGACTTTCCCGGCCGGCCCTTCGTGACCCGTTTACACGGGTCACCCGCCGGTATAACTTTCCGGCTGTAGGAAAGTCCCGCCTCGGGAGGCCCCATGGGTGAGCTCGACGACTTTCGCGCGGACACCCTCACCCGCCAGACCGAGGCGATGAGAGCGCTGTTCTCGGGAGACCAGGCGCCGTTCATGAGCATGTGGTCGACGCGGGACCCGCTGAGCCTCTTCGGCGCCTGGGGGTCGTGCACCACGGGATCCGCCGAGCTCAACCGGGTCTACCACTGGGTGGGGTCGAGGTTCTCCCGGTGCGGTGACCTCAGCTTCGACGTGGAGGTCGTCGACATCGTCGGCGACCTCGCCTACACCGTGGGGTGCGAACGCTTCACCGCGTCCGTGGACGGGCGGCCCGCCGAGCCGATGACGATCCGGGTCACCCACGTCTACCGGCGTGAGGACGGCACGTGGAAGATCGTGCACCGGCACGGCGACTGGGCCCCCGTCGACGAGGGCCCGCCCCCGTCGTGACACCGCCCAGCCTCGACGATTTCCGGGCCCTGGCAAGGGAGCGGTTGCCGGCCGGCGTCTTCGACTACATCGACGGCGGCGCCTGCGACGAGATCACCAGCCGGGCCAACCGCCGCGACCTGGACGGGATCCGGCTGCTGCCCTTATGCCTGCGTGACGTCGCCGACCTCGACCTGCGGACCAGCCTGCTGGGGCATGCGTTCGGCTTTCCCGTCGGGTTCAGCCCGACGGCCTTTCACCGGCTCGTCCACGAGAGCGGAGAGGTCTCGGCCGCGAGAGCCGCGAAGGCCCTGGACATCCCGATGATCGTGAGCTCGATGTCCAGTGTCGCGATGGAGGACGTCGCCAGGGATTCGGGAAACGAGCACCTCTGGTTCCAGACGTACATCTTCAAGGACAGGGCGCTCACGAAGGAGCTGATTCAGCGGGCCGAAGGCTCGGGATACAAGGCGATCGTCCTGACCGTGGGATGTCCGGTCACCGGAAGGCGCTACAGGAACGTCCGCAACCGGTTCGCCCTCCCGGCGGACGTGGTCGCCGCCAATTTCGCGCGGCGGAACGTGGTCGTGCACGACAACCCCATCCACTCGGTCGGCGCGGACCTCGATCCCGCGCTGACGTGGAGCGACGTCGAGTGGTTGCGCGGACAGACCGCGCTGCCCGTGGTGCTCAAGGGCATCATGAACCCGCTCGACGTCCCGCCGGCCCTGGACCTGGAGGTGGCCGCGCTCATCCTGTCCAATCACGGGGGCAGGCAACTGGACACGACGGAGTCGACGATCAGGATGCTCCCCGAGATCGCCGCGGCCGTCGGGAAGCGCACCGGCCTGCTGATCGACAGCGGATTCCGGCGGGGCACCGACGTCCTCAAGGCGATCGCCCTGGGAGCCGACGGCGTCCTGCTCGGCAGGCCGGTGATGTGGGCGCTGGCGGCCGGCGGGGAGCGAGGGGTCGTCGACGCGGTCGGCCTCCTGGTCGAGGAGCTGCGCATCGCGATGCGGATCGCCGGCTGCCGCAGCATCGGCGAGATCAGGGCGAACGGGTCGGCCGTCGTCCGCGTGTGAGGCGTGTCAGCCGCACAGCTCGCCGCACCTGTTGACGACGTGGACGAAGAAGGTGTCCAGAGCGGCCGGGTGCAGTATCTCCCCGGCGAAGCGCTGCCCGTTGTCGGCGATCGCCTCCGCCTCCTCCGGATGCTCGGCCAGCCGTTCATGGACTTTCAGCAGATCCGACAGGTCATGCCGGACGGGTGCGTAGTGGACCCACGGTTTCAGCCCCGCGTAGAAGAACTGGCTCCACTGAGCTTGCAGCAGCAGGACAGATCTCGAAGCCAGGATCGTGGGCACGCGTTTCCACGCCGCCACCGCGCCGTCCAGCGAGATCAGGTACTTGTAGCGTACGAAGCCCTCGGCGGGCACTTCTTCCGCGGGGTCGCCGAACATCTCCCGCAGGTGGCGTCGCAGCGCGAGCGCGGACTCGCTGTCGGTCAGGTTGTCGTACGTGACGAGGCGCGCGTCCAGCACCTCGGGGTGCTTGCGCGAGGCCATCAGCAGCGCGTAGCGGGCGAAGTCGCGCCGGTTGCCGAAGTTCGGGTATCCGGGACCCGACAGCGTGCCCCGCCATTTGATCAGGCCGAGGCGCCGCTCGAACGGGATCGCCGCGGACGCCTTCGCGATGGCGGCGAGCTCGCCGGCGTACCGGGGCCCGAGAATGGCGAAGTCGGGGATGAGGATGGAGTGCGCGCTGATGTCGTCGCCGTCACGCCGGTCGCATCTCAGCAGCGGCGCCCTCCTGAGGAACTCGACGAACTCGGCCCGGCCGGCAGGGGAGACGTACACGCTGTCGCTCAGCAGCACGAAGAAGTCCGCGGGGTGACGTATCCGGGGGAGCAGGCGCCGCAGGGCGGGCAGGAGGGAATCCGTCAGCCTGTGCCGTGATATGGGTTTGTCCACGACCACACGCACATCGAGATCCTGGGCGCTGATCCGGCAACGCACGATCAATGACGGGCGGGACAGCGTCCCCGGTGCGGCCAAGAACGCTTCGAAATCGTCCAGGACGGATTTCTCGCAGCCACTCTTGGCGAGATGCCGGAACTGCTCCTGCTGTCGAGCACGAATCGCTGCCATCGCTTCCGAAGGCATGGAGCTCACGACAGAAGATTACCCCGCCGAGGGAACCGATCAAGAGGTCCGGCTAATCGTGGATGACGCGCGCTATCTCGAAGGCTTCGGCCAAGGGGGCGGCCACCTGACTGCCGCGATATGCGGCCAATACCCGCACGCCATTCTCGCTTCGCGGGAGCGGCCATTCCTCCACCTCCCCGCCGTACGCGCGCAGCGCCGCCAGTTTGCGTTCGAGATGCTTCTCGGAGACGACCTGCCAGCAGTTGGGGGAGAACGCCGGCCGCAGGCCGGACGCCTCGCCCCAGTCGGTCGCCGACCGCACCTCGGCGCACCGGATCTCGGTGACGCCGGTGCGCCCCGGACGGGCCGCCACCCGCACCGCGGAGCTCACCAGGCGGTGGTCCTGGTTGAGATCGCTGAGGCTGGTGGTGAACACGGTGTCCGGGCCGAAGAGCCGGATCTCCGCCTCGATCGTACGGTTGAGTTCGAGCTGACCTACCTGGTCGAGCCGGTTGTCGCCATAGCCGTGGACGCTGACCTCCTCGATGCCGAGGATGCCTGCGGCCTTCTCGATCGCCCCGGCGCGGTCGGTGGCGCCGCCCCCGGTGGGGTCGCGGGAGCTGTCGTCGCGGGTCAGGACGCACAGCCGGATGCGCACGCCCGCTTCGCTCAGCCGCGCGAGTGTGGCACCGGCGCCCAGGGTCTCGTCATCGCCGTGCGCGACGACCACCAGCAGTCTCCTCAATCCGCCTCCTGCTTTTCGGCCGCTGAGTAATCCGCCGAATGTCCGGGGAGTTTCCGGTCGGCGCGCACAGGCCACGGCAGAGCATTTCGATTATGCTCTATGAATCGTATGCGTCACGGCTGCCCATCCATTTCTGCCAGGAACAACCGTGAGATACCTGATCACTGGAGGGGCCGGCTTCATCGGATCCCATCTCGGCGAAGCGGTCCTCGCGCGAGGCCATTCCGTGGTCGTCCTGGACGACCTGTCCACCGGCCACAACCTCGCCGCGCACACGGCCGGCGGGTGCTTCACCTTCGTCAAGGGCTCGGTGCTGGACGAAGGGCTGGTGGCGGAGCTGGTCGAGGGCTGCGACGTGGTCGTGCACCTGGCGGCGGCGGTCGGCGTCCGGCTGATCGTGAGCCGGACGCTCGGTTCGCTGATCACCAACGTGCGCGGCACGCAGGTGGTCATGCAGGCGGCCGACGCCTTTCGCAAGAAGGTCCTGCTGGCCAGCACGAGCGAGGTCTACGGCCAGAGCCGGGAGATGCCGTTGCGGGAGGACGCGAACCACGTGCTGGGCCGGCCCGAGATCGCCCGCTGGTCCTACAGCCTGGCGAAGGCCGTGGACGAGTGCCTGGTCAACGCCTATCACCGGGAGCGCGGGCTGGACACGATCATCGTGCGCTTCTTCAACACCGTGGGCCCCCGGCAGAGCCCGGCCTACGGCATGGTGGTGCCCCGGCTGGTCCGCCAGGCGGTGGCGAACGAGCCGGTCACCATCTACGGCGACGGCAGCCAGACCCGGTGCTTCCTGCATGTCAACGACGCGGTGACCGCGATGCTCCTGCTGCTGGAGAACGAGCGGTCGATCGGCGGCACGTTCAACCTCGGGTCGTCGGAGGAGACGAGCATCCTGGATCTCGGCAGACGCGTCATCGAGCTCGCGGGCTCGGACTCGGAAATCGTCTTCGTCCCGCACGAGGAGGTGTACGGACCGCACTCGGAGGAGCCGCTGCAACGGGTGCCGGACACCGGGCGCCTGCGGTCCCTGACGGGATGGCGGTCGACGCACTCTCTGGACGACGTGCTGCGGGACGTGATCGCCGAGGTCCGCGCCGACGGATGAGAAGCGCCGGCGCGGCCGGCCGTACGAGGCGGGCATGTCGTCGACGTCATGCGCGGGTGCCGGGCGTGTCGCAGGCGCCGCCGTTGTCGCGCTGGTGTCCGCGGCGGGCGTCGCGGTCGAAGATGCCCAGAATCTCACACGGTCCGCCTTCGGCGCCGATGGCGTGCGGCAGCATGGTGGGGAACTCGGCGGCCTGGTTGGTCTCAAGACGGAAGCGCCGGTGACCCAGCATGAGGATCGCGGTGCCGGAGAGGACGACCAGCCATTCCCGGCCGGGGTGGGCACGCATGCGGGAGGGGCTGTCGGGTGGCGCGGTCATGCGCTGGCGTACGACGCTCACGCCCGGGTCGCCCTTCACGGGCCAGCGCATGAGGCTGTGAGTGTCGTCGATCATCGGGCTGATGACGACGTCGTCGGTGGCGGTCTCGACGAGCTGGTCCAGGGTGGTGTCCAGGGCGCGGGCGAGGGTGACGAGCTGGTCCAGGGCGAGGCGGCGCTGACCGTTCTCGATGCGGCTCAGTGACGACTGGCTGAGGTTGGCGCGGGTGGCCAGCTCTTCCAGGGACCAGCCCTGAGCGACCCGCAGAGCGCGGATGCGTTTGCGTACGAGGCCGTCCAGCTCTCCACCTTCTTGCGTCATACGCAACATCGTATGCCTCAACCGCAAGCCACGCTTACCGTCGTGTGCGGAAGATCGCATGCCCAGATGAGAGGAATCCATGACTACGAACCAGCCTCCGCAGGCCGCTGACAGAAGCGGCGGAGGCGCACCGGACGCGCGTCAGCTGCGCGGCATTCTGATCGCCGTCTCCATCGCGCTGATGGCCGTCATCGCGTCGGTGTCCGGGCTGAACGTCGCCCAGACGCACATGGCCGTCGAGTTCGGCGCCTCGCAGAACACCATTTTGTGGATCATCAACATCTACACCCTGGCCCTGGCGGCGCTGCTGCTGCCGCTCGGCGCGATCGGCGACCGCTTGGGACGCAAGCCCATGCTGATCGCCGGGCTGGGCGTCTTCGGCGTCGCCGGTGTCGCGGCGGGCCTGGCTCCGACGGCCGAGGTGATGCTGGCCGCGCGCGTGGCCGGTGGTATCGGCGCCGCGATGATCATGCCCATCACTCTCGCCGTCATCACCTCCACCTTCCCCGAGGAGGAACGCGGCACGGCGATCGGTGTGTGGACTGGCGTCGCCGGAGGCGGCGGCATCCTGGGCATGTTCCTCTCCGCCCTCCTCGTCGACGTCGCCGACTGGCGGTGGCTGTTCGTCCTGCCCGTGGTCCTGACGGTCGTGGCCCTGGCCATGACGCTGAAGTCGGTCCCCGACTCCCGCGAGAGGTCCGCCCACCGTTTCGACACCGTCGGCGCGCTGGTGTCCGCGGTCGCGGTGGCCGGCCTCATATTCGTCCTGCAGGAGGGCCCCGAGCGCGGCTGGACCGCGCCCGCGACCCTGATCAGTCTCGCTGCCGGTCTCGTCGCCGCGATCGGCTTCGTGGCCTGGGAGTCGCACCGCCGGGACGCCGCGCTGCTGGACGTGCGCCTGTTCCGGGAACGTGGACTGGCCGGCGGCTCGATCACGCTGCTGGTGGTCTTCGGCGTCCAGGCGGGCATCGCCGTGGTGCTCTTCCCGTTCTTCCAGGCCGTGCTCGGCTGGTCGGGGCTGCTGTCCACGCTGGCCCTGATGCCCATGGCCGTCATGATGATGACGACCTCCGGCCTCGCCCCCAAGCTGGCCGCGCGCATCGGCCCCCGCTCGACCATGGCTGCGGGCATCGCGCCGGCCGCCGTCGGCCTGGCCCTCATGGCCCTGTTCGTCTCCGCCGACGGCGGTTACCTGACCATCCTGCCCGGCATGTTCGCCATGGGCATCGGCATGGGCCTGTCGATGGCCCCCTCCACCCAGGCCATCACCAGTTCCCTGCCGCGCGAGAAGCAGGGTGTCGCGTCCGCGCTCAACGACGTCACCCGCGAGTTCGGCACCGCCCTCGGCGTCGCCCTGCTGGGAGCGCTGCTGTCCGCCGGCTACCGCGGCGCCGTGGACGACCGCCTGCGGGGCATTCCCCAGGGTCTCGCGGACACCGCGCGCGCAGGTGTCGCCAACGCCGTCGAGGCGGCCGGCAGCGCGGGCCCGCACGCGCAGGACCTGGTCCACGCCGCCCGGCAGTCCTTCGTCGACGGCTGGCAGCAGGCCATGTGGGCGGGCGTCGCCGTCATGGGCGCGCTGTTCGTCTACATCGCCCTGCGCGGACCGAAGACTCCGCCCCCGCGGCTTCCTCAGGGGCCCCTTCAGTCGAGGACTGCTTCCGCCTCCACCTCCACCAGCACGTCGGGCTCGAAGAGGTAGTCCACGCCGATCGCCGAGAGCGGCGGCAACGGCTGGGGGATCCCCAGTTCGTCCACCACGCTCTCGATGCCCGCCATGAACTCGGTGTACTTCTCCGGCTGCCAGCCGGTGACGAAGAACCGGAGGCGTACGACGTCGGAGAAGCTCGCTCCCGCGCCCGCCAGGCCACGGGCCGTGCTGCGCAGAGCGTGAGCGATCTGCCCCGCCAAGTCGCCCGTGGCGACCTTGTTCCCCTGCTCGTCTCGCGCGACCTGGCCGGCGACGTGGACGTGTCGCGTGCCTGTGGAGACGGAGACATGGTGGTAGGGAACCGGCTGGAACATGCCTTCTGGGGTGAAAAGCTCAACGGTCATGAGATGTCCTTCTCTGTGCGAAATCAGGTATCTCATGTATACCTAGTACAGAAAGGCCACCTCAACGAGACCAGGTGTCATGAACGAAACCACCGCGGCCCAGGCCGGACACCCACCGATCGCCCGCGAACATCGGGAGCTGCTGGATCAGGTGCTCGACAAATGGTCGCTGCTGGTGCTCGACAGGCTCTGTGAAAGCCCCCGGCGCTTCAACGAGCTGCGGCGGGTGATCCCCACGGTCTCGCAGAAGTCCCTGACAGCCGCGCTGCGCAGGCTGGAGCGCAACGGCATGGTGGACCGCGTGGTGATCGCCACCCGCCCGGTCGCCGTCGAATATCGCATCTCCGCGTTGGGAAAGACCCTCCAGGACCTCATCGACGCGCTGCTGGGCTGGGCGACGGTCACCATGCCGGAGGTCGAGCGCGCCCGCGAGGCCTTCGACGCCGAGCACGGGGAGTGACCACCGTAGGTCATCCTGCTGAGCGGACCCCACCAAGACGGAACCCCCGAACCCGTAGGTCCGGGGGTTCCGGCCATGGCCCGGCCGCCGGGATCGTCAGAAGCGATGCCAGGTGTTCTTCGTGCGCTGCTGGGACACTCCGGGCCTGGTGTAGTCGCACACCCCCCGAGGGAAGATCGTCCGCAGCCGGTCCCACTGCTCGTCCGTCCACTTCACCGCGTAACCGTCGCGCTTCGGCGTGGTCAGCCGGCACGTGATGATGTCGGCGGTGACGTCCTCTCCCGCCACCTCCCGGGGGAAGGACGCGGTCGGGTACAGCCGCTCGCACTCGCTCGCCGGGTCGCGCTCGAGCGTCTCGGCCACGAACCGCGGCTGCTCGTCGCGGGTGTTGCAGCCCTCGACCAGGGTGTTCGGCCGCGCGGTGGTGATCCGCTGCATCGGCTTGCCCCCGGGGCGGAGGCCGGCGAGGTTCGTCAGCCAGTGGTCCATCTGGGTCACGGCGTGCCGCACCAGCGCGCTCTCGGTGCTGAACAGCCCGTATCGGGCGTCCTCCAGCAGGCTGACGTGGTTGGCCGCCGTCCCGTTGGCCTCCTTCAGCCGTTCCCGCATGGAGAAGGTGTGGTAGCGGACGTGGATGTCGCCCCAGGACACGTCGTCCCAGTACGAGCGATAGTCGATGATCGGTGTCGTGGCCAGCCCACGACCGGCGCTGATCACCCGCCCGGTGCGGTAGGCGATCTTGGTGGCCGCCGGGTCGGCCTCGGTCCGCCGCGGCACGACGTTCGCGTCGGCGTCGAGACCGCCGATGCGCTCGTTGAGGTCGAGGAACTGCTCCGGCGTGATGGAGCCGTCCTTCAGGGCGCCGAGCCCGTACTGGATGCCGACGTTGTCCAGCGGCCTGCGGGCGAAGCCGGTGGCCGGGTCGGCGCCGTAAATGTTGATCATGTGGTCGTAGACGCCGCAGCGGACGCCGACAGGGTTGGTGTCCGGGTTGTAGCGCTGCTGCTCGGGCACCATGTCGCAGTCCAGCCGCGGGTCGATCCGGTTGGCGCCCCGCGACATGGCGGACACCATGGCCGCCGTCGCGAAGCCGGAGGCCTTGCGCTTCTGCTCGTCCGTCCACGGAACCGTCGTGGACGAGGTGAAGTAGGTGTCGAGCAGCCGCGCGTCAGAGAGGAAGTTGACCGTGCCGATGCCGACCTCGGGGAACGAGCAGCCGACGACGATGCCGTCGAAGATGCCCGGGTAGTTGTCGGCGATCTGGTGAGCCTGGTAGGACCCGCCCGAGCAGCCGTAGCCGATCGTGTGCTCGACCGGCCCGTGCCTCTCGACGAACAGCTCCTTCGTCATCATCGCCGTCTCGGCCGCCGTGACGTCGTTGCAGTTGTTGCCGAAGACGTTCAGCGAGGACGACATCAGCGCGAATCCGCGGCCGAGCATGAACGCGTCGGTGACCGTGCCGGTGCCGCTGCCCGACCGGTACCACCCGCCCGCGCAGCCGCCGCCCAGGGTGAACACGGCCCGGCCGTTCCAGCCCGCGGGACGCGCCGTGGGGGACGGCGCGGGCTCGGTCAGCGGGTCGTGCAGCATGCTCATCTGGACCACCGCGCGGTTGGCGGTGGCCGTCTCCATCCGGACGATGAACTTGGTCGTGACGCCGAGCGAGTTGGTCGTGGTGGCCAGGTCGGCGGGGTAGGCGGTGGCGCCGGCCGGCCAGCGCTTGTAGGCGTCGGCGGTGGTCCGGTAGAAGTAGTCGACCCGGGGGGCGATCGTGCAGTCCGCGTCGAGCGGCTCGCCGAGCCTGCCGCCGATCACCGGGATCGCGAACGCCGCGGTCTCGCAGGCGAACGGCCGCTGGTGCGGGCCGGAGAACACCGGGCCCTGGGCGGGGTGGTCGACCAGCGTGATCGAGGCGTGCGGCCCGCCGGGCGCCCGCGTGGTGACCTCGACCGTGTTCTCGCCCTCCCGCAGCCCGGTCACCAGCCCGAGGAGCTCGCCGGTGCCCGCCCCGGTCCGGAACGCCGGTGTGACGTCGGTCTCGCCGTTCAACGTCACTTGAAGGCTCTCGCGCTGGACGGCGCGGGGCAACTCGATCCGGAGCAGCGCGTCGCCTCCGGTCACCATGTCGGGCCTGCCGGAGATCGCGGAGATCCCGAGCTCGTCCGGCCCCGACTCGTCGGGCGCGGCGGTCACCGTGATCGTGACGGTCGCGGTCGAGCGCTCGGAGTCGTCGCCGATCCCGTACGTGAACGTGTCGACGCCGACGTACCCCCGGTCGGGCTTGTAGCGGAACGACCCGTCCGCGGACGTCGTCAGGGTGCCGTGGGCCGGCTCGGACCACGCCGCCACCGCGGGCGTGACGCCGTCGGGGAAGCGGTCGTTGCCGAGCACGCCGGGCGCGCCGGCCACGAGTTCCGTCCCCTCCGTGACGGTGCGGAAGTCGTCGGCGGCGGTGGGACGCGGCGTGGGCGGTCCCTCGCCGGGCGCCCTGACGACCATCTCGTACAGGCGGGCCGTGTCCGTGCTGTGCCGCGACTTCTTCGTGATGACCAGGCGGAGCGTGTCGGTCACGAGGTCGGTGGTGAACGTGACCACCGGCTTGGTGTTGCCGGCCGCGCTCCCGACGGTCACCCAGCCGTCATCGGTCCGGGCCTCGACGGTGAAGTCCACCAGGACCGTGTCGGCGTACGGGCTGGGCCAGCCTGAACCGCTGTAGATCTCGACGGTGCCGACCGGGGTCCTGGCCGGGAAGGTGATCGTCAGGGTGGGGGTGGTGTCGGCGGCCGACGACATCCAGCGGGAGGACTCCGCGCACACGCCGTCGACGGCGTTCTTCGCGCCGTAGGCCGAGCTGAAGGTCGAGGACGCCGTGACGGTCGCCCCCATCGCCCGATGGCCGGTGCACGCGATGTCCGACGCCTGGGTGGAGTTCTGGGTGGTGGTCTCGGCCGACAGCGGTGGCGCGGTCAGATGGCTCGCTGTCAGCAGGGCGGTGGTCAGCAGCGCGATGACCGAGGACCTCAGGTGCATCCTCGCGGACACGACGTCTCCTCGTCTCAGGGGGTGGGGATGAGGGGCCCGCCGGCCGCGTGGCCGGCGGGCCTGTGATCGCTCAGGGGCCGTCGGGGTAGGCGAGGTGGACGCGGATGTTGGTCCAGTTCTGCAGGCAGTTCGCCGCCTGGCAGGTGCTGGGGTCGTGCACTCCGGTGAACTCCGGGCTCAGCTGCCAGGTCTTGCCGTAGTCGTAGGAGACCTCGAAGTAGGTGGACTCGCCGAGATCGGCCGGGTCGAACGTGGTCCGGGCGTACATGCCGAACACCGGCGCGATCGCCTCCCAGCCGGGGGAGAACGAGGTCTTGCCGTCGATGATGTAGCGCCGGTCGAGCAGCCGCTTCGGGTCGGCGCCGACCGGGCCGACGATGAGCCACTGGGGCCGGCCGATGAACGAGTTCTGGCCGAGGTCGTTGCTGAGGAACTTCACGTGGTTCGCCGGGACGATCTGGAAGCCGCCGCGGACGTTCTCGTCCCAGCTGAAGCCGACGAACGGTGAGGTCGAGAAGGTCAGCGCGCCGGGGTGGTTGGTGTCCATCTGGCCGATGTGGGCGAACTCCGTGCCGCCGAAGCGCCCGGTGCCCTGGACCCGCTGGACGACGTCGGCGACCTTGCGCTTCTCGCCCCGGGCGTAGCCGACGTAGATCCCGCCGTTCTTCTCGTGCGTCTTGCCCGCGACCGTGTCGCCCGCGGCCCAGTTCTCGAACTCGAGGTAGGTCGGCGAGGCGTTACGCACCAGGGGCTGGTACGCGGTGAAGCGCAGCTTGGCGGGGGGCGCCGCGTCCGGATCGGCGCGGAAATGCTCGGCGATGGGGCGCCAGGCCTGCTTCGCCTCGTCGAAGTAGGACAGCGGCGCGCCGGTGGGCAGCGAGCTCTTGCCTCCGAAGATGCCCGAGCCGCCCGGGATGTCGGTGTAGATGGTGTCGGCCAGCCAGTTGCCCCAGTCCGCGCCGATGTACCGGTCGGGCCGGATGTTGAGCAGGCTGGTGGTCCAGTCGCGCTCGCCGGTGGCCGGGTCGAAGTTCTCGTAGCGCAGCGGGTCGTAGCTCTCCTCCGGCCAGACCTTGGAGCGCAGCACGTAGACCGACGTGGCGAGCAGGTGTCCCGTGGTGCCGTCGACGGCGCGCGAGTACTTCGACGCCCAGAAACCGTCGTTGGCCTTGACGGTGGCGGTCGCCGGGCGCTGCACGTGCCCGAGCACGGTACGCGTGCCGTCCAGCGCGACGTGCTCGATGGCGCCGCCGGTGGAGTTGTCGATCTCGACGTGGAACTGCGCGGCGAGGCGCGGGTTGTTCTCCGGCGTGGCGTGCGGGGGGATCGGCGTTCCCACCATGTTGCTGATGCCCGAGGGAGGACCGCTGCGGTTGTCCTCGACGGGCGACGCGCCGGCCGCGGTGGCGGGGGCGAGCAGTGCCACCGTCGCGAGGCCCACGCACCAGAGGCGGGCGCTACGGCGTCGGCGGGTGGTCGTGCTGCGGGGGGTGGCTTGCATGGTGTCCGGGCGGGCTGCTCGGCTATCGGGAACCACGGATGGCTCCTCCTTCTGGTGTTGCGCATTATCGCGGCTGCAAGTGTCGGCAAGTGTTGCGAGCCGATCAGTGCCTGTCAAGATTCGGTATTGACTGATAATGCGCAACACCGCCATGATGTTGCGCATTATCAAGCCGGGGGTAGCCCTCAGGAGGTACGGATGATCACAAAATCGCGTGGCGCTTCGCGGCTGGCGGCCGGGCTCATCGCGGTGATGGCGCTGAGCGCGTGCGGCGGCGGCTCCGGCGCCGGCAGCGGTGGCTCCGGCGACGGCGCGAGCACCCTGCGGGTCTGGTTCCCCGGCAATCTCGCCGAGGAGGTCTCCTGGGTCAACGAGAAGCTGGTCCCCGCGTTCGAGGCGGAGCACGACGTCGACGTCCAGGTCGAGTTCGTCGACTGGGCCAACCTGGCCACGCGGCTGTCGACCGCCTTCGCCGGCGGCACCGCGCCCGACGTCTTCGGGCACGGCAACGCCGCGGCGGCCGGATACGCCGCCAACGACCGGGTGATCGCGCTGGACGACTACCTCGCCAAGATGCCAGCCTCCGACGTGGAGGACCTGACCTTCCTCGACCAGGGCAAGGTCGGCGGCAAGCAGATCATCATGCCGCTGCGGGGCTTCGGCCACCTGCTCGCCTACCGCACCGACCTGTTCCAGGAGGCCGGTCTCGACCCGGACTCCCCGCCCGCGACGTGGCAGGACCTGCGCGCGGCGGCGGACAAGCTCGTCGTCCGCGACGGCGACAGGATCACCCGCTCCGGCGTGATCTTCCCGGCCGACGACCCGACGAGCATGTCACAGGCGTTCGGCAGCTTCCTGTTCCAGGCCGGCGGGAACTTCGCCGACGAGAGCGGCCAGACGGTCACCTGGAACTCCGACGCGGGCAAGCGCGCGCTGGAGTTCCTCGCCGGGTTCTACAACGGCCCGAAGGCGGTCTCCACCGGCCTGGGCGAGGCGACGAGCGGGGCGGGGGCGCAGCATCCGCTGGTCACCGGGCGCGCGGCCATGGCCGTGATCGACGAGGCGACGTTCAAGAGCATCCACGAGCAGGCGCCCGACGTCGCCGCGAAGATCAAGCTGGCCCCGCCGCTCAAGGACACCACCGCGGCGTCGTTCGGCGGAGCCGGCAACGGGCTGTTCATCAGCGCCGACTCCGGCCAGAAGGACCAGGCCTGGAAGTTCATCGAGTTCCTGCTCAAGCCGGCGAACGCGAAGGCGTACGTCCAGGCCGTCGGCGGCATCCCGGCGCGCGCCACCCTGGCCGCCGACCCCGAGCTCGCCGCCCAGCAGTACATCAAGCCCTACATGGACGCCGCCGCCCTGTTCCGCGGGAACCCCAACATCGCGACGTGGACGCAGCAGCGCGAGGCGCTGGCCAAGGAGATCGAGGCCGTGCTGCGCGGCAAGACGGCTGCCGCCGAGGCGCTCGACCGCGCGGCGACGGAGGCCGCGGCCCTGGCGAAGCAGAACTGATCGGCCGACTCGAACGGATCTCCCAACGGATGAAGCTCCATCATGGTGACTGAGACCCGGCCGCCGGGAACGTCCTCCGGGCCCGAGCCCGCGACGGCACGCCGGCCGAGGCGGAGCCCGCTCCGCTCGGCCCAGCGCAGAGCGGGCTGGATCCTGGTCCTGCCCGCCGCCCTCGCGCTGTCGCTGGTCACGATCGTGCCGATCGGGTACGGCTTCTACCTGAGCCTGACCTCGTACAACCCCGTCGAACGGGGCGGGCCCAGGTTCCACGGCCTGGACGGCTACTTCGCCGTGCTCCAGTCCGGCGAGTTCTGGCACGCGATCTGGATCACCGTCCAGTACGCGTTCGGCACGCTGATCCTGGCCGTGCCGGCGGCCCTCGCCCTGGCGCTCCTGGTCAACGGCCGGTTCCCCGGCGTGACCCTGTTCCGCGCGGTGCTCTACCTGCCGCGCGTGGTGCCGCTGGTGGCGGTGAGCATGATCTGGCTGTGGCTGTACTCCCACGACGGACTGTTCAACTACCTGCTGGACCTGGTCGGGCTGCCACCGGTGGACTTCCTCACCGACGAGGACACCGCCCTGTTGTCGCTGATCGGGATGCGCGCCTGGAAGGCGCTCGGGGGCAGCATGATCATTTTCCTGGCGGGGCTCCAGGCGGTCCCGGTCTCGCTGATGGAGGCCGCGTCCGTGGACGGCTGCGGGCGCTGGCGGACGCTGCGGCACGTGATCCTGCCGCTGCTCGTGCCGATCACGACGTACGTGGTCGTGGTCGACCTCATCTACCTCGCCCAGTCCTTCTCCGAGATCTACGTCCTGACCTCAGGAGGTCCCCTGTCCTCCACGACCGTCCTGAACATGCTGATCTACAACGAGGCCTTCGAGCACTACCGGCTCGGCAACGCGAGCGCCATGGCGTTCCTGCTGTTCTGCCTGATCTTCGCCCTGGCCTACTTCAGCATCCGCACGATGGCCAGAGGAGGCCGGCGGTGACCGCGCTTACGGCCGGGCCGGGCGCCGGCCGGCGCAGGGCGCTCCTCACCGGGGTGGTCACCCTGCTGGTGGCGATGCCGTTCGTGTGGATGGTGTCGCTGGCCTTCAAACCGGCGACCGAGGTGTTCAGCTACCCGCCGAAACTGCTGCCCGACCAGCCGACGCTGGACAACTTCGCCTACGTCTGGAACTCCACGAACATCCCCGGAGCGATGGCCAACAGCCTGATCGTGGCGACGCTCACGGTCGCGGGGAACTGCGTCGCGGCGACGGCGGCGGGCTACGCCCTGGCGCGGATCGACTTCCGCGGCTCGCGCCTGCTGTTCACCACGGTGCTGGGCAGCGCCATGGTGCCGTCCATCGTGCAGCTGATCCCGCTGTTCCTCATCGTCAAGGGCTTCCCGCTGGCCGGCGGCAACGACCTGTTCGGCCAGGGCGGCAGCGGGCTGCTGGACTCGCACCTCGGGCTCGTGCTGCCGATGCTGGTGCAGCCGCTGAACATCTACCTCGCCCGCCAGTACTTCCTCGACATGCCCGGCGAGCTGGCGGAGGCCGGGCGGCTGGACGGCGCCGGAGAGCTGCGCATCTTCTGGCAGATCTACCTGCCGCTGGCCCGGCCGATCGTCGCCACCATCGCCATCCTCTCCTTCACCGGCGCCTGGGAGGACTTCCTGTGGCCGCTGGTGGCGGTGTCGTCGCCGGAGATGCAGACGCTGCCGCTGGCGCTCAGCTCGTTCGCGGGCAGCGGCGTGACCCAGTACGGCCCGCTGATGGCCGGGACGTTCATCGCCATCGTGCCCGTACTGGTGATCTTCGCTGCCGGTCAGCGGCACTTCGTGCAGGGCCTGGGCGCGGGAGGGGTGAAGGGATGAGTGACAGCGGACCGATCGTGACGCTGCTCCCGCTCGACGACCGGCCGGTGAACACCGGCCACGTCGCCGGGCTGGCCGCCACCGCCGGAACCCGGCTGCGGCTCCCGCCGGCCGGGCTCCTGCCCGCCGGCGGCGTGCCCGCGGACATGGACGGCACATCCCGGTGGCTGGAGGACGCCGCCGGCGACAGCGACGCCGTCGTGGTCAGCGTCAACCAGCTCGCCCACGGCGGATTCGTCGCCTCGCGGCGCACCACCGAGCCGCTGGCCCGGACGCTGGCCCGGCTGGACGTGCTGCGCCGCATCCGGGCCGACCGGCCGGACCTGCCCGTCCACGCCTCCGTGACGCTGATGCGTACCAAGAAGACCGACGGCGCCGGGGCCGAGCCGCAGTACTGGGACCGGCACGGGCGGCGGTTCTTCGCCCTGTCCGAGGAGCTCTACCGGGCCGAACACGGACGCCCCGCCGCGGTGGCGCAGGCCAGGGCGGAGATCCCCGAACCGTTCGTCGCGGACCTCTTCACCCGGCGGCTGCGCCTGCACGCCATGCACCTGGCCTGCGTCGAGCTGGTGGCGGAAGGAGTCGTCGACACGCTGGCGATCCTGGTGGAGGACAGCACGGTCGAGAGCGTGTCCACGAGCGAGCGGGAGTGGCTGGAGTCCTGGATCGGCCGCCTCGGCCTCGGCGACCGGATCGGCTGCTACCCGGGCGCCGACGAGGCCGGCGCCGTGCTGACCACCCGGGCCGCGCTGGAGCACGCCGGCCTGCGCCCGAAGGTGGCGCTCGCCTGCCTCGACCCGGACGCGCTCGGACGGATCGCGGCCTACGAGGACGTGCCCGTCCGCGACACGATCGCGGACCAGGTCGCCGCCATCGGCGCGGTCCTCGTCGAGGACGCCGCCCACGCCGACCTGGTGCTCGCGGTGCACCCTCCCGGCCTGCCCCCGCGCGACTGGTGCTCCGGTCCGGACCAGCCGGAGCGGCCGTCCGGCGACGCGGTGCGCCTCGCCGCGCGGGCGCGAGAGCTGCTGGAGGCGGGGCTCCCGGTCGCGGTGGCGGACGTCGCCGACGCCAACGGCGCCGACCCCGCGCTGGTCATGGCGCTGCGCGGCGCCGGATTGCTCCCGCGCCTCGCCGGGTACGCCGCGTGGAACACCGCGGGCAACACCATCGGCAGCGCGCTGGCGCAAGGGTGCAGCCGTCTGCTGGCCAACGGGGACAGGCGACTGGCCGAGCACGCCCGGACTCTCACCCATCGTCTGCTCGACGACTGGGGCTACCAGACCTCCGCGCGGCGCGGGTTCCTCGCAGCCGGTACGGCCCTGCGGCCGGACCAGGTGGAGCGGGAGCTGGGCGAGCTTCTCGCCGACCTCGGCCCACCGGCCGACAAGTTCGGCATTGCGCCCGGCAGCGTCTGCTTTCCGTGGGATCGTCCGTTCGAGATCTCCTTTGCGTTGGAGCACCTTGAGGAAGGGAACGATCGCCGGTGAAAGACACCCCTCACCGCAGGCCGCGTCAGTCCGACATCGCCAAGCTGGCCGGCGTCTCGCAGACCACGGTCTCCATCGTGATCAACGGCAGGCATTCGGACACCATCCGGATCCCCCCGGAGACCAGACGGCACGTCTTCGAGGTGGCCCGATCGCTCGGTTACACCATCGATCCGGTGGCGCGCAGCCTGGCCGGCGGGATGAACCACCTGATCGGCGTCTACACGTTCGAGTCGCTGTTCCCGATGGACCACCACGACTTCTACTACCCGTTCCTGGTGGGGATCGAGGCCGCGGCCGAGGCGCTCGGCTACGACATGCTGATGTTCACCAGCGCCACCGGCTCGGACGGCGGTAGGTCGATCTACCGCGAGGGCGTCAACCGGCTGGGGCTCGCCGACGGGTGCGTGCTGCTCGGCAAGGAGACCAACCGGGACGACCTCGTCCGGCTGCGGAACGAGGGGTTCAGGTTCGTGCTGATCGGCCGTCGTGACGTGCCCGGCCCGATCACGTACGTCACCGCGGACTACGCGACCGCGACCGGCGAGGTCGTCGACCACCTGGTGGGGCTCGGACACGAGCGCATCGCCTACCTGACGGCGGCCGATCCGGGCGAACCGTCCGCCGACCGTGACGCCGGATTCCTGGCCGCCCAGAGCCGGCACGGGCTCGACACCGGCGGGCTCGTCCTGTCGGTCCGCAAGGAGGAGGGGCCGTCGGCCGAGGAGGTACGGCGGCTGCTGGAGGCCGGGGCCACCGCGTTCATCGCCCACGAGTCGGTGGTCGCGCTCAGGGTGCTCGACCTCCTCGCCGGGATGGGCGTCGACGTGCCGGGCGAGTGCTCGGTGGCCGCGCTCAGCGACCCGCCGGACGCCGTGCCGGGCCCGGAGCTCACCTGCTTCCGGATACCGCGGCGGGAGATGGGGATGCGCGCGGTCGAGCTGCTGGTCCAGCAGCTCGAGTCGGAGGAGAACGTCGAGCCGCAGGCCGTGGCGCTGTCATGCACCTTCGTCGCTGGACAGACCAGCGGCTCCAATCGAAAGGAATCCTGAGTGACCGAGTTCCGCGCGGACGTCCTGGTGGTCGGTGGGGGGTTGGGCGGCGTCGCGGCCGCCCTGGCCGCCGCCGGGAACGGTGCGCAGGTGGTGCTCACCGAGGAGACGGCCTGGCTGGGCGGACAGCTCACCACGCAGCTCGTCCCGCCCGACGAACATCCCTGGATCGAGGCTTTCGGAAGCACCGCGAGCTACCGGCGGCTGCGTGACGGCATCCGTGAGTACTACAGGAGGGAATACCCGCTGCGGTCCGCGTCGAGGTCGCTGGCCCACCTGAACCCCGGCGCCGGCCGGGTCGGCCCGCTGTGCCACGAGCCCCGGGTGGCCCTGGCGGTGATCGAGGCCATGCTCGCTCCGTGGCAGGCGGCCGGGAAGATCACCGTGCTGCGCCGGCACGTCCCGGCGACCGCCCAGGTCGACGGCGACCACGTGACGGCGATGGGCTTCCACGACCTGGAGACGGGCGGCGACGTCACCGTCACGGCCAGGTTCGTCCTGGACGCCACGGAGGCCGGGGACGTGCTGCCGATCACCGGCACCGAGTTCGCGACCGGCGCCGAGTCGCAGGACGACACGGGCGAGCCGCACGCCGCGGCCACCGCGCGGCCGGACAACATGCAGGCGGTGTCGGTGTGCTTCGCGCTCTCGCACCACGCGGGGGAGGACCACACGATCGACAAGCCGGACGACTACGCCGCATGGCGGGCGCTGGCTCCCGAGTGGTGGCACGGTCCCCAGTTCGGCTGGGTTGCCCCGCACCCGCACACGCTGGAACCCCGCCGCCACGTCTTCACCCCGAACCCGGACGACGACCCGACGCGCATCGTCGCCGACCAGAGCAAGGACCCGGGGTCGGACGAGCTGTGGACGTTCCGGCGGATCCTGGCCCGCAACCACTTCCGGCCGGGCGCGTTCGACAGCGACATCACCATCGTGAACTGGCCGATGATCGACTACCTGGGCGGTCCTGTCATCGGCGGCACCGCCGAGCAGAACGCCGCCCACACCGCCGCGGCGCGGGCCCAGAGCCTCAGCTTCCTCTACTGGCTGCAGGCCGAGGCGCCCCGGCCCGACGGCGGCACCGGCTGGCCCGGCCTCAGGCCGCGGCCCGACGTCACCGGCACCGCCGACGGCCTCGCGATGCGCCCGTACATCAGGGAGTCGCGGCGGATCCTCGGCCAGTACCGGATCGTGGAGCAGGACCTCGCGGTGGCCGTACGCCCCGAAGGGCCCGTCTCCTACCACGACAGCGTCGGGATCGGCTCGTACCGGATCGACCTGCACCCCTCGACCGGCGGGGACAACTACATCGACGTGCCGGCCTGGCCGTTCCAGGTCCCGATGCGCGCGCTCGTTCCCGAGCGCGTCCGGAACGTGATCGCCGCCGGCAAGAACATCAGCACCACGCACATCACCAACGGGTGCTACCGGGTCCACCCGGTCGAGTGGACCGTGGGCGAGGCGGCCGGTCACCTGGCGTCGTTCTGCGTGGCCAGGGACACCGAGCCGCAGCAGGTCACCGCGACGCCGGCCTTGCTGGCCGAGGTCCAGGAATCGATGGCCGCCCAAGGCATGGAGCTGGGCTGGCCGAATGTCACCTACTACTGAGGCGGGGGATCCTCGAATGCGTTTGCCCGAGTCGCGACTGGCCGTGCTGGTCAGTCTGCCGCGCAACGAGACCGCTCTCGCGCAGGCCGCGTCGGATGCCGGAGCCGACGGCCTGAAGGTGCACACCAACGTGCGTCACCGCGCCTCCGGGACGGACTTCGGGCCGCTGGACGCCGAGCGTGAGGCGCTGCGCGGCATCCTCGCACTCGGCGTCCCGACGGGCCTCGTCGTGGGCGCGGCCGGATCGGTGTCGATCGCGGAGATGGCCGCCGCGCGGGAGATGGGGTTCGACTACTTCGACGTCTACGCCGCCGACGCGCCCGCGGGGTACGTCGAGGCGTGCGGGCCGGTGACGCCCATGGTGGCCCTGGGGCCGGGCGACGGCCCGTCCCAGGCGCGGGCCCTGGCGCGGCGGGGGTGCGGGGCGCTCGAACTGTCCACGCTCGAACCCGACAGGTACGGCACGCCGCTGAGCCTGGCGACCCTGGCGAGACTGGAGGCGGTGGCGTCGGCGGTCGACGTCCCCGTCGTCGTGCCGAGCCAGCACGCGCTGGTCCCGGACGACCTCGCGTCCCTGCGGGACGCCGGGGCGGCCGCGGTGCTGCTGGGCGCCGTGGTGACGGGGGCCGACACGGCGGAGTTCGGCGCGCGGATCGAGCCGTACGTCGCCGCCGCCCGTTAGGCGGCAACGCGTCCCGACCCGGTGGTTCCCCGAGGAGCCGCGCCAGGTGGCGATGCGGGCGCGGCGTCCGCCATGACGCCGCCGTCACCGGCCGGCCTCCTCGGCATCGCCGACGTTTCCAGCGGTCACCACGGCCGGGGGCCTGGCGATGTGCCCCTCGTCTTCAACGCGGCAGGCGTGCGGAGCCCCTGGTCAGGGTGTAACCACGCGTGACCGCGGTGAGGTCACCGTCCTCCCTGGTGGCGGCGACCAGGTCAGGAGGTCGGGGGACGAAGCCCGGCACCGCGGTCAGCCCGTCGGTCTCGGCGATCACCGTGAGACGGATCCGGTCCTTCTCCGGTACGCGCAGGGTGATCTGGACTCCCCGGGCGGGAAGGCCGCGGAAGCGGATCTCCGAGGGCCAGGTGCCGATTCGGGTGCCGGTGACGGGCACGCTCACCGACCCGAACCGGCCGGCCGACGCGGTGGCGTGGCTGATCGGCTGGTCGAGCCGTAGCGTCACCGAGCGCGTGCCCTCCCCGGCGGTCACCCGCAGTTTCAGCGTGTCCCCGCTGTGCGCCAGGACGTCGGCTCGCGGGCCTTCGGCGGCGATCGCCGGTGCCGGTCCGGTCCGCAGCGTGCCGCGTGCGTACCCCGGGGGCAGCGCGGAGGCGTCATGGCCGGACACGTACCGCTTCGTCCACGGCGCCGGGTCCACGTCGGCGCTGACCCAGTGGGCACGACGAGTTTCGGCGTCCATGACGTACGCCAGATGCGTGCGCCGCGGCCGGTCGGCGTCGAAGTCGTCCACCACGAACCCGGCCACGACCAGCCCCGCCGCGAGGAGAACAGCCGTCAGGGGCACCGCGAGGACGGGGGCCCGCTTCGGCCGGGTGGCGGGATCGGGCAGGAACAGCTCCGCGATCGGCACGACGATCAGCCCGGACAGGGCCAGCACCAGCGCGCTCGCCCCGCCGAGCGCCAGCCCCATCCCGTCGAAGACGTTCCCGGCCAGGGACGGCAGCAGCATGGCGGCCGTGACCGGGCCCAGCATCGCCACGACCGTCCGCGCCCAGGCAGGCGTGCGGAGCAGGACCGCGGCCAGCCAGCCGAGCGCGCCCGTCAGCGCCGGCAGGGCGAACAGGAAAGACGCCCCGGGAGCGACCTGGGCGCACAGCACGCCCAGCCCGGCGAACCAGGTCAGCGCCCCGACCGCCAGCGCCGCCGGGCCGAGCCTGCGGCGCAGCACCAGGTACCAGCCGAGGAACGTCAGCGCGCACAGGACCGCGATCGCCGCCCGGTACGGCTGCGGGCGGTGCAGCAGCCCGCCCATCAGGTCGTAGGCCGGCCGCCAGGACACCAGCAGTTCCCACAGCCCTTGCGCCAAGACGGCCGACGCCGCCAACGGCACCACGGCCGAGGCCGTCGCCATGATCAGCCGTGGCAGGCTCAGCAGCCGCCTGACGCGGGCCAGCAGCGCCAGGCCCGCCACCGCGACGACGGCCAGCACCGCCAGCGGCCAGACGAACTGACCGGGATACGTGATCATCGTGCCGAGCGCGCGGAAGTAGGTGGCGTCGTGATCGGAGTCCAGCGTCCGCAGGTCCGCGCCGCCGAGGGCGCGGGCCAGCGCCAGCATGTTGCTGCCGTGGTGTTGCAGGCTGCCCGGGTTGAGGTTGGCGATGGTGTCGCCCGCCGTGTGATACAGCGAGGAACGCTGGATGTAGGCGAAGTTCATGCCGGTGAAGCCCGCCTTGGTCAGCGGGGTGAAGTCCGTGTTGTTGGGCAGCAGCCGATACACCTCCACCATGGCGGAGTGTCCGCGCGGCGCGGGGACGGCTTCCGCGAAGGTCTCGACCAGGCGGGCGTTGCCCGCGGAGGTCTCGAACATCAGCGAGGGGCCGCTGACCCCGCGAGCCTCCCAGTTCAGCAGCACGCCGCCGGCCTTGCCCAGGGGGTGCTCGCGGACGAAGGCCTCGGCGCCGAGCACGCCGTCCTCCTCACCGTCCGACATGAGCAGCACGATGTCGTTACGCGGGCCGGGGCCGCCCCGCAGCGCCCGGACGGTCTCCAGCATCGCGGCCACCGCGGCGCCGTCGTCGGAGGCGCCCGGCCCCATGGCCGCGGAGTCGTAGTGCGCGGCGATGAGCACGGTGCCGGTCGAGTCCGTTCCCCGCAGCCGGCCCACGATGTTGTCGACCTGGCCGAACGTCGCCAGCCCCGCCGCCGAACGGGCACCCACCGAGCGTTGGACCTCCACCTCGAGCCCTGCCGCGCGCAGCTGACCGGCCAGATAGTCCCGGGCCCGGTCACCGGCCGGGCTGCCGACGGGCCGTGGTCCGGCGGCGAACTTCTTCAGGTGAACCAGCGCGCGTCCGGCGCTGAACTGGTCGTCAGGCGCGGTGGCCGGCAGGGGCTGCATGGTGCTGTCCGCCATGGCCGTGAACGCGACCACCGCGGCCAGGGTGAGCAGGGCCGCCAGCCCGGCCAGCAGCCGGCGTGGCACATCGAACAACTTTCCGATCATGGCCAAGAACGGTAGGCCGAGCCGCTCACCTGGCGGAATGAGGCACCCGCCCGTCTGAACCTGCGGTTTACCGCACCCCGCGTGATCCATGTAAGGGGTATAGTTCCGTTTATTCGGTTACTGAAACGAGGTGCGACATGCGGATCTCCATCACCGACTACGCGGTCGGGGCGACTCTCGCCGGCGATCTGGCCAACACCTCGCCCACCGTGCAGGCCCCGGCGGGCGACGCCCTGCCCACCCCCGGCGCGTTGATGGAACTGCTCGCGGGGCACGGGCTACGGCTCGACGCCATGGCGGACGGCCGGCCGCCGACCGACGACGACCTCCGCGAGGTCCACCTGCTGCGCCGGGAGGCCCGCGGCGTCGTGGAGACCGAGACGGAGGAGCAGGCCGTCGCGGGCGGCGCCGTGCTGGCCGGGCGGGCAGGACTCCGGCCGGTGCTGGAGCGCGATCCCGGCGGGCGGTGGCAGTGGTACGTCCCGACCAGGCCGGGCGCGCCGCTGGCCGAGGAACTGGCCGCGCTCATCGGCATCGGGCTGCTCGGCGCGGTCCGGGCGCTCGGGCACGACCGGTTCCGCGCCTGCGCCGCCCCTGGCTGCCGCGGGGTGTTCGTCGACATCAGCCGCGGGGGGCGTCGCATCTACTGCAGGCCCGACGTGTGCGGTAACCGGATCAATGTCGCGAAACACCGCGAACGGCGGCGCTCCGACAGCGCCGCCCACTGAAGAACACAAGGAGAACCCCATGAGCGACCCCTTGGACACCCCTGCGGTGGGCGGACCGCCCCTCGCAGGCGCCTTCCAGCTCCCCGACGGCACCTGGATCCGCGGCCGCGGCCTCCGCCATCCGCTGCCGTCGGGACCCAGACCCGACTTCGGCCTCTACTTGGGCTCCGACAAGCTCCGCCGCCACCACGAGAGCGAGCTGCCGTGGCCGCGCGCGTGGATCCAGTGGCCCGACTTCCTGCTGCCCCGCGACCGCGACGTGGCCGTCCAGCAGATCCGTGCCCTGTACGAGCGAGCGCGGGCGGGCGCCGCGGTGGAGGTCGCCTGCGGAGGCGGCATCGGCCGCACCGGCACGGTCGTCGCCTGCCTGGCCATCCTGGCGGGCCTCGCCCCGGCCGACGCCGTCGCCTGGACCCGCGAGCACCACCACCGTCGGGCCGTCGAAACCCCTTGGCAGCGCCGCTGGGTGCTGCGCTTCCCGCCATCGCTCCGCTCGGAATGACGCGACCAGGCCGCTGAACGTGTTGCTGATGTCGGAGAGGGGTCGGCCGGGAGAGCGCGAGGAACTGCGGCGTTTTCGCCTATGCGCGTCAACGCCCTCGATCGCACGCTACCCAGGGTCCCGGTTCGCCGCCGGGCCCCATCCTGCGGGCCGCGAGTCCCGCCCGGACAAAAGACCAGCTCAGACGGTGTTTGAGCTGGCCTGGACGGCGCGCCCTGCAGGACTCGAACCTGCGGCCGGGACACCCAAGAGCCATACGTCGGCTGGACGAAGAAGACTGCCAGCGCGAAGGGCGCCACCAGACCGACAGCCGGCCAGTAGGGCAAGCGCGGCCACCATACTGAGCGGGAAGGGCGCTAGCGCGACGACTGCTCGCGGGCGAGAATCGCACCGAGGGTGGTGGCGAGTAGAGGAAGGCCGACGATGACGGCCACGATCGCCGGCCAGGGAGTCTCGAACGGCACCCGTACCGGTTCTTCCCACGTGATACGCACCGTCAGGGGCCACAGCAGCAACATCCCGGCGGGACATCCGGCGACCGCGCCAAGCACCGTGCCGTACAGGGTGCTCAGACCCGCGCGGAAAGCGCAGAACCACCGGAAGGCCGTGGCTGATCCGTTGCCGGCCCGCCTCAGAACCCGGGCCTGGCGCGCGTTGGCGGCCTTTCCGAATCCGGTGGCCAGCGTGCACGCGAGGGCGATGAGGAGCGCCACCGCGACGACGGGCAGCCACCAGGTCGAAGCTTCGAAGCCCCGCTCGACGTACGTTTCCGCGACCGCGTCATCCAGTCGGTCGTCGAGGCGCTCCTGCTCCTGCACCGTGACCCGGCGGAGGGTGGGGTCGACGATCAGTTCGTCCGGTTGGAGCTGGTAGCCGAGATCCTGGACGATCTTCGAGGGGATGAAGATCGTCTGCATGTGGGGGTCGGCGGTCCTGGTGATGACCGCCGGGACGGTCCTGGTCGTCGCTGTCTCATCGTTCTCGTTGATCTCGTAGAAGAGTTCGACCGAGTCGACTTTCACCTCGGCTGACGTGATCACCACGGCCATGCTCTCGTCGTACGGTGTCGACTGATCGCCCGTGAGGTACCGCAGCAGCTTCTCGTTGCCGATGGCATAGTCCCAGTAGACGGCCTCCTCTGGTATTTCGACGTTTTCCGCCCTCGCGTCGAAGTACCAGGATTCGCCCGAGGGGCGCTCGCTCTGGGCGATCGGCACCCCGGGTAATTCCTGCTCGATCGCCGCTCGTACGGTGTTCGCATCGGCCGCCGAGAAAGGTTGCTGCTCGTACAAGGCGGTTGACCGGATCAACAAGGTGCCCGGCCGGGCCTGGGGAGAGTATTCGGCCCTGCTCTGCGTTGTTACGCCGACCGCGATGACCGTCAGCGCGATGCCGAAGGCCGTCGCCATCATCGTCAGCGTGATAGCGAGCACCGCGCGGCCACGACGGTGGGCCAGGTCGCGGGCCGCCAGGCGGAGGGGCAGCGGCAGCCGTTCCATGTACGGGCCTGAGAGCTGCAGCAGCCACGAAGGCAGCGGGCCGAGACCGGCGACGAGCAGACCCGCGCCTATGAGGGAGATCAGCAGCATCCCGAGGAATTCGATGGCGCCGTAGCGCGAATCCTCCCTCCCCAGCCAGGCGCCGAGCCCCATCAACAAGACGCCGGCGATCGACACCAACAGTCCCACGACGACGAAGCGCAAGCGCATGACCTTGTGGCGGTCAGGCGGGGCGGTGAGCATCGCGGCAGGGATGGCCCCGGCTGCGGGAAGGCCCGCGAACAGGACGAAGAACGCGGTCAGGAAGGCGTACCCTGCAAGATCGAAAAGCATGGCGGAATAGTAGTGAGCCGCAACAGGCCGTGCCGGTACAGCAGCGGCAGCACTTCGCCGATGGGGGAGGACTTGCGGATCCAAGCGGGCAGAATCGCCGAGAAGAACCGCCGCCGCTGGCCTTGTCGATGCGCTTGTCGTTGAGGCGTAGGGCCATGACCTCGATCGCGCCGGCCGTGGTGAGAATCTTTTGCGGTTGGTGGCCGTTGCGCACGACCAGCCGGAGGCCCTTCTCGTCACGCTCGCCGGCGAAGGCGGCGATGTAGCCATCGACCTCGGCCTGCAATGCGCCGGCGAGCATCTTGCGGGCGCCCTCACGAACGATCTGCTCGATCAACGAGGGCGAGGCAGGAGCGGCCGAGCCGCCGTGGTGGTCAGCGGGCAACTCGGGCACTACGGTAAGCGGCACGGGTGCGCTTCCCGACCGACGTTGGCGCGTCGGCCTTATCCCGAAACTCTGATCAGATGATTCGGGAAGGTACACCCCTTCCCGTCAGATCCACAGGTTTCGCCGCCGGCTTCATCATCTCGGCGGCGGGCGGTCCGCCAATAGTCCAAAAGGAACCCCTTGATCGATAAGAGCTACTATCGCTGGTTCAATGGGTACACCAATAACGTCCTCGCGCTCACATGGTGCTTGAGGTGCCCCGAAGATTCCGGACAGTTGGCTACATAAACTGACAGAAGTCTGGAAGAGGTAGGTACGTGACGAGGCGTCGCAGGCAGTTCTCG
>NZ_JBFAPV010000033.1:0-35787 GCF_040676925.1 Nonomuraea sp. NPDC049486
CGCCTCTTGAGGTGCTGAACGAGTCCCTTTCATCCCGATCAGCCGCATAGGCTACGACCATAAGACGGCTGTCCGGAATCACCGCGGCCCCTCAGCTCCGCCGCGACGACCGATGACGTCCTGGCGGCCTGCCATATCCCGCCCGAGATCACGGAGCCGATGAAATTCCTGGGTGGCGATGTCGACATGCTCATCGGGCGTCTCGGCACAGGGACTGTCATCCTGGACTACAGCGTCGATTGCCCTACGCCCGGTGCTCTTCCCGCCCTGGCGCGGCAAGGGCCTTGCCTGAGGGCTGCGTGGTGCGACGAAGTCCCGGCGATCGTGTCCTATCACCATCAAGACGGCCGCATGATCGAGTTCGACGCGGCAAGTCGCGACTGGTACCCGAACCCCGATCTCGCCAGTGTCGAACGGTGGATCGCCACCACACCTGGCGGCAAGGAATCATGGGACGACCGCTGGGGCCGCGCCGTACTCGTCACGGCTGAAGCATTGGTGGAAGCTTCTGTCGATGAAGAATGGATGCGATCCATGCACCTCGGCGTCACCTTCCCCGCCGAGTACTCCAGCTGACACTTGGCGATCTTGAGGCGTCGAGGTCGCATGCAAACGGCCCGTCGCGCCGCGAATGCGTACGTGCGTGGACAGGAAGGGCGGGCCAAACCGAGGGCAGTCACGCGCCGGTGGCTCTCGACCCGGGGACCCTGGCCGTCCTGCGGGCGCACCACCGGCGCTGGCATGAAGAACGGCCGGCGTCGGCGGGAGCATGGCGTGAGTCGGGACGGATCTTCACCCGGGAGGACGGCAGCGAGCTGGAGCCGGACTGGGTGTCGGAGCATTTCGAGCGGCTGACCTCCGCCGCCGGACTGCCTCCGATTCGGCATGATCTTCGGCATGGCACGGCAACGCTGGGCTCTGGCGGCGGGCAATGACATGAAGACCACGAGCGCGATGACGCGGCACCCCAGTCAAGCGATCACGTCGGATACCTACACCAGTGTGTTGCCGGAGATGGCTCGGGCGGCGGCGGAGGCGAGCGCGGCTCTGGTCCCCCCGGAGCGTTCGCGTGGGGGAGGCGTCCGAAACTGGCGGTCCCCCTTCGGTCCCCCCGAGCGGCTCCGCTGGACTGCCAGATCCAGAGGCGCCGAATACTCGCAGGTCATAGCCTCGCGATAAGCGCGCCCTGCAGGATTCGAACCTGCGACCGTCGGATTAGAAGTCCGATGCTCTGTCCAGCTGAGCTAAGGGCGCTCTCGCCTTATTGTGCATGATCCGGCGACGTGTCATGCACACGTTTTCCACCGTGTCAGCCCGCCCTCACCGCCCTCGTGCGCTCCTGTCCGTCACCTCCTCATCCCCAGATCCCCTCTCCCATCACCCTGAACTGCATGAAAAACCCCACGCGAGGGGGTGGGGGAGGGTCTAAGCTGTCGTGGCATGTTCGCGACGCTCCTGCATGAGATCCCCTTGCAGGGCGGGGATGTGACCGATGGCGTGGTGCGCGTCGGTGACACGGTGCGCAGGCCGGCGAGGTCGTCGACGCCTGCCGTGCATGCCCTGCTCCGCCATCTGGAAGCCGCAGGTTTCGGGGGAGCGCCGCGCGTACTCGGGTTCGACGCGCTGGGGCGTGAGGTGCTCACCTACCTGCCGGGTGCGACGGGGGTGAGTCCGGTGTCGGTCTCCGACGGCGCGCTGGCTGATCTGGCGCGGTTGTTACGCGGGTTCCATGACGCGGCCGAGGGGTTTCCGCTCTCGCGTGGCGGGTGGGACGGCGGGTCGAACGACGACGCGCCGCCGGAGGTGATCGGTCACTGCGATCTGACGCCGGCCAACGTGGTGTTCGCGGACGGGGTCCCGTACGCCATGATCGATTTTGATCAGGCGCGGCCGACGACGCGGGTGTTCGACGTGGTGACGACGTTGCGTCACTGGGCGCCGATCGCGGATCCGGTCGATCGGCATCCGTTGCTGCGCGGGGTGGACGTGGGGGAGCGCGTGCGGCTGTTCTGTGACGCGTACGGGTTGCGGCCGAGGGAGCGGCGGCGGCTGCTGGAGGTGGCGCGGTTGCGGTTCCATCGCTCGTACGCGGTGATGAAGGCGCGGGCGGCGGGCGGCGGGAGCTGGGCGACGCTGTGGGACGGTGGCGCGGGTGAGCGGATCCGGCGGGCGTCGGCCTGGCTGGACGCGCACGAGGACAGGCTGCGGGCGCACCTGGTCTGACCCCGCAAGCACCTTCCGAAAGGACCGTTCGCCGGGACTCCGCCGAGGAACCTCCGCCAGAACCCCCCGGAACCCTTCGCGAAGGCTGTCCGTCAGGATGTCCTCCATGAGATCTGGTCGTGCCGCCGGGCTGGCGCTAGGGGTGATGCTCGACGCCGTGTTCGCCGATCCCAGGAGGGGGCATCCGGTCGCGTTGTTCGGGCGGGCCGCGTCCTGGTTCGAGGGCAGGGTGTACGGGGACGCGCGGGTGAACGGCGTGGGGTACGTGGCGGTCTGCGTGGGGGTGGCGGCCGGGGCCGGGTTGCTGGCGGAGCGGGCCCGGAGCCCGCTGGCGCGCACGGTGTCGACCGCGGCGGCCACCTGGGCGGTGCTGGGCGCGACGACGCTGGCGCGGGAGGGGGCCTGCATGGCGTCCGCTCTGGAGGCCGGAGATCTGGAGGCGGCGAGGGAGCGGCTGCCGCATCTGTGCGGGCGCGACCCGTCGGGGCTGAAGGCGCCGGAGCTGGCCAGGGCGACGGTCGAGTCGCTGGCCGAGAACACCTCCGACGCGGTGGTGGCGCCGCTGTTCTGGGGGGTGGTGGCGGGGGTGCCGGGGCTGCTGGCCTACCGGGTGATCAACACGCTGGACGCCATGGTGGGTCACCGGTCGCCGCGGTACGAGCGGTTCGGGTGGGCGGCGGCGCGGCTGGACGACGTGGCCAACTACGTGCCGGCCCGGCTCACGGGGCTGATCACCGTGCTGGCCGCGCCGGACCGGCGGCGGGCGCTGGCCGTGCTGGCGCGCGACGGGCACCGCCATCCGAGCCCGAACGCCGGGCGGTGCGAGGCCGCCTTCGCGGGCGCGCTCGACGTCACGCTCGGCGGCGCCAACGTGTACGGCGGCAGGGTGGAGCACCGGCCGGCCATGGGCGACGGGCCGCCGCCGGGCGTGGGCGACATCCGGCGGGCGGTGCGGCTGACCCGGGCGGTGAGCCTGGTGGCGGCCGGCGCGGCGGTGCTCGCCGCGTGGGGGATGGCGCGGCGGCGGGTCACATCAGCCGGTTGAGGTTGGCCACCAGCCAGAGGACGAACCCGGTGACGACGGCCATCCACAGCATGGACCTGGTGGCGTTGGCGGCCACCTGCCTGCGCGCGATGACCAGTCTCATCGCGTCACGCCACGCCTGGCGGGTGGCGACCAGCGTCTGGTAGCGGCGCCCGGCGATGAACAGCGCGATCGCGATGACGAGGAACAAGATGACGCGGCCGTCTGCGGCTTCCACGAGAGCCTCCTTCGACATCCACATGGAGTGAGGGCTCCGCAGCTTGATACACCCGTGAGGCGATCAGATCCGCTGGATGTTCGCGGGGGCGCGGTGGACGAGACGCAGGCCCAGCTCGACGAGGGTCCAGCCGACGCGCCAGCTCATCGTGGGGCGGCTGTCGCGGGTGGCGCGCCAGTGGTCGGCGCGCTCCCGTAACTCGGCGTCGCGGATCTCCATGAGCCGCAGGTGGATGTCGGGGTGCATGGCCGTGACCTCCTCGGTCAGGGGCGGCGGGCGGGGAATCCGTACAGGTGGAGGTTGACGTTCTCGCGGCCTTCGGTGTCGCCGGCCTCGATGGCGGCCTCGCTGTGGCGCTGCCACCTCCTGACCACTTCCAGGAGCTCCTGGTTGAGCCCGGTCAGCTCGGCGGCGGTCAGGCGGGGCAGCGACTGCGAGCTGAAGGCGGCCGCGCGCCAGTCGGGGGACCAGGCCGACTGCTCGTCGAGGTAGCGCTCGTACAGCTCGACGTGGTCGTGGAAGGCGGTGCGGGTGAACGCGGTGTAGGCGGCGGCCCGCTCGGGGGCGTCGCGGAAGTCCTTGTCCTGGACGCTGTAGTGGCGCATGACGAGCTGCCACCAGCGCTCGCGGCCGTCGCTGCTCTGCGGCTCGGCCTCCTCGATCACGCCGTGGGCGGCGAGCTTGCGCAGGTGGTAGCTGACCAGGGAGACCGCCTCGTCGACCTGGTCGGCGAGCTGGGACGCGGTGGCGACGCGGGCCTGGAAGAGGGCCCGGTAGAGCTTGAGGCGCAGGGGGTGGGCCATGGCCTTCAGCGTGTCCAGGTCGGTGATGCGCCTGCTCTCCATGGCGTCAGCCTAGATGGGAAGGATTAATTGCGCAACTTTTCTTTCCTATCTGGGGAAGAGTAAGGCGGGAGGGTGTGGCACCCTCCCGCCCTTGACCGGTCAGGAGGCGCGGGCCGCGTCCAGCACCTTCCGCGCGTCCCGCTCGAAGGAGGCGCGGGCGCCGAGCGTGAGCAGGCCGCCGATCACCATCACGGGGACCAGCGCGTACATGCCGGTCAGCAGCGAGCCGGTCCGCTCGGAGACGATGCCGACGATCAGCGAGCCGAACGCGCCGAAGCCGGCCATCAGCAGTTGCAGCACGGCGAAGCCGAGTCCCCGGGCGCTCGCCGGCACCACGTCCGCCAGGCAGGCGGTCATGTTGGGGATGGCGATCGACATCGAGGTGCTGGCGAGCACGGTCAGCACGGTCAGCCAGGCCAGCGAGTCCATCGACAGGGCGAGCGCCAGGATGAGCGCGCCGATCGTGATGCCGCCGCCGCCCGCGAGCAGGCGGCCGCCCTTGCGGGTGCCGTGCCACCTGCGGCCCAGCCAGGAGCCGATGAGGGTGCCGCTCAGCGTGCCGGCCACCGTGATGAGGCCGCTCAGCGACCCGGCGACGTCGGTGTCCACACCGAACGAGCGCACCATGAGCGTGGTCATCCAGTAGAAGACGCCGGCCAGGCCCAGGGTGAGCAGGCCGAGCCCGACGCACACGAAGATCAGCGTGGGGATGCGGATCACCTGGCGGAGCTGGGTGCCGAACGGCACCTGGTCGTGCACGGGCACCTTGTCGGGCGTCGGCTCGGGCACGGGCTCGGCGTGCACGGTGGCCCGGGCCTCGGGGGCGGAGCCGGTGGCGACGAGCCGGTCCAGCTCGCCCCGGCGCGGCTCGCGCAGGAACCACACCAGCAGGGCGGTGAGCACGCCGGGGATGACCATGATGAGGAACGCCTGCCGCCAGCCCAGCTGCGCCGCGAGCACGCCGCCGATCAGGGTGCCGACGCCGCCCAGGTAGGTGGTGACGCGGACCAGCCCGTACGCCTTGGCCCGGCTGGAGGGCGGGTACCAGTCGGCGAGCAGGCTGCCCGAGGCCGGGTTGTCGATGTTCTCGGCGGCGGCGAGCAGCACCCGCATGCCGAAGAACATCGCGAAGCCGGTCGCCAGGCCGGAGCCCGCCGTGGCGATCGCCCAGATGAAGACGACGATGGCGATGATGCGGGTGCGGCTGCGGCGGTCGGCCAGGTATCCGGCGGGGATGGCGACGATGGCCCCGGCGATCGCGGCGGCGGTCGGGATCGCGCCCGCCGCGACGTCGCTGATTCCCCACTCCTTGATGATGTGCGGGAGGACCCCTGACAGGAGGTTGGCCTCGATGCGGTCGACCAGGCCGACGATGAAGAGCACGACGAGCGGCGTCCAGCCGAACGGTGCCTGTGACGTGGCGTCGATCCTGCCGGTACGAGGCGAGCCCAGCGTTCCGACCATGCCCCACCTTCCAGTAGATAACTCTAGAATCGCGTTCTAGTCAGAGTGGCAGAAGTCACAGGATTCGTAAATGGGCGATTTCAGGCGAATCACCGTTACGGTGGTGCGCGTGAGAGGGGCGCTGCTCGTCGCGGGCACCACATCAGACGCCGGCAAGAGCGTCGTCACCGCCGGGATCTGCCGCTGGCTGGCCCGGCGGGGCGTGCGCGTCGCCCCGTTCAAGGCCCAGAACATGTCGCTCAACTCGTACGTGACCGCGGACGGCGCCGAGATCGGCCGGGCCCAGGAGGTCCAGGCGCGGGCCGCCGGACTGGAGCCGGTGGCCGACATGAACCCGATCCTGCTCAAACCGGGCAGCGACCGCCGCAGCCAGGTCGTGCTCATGGGCCGCCCGCTGACCGACGTGGACGCGACGGAGTACGGCGCGCTCAGGGACCGCCTGCGGACGGCGGCGCTGGAGTCGCTGGACCGGCTCAGGAACGCCTACGACGTGGTGGTGTGCGAGGGTGCGGGCAGCCCCGCCGAGATCAACCTGCGGGCCGGCGACCTCGCCAACATGGGCCTGGCCAGGGCCGCGAACCTGCCGGTGATCGTGGTCGGCGACATCGACAGGGGCGGGGTGTTCGCCGCCTTCTACGGCACGGTCGCGCTGCTGGACGCCGCGGACCAGGCGCTGGTCTCCGGGTTCGTGGTCAACAAGTTCAGGGGCGCGCGGGAGCTGCTCGGGCCGGGCCTGGACATGATCGAGGAGCTGACCGGGCGGCGCGTGTACGGGGTGCTGCCCTGGCTGGACGGGCTCTGGATGGACGTCGAGGACTCGCTCGCCCTCGACGGCCGACGGGTGGTGACCGGGAAGCCGCACGGCAGGCAGACGCTGCGGGTGGCGGTGGTGCGGCTGCCGCGCGTCTCCAACTTCACCGACGTGGACGCGCTGGCCGCCGAGCCGGGCGTGGTGGTGCGGTTCGTGACCGGCCCGGCCGAGCTGGACGACGCCGACCTGGTGGTGCTGCCCGGCTCCCGCGCCACCGTCGCCGACCTGGCCTGGCTGCGTGAGCGCGGGCTGGCGGACGCGCTCGCCGCCCGCGCCGGACCGGTGCTCGGCATCTGCGGCGGTTTCCAGATGCTGGCCAGGGAGATCGTGGACGAGGTCGAGTCGGGCGCCGGCCGGGTGGACGGGCTCGGGCTGCTGCCCGCGCGGGTGACGTTCGGGCCGGACAAGATGCTCGGCAGGCCGTCCGGTCAGGCGTACGGGCATCCGGTGGACGCGTACGAGATCCACCACGGACGGGTCACGGTGGAGGGCGGCGAGCCGTTCCTGGACGGCTGCCGGGCCGCGAACGTGTGGGGCACGACCTGGCACGGCGCGCTGGAGAACGACGCGTTCCGTCGGGCCTTCCTGGCGGACGTGGCCGGGCGGGCGGGCCGCGCGTTCGAGCCCGACCCGGCCACCGACTTCGGCCGGTTGCGCGAGCGGCGCCTGGACGCGCTCGGGGACCTGGTGGAGCGGAACCTGGACACCGGGGCGCTGCTCGACCTGATCGGGAACGGCCCGCCGCAGGTGCCCGGCCTGCCGCCCGGGGCCCGGTGACCGTCAGCGGGGGTGGACCACGTCCGTCGCCGCGGCGATCATGGCAAGCACCGGGAAGATCGCCGAGGGCGGCACCCGGTAGACGCCGCGCTCCGGCTGCTCGACCAGCCCGGCCGAGCTGAGCGTCTTGAGATGGTGGTAGAGCTGGCCCTGCGAGGCCGGTGACAGCTCGGTCTGCAGCTCGGCCGCGGGCCGCGGGCCCCGCACGAGCAGTTGCAGGATGCGCAGCCGGGCGGGGTGGCCCGCCGCGGCCAGCACGGCCGCCATCGGACCGGCCGGCTGCTCGACCAGCCAGCCGGGCGGCCGGGCCATCTCCCAGCTCCACCGGTAGCCGCCGAACCTGGCATGCCCGCCGTACACCAGCTTGCCGGACTCCTCGACCTCGCCGCCGGGCTCGGGCGCCCGGCCCTCCAGGGCGGCGACCCGGGCCTCCAGCGCGGCCACGCGCTCCTCGATCGTCGTCACAAGCGAAAGATACCCCGGAAAACCGGAATTCCGGAGTCAGCGGTTGCCGGGTGCCGGAAGCGAACCGGCGCCGAACCTTCCGGAGCCCGCCGGTGACGGCGGCGGCCCCTGACAGGCACCATGGCGGGCATGACAGCAGTGGTGCGGGCCGAAGGGCTGACCAAGTACTACGGTAAGCGCCGGGGGCTGGAGGACCTCGACCTGGAGATCCAGCCGGGCGAGATCTTCGGCTACCTCGGGCCGAACGGTTCCGGCAAGACCACCACGATCCGGCTCATGCTCGACGTCATCCGGCCCACCCGCGGCACGGTGAGCGTCCTCGGCACCGGCTCGCGGGAGGCCGCCGTACGGGCCAGGATCGGCTACCTGCCGGGCGAGCTCGCCCTGGAGGGCAGGGAGAAGGCCCGCGACTACCTGGACTTCCTCGGGAAGGTGCGCGGCGGGGTGCCCGCCGGCCGGATCGGCGCGCTGGCCGAGCGGCTCGACGCCGACCTGGGCGTGCCCATGGGGAAGCTCTCCAAGGGCAACAAGCAGAAGGTCGGGCTCATCCAGGCGTTCATGCACGAGCCCGAGTTCCTCATCCTCGACGAGCCGACCAGCGGCCTCGACCCGCTGGTGCAGCAGGAGTTCCTCACCATGCTGCGGGAGGTGCGCGCCTCCGGGCGGACCGTGCTCATGTCCTCGCACGTGCTGGCCGAGGTGGAGCACGTCTCCGACCGGGTCGGCATCGTACGGGCCGGGCGGCTGGTCGCGGTGGAGAACGTGTCCGCGCTGCGGGAGAAGGCGGTGCGGCGGGTGGAGCTGCACTTCGACGCGCCCGTGCCGGCGGAGGCGTTCGACGGGCTGCCGGGGGTGCGGGACCTGCGGGTGGCGGGCGCGAGCGTGCGCTGCACGATCGACGGCCGGCCGGACGCGCTGATCAAGACCGCGGCCAGGTTCACCGTGGTGCACCTGGTCAGCGAGGAGCCGGACCTGGAGGAGATCTTCCTCACCTACTACAGCGACGAGGGGAGACACGATGATCGCCAAGACGTTGCGTGACTACCGGCGGGCCCTCATCGGCTGGACGATCGGGATCAGCGCCTTCATGGGCCTCTACCTGGCCGTGTACGGAAGCGTGAAGGAAAACCCCGAGGTGTACGGCCCGCAGGCGATGGCGAAGTTCCCCGGCGCGCTGAAGGACCTCATGGGCGGCATGGAGGACTTCACCAGCGGCGCCGGCTACCTGCAGTCGGTCGTCTACCAGCTCTTCGTGCCGTTCCTCTTCCTGGCCTGCGCCATGCTCATCGCCAACCGGGCGCTCGCCCAGCCCGAGGAGGACGGCACGCTGGAGCTCGTCGTCACGCTGCCGATCGACCGCAAGCGGCTCGTCCTGGAGCGGTTCGCCGCCCTGGTGATCGGGCTGGGGGCGGTGGCGGCCATGACGCTGCTGGTCACCTGGGTGATGGCGGAGACGATGGAGATGGGGGTGCCGTTCGACCGGATACTCGCCGCGCACACCGGGGTCCTGCTGGTCGGGCTGTTCTTCGGGGCCGTCACCCTGGCCGTGGGCGCCGCCACCGGCCGCAAGGGCCCCGCCATGGCGGTCACCGGGGTGTGGGCGGTGCTCGGTTACGTCGTCGTCACCGTCGGGCGGAGCGTGGACGCCATCGCCTGGCTGAAGTGGCTGTCGCCGTTCCACTACTACGCCTCCGGCCAGCCGCTGCAGCAAGGGCTGCCGGTGGGGGAGTACCTGGTGCTGACCGGGGCCGCCGCGGTGCTGGCGCTCACCGCGGTGCTGGCCTTCGACCGGCGCGACGTGGGGGTGTGATGTCGCCGCGGGTGCCCGCCGAGCTGCTCGGCGGGCACCTCCGCACGCTGCGGGAGGCCGCCGGCACCGGCCGGCTGCCCGGCAGGGACGAACTGGACGCCTACCGCGCCGGCGGCCGCCGCGCCGCCGAGCTGGGCGTGCCGTTACGGCACCTGGTCGACGCCGCGCTGGCCGCCGCCGACGGGCTGGCCGCGCCGTCGGTGCTGCCCGCGCTGCGCAAGGCCGTCGCCGCCCTCATGGAGGGGTACGAGAAGGCACAGCTCGCCGCGCTGCGCGAAGCCGAACGGGAACGCCGCGCGTTCGTGGACGACCTGCTCCACGGCAGGGCCGAGCGGCTGGCGGAACGGGCCGAGCACTTCGGGCTGCGCCTGGCCGAGTCGTACGTGGTGACCGTCGCCCGCGGGCTGGCCGGCACCGGCGCCGACGGCATCGAACGCGACCTGACCGAACGGTTCGGCTCGCACAACATCCTGGTCGCGGTACGGGACGGGCTGCTGGTGTGCGTGGTCCCGGCCACGCTCCCGGCGGCGGTCGGCGAGTTCACCCACCATGTGCGGTCCCGCTTCCCCGCCGGCTGGCGGGTCGGCGTCGGCAGGCCGCAGCGCGGGCCCGGCGGCATCGTCGCCTCCTACCGGGAGGCGGCCGGCGCCCTCGACCTGGCCGACCGGCTCGGCCTGAAGCACGACGTGGTCAAGGCCGCCGACCTGCTCGTCTTCCCCGTACTGCTGCGTGACAGGAGCGCGATGGAGGACCTGGTGACGAGCGTCCTCAGCCCGCTGCTGCACGCGCGCGGCGGGCACGAGCCGCTGCTGGAGACGCTGGAGGCGATCTTCGCCGCGCACGGCAACCAGACCGCCGCCGCGCGCCGGCTGGGCGTCAGCGCCCGCGCGGTCACGTACCGGCTGCAGCGCATCAACCGCCTGACCGGCTTCTCCCCTGACGACCCCACCCAGCGGTTCACGCTGGAGACGGCCGTGCTCGGCGCGCGCCTGCTCGACTGGCCCTGGGAACAGCCGGGCGGCGAGTGACATTCGACGGCGGGGCCGAAGTCGGTAAGCTTACGCGCCGTGAGCGGTGAAACCTCCCACATCGGGCGCTACAGGCTGGTGCGTGTGCTGGGCCGGGGTGGGATGGGCACGGTCCATCTCGCCGAGGACCCTTCCGGGCAGCAGGTCGCCATCAAGGTGATCAACCCCGAGCTGAGCCAGCACGAGCAGTTCCGCATGCGCTTCCGCAGGGAGGCGGACGCCGCGCGGCGGGTGCGGCGGTTCTGCACGGCGGCCGTGCTGGAGGCCGCGCTCGACGGCGACCAGCTCTACGTGGTCACCGAGTACGTGCCGGGGCCGAACCTGGAGGAGGCGGTGCGGCAGTCCGGGCCGCTCCGCGGGTCCAGCCTCGACGCGCTGGCCGTGAGCGTGGCGACCGCGCTGACCGCCATCCACGGGGCCGGGGTCGTGCACCGCGACCTGAAACCGTCCAACGTGCTGCTGTCGCCCGTCGGGCCCCGGGTGATCGACTTCGGCATCGCGCGGGCGCTCGACACCCTGGGCGGCGTCACCGGCACCGGGGAGCTGATCGGCACGCCCCGATACATGGCGCCCGAGGTGCTGCGCGGCGAGCCGGTTTCGCCGGCCTGCGACGTGTTCTCGTGGGGCTGCCTGGTGGCGTACGCCGCGAGCGGGCGGTCGCCGTTCCCCGGCGACACCCTGCCCGCGATCGTCTACCAGGTGCTCAACACCGAGCCGAGCCTGGACGAGGTCGAGCCGGGCCTGCGCGAGCTGGTCCGGGCCGCGCTGCACAAGAACCCCGCCATGCGCCCGACCGCGCAGCAGCTCCTCGACCACCTGGTGGGCCGGGCCGCCGGGCCGGAACAGGTGGCGCACACCGTCCAGGTGGCCTGGCAGCAGGCGACCACGCCGGTCACCGCCGCGACCTCGTACGCGCCACGCGGCCCCGGCAGGGCCAAGCTCATCGCGGGCGCCAGCGCGGCGGCGGCGCTGCTGGTGACGGCAGGCGTCGTCGCGTGGGCGCTGATGCCGGGCGGGCCGCCCGAGATGTCGGTGCTCTACCGGGAGGATTTCACCCAGACGTCCGGCGGCTGGAACGGCAGGTACGACCCCTCCTCGGGCTCCAGCTACGGCTACCGCACCGACGGCACGTACGGGCTGGACGTGGAACCGAACTACGAGGAGCGCTGGGCGGAGGCGGCCATCCCGTTCCTGACCAAGACGCCGACCGCCACCCCCGACCCGTCGGCGACCCCCACGCCGATGCTCCCCGAGACCGTCCTGGTCGCGGTGACCGCCGAGGTCAAGCAGGTGACCGGCTCGGGCGAGTACGGCGTCTACTGCCACGCGGCGGACGACGACACCTACTATGAGTTCGGCCTCGACACGGCAGGCAACGCCCGCGTCCGCCGCATCTACAACGGCTCCGGCGGCACCATGGCGGAGCCGGCGCAGGTCGGCGAGCTGAAGGGCAAGGTCCGCATCGAGGCCGCCTGCGAGCAGACCGGCAAGGCGGTGCGGCTCACCCTGTGGGTCAACGGCAAGAAGGTCGTGTCGGCCGACGACCCGAACGGCATCGGCAACGGCTCGGTCGGCATGTTCGCCCGCACGCCGAAGGACGAGAAGTCGGTGCTGAAGATGGCCTACGACGACTTCGAACTCCGCGGCACCGCCGCCCAGTCGTAGGCGACCGTCACCCCGTCAACGGCCGGAGGAGGGGAGGCGGGTGGTGGTGGCGGCGAGGTGGCGGAGTCCGGCTTCCGACGCGGAGCCGGGTTCGGCGGCGTACAGGTCGAGGCCCTGGAGCTCGGGGTCGCCCGGCAGGGACACCAGCTCGGCCGACAGGCGGAGTTCGCCCACCACGGGGTGGTCGAGGACGTAGTCGCGGTGGGTGGCGGCGGCGACGTGGTGCTCGGTCCACAGGGCGCGGAACTCGGGGCTCCGCTTGCAGACCGCGTCCACGTGCGCCATGACCCGCGGGTTCTCGGGGTAGCGGGCGGCCAGGACGCGGAGCCGGGCCACATGCTCCCGGGCGAGCCGGTGCCAGCCGTCGCCGTGCATGCGCCTGACGTCGTCGTCCAGGAAGATCAGGTGCCCGAGCGTCCGCCGCTCCTCGGGGATCGCGGCGAGGTCGGCGAAGACCGCGGCGGCGAGGGTGTTCCAGGCGATCACGTCGGCATGCCGGCCCAGGACGAGGGCCGGGGTGAGGACCAGGGAGTCGAGCAGCCGCTGCAGCCCTGGCCTGATCGGGTGCTGCGGGAAGTCGCGGCACCGGTGCGCCGGGTGGGCGAGCGCGTGCAGGTAGGACCGCTCGTCATCGCTGAGCCGGAGCACGTCGGCGATCGAGTCGAGGACCTCGGCCGAGACGTTCTGGCTGCGGCCCTGCTCCAGCCGGGTGTAGTGGGCGACGCTCACCCCGGCGAGCAGGGCCAGCTCCTCGCGGCGCAGCCCCGTCACCCGCCTGGTGCCGTTGGTCTTGAAGGGCAGCCCCGCCTCGTCCGGCCGCAGCCGCGCCCGCCGCGACTTGAGGAACTCGCTCAGCTCGACATCACGCTCCATAGGTCGCCAGCCTAAGCAAAGTTTGCGTACGCAGAACACGGGGCTGGCTGACGTCCGGGGCCGCGGCGAGGCTGACCGGCATGAGATTCGCGTTCCCCCTCGTCCTCCTCGGCCTGGGCAGCATGATCACCGCCCTGGACTTCACCGTCGTCTACGTCGCGCTCCCGCACATCGCGCGGGATGTCGGTTTCTCCCCGTACGCACTGCAATGGGTGGTGAGCGCGTACGCGGTGCCGTTCGGCGGCTTCCTGTTGCTCGGCGGCCGGCTGTCCGACCTGCTGGGCAGACGGCGGATGTTCGTGCTGGGCATGCTCCTGTACGGGGTCGCGTCCATGCTCGGCGGGCTGGCCACGGGGCCCGGCCCGCTGATCGCCGCCCGTGCGCTCCAGGGGCTGGGCGGGGCGGTGCTGCTGCCGGCCACGCTCTCGCTGGTCGTCACCATGTTCGACGAGGGCCCGGCCCGCAACCGGGCGATGACGGTGTGGGCGGTGTGCGGCGCGAGCGGGCTGAGCCTCGGCGCGCTGCTCGGCGGCGTGCTCACGGCGACGTTGGGCTGGCAGGCGGTCTTCTTCGTGAACGTGCCGATGGCCGCCGCAGGGGTCGTGGCCGCCTTCGCCGTGCTGACCCCGGACGGTACGCGAAGGCCGGGCGGCTTCGACCTGCCCGGAGCGGTCACCGGCACCGCCGGTGTCACGGGGCTGGTGTTCGCCATCGCGCACGGCGCCCAGTGGGGCTGGACCTCGCCCGGCGTGATGGCGTCCCTGGCCGCCGCCGTCGTGCTGCTCGCCGGGTTCGTCGCGATCGAGGCGCGCAGCCGTAATCCGCTGCTGCCGCCGCGCCTGCTGGCGAACCCGCACACGCGCACCGCCACCGGGGTCATCCTGGTCTACGGCATGGCCCTGCAGTGCGTCCCGTACTTCCTCACCCTGCACTTCCAGGACGTGCTCGGGTACGACGCGATGCGGTCGGGCCTGGCGTTCCTCGGGCCGACGCTGGGCATCACGGCGGGCAACATCATCGGCGAGCGCCTGATCCCCCGGCTCGGGCTGCGCGGCACGCTGACCCTCAGCCTGCTCGTGGGCGCCGCCGGCACGGCGCTGCTGGCCTGGAGCCTGTCCGCCGACGGCTCCTATCTCGGCCTGCTGGCCGGGCTCGTCGTCTTCGGGCTGGGCTCGGGGCTGTCGTTCACCACCATGTTCATCCTCGCCACGACCGGCGTGGCCCCGCATGACCAGGGAGCGGTCTCGGGGCTGTCCTCCACCTTCCTTCAGACGGGCGGCAGCACGGGCCTGGCCGTGCTGGTGGCCGTGGCCTGGCGTGACACCACCGGCCTGACCGGCGAGGCGCTGCGTGCCGCCACGGTGGACGGGCTGCGTTCCGCGCTCTTCGTCGCCGCGGCGATCGCCGTGGTCGGTGTGGTGGCGGCGGGCAGAGTCCCCCGCCGGACGGCCGACGCGGTTTCCCGGTCCTGATCCCTCACCCTGAAGTCGAGGGGACCCCGCCCTCTGGCGGGGGAACCTCGTCGCCCTCTGAACCTCCATCAGGGGTGGCCCCGAAGGGGGCTTCTCCCCTCCGCAAGGCGAGAACCTGGTCCAGACCGAGCGCCGCGGGTGGCGCGTGCCTCGGGTGACCGGAGGCGATGGCCTGCCGGAAGGCTTGCTCGGCCGCTTCCAGCTCCCCCCGGCTGGCGAGCACTATCCCCAGGTTCAAGGCGGCATGAGGCGCGCTGTCCGGATGGTTCGAAGCGATCACCCGCCGGAAGGCTTCGCCGGCGGCGCTCAGCTCCCCCGCATGGGCGAGCAGGGCCCCCAGGTTCAGTTCGGCCCTGGGCGCATGGTCGGGGTGGTAGGAGCGGATCGCCTGCCAGTAGGCGTCTTGCGCGGCGTCCAGATCTCCATGCTCTTCGAGCATTTTCCCGCAGACGAGTGCGGCGAGCGGTGCGGTGTGGGGATTACGCGAATGGATCACTTGGTGGAAGGCGTCTGTGGCGGCTTCGATCTTCCCCTGCTTGGAAAGCGCTATTCCCAGCTGAAGGGTGGCCATGGACGAACGATCGGCGTTCTGCGAGCGGGCCGCTTGCCGGAAGGCGTCCGCGGAGGCTTCCACCTCTCCCTGCCCAGCGAGCAGAATGCCCAGATAGCCCGCGGAGACGGCCGCCTCTTCAAGGTGAGGTGAGGTGGCCGCCTTGCGCCCTGCCGCGATGGCGTGCTCTCGCTCCCCGCGGTTCTCGGCTCCGTACATGATCGCGCGCGCGTCGGACGGGTCGACGATCGAGATGAGCTCGGCCCAGAGGCCCGGGTGGATGGGCCGGGCTCCTTCGTCGGCGGACACGATGTGGTCAAGAGCCTTCCACCCTGCCTCACCGTCGCCGGTGTCCGCGGTGAGCAGAGCGACCTGGGAGGAGACGGGGACGGCCGCCCAGGTGCGGAGGCCCTGCTGGAAGGTGTCCGGAGTGGCGGGCACGCCTGCCCGTATCGCCGGTAGATAGAGAGCGAACAGCCGCGAGAGCTCAGCGTCGGTGACAGGACGGGTGAGTCCCGCACGGCGGCAGTCGACCGCTGCTTGGACGATGGCGCAGCCGGCCGGATCGTCATCGGGCCCGGCCTTGTACTTGGCGAAGAGCTCGATCGCGCCGACGAGGGTCTCGGCGATGCTGCCTCGGAAGGTCTCCCCAGGGTAGAGGGCTTCGGCTTGCTCACGCTCGGCGTCGGTGGGCGGGCGGAAGACCAGTTCGTGGCCTTGGCCGTCGCGGTGCGCGCGGCTCAACGCCGTTCGGGCGACGCGCGTGCTGTCGGTACCGGACTTGAGGATCTGACCGCGCCTTCCGGCGGTCATGGTCGCGACCAGTACGGCCTGGCGGGCGACCGCGTCCAGCACGGCAGGCGTCAGGACTTCGAGGTCGGCGACGGTGATGTCGTCGAGGTGGACCACGGCCGGTCCCTCGCCGGAGGGGAGAGCGTTATCGGAGAGAGCGAGTTCCGCGAGAGCGGCTCCGCTGGCAGGCAGCAAGACGACGGTGTCTTCGGGGAACACCGCCCGGATGGCTTCGGTGGTTATACGGGACTTGCCCGCCTTGGTGTTCCCCCACACCAGCACGAACGGATAGGGCGGGCCGGGCGCGCTGAGGGCGTCACGGATCTGCGTGTCGTCAGGCTCGCGGGGGACATAGGGGTCGCGCCCGCTGGTGGTGTACTGGGTGGGAGTGACTCCGAAATCGGTGGCCGAGAGCTGACCGAGCCGGGGAAGCTCGCCGGCGCTTCCTCGCAGGACCCGGGTGGTGACGTACCGCCGCTTGTCGTCGAGTTCCTCCGCCGTCCGGGCCTTCCGCTCGGCGCGCGCCCCGATCAGGGGGAGAACGACGGAAAGGGCGGCGAGGAGGAGCACGATCCCGATGCAAGCGGTGATCACCGAGTCGGACTGACCGGGCAGCTGCATCAGCATGGTGGTGATGGCGAGAAGCGCGGCCTGGGTGGTGGTCGCGACGGTGATCCAGATCGTCAGGTGTCGCCGTGCCCACACCGCCAGTCTCGTGGCTGTCGAGCGTCGAGCATCCTCGCGGTCCGCCACCGCCCCTCCCCATGACCTTTGCCGTCATTTTCGGCAACCGGATCAGGAATCGGCCCGGAAGGAAGAGAACAGATACTCATCTGCAACATGGGTCCGAGCCGCCACGCTGTCCGCGCTCGGGCAGGGCATCGAGCCAGCGGATGAGGCGGTTTCCCTCCCTGGTCATGATCTCCGGGTCGCGCAGGGCGTTGGCCAGCAGGGACATGCCCTGGTAGGCGCCGACGAACGTGAGCGCGAGGTCGTCCGGGTGGGGCAGCCCCACTTCGCGGAACTGACGTTCCACCCAGTCCAGGAGCGACCGGATGACCTTGCCCGCCTCCAGGTCCATGTCTCCCTCGGCGCGTTTGTCCAGCTCGACGGCGAGGGTGCCGGTGGGGCAGCCGTACCGGGCCGCGATGTCGCGCTGGCTGATCCACCCGGCGACCAGGGCCTTGAGACGTTCGAGGGGGTCGGGCATCCGGTCGAGCTCACCGGTGAGCCGGTCGAGGTGGTCGGCGTGCTCGGACAGGGCGGCCCGGACCAGCTCGTCCTTGGTCTTGAAGTAGTAATAGACATTTCCGACGGGGACCTCGGCGGCGTGCGCGATGTCGGCGATGGTGGTGCGCTCCACGCCCTGCTGGTGCAGGACCCGGGCGGTCGCGGTCATCAGGCGCCGCCGTTTGTCGGCTCCTCGCGCTCGCGCCTTTGAGTCAGTCACCCGACTGACTATAGACGGGCCATGCTAGGGTCGTTGTTAGTCAGTCAACTAACTAACGGGAGATTCTCATGATCGTGGTGACGGGAGCCACCGGAAACGTCGGGCGGACGCTGGTGCGGCTGCTGACAGAGGCGGGCGAGCCGGTGACGGCCGTGTCGCGGAAGATCACCGAGTCCGACGTGCCCAGGGGAGTGCGCGTGCTCGCCGCCGACCTCGCCGACCCGGCCGGTCTCCGGCCCGCCCTCGACGGCGCCGGCGCGTTGTTCCTGCTGATCTCCGGCGACTTCGTGGCGGCCGCCGACAGCCCGGGCGGCGTCATCGGCCGCGTCCTCGACGACGCCAGATCCGCTGGAGCCGGGCGGGTCGTGCTGCTGTCCTCCCAGGGAGTCGCGACCCGCCCCGGCTCGTCCTCCCACGGGAGCACGGCGCGGTCCATCGAGGACGCCGTCCGGCGGTCGGGCATGGACTGGACGATCCTGCGGCCCGGCGGCTTCGACTCCAACGCCTACGCCTGGGCCGAGTCGGTCCGCGCCCGGCGCGCCGTCGCCGCGCCGTTCGGGGACGTCGGCCTGCCGTTCATCGACCCGGACGACATCGCCGAGGTCGCGGCCGTGGCCCTGCGCGAGGACGGTCACGCGGGCCAGGTCTACGAGCTGACCGGACCCGCCCTCACCACGCCGCGGCAACGGGCCGAGGCGATCGGGGAGGCGCTCGGCGAGCCGATCCGGTTCACCGAGCAGACCCGCGAGGGGGCTCGCGCGCAGATGCTGCGGTTCATGCCCGAGCCCGTGGTCGAGACCACCCTGTCCATCATCGGCGAGCCCACCCCGGCCGAGCGGCGCGTCAGCCCCGACGTCGAGCGGCTCCTCGGCCGGGCGCCCCGCACGTTCGCCGAGTGGGCCCGGCGCAACGCCGCCGCCTTCCGGTAGCGGGCGGCGGGTCAGAGGATGCCGGCCCGGGCGGCGGCCAGGGCGGCGTCGGCCGCCCGGTCCGCGTCCGCCGCCGTGGCCGGCTCATGGGTGACGAAGAGACGGTAGTAGATCGGCGCCACAGCGGCCCTGATCACCTCGTGGGCGTCGACCGCTGCGGGCAGCTCGCCGCGGTCGACGGCGCGGCGCACCACCTGGGCCGACTGCTCGTGGCGGGCCTGGAAGAAGTCGTGCAGCGCCAGGGCCGCCTCCGGGCTCTGCATGGCCGCCGCCACGAACGCCGACGACACCGGGCCCAGCTCCGGATCGGCGAACCCGCTCTGCACGAGCCTGGCCACCCCGCGCAGGTCGCTCTCGACGGCGCCGGTGTCGGGGACGGGCCAGGGCTCGTCGCGGGCCAGCTCCAGCGCGTCGGAGATCAGCCCTTCGACGCTGCCCCACCGCCGGTAGACGGTGGTCTTGTGGACGCCTGACCGTTCGGCGACGTTGTCCACGGTGAGCCCCCGGAACCCCTTCCCGGCCAGCTCGGCGAGGGTCGCCTGCCGTACGGCGTCGCGGACGCGGGCGCTGCGCCCGCCGGGTCGCTTACTGGGCTCCACGGCCACTCCTAAGGCAACTGGCGTTGCGTTTACTTTAGATCCCGTGCCACACTAAAGCAACACAGGTTGCGATTGGAGCGTCGCGGCTCGGAACTCACGGGGGGACCCTCATGTTGATCAAAATTTCCGAAGGAGCCCCGTACGGGGTCGCGACCGGCGCCGACGGGGCGGTCTGGTTCACGCTGGTGCACCAGGGGATGGTCGGGCGGCTGGTCCCCGGCGAGGAGCCGAGCTTCCACCGGCTCGACCCGGCCGGCGGCGGGCCGACGGTGATCGCGCCGGGGGCCGACGGGGCGATGTGGTTCACCGAGTACCAGGGCGACCGGGTCGGCCGCATCACCCCGGAGTTCGAGGTGACCTCGTACGAGGCCGAGGCTCCGTACGGAATGGCGGCCGGTCCCGACGGCGCGATGTGGTACACGTGCATGCGCTCCGACAAGATCGGCCGCATCGGCGCCGGCGGGGAGCGGGACGAGTTCGCGGTGCCGGTCGAGGGCGGGATGCCGTCGGGCATCGCGGCCGGGGCCGACGGGGCGCTCTGGTTCACGCTCAACCAGGCCGGGGCCGTCGGCCGGATCACGCCGGGCGGTGAGGTGACCGTCCACCCGCTGCCCACCGAGGGCGCGGCGCCGGTGCACATCACGGCGGGGCCCGACGGCGCGCTCTGGTTCGCGGAGATCGGCGCGGGCCAGGTCGGCCACGTCGATCCGGCCGGAAAGGTCACCGAGCACCCGCTGCCCGACCGCGCCTGCCGGCCGCACGCGATCGTCACCGGGCCGGACGGCGCGCTCTGGTTCACCGAGTGGGCGGCGAACCGGCTCGGCCGCATCACGGTCGACGGCGCGATCAGTGAGTTCGAGCTGCCCGGGTCGGAGCCGCACGGCCTGACCACCGGACCCGACGGCGCGATCTGGGTGGCGATGGAGTCCGGCGGACTCGCCAGGGTCATGCCGGACCGGCTCGCCGGACGGTTCGTAGTTGACTAGGGGCATGCGTGCAATCGTGCTGGCCGCCCAGGGCGGCCCCGAAGTCCTGGAGTACGTCGAGCGGCCCGACCCGGAGCCGGGTGACGGCGAGGTGGTGGTCGACGTCGCCGCGAGCGGCGTCAACTTCATCGACATCTACCATCGCTCCGGCGCCTACCCGCTGCAACTGCCCTGCACGATCGGGTCCGAGGGCGCGGGCGTGGTGTCCGCGGTCGGGCCAGGCGTCGAGGGCGTGGTCGTCGGCGAGACGGTCGCGTGGGCGATGGCGCTCGGCAGCTACGCCGAGAAGGCCGTGGTGCCCGCCCGCCTGGTGGTGCCGGTGCCCGAGAGCGTCGCGCCGGACGTGGCCGCCGCCGTGATGCTGCAGGGCATGACCGCCCACTACCTCACCCACTCCACCTACCGGGTGCAGGAAGGCGACACGGTGCTCGTGCACGCCGCCGCGGGCGGCATGGGGCAACTGCTCGTCCAGGTGTGCAAGATGCTCGGGGCGACCGTCTACGGGACCGCCTCCACCCCGGCGAAGGAGAAGCTGGCCAGGGAGGCGGGCGCCGACGACGTGCTCACCTACCAGGACTTCGCCGAGAGGCTGCGCGGCAAGGTGGACGTGGTCTACGACGGCGTGGGCGCGACCACGTTCGACGGCGGGCTGGAGGCGCTGCGCCGGCGCGGGCTCATGGTCCTGTACGGAGCCGCGAGCGGTCCGGTGCCGCCGGTGGACCCGCAGCGGCTCAACCGGGCCGGGTCGCTCTTCCTCACCAGGCCGACGCTGGCCGACTACACGGCCGAGCGTGACGAGCTGCTGTGGCGGGCGGCCGACCTGTTCGAGTGGATCGGCTCGGGCCGGGTGCGCGTCAACGTGTCGCACCGCTACCCGCTGGCTGACGTGGCCAAGGCGCAGGAGGACCTGGCCTCGAGGCGGACGACGGGCAAGCTGCTGCTGATCCCGTGACGACTACGCTCGACGGCATGGACCTGACCACTTCGGTCGTCTCGTTCGCCGCCGTCGTCGCGTTATTGACGATCACGCCGGGACTGGACACCGCACTCATCCTCCGTACGTCCCTGTTGTCCGGGAAGCGCCCCGCGTGGGGGGTGACGCTGGGCATCCAGCTCGGCACGCTCGTCTGGGGCCTGCTGACGGCGGCCGGCCTGGCCACGCTGCTGGCCGCCTCGCAGCTCGCCTACGACGTCCTCCGCTACGCCGGGGCCGCCTACCTGGTGTGGATGGGGCTGCGCATGCTGCTGGTCAAGAAGGACGCGCACGTGGACGAGCCGGACGCGCGAGAGGTCCGCTTCCGCACCGGCTTCCGGCGCGGGCTGGTGACGAACCTGCTCAACCCGAAGGTCGGCGCCTTCTACGTGGCGATGCTGCCGCAGTTCATCCCGCCGGACGCGCCGCACGCGGCGGTGGGGCTGCTGCTGGCGGGCGTACACGTGGCCGAGGGGCTGGTGTGGAGCGCGGGCCTGATCGTCTTCGCCGGGGTGATGAGCGGCGTGCTGCGGTCGCCGTCCGTGCGCCGCCTGCTCGACCGGGTCACGGGCGTGGTGATCGTCGGCTTCGGGGTACGGCTGGCGGTCGACTGATCTTCACGCGATCGACCGGATCTCGCGGAGCGTCGGGAGACCTGTACGGGTGACGACCACGACGTGGCAGCCGGCGGTGCTGGCGGCCGTGACGCCGGCCGGGCTGTCTTCCAGGGCGACGCAGCGGGAGGGATGGGCGCCGAGGCGGCGGGCGGCTTCGAGGTACGGGTCCGGGTGGGGCTTGCCGCGGCGGGTGTCCTCCGCGGCCACCACCTCGTCGAAGCGGTGACCGAGGCGGGGGAGCACCAGGGCGGCGATGCTGCGGGGCGAGGCGGTCACCAGGGCGGTGGGGATGCGGGCGGCGGTCAGTTCCCGCAGCAGGGGAGTGGCGCCGGGCATGACGTCGAAGCTGTGGGCCAGCTCGCCGGCGAACGCGCGGGTGAGGGCGTCGCCGGTGTCCCCGGCGTCCCCGGCGTCGTGGTAGCGGAGGGCGCGGGAGAGCAGGTGGGCGGCCGTGTGCTCGACCGTGCGGCCGAGCACGTCCGGCTCGTCGTCCGGGCCCAGGTCGACGCCCAGGCCGCGGGCCACCGTCGCGGTGGCCCGCCACCAGTGGGGCTCGGTGTCCACGAGGGTGCCGTCCAGGTCGAACAGGACGGCCGCGGGCACCTCAGACGGCATCGGGCACGGGGGCGGCGCGCGCGGCCACCAGGACGGGACGCTCCACGAGGCGGATCGCGACGCGGGTGCCGGGGGCGAGCCGCGCCGCCTCGTGGCCGGGCACGTCGGCGAGCACCTCGTGACCGTCCAGCAACAGGCGGAGACGGACGGACGCGCCGCGGAACGACGCCGTCACCACCTCGCCCAGACCGGACCCGGCACCGGACCCGGACCCGGACCCGGACCCGGACCCGGACCCGGACCCGGCACCGGCACCGGAGCCGGGGCCGGGGCCGGGGCTAGGGCTGCGGGCGGAGTCCGGGCCGGGGTCGGGGGCGGCGAGGGTCACCTGGATGGCTTCCGGGCGGATGAGGACGGTGACGTCGGGGCCGGCGGGGGCGGTGCCGTCGACGGGCAGCGTCTGGCCGAGGACCGTCACCTTGCCGTCGCCGGCGAGCCGGCCGGGCAGGTGGTTCATGGTGCCGACGAACTCGGCGACGAACGGGGTGGCGGGCCGGTCGTAGACCTCGGCGGGCGGGCCGGCCTGCTCCAGGCGGCCGTCGCGGAGCACCGCGACCCGGTCCGCGATCGACAGCGCCTCCTCCTGGTCGTGCGTGACGAAGATCGTGGTGATGCCCAGGCCGAGCTGGAGCCGGCGGATCTCCTCGCGCAGCGCGACCCGTACCTTGGCGTCGAGCGCGGACAGCGGCTCGTCGAGCAGCAGCACGCGCGGCTCCAGGGCGAGCGCGCGGGCCAGCGCGACGCGCTGCTGCTGGCCGCCGGAAAGCTGGTGCGGGTAGCGGTCGGCGTGCCCGGGCAGGCCGACCAGCTCCAGCAGCTCGTCCGCCTTGGCCCGCCGGGTCGCGGTCGGCACCCCGCGCACGCGCAGGCCGAAGGCGACGTTGTCGCGCGCGTTCAGGTTGGGGAACAGCGAGTACGACTGGAACACCATGCCGGCGTCGCGCTTGTTGGCGGGCACGTCGGTGATGTCCTTGCCGTCGACCAGCACGGCCCCGGAGTCGGGACGCTCGAACCCGGCCACGCAGCGCAGCGCCGTCGTCTTGCCGCAGCCCGACGGGCCGAGCAGGGCGACGAACTGGCCGGGCTCGATGGTCAGGTCGAGGCCGTCCAGCGCCACCGTCTTGCCGAAGACCCGGCGCAGGCCGCGGAACTCCACCTTGGACGTCACTTCTTCTCCCTCCCGAAAGCGGTGGAGACCGCCAGCAGCAGCAGCCAGATGAGCAGCAGGCTGAGGATCGAGACCGCGACCGACACCTGACCGCGCGAGCCGGAGATCGTCACGATCCACACCGCGAACGGCTGGTAGCCGAGCAGCCTGGACACGGTGAACTCGCCGAACACCAGGGCGAGCGTGAGGAACGAGGCGCTGGCCAGGGCCGAGCGCAGGTTGGGGATGATCACGCGGAACATCACGTGCGGCCACGACGCGCCGAGACTGCGCGCGGCCTCCACCAGCGTCCGCACGTCCATGGTGCGCAGCCCCGCGTCCAGCGAGCGGTAGACGAACGGCAGGACGAGGACCACGTACGCGAGCACGAGCACGACAGGGAAGCCCGGGTCCTGGACGGCGATGAGCGTGGCCCAGAACGGGGTGGGCGCGAGCACGTCGGCGCCGACCCGCAGCGAGGTGCTCAGCCCGGCCACGTACGTGATCGGCGGCACCACGAGCGGGAGCGTGCAGAGCACCTCCATCAGGGGCCGCAGCCCCGGCGCGAACAGCCGGACGGCCAGCATCGCGGGCAGCGTCAGCAGCAGCACCAGCGCGATCGTGGCCAGGGCGAGCGCCAGCGACAGCGACAGGCTGGACGCGAAGCCCTCCGCCGTCAGCAGCTCGGCGTAGGGCTCGAAGGACAGTCCGGTGGTGGGCGTGTAGATCGTGTACCAGAGCGACGCCCCGAGCGGCACCAGGAAGTACAGCCCGGCGATCACGAACACGGCGGCCCGCCAGGCGCGCGGGCGGGCCGGCCGGGCGGGGGCGGTGACGAGGGGCTGCTCCAGGCCCGTCACTGCAGCCATCGGGTGGTCCTCCTCTGCAGCGGCAGGTAGATCAGCATGACCAGGCCCGCGATCACGATCATGTCCAGGCTCAGGGCGAGCGCCACGTTCTCCTGGCCGATCAGCACGTCGCTGGTGAGCGCGTTGGCGATCTTGAGGGTGACCAGCGGCACGACCGTGCCCGCGCCCATGGCCGCCGCCGTGGCGTAGGCGGCGAAGGCCGAGCCGAACAGCAGCACCACCCCGCCGAGCAGGGCGGGCGTCAGTACGGGCAGGCCGACGTAGCGCCAGTAGTGCCAGGCGGTGGCGCCGTTGTTGGCCGCCGCCTCCCGCCACTGCGGACGCAGCCCGTCCAGGGCCGGCGCCATCACCAGCACCATCAGCGGCACGCTGAAGTACAGGTAGACGATCACCAGGCCCCAGAACGAGTACAGCGACCCCGACGGCAGCCCCAGCAGCCCGCTCACCACGCCGGAGTTGCCCAGCGTGGCCACCCAGAAGAAGGCCAGCGGGACGCCGCCGAAGTTGGCCAGCACGCCGGAGGCGGTCAGTACCGCGTTGCGCAGCGCGGTGGACCGGGAGGTGACCACCGCGTAGGCGAGGAACGTGCCGAGCACGGCCCCCGACAGCGCCACCACGGCCGAGACCTGCACGCTCCCGGCCATGGCGGTCAGGTTGCCGCCTTCCAGGCTCTGCCGCACGTTGGCCAGCGTCGGTTCGCCGCGCGAGGTGAAGGCCCCCGCCAGCAGCGCGGCCAGCGGGATGCCGAACACGAACGCGTAGAAGGCGAGCAGGGGCAGCGTGCCGAGCCACCCCGGGGACCGTCTCATCCGGAGATCGCGGCGTCCCAGCCGCTCGCCAGCTTGTTCTTGGCCGCGTCGACCTGCTCCGAGGTCGGGAACGCCGGCTCGCCCTCGACGGCCGGCAGCGCCTCGGCCGCCGCCTTGTCGATGCTGCCGTCGGCCTGCATGGCGGGCATGAGGACCGGGCGGGCGAAGCCCTTCAGGTAGAGGTTCTGGCCCTCGGGACTGTAGAGGAACTCCTGCCACAGGCGGGCCGCCGCCGGGTGCGGGGCGTCCTTGTTGATCGCCTGGGCGTACATCTGGAAGTACTGGCCGTCGGAGGGCACGTTGACCTGCCAGTCGAGGCCCTTGGCCGCCATCTGCGGGGCGTAGGCGGCGTTGTTGTAGTCCCAGTCGATGCTGATCTGGGTCTCGCCCTTCTCGATCGTGGCGGGGGTGGTCTCGACCGGGTTGAAGTTGCCCGCGTCCTTCAGCTTCTTGAAGAAGTCGATGCCGGGCTGGATGTCGTCGAACGAGCCGCCGTTGGCGATCGAGGCGGCGTACACGCCGGCGAAGGCCGAGCCGGACTTGGTGGGGTTGCCGTTGAGCGCCACCTTGCCCTTGTACTCGGGCTTGAGCAGGTCGGCGAAGCTCTTGGGGCAGGTGGCGATCTTCTTGGCGTCGCAGCCGATGGAGATGTAGCCGCCGTAGTCGTTCACCCAGAGGCCGGTCGGCTCCTTCTGGCCCTCGGGGATCTTGTCGAAGGTCTGCACCTTGTACGGGGCGAACAGGCCCTCGGCGGCGCCGCTGATCGCGAACGACTGGCCCAGGTCGAGCACGTCGGGGGCGCGGTCCTGGCCCTTGCGGGTCTTGACCGCGTTGATCTCGTCCGCGCTGGCGGCGTCCGGGTCCTCGCTCTCGATCTTGATGCCGTACTTGGCCTCGAAGGTCTTGATGATCTCGCCGTAGTTGGCCCAGTCCGGCGGCAGGGCGATGACGTGCAGGTCGCCTTCCTTCTTGGCGGCCTCGACGAGCTTGTCGAAGCCGCCGAAGTCGGCCGCCGAGGTTGCGGTGCGCGCGTCCACCCCGCCTTCGGCGGCCGTCGACGTCTGGGTTCCTGGCGCGGCGCCGCACGCCGCGGTGACTACCGTAAGGGCGGCGATGACGCCTGCCGCACGAGCGCGAGGTGTGAACACGTGGCCTCCACTCCGGGGGTGTGGGAGGAATGTAGGGGAACTTGTACAAACAAGCGAGCACCAGTAAGTCGCATATACGTTGCTCTTTCATGAACTGGGGTGGTCGGTAATGGTTGCGCGCTATGAACTGATCGCCGATGAGCTGCGGGGCGAGATCCTCTCGGGCGTGCACCCGGTGGGCTCGCAGCTCCCGTCCGAGTCGGAGCTGGCCGCCCGCCACGGCGCCGCCAGGGGGACGGTCCGTCAGGCGGTCGCCGTGCTGGCCGCCGAGGGCCTGGTCGGGTCGCGGCAGGGGGCCAGGCGCATCGTGCTCGGCACCGCGCGCAGCCAGAGCTTCGCCGAGCTGCACAGCTTCGCCGAGTGGGCGCGGGCCAACGGCTACCGGTACGGCGGCCAGGTGATCGCCCAGCGCCGCCGCCCGCCCACCCCGGCCGAGGCGGCCAGGCTCGGCTCCGGCGAGGTGCTCGACGTGCTGCGGCTGCGCACCCTGGAGGACGAGCCGGTGCTGCTGGAGCGGACCGCGTACGCGGAGTGGATCGCCGGCGCCGTCGAGAGGCTGCCGCCCGGCTGCGGGTCCGTGACCGAGGCGCTGTACGAGTCGGCGGGGCTGGTGTTCGCCTACGGCGAGCACCTCATCGACGCGGTGCCCGCGAGCACACGGGACGCGCGCCTGCTCGGGGTCAGGCGGGGCAGCCCGCTGCTGCGCCAGCGCCGGGTGACGACCACGCACGAGGGCAGGGCGGTGGAGTGCTCGGACGACCGCTACCGGGCGGGGAGCGTGGCCTTCAGCATCCGCAACTCGATCGGGGCGAACCCGCTCGTGCGGCACGCGGGCGACTTGCGTTTCGGCGCGTAAGAACATATGTTCGAGTCATAGCGCCCGCCTTCCCCCGGGTGGCTCAGCATAGGCACCAGAGCCGCGGGGAGAAGCGACTTGAGCAGACTCTATGGCGATCCGATAGAGGTGTGGACCAGAGACGGGGAGCCGACCCAGTTCGTCTGGCGTGACCGGCTCTATCTCGTCCGCCAGGTGCTCGATCACTGGGTGGTGGCCCGCGAATGGTGGAAGATCAGCGAGAGCGACCCCGGTGAGCGCCGGTTCTGGCGGGTCGAGGCCAGCCCCGGGCGCGAGGCCGGCACGTACGAGCTGAGGTTCGACACCGCCAGCGGCGGCTGGCTGCTCCTGCGGGCGTGGGACTGATGGGCGGCCGGACGGCGGGGCCGTTCCCGCACCTCAACGTGAGCTCCGCCTACTCGATGCGCTACGGCACCGCGTTCCCGAAGGCGCTGGCGGAGCGGGCCTTCGAACACGGGATGGACATCCTGGCGCTGACCGACCGCGACGGGCTGTACGGCGCGGTCAAACACGCGCAGGCGTGCGCGGCCGCCGGGATCGCGCCGGTGTTCGGCGTCAACCTGGCCCTCGGCGATCCGGAACCGGACATGTGGCCGATCGCCCCGCCGAGCCGGACGAGCGGGCGTGACGCCCGGCCGCGGACCGGGCCGGGGGCGCAGGACCGGGTGACCGTGCTCGCGCGCTCGCGCGGCTGGTCGCGGCTGGCGCGGCTGGTCACGGCCGCGCACTACGCGGGCGAGCGCGGAGACCCCCGCATCACCCGCGGGCTGGCCGCCGAGTGGGACGCCGCCGGCGACGGCGGGCTGGCGGTGCTGCTCGGCCCGCGCTCCGACGTCGGCCGCGCGGTGGCCGAGCGGCGCGACGACCATGCCCGGACACTGCTCGGCCGGTGGCGCGAGGCGCTGCCGGGCGTGGTGATCGAACTGGTCGACCAGTACGCGTTCCACGACGCCGCCACGGCGCTGCGGATGCTCGCCCTGGCCGAGTCCATGGACGTGCCCGCCGTGCTCACCAACGCCGTCCGCTACCTCGACCCGGCCGACCACCAGGTCGGCGACGTGCTCGACGCGGCCCGCCAGCTCGTCCCGCTGCACCCGCGCCACCTGGAACGCACCACTTCCCACGCCTACCTCAAGAGCGGCAAGGAGATGGCCCAGGTCGCCGCCAAGATCTGCGGCCACGACGGGGACCGGATCGGCAGGCTGCTGCGCACCACCCGGCAGATCGCCGAGGCGTGCGCCGCCGACCCGGTGGAGCTGCTCGCGCTCCGCCAGAGCCCGCCCCGCCTCCACCTGCCGGAGATCGGCGGCGACCCGGTGCCGCTGCTGCGCCACCGCGTCGCGGACGGCCTGGCCGAGCGCGGCCTGCGCCGTTCCCGCGAGGCCAGGGAACGGGCGGCCGCCGAGCTCGACGTCATCGAGCGCAAGCGGCTGTCGGGCTACTTCGTCGCGGTGTCCGGCATCACCGACATGATCCGCGGGATGGGGGTGCGCTGCGCCATCCGCGGGTCCGGCGCGGGCAGCCTGGTCAACTACCTCATCGGCATCGGCGAGGTGAACCCGATCGACCACGGCCTGCTCATGGAGCGGTTCCTGTCGGAGGGCCGGATCGGGCTGCCCGACATCGACGTGGACGTGGAGTCCGCGCGCCGCCTCGACTGCTACAGGGCGATCTTCGACCGGTACGGGGAGTCGCGGGTGGCGTGCGTGTCCATGATGGAGACCTACCGGGCGCGCAGCGCCATCCGCGACGTGGCGGGCGCGATGGGGCTGCCGCCGCACGAGATCGACGCCATTGCCAAGGCGTTCCCGCACATCCGGGCCATGCAGATCACCGCGTCCCTGCGCGACCTGCCCGAGCTGCGCGAGAGCCGGCTCGGCGACGCCGGTCTGGAGCGGGTGTTCCGGCTGGCGGAGAAGCTCGACGGGCTGCCCAGGCACATCGCGCTGCACCCGTGCGGGGTGCTGGTCGGCAACTCCGGGATGCGCGACCTCACCCCGGTCGAGCGCAGCCTGCTGGAGTTCCCCATGTCGCAGTTCGACAAGGACGACGTGGAGGAGGCCGGGCTGCTCAAGCTGGACGTGCTCGGGGTGCGGATGCAGTCCGCGCTCGCGTACGCGCTCGGCGAGATCAAGCGGGTCGACGGCGTCACGGTCGAGCTCGACGCCCAGAGCGGCGACGATCCGGACGTACGGTACGTCCCGCACGACGACCAGGAGACGTACGACATGATCCGGGCCGGCCGGACACTCGGCTGCTTCCAGATCGAGTCGCCCGGCCAGCGCGAGCTGGTCTCCAAGCTGGAGCCGCGCACCATGCACGACCTGATCGTCGACATCTCCCTGTTCAGGCCGGGGCCGGTCAACTCCGACATGGTGACCCCGTACCTGGAGGCCAGGCACGGCTGGCGGCAGCCGTACTACCCGCACGAGCGGCTGCGCGAGGCGCTGAAGGAGACGCACGGCGTGGTCGTCTTCCACGAGCAGGTGCTGAAGATCATCCAGGTGATGACCGGCCGCGACCTGTCGTTCGCCGAGATGCTCCGCCGCACCCTCGGCACGCCCGAGGGCCGTGACCGGGTGCGCAACCACTTCGTGCCGCTGGCCAGGGCCAACGGGTTCGGCGACGAGGAGGTGGAGCGGGCCTGGAAGGTGCTGGACGCGTTCGGCGGGTTCGGGTTCTGCAAGGCGCACGCGGCGGCGTTCGCGCTGCCCACCTACCAGTCGGCGTGGCTCAAGCGGCACCACGCGGCCGCGTTCTTCGCCGGGGTGCTCACCCACGACCCCGGCATGTACCCGGCACGGGTGATCATCGACGAGGCGCGGCAGTGCGGGGTGCGGATCCTGCCGCTCGACATCAACAAGTCGGCCAAGGACTGGCGGGTGGAACGGCTCGGCCCGCGGGTGCGGGTCCGCGTCGACCCGGCCCGGCTGGAGGGCTCCGGCCGGCCCCGGCGCGCGTTCGAGGCGGGGGAGATCGGCGAGGGGTACGCGCTGCGGGTGCCGTTCTCGGCCGTCAAGGGGGTCAGCGAGGCCGAGGTGGAGCGCATGGTGGCGGGCCGGCCCTACACCTCGCTCGCCGACTTCTGGGACCGGGCCCGCCCGTCCCGGCCGACGATGGAACGGATCGTGCAGGTCGGCGGGCTGGACGCGGTGCACGGGCTGCGGCCCGGCGACGGCGAGCGGTGGCGGCCCGGAGAGCTGACCAGGCGCGACCTGATCGCCCAGGTCGGCGCGCTGGAGCGGGCCTCGTCGATCGGCGTGCGGGCGGGGCCGCGCCGCGGCAGGCGGTACGCGCCCGCGCCGCCCGCCGAGAGCCGCCACCTGGCGGCCGTCCAGCTGCCCCTCGGCTTCACCGAGCACGTCACCCCCGGCGAGCTGCCGGAGATGACCGACGCGGAGATGGTCGAGGCCGAGCTGGAGATCCTCGGCATGGACATCAGCCGGCACGTCGTCAGCTTCCACGACGAGCTGCTGGACGCGCTCGGCGTGACCCGCGCCAAGGACCTGCTCGGCCCGCGCAACGGGGCCGAGGTGCTGGTGGCCGGCGTCAAGGTGGCCACCCAGACGCCCGCGATCCGCTCCGGCCAGCGCATCATCTTCGCCACCCTGGACGACTCGACGGGGCCGGTCGACCTGACCTTCTTCGAGTCGGTGCAGGGGCGGTGCGCAGCCACCGTGTTCGGGTCGTGGCTGCTGCTGGTGCGCGGCGCGGTCCGCCGCACCGGCGCCCGCGCGGTCTCGATCCGCGCCCTCGACTGCTGGAACCTGGCCGACCTGGACGCGCTGTGGCGGGCCCGCGGCCTCGACGCCGTCCGCGCCGAGCTCGCCCGGCCCCCGGCCGACCAGGGCCCGGTGGGCGGCCGCGCCATCGAGTACGGCAACGGCTTCCGCCTGTCGCCCTACGCCGACCTGGGCCCGGCCGTCACCGACCCGCCCCGCCGCCTCTGGCACGCCAGCCCGGGCAGCTCCGGCCCCACCGCGGCCTGATCCTCGTCAGGAGGCCCGGCCCAGGCGGGTGACCGCGGTGACGGGGGCCGGTCGGCCGGAGGACCCGGCGCTGGGGCGGACGGCGGGGGAGCGCTGCGGGGTGACGCGGCGGACCGTGGCGGCGCAGAGGGCGGCCGACAGGGCCAGGCACGCCAGCTCCAGGAAGCCCAGCCCGGTGAGGCTGTCGAGCGCGTCGAGCGGGAGGACGATGGTGAACACCGCCAGCGTCGCCAGCCAGCTCAGCCACCAGCCCGTCACCAGGGCCACCCGGCCGCGCCGGCTCTCCTCCGCCGGGCCGGTCGCCCGCCACGTCTCGTACACCAGCACCGCCGGCGCTACCAGGTTGACGCCCGGGATGAGCCAGGCGGCGGCGACCGTGCTCCGGGCCGCGGGCAGGGCGCCGGCCTGGCGGACACGCACCAGCCACGTGGTGTGGGCGGCCGCGGCGGCGATCGTGGTGGCCAGGGCGATCAGCAGCAGCACCGCGAACACCGTCGCCGCGCCGGCCAGCGCGTCGGCGTCGGGGCCCGACGGCCGCCCGCCGAACTCGGCCAGCTCGGCGGCCAGCTGTCTGCCGCGCACCTGCTCGAAGACCACCAGAGCGCCCAGGGAGAGTACCTGCGCGGCGAGTGTCACGTAGACGGTGGTGGCGGCCTTGCCGACGACCTTGCTGGCGGACGTGGTAGCGGCTTTGGTGGGCGGTGCCTGGGCAAAGCGCACGATGTTCTCCCCCGGGCCATACGGTGGGTTCTGATTCACTTGTATCCCGGAGGCTGACCCGCTAATCAGCTCACGACACCCGATTCCCAGGCCCACGCGGCGATCTCCACCCGGTTCCTGGTGCCCAGCTTGGTGAAGATGCTCCCGAGGTGCGTCTTCACCGTCGACAGCGACACGAACAGCTCGGCCGCCACCTCCTGGTTGGTGCGTCCCCTGGCGACCAGCCGCACCACGTCCAGCTCGCGGTCTGTCAGCGGTTCCGGCAGGGGCGCGGGGGAGCGGCGGGGCCCGGACAGGTGCCGCAGCAGCCGCACCGTCACCGACGGCGACACCAGCGACTCGCCGCCGGCCGCCGCCTTGACCGCCTCCACCAGCAGCGTCGGCCCGCTGTCCTTGAGCAGGAACCCGGTGGCGCCCGCCCGCAGCGCCCCGTACACGTACTCGTCCAGGTCGAAGGTGGTGACGATGACCACCCGCATCGGGTTCTCGACGCCGGGTCCCGCCAGCGCCCGGGTCGCCTCCAGGCCGTCGAGCCTGGGCATCCGGATGTCGAGCAGGCACACGTCCGGGCGCAGCCGCCTGGCCTCGGAAACCGCGTCGGCGCCGTCGGCGACGGCCGCCACCACCTCCATGTCCGGTTGCGCATCCAGAATCATCTGAAATCCGGTGCGTACCAATTCCTGATCATCGGCGATGAGAACCCGAATAGCCACGCCCAAACTCTAGAGTCAACCGAACGGCCGATGCGGACCGTACGCATGGCCGATCCGCCGCCCCCGTCCGTCCCGGCAGGCTCGGAGCCATGAACGACGTGCTTGTGGGGCGGGCTCTCGCCAAACGGTTCGGGCAGACGGTGGCGCTGGGCGGGGTGGACATCGCGGTGCGCGCCGCGGAGGCGGTGGCGATCATGGGGCCGAGCGGCTCCGGCAAGTCGACGCTGCTGCACTGCCTGGCCGGGATCATGAAACCGGACGCGGGCGAGGTCCACCTGCTCGGTCAGCGCATCGACGACCTGGGCGAACGGAAGCGCAGCGCGCTGCGCCGCACCCGGTTCGGGTTCGTGTTCCAGTTCGGCCAGCTCCTGCCGGAGCTGCCCGCCGAGGAGAACGTGGCGCTCCCGCTCATGCTCGGCGGCGTCGCCCGCCAGGACGCGGTGCGGACCGCCCGGCAGTGGTTCGGCCCGCTCGGGCTGGGCGGCATGGAGGGCAGGCGGCCGGGCGAGCTGTCCGGCGGTCAGGCGCAGCGGGTGGCCATCGCCAGGGCGCTGGTGACCAGGCCGGCCGTGGTGTTCGCGGACGAGCCCACGGGGGCGCTCGACCAGGCCACGGGCCACGAGACGATGCGGCTGCTGGTGGAGGCCACCAAGCACAACGACGCCTCCCTGATCGTGGTCACCCACGACCCGAACGTGGCGGCCTGGTGCGACCGCACGGTCGAGGTCCGCGACGGCAGGCTGCTGGCGGGCGGGGTGCCGGCGTGAACCTCGATCTGACGTGGCGGCTGCTCAAGGGCGGCGGTCGCCGCGGCCTGCTCGGCACCTGGCTGACGCTGGGGGCGGTCGCGGTGGCCACGGCGCTGCTGCTGTTCGCGGTGACGGCCAACTTCGCCTTCCAGGCCAGGGGCGACCGGGACGCGTGGCGCAACCCGGTGGCTGCGGGGAGCGGCGCGACGGCCGTGGAGGCCGCCCGGTTCGACTACGTACGGGACGAGCGGGTGACGGTCGTGGACGTGGCGGCGCTGCCCGGGAAGGCGCCCGCGCCGCCGCCGGGGCTGGACCGCTTCCCCGCGCCGGGCGAGGCGTGGCTGTCGCCCGCGCTGGCCGAGCTGGCTCGCGAACTGCCCGCCGACCAGCTCGCGGCCCGCTTCCCCGCCGTGACCGGCGTGCTCGGCGAGGAGGCGCTGGCCTACCCCGGTGAGCTGGTGGCCGTCGTCGGGCACCGGCCGGACGCGCCCGTCATGACCGCCGAGCGCAGCGACGACTGGATCGCCGGCCGGCCGCCCACCCCCGTCGCGGACTTCACCGGCAGGGTGTCGGAGGACGCGGAGGCGTACCAGGTGCTGGCGCTGATCGCGAGCGTGCTCATGGTGGTGCCGCTGCTGGTGTTCGGCGGGGCCGCGGCCCGGCTCACGGTCGCCAGGCGCGACCAGCGGCTGGCCGCGCTGCGGCTGGTCGGCGCGACGCCCGGGCAGGTCGTCGGGATGACGGTGGCCGAGGCGGTCATCGTGGCGTTCGCCGGCGCGGTCGCCGGGACCGCGGCGTACGCGGCGGCCGTGCCGCTGCTGACGCGGATCGAGATCGGCGGCGGGCCGTGGTTCGCCGCCGACCTGTGGCCGCACCCGCTGGTGCTGGCCGGCGCGCTCGTCGCGGTGCCGCTGCTGGTCGGGCTGTCGGCGGTGGCCGGGCTGCGGCGGGTGGTGGTCAGCCCGCTGGGCGTGGCCAGGCGCCAGACGCCGCCCGGCATGCGGGCGCTGCGGGTGCTCGCGCTGCTGGTGGTGCTGGCAGCCTTCCCCCTGCTGGGCCTGGAGGCCAGTGTGACGGTCATCGCGGTCGCGATCGCGCTGGCCCTGCTCTCGCTCAACCTGGCCGGGCCGTGGGTGGTCGGCCTCATCGGCCGCGTCGCCGCCGCCTTCGCCCGGACGCCCGCTCTGCTGCTGGCGGGGCGCAGGCTCGTGGACGATCCGCGCTCGGCCTGGCGGACGGTCAGCGGGGTCGCGCTCACCGGGTTCGTCGCCGGGTTCCTCGGGATGCTCAGCCCGGGGGCGTTCTCCAGCGGGGCGTCCCACGCGGAGTTCCGGCTCGCCGTGGTGGAGGGGCGGCCGGCGGTGGTCGCCGAGCAGGCGCGCGAGCGGATGCGGGACGCCGGGCTCGCCGCCCGGGTCGAGCACTCGGAGAAGCTCGTCACGGTGACGGTGACCGGCGACGCCGCCCCGGCCGCAGGTGACGCGGCTGCCGGTGACGCGGGCAAGGGCGACGCGGTCGCCGGTGACGGGGGCGGTGTCGGGGTGGTGGCCGTCGATCGGGCGCGGACCGCTCTGGCGGGGCTCGTTCCCGGGCGGACGCCGACCAGTGAGGCCGACGACCAGCGGTTCGGCTTCCAGTTGCTGGACGACGTCCGGGTGGGCACGGTGGTGGTGCTGTCGGTGTCGTTCCTGGTGGCCATCGCCAGCGCGGGCATCACCGCGGCCTCGTCGGTCCTCGACCGGCGTCAGACGTACGGACTGCTGCGGCTGGCCGGCACCCCGCTGACCGTGCTGGACCGGGCACGGCGGGCCGAGACGCTGATCCCGCTCACCGTGATGGGCGGCGGCACGATCGCGGCCGGGGTGTTCTGCGCGACGCCGTTCATGCTGGGCGCCCCGAACCTGAGCGGGGCGGTCATGCTGGGGATCTGCGTGGCGCTGGGCTTCGCGGGCGTGCTCGGGGCCGGGGCGCTGAGCAGGCCGCTGCTGGTGGCGGTCACCACCGACCCGTCACCCCGCCCCGACTGACCGGGCAGGAGGGACCCAGGCCTCGATGCGCTCGCGGGTACTCGTCGATCGGGAGCGGGCAGTCGAGCGCCTGCTCGATCAGGTCCTCGGCCGCCTGTGCGCGGGCGACGCGCCGCTCCGGCTCGGCGATGTGATCGCGGAGCACGTCGCTAGGCCCGCAGCACGGTGACCTGGCGGCCGGACGGGGTGGTCGCCTCCTCGAAGGCGCCTCGTTGGTTCCACGGCGGGGCCTCGGGGCGCCGGTCGAAGATCACCAGGACGCCGGTGGTGAGGCTGAGCCGGTCCAGGTACCCGTCGAGCTGGGCGAGGCCGTCGGAGAGGGGGTCGTCCTTGCCTGCTCGCCAGACCTTCAGCTCCATCGCTTCGCGCTGCACCAGGCGTTCGCCGTCCGGGCCGGTGTAGGGCCAGCGGACGAGTACGTCCAGGCGTTTGGTGCCGGCGGCGTACTCGCGATCGAGATAGCCGCCGCCGTTGACCAGGCGGTGCAGGAAGGCCATGAGGATGATCTGGCAGGCGGCCTCGTGGTAGTTCTCCTGACGGATGAGCACCTCGCC
>NZ_JBFAPV010000034.1:0-30834 GCF_040676925.1 Nonomuraea sp. NPDC049486
TCGAGGGCAACACCGGCAACGGCAAGGTCGAGGAGCGCATCCGGCCCGTGTCCCAGGTGACCGGCTACGGCTACCCCGAGTACAAGGCCGCCTGAGCACGTTCTCCGCACCCCGTCATTCCTCCGGCGATCCGGTCAGGTCTTCCCTGACCGGATCGCCGTCGTCTGTGGCCCGGTCAGGACCGCGTTTTGACCGGCCGTTGGCCTGCCCGGAGACGACTCCGGGGGAGATCCAGGGGGTGGAAGCGCGTGCGACATGACGACGGTGCCCTACCAGCAGGACCCGGCCAAGACCAGGCGGTCGCCGCTCAGCGGGCGGCGGCTGCAACTCCGCCACGGTGAGGGCGACAAGCGGCACCTGACCAGCCTGCAAGGACTGTCGGCGCTGTCGCTGGACGCCCTCAGCTCGGTCGCCTACGGGCCGGAGGCCGCGGCGCTCGTCCTGGCCGGGGCCGGGGCCGCCGCCGTGGCGCTGACCCTGCCGATCACGATCGCCATCGCGGTCCTGCTGCTGATCCTCGTGTTCTCCTACCGGCAGGTCATCGCCGCCCACCCCGACGGCGGCGGGTCGTACGGGGTCGCGAAGGCGGAGCTGGGCCGCCGGGCGGGCCTGCTGGCCGCCGCGGCCCTGGTGGTGGACTACGTGCTGACCATCGCGGTCAGCCTCGCCGCCGCGGCCGCCAACCTGGCCTCGGCGTTTCCCGTCCTGCGACCGTACCTGGTGGAGACCTGCCTGGCCGGGGTGCTGCTGCTGACGGTCATCAACCTGTTCGGGGTGTCCGACAGCGCGCGGTTCCTCATGCTGCCCATGAGCCTGTTCGTGGTGTCCGTCCTCGGCGTCGTGGCGGTCGGCCTGGCGCGGTCCGGGCCCGCCGCCACCGTGGGGACGACGGAGCAGATCGTCGCCACCGAGGCGCTGACCGTGATGCTCATCCTGCGGGCCTTCTCCTCCGGATGCTCCTCGCTGACCGGGATCGAGGCCATCGCCAACGGCGTGCCCATGTTCCGCAAGCCCCGCGTCAAGCGCGCCCAGCACACCGAACTGATGCTCGGCGTGCTGCTCGCCACCATGCTCATCGGCCTGGCCGTGCTCATCCGCAGGGACCACGTGGTGCCCCGCGAGGGCGTGACCATCCTGGCCCAGCTCGTGGCCGGCTCGTACGGGACCGGCTGGGCGTTCTACGGCACCAACATCGTGGTCGCGCTCGGCCTGGGACTGGCCGCCAACACCAGCTTCGGCGGCCTGCCGGTCCTGCTGAGCCTGCTGGCCAAGGACAGGCGGCTGCCCTCGCTGTTCGCGCTGCGCACCGAACGGCCCGTCTACCGGTACGGCGTCGCGGTGGCGGGGCTGCTGGCCGCCCTCCTGCTGATCGCGGTGGACGGCGACCCGCAGCGGCTCATCCCCATGTTCGCCATCGGCGTCTTCATCGGTTTCACCATGAGCCAGGGCGGCATGGTCAAGCACTGGCACCGGCTGCGCCCGCCCCGCTGGCGCCGCGACATGCTGCTCAACGGGACCGGGGCGGTGCTCACCTGCGTGGCGGCCCTCGTGCTGCTGGTGTCGAAGTTCACCGAGGGCGCCTGGGCGGTCGCCATCGTCATCCCCTTGCTCATCCTCCTGTTCGCCCGGATCGAGCGTTACTACGGAGAGGTGGCGGCCGAGCTGGAGATCGGCGCCGTGCCGGCCAGGCCCGCGCGGCCGCCCGCCGCCGACCGTCCCGGCAAGAAGATCATCATCCCCGTCGGCGGGATCGACGCCGCGACGCAGCGGAGCGTGAGCGCCGCCATGGCCCTCGGCGGGGAGATCGTGCTCGTGTCGGTCTGCTTCACCGAGGAGTCGCGGCGCGCGCTGCACGAAGCCTGGGACCGGTGGGATCCCGGAGTCCCGCTGGAGGTCATCGTCAACCCCGCCCGCACGGTGATCCACCCGCTGCTGGACTACATCCGCCAGGTGGACGAGTCGGGGAGCTGGACCGTCGTCCTCATCCCCATCCTGGAACCCCGGCACTTCCGCTACCGGTTCCTGCACAACCAGCGCGGCCTCCTGCTGGCCGCCGCCCTGCGGGAGCGGTCGGACGTGGTCGTCTGCCTCCTCCCGTTCCACCTCCGCCCGTGAACGGGTTACCGGCCGGTTCACAGGGCACGGGAAGCGCATGGTCGTCACCACCGAATCCCGCCGCTGGGTCGCGCTGCCGGTCTTCCTGGTGGCCGTGGCCCTGGTCGCCGTCATCGGGTCGCTGGCCGCGTCCGGCGCCGGGGCCGAGTATCTGGCACTGGAGCGTCCCGCCTGGGCGCCGCCGCAGTGGCTGTTCGGGCCCGTCTGGACGGTGCTGTACATCATGATCGCCGTGGCGGGCTGGCTCGCCTGGACGGCGCGCGGCTGGTCGCGGGCGCTGACCGCGTACGCGGTGCAGCTCGTGCTCAACGCCGCGTGGACCCCGTTGTTCTTCGCCGCGGGCTGGTACGGCGTGGCCTTCGCCGAGCTGTGCCTGCTGTGGATCGCCATCGCGGCGACCATCGTGCTGATGTGGCCGGTCAAGCGGCCGGCGGCGCTGCTGATGGCGCCCTATCTGGTCTGGGTGACCTACGCCGGCGCGCTGAACCTGGCCATCTGGCAGCTCAACTGATCCCGGCCCACGAGCCGTCAGACGAAGGCGCCGTGGCCGGTGATCGCCCGGCCGACGATCAGGCTGTTGATCTCGCGCGTCCCCTCGTACGAGTAGATGGCCTCGGAGTCGGCCACGAAGCGGCCCATGCCGTAGTCGAGCACGATCCCGTTGCCGGCCATGATCTCCCGGCCCCAGCCGACCGCCTCCCGCATCCGGGCCGTGCAGTACGCCTTGGCCATGGCCGAGTGCTCGTCGCGGTAGACGCCCGCGTCCTGCAGCTGCGCCAGCCGCACCACCATGCCGAGCGAGCTGGTGACGTTGCCCAGCATCCGCACCAAGAGGTCCTGGACGAGCTGGAACGCCGCGATCGGGCGGCCGAACTGCTCGCGCTCCCCGGCGTACTCCAGGGCCCGCTCGTAGGCGCCCATCATGCAGCCCACCGCCTGCCAGGCCACGCCGCCCCTGGTCTGCCGCAGGATCGTGGACGTGTCGCGGAAGCCGCGGGCCCCGGCCAGCCGGTTGGTCTCGGGGACGCGGCAACCGGTCAGCGTGATGTCCGCGTTCTGGACCGTACGGAGGGCGATCTTGTTCTCGATCTTGGTGGCTTCGAAGCCGGGCGTGCCCTTCTCCACCACGAAGCCCTTCACCTGGCCGTCGGCCTCGTCCTTCGCCCAGACCACGATCAGGTCGGCGAAGGTGGCGTTGCCGATCCAGCGCTTGGCGCCGTCGAGCACCCACGTGTCGCCCTCGCGCCTGGCCGTGGTGCGCAGCCCGGCGGCCACGTCGGAGCCGCCCTTCGGCTCGGTCAGCGCGAACGCGCCGATCTGCTCCATCGCGGCCATCCGCGGCAGCCACCGCTCGCGCTGCTCCTCCGAGCCGAGCCCGGCGATGCTGCCCATGGCCAGGCCGCTGTGCACGCCGAAGAACGTCGCGATGGACGGATCCACCCGGTTCATCTCCAGCACGATGAAACCGGTCAGCAGGCTGCTGGCGCCCCGGTGCTGGAGCCCCGCCACGTCCAGCTTGGCCATCTCCGGCACCACATGGTGGGGGAAGCTCGCCTTGGTCCAGGCTTCGTCCGCGATGGGCGCGATCTTCTCGGTCATGAAGTCGCGCACCCGCTGGACGATCTGCTTCTCCTCCTTGTCCAGCAGGTCGGCGTAGTCGTAGAAGTCGCCGTTCCGCACGCCGTCCCCTCTCACGCGCCCAGGTCCCTGGCCAGGGTGTCCAGACGGGCGGCGAGCGAGTCCAGGTCGCGCTCCTCGGTCACGTGCCGCACCTCACGGCGGCGGGCGAGCACCAGGCCGCCCTGCCGGTCGGCCTGCTCCTCCGGCATGACGACGCATTCTCCTCGTACGAGAACGAGAGCGGCGTCCTGGTCTTGCGTTTCGACGAGCTTGCGTACGGCGGCGCGGTCGATGAGTCGCATACGCCGCCGACTGCCCCGCCAGTCCCTTTCGAAACGGTCTCGGTAGATAGTCCAGCTCCATGAAGAAAGAGCGCTTGGTGCTGTACCGTCTGGAAGGTCCGGCATGATCCTTCCAACGGAAAGTCACGATGAGCGACAGCGATGCCGCCGAGTCGGCCTGGTCCCGGGTCGACACCACTGTCCCGCACTCCGCGCGGGTGTGGGACTTCCTGCTGGGCGGGAAGGACCACTTCCCCGTCGACCGCGAGGCCGGGGAGACCCTGCTGAGGCTGTTCCCCGACTTCGCCATGGTCGCCAGGCTGCAGCGGGAGTTCCTGGTCCGCGCGATCCGCTACCTGGCGGGCGAGGCCGGGATCCGGCAGTTCCTCGACATCGGCACCGGCCTGCCCACCGCCGGCAACACGCACGAGATCGCGCAGGGCATCGCCCGCGAGTCGCGGGTCGTGTACGTGGACAACGACCCGATCGTGCTGGCGCACGCCCGCGCGCTGCTCACCAGCGCGCCCGAGGGCGCCACCGACTATCTCGACGCGGACGTCCGCGACCCCGAGGCGATCCTGGCCGGGGCCGCCGCGACGCTCGACTTCAGCCGGCCCGTCGCGGTCATGATGCTGAGCATCGCCGGGCAGGTGACCGACGACGAAGACCCACGCGGCATCGTCGACCGCCTGCTGGAGCCGCTCGCGCCCGGCAGCTACCTGGCGCTGAGCGACGGCACCAACACCAACCCCGCCCTCGTGGAAGCGGTCACCGGCTACAACAAGAACGCCCGCAACTCCTACCAACTGCGCTCCCCCGACGAGATCGCGCGCTTCTTCACCGGCCTCGAACTGGTGGAGCCCGGCGTGGTGCCGACACCCGAATGGCGCCCCGCGCCGGACCGCTGGGACGAGCCGCCCACCGTGGTGAGCGCCGTCTGCGGAGTCGCCCGCAAGCCCTGACGTCACCGGACGACCCCGTCGAGCTGGAGATCGCCTTCACCATGGGGAAGGCGTAGGGCCAACTTCTGGCGATTACTTCCACAAGTGTGGGACGCGCCGCCGACGGTTCCGCTCTCCGGCTTCCTACTCTCCTGCTGACCGGTGAGTCGGGAGGCAGGAGACGCCATGTCGGGCAGCGACGTCCGCGGACTCCTGCAGCCCTTCCTGCTCCTGCTCATCTGCGAGCGGCCGGGTCACGGATATGACCTGATCGAGCGGCTGGCGCGGCTGGGGGCGGCCGACGCGGAGCCCGGCCAGGTCTACCGCGTGCTGCGCTCGCTCGAACGCGCGGGTCATCTGGCCTCCGCCTGGGTCGCCTCCGAGGCGGGGCCGGCGCGCAGGCGGTACGAGCTGACCACCGGCGGCATGGCCGAGCTGGAGGCGTGGATGGGCCGGTTGGCCGACGTCCGCCGGTTGCTGGAGACCTGCCTGAGCAGGTGGACGCGGATCGCGCCGGAACCCGGCGGCTACGCGGTCCCGCGCGAGCAGGTGGCGGGACCGGAGAAGGAGGAGTGCCATGGGTGAGGACCCGGCGACGACCGCCGTGGCCGCCGCGTTCGAGCGGCGGACGGGACCGGCGGCCGCCATGGGGGAGGACGCGGACCGGATCGTCCGCGCCTGCCAGGAGATGGCGGAGCGCTTCCGGATGGGCGGCAAGCTGCTGGTCTTCGGCAACGGCGGTTCGGTGGCCGACGCCCAGCACGTCGCCGTCGAGTTCGCGCACCCGGTCATCGTGGGCAAGCCCGCGCTGCCGGCCATCTCGCTGACCACCGACATGGCCCTGGCCACGGGGATCGCGCTGACCGAGGGCCTGGACGGGATCTTCGCGGCGCAGCTGCGGCTGCTGGCGTCCCCGTGCGACATCGCGCTCGGCCTCTCCACCGACGCGGGGTCCGCGAACGTGCGCAGCGGTTTGGCGGCGGCGCGCGAGCTGGGGCTGCTGACGGTGGCGCTCACCGGGGGCGAGGCGGGCGCCGAGGCGGACCACGTGCTGGCCGTCCGCTCCGCCGACCCGCTGATCGTCAAGGAGGTGCACGTGACGATGTACCACGTGCTCTGGGAGCTGGTGCACGTCTTCTACGAGCTGGAGGCGGCCCGATGACGGAGCCGTGCCCCGACGGGGTCTGCGTGACCTGCTCCGACGTCGCCGTGCCGGTGCGCGTCCTGCGGCTGCTGGAGGACGGGCTGGCCGTGGTGGAGACGGAGTCCGGGCCGGAGGAGGTCAGCGTGGCGCTGGTGGACGCGCGGCCCGGCGACATCGTGCTGGTGCACGCCAAGGAAGCCATCGCGGTCCGCCCGTACGGAGGAGAGACCCATGAGCACGGTCAGTGAGCCCGGCGGCATCGAGGCCCTCTACCCGTTCCTCGCCCCCGGACCGGTCGACAGGGAAGCGGTCCTCGCCGATCTGCGCGAGTCCACCCGGAGGAAGGCCGCGGAGATCGTCGAGCTGCGGCGGTCGCTGGTGGCCCTGCACGCGGAGCGTCTCGTGGCGTGCGCGCGGGAGATGGCGGCGGCGTTCGACGCGGGGGCGCGGCTGTTCGCCTTCGGCAACGGGGGCAGCAGCACGGACGCCCAGGCCGTCGTGCAGTTGTTCGCCCACCCGCCGAGGCCGGCGCGGGCGGTCGCGGCGGTGCCGCTCGCCCAGGACGTCGCGCTGCTCACGGCGCTGTCGAACGACGTCGGGTACGAGCTCGTGTTCGCCCGCCAGCTGGCCGCGCTCGGACGGCCCGGTGACGTGGCCATGGGACTGTCGACCAGCGGCGGCTCGGCCAACGTGCTCAACGCCATGGGGGAGGCGTCCCGGCGCGGCCTGCTCACCGTCGGGCTGGTCGGCTACGACGGCGGGCCGATGGCGCAGGACGGTCGCGTCGCGCACCTGTTCGTGGTCCCGTCGGTGTCGGTGCACCGCATCCAGGAGGCCCAGATCACGCTCTGCCACGTGCTGTGGGAGCTGGCCCAGCGGGCGCTGACCGGCGAGCTGTGACGTCCGTGCCGGGTACGGGGGCGCGCCGGATCCGGGTGCGGGTCGAAGGGCTGGTGCAGGGGGTGGGGTTCCGGCCGTTCGTGTGCGGGCTGGCCGGGGCGCACGGGTTGTCGGGGTTCGTGGGGAACGACCCCGGAGGGGTGTTCATCGAGGCCGAGGGCGAACCGCCGATGCTGGACGCCTTCACGGCCGGGCTGACCGGCCAGGCGCCGCCCCTCGCCCTGGTCGAACGCGTCTCCGTCGAACCCGCCGAGCCCCGGGGTGAGACCGGCTTCCACATCGTCCCCAGCCGCCGGGCCGGCGTGACGATCGGGCTTCATGATCTGGCGGGTGGTGAGTTCGCGCTGGTCTCGGCGGATGTGGGGACGTGTGACGCCTGTCTGGGGGAGGTGCGCGATCCGGCCGACCGCCGTCATGGTTACGCGTTCGCGAACTGCACGGACTGCGGGCCGCGGTTCACCATCGTCAGCGGCGTGCCGTACGACCGGTGTGCCACGACGATGGCCGACTTCGCGATGTGCGCCGCGTGCGCACGAGAGTATCGGGATCCGCTCGACCGGCGCTTCCACGCGCAGCCGGTCTGCTGCCCGGCGTGCGGGCCGGCGCTGCGGGCGCTCGACGCGGACGGGGGGCCGGTTCCTGGGGATCCGGTCGAGGTGGCGGCGCGGTGGCTGGAAGAGGGGCGGGTCCTGGCGGTCAAGGGGCTCGGCGGCTACCACCTCGCCGTCCTGGCCGCGCACGGGCCGGCCGTGGCCGCGCTCCGGGCCCGCAAGCGGCGCGAGAGCAGGCCGTTCGCCGTGATGGCGCGGGACGCGGCGGCGGCCGGGGAGCTGGTGCTTCTGGAGCCCGCGGCTGAGCGGCTGCTCACCGGGGTGCGCAGGCCCATCGTGCTGGCTCCGCGACGGCCCGGCGCGCCGGTGGCCGACGGCGTGGCGCCCGGGGGCCGCGACCTCGGGGTGATGCTGCCGTACACGCCGCTGCACCACCTGCTCGCCGACCGGCTGGCCGCGCCGTACGTGCTGACCAGCGGCAACCTGTCGGACGAGCCCATCGCGCACCGCGACGAGGACGCGCTGCGGCGGCTGCGCGGCGTGGCCGACGGGTTCCTCGTGCATGACCGGCGGATCCAGGTGCCCGCCGACGACTCGCTGGTACGGGTCTTCCGCGGGCGGGAGCTGGTCGTACGGCGATCCAGGGGGTACGCGCCGGCGCCCGTCGGCGTGCCCTGGCCCTTTCCCCGGCCGGTGCTGGCGTGCGGCGCCCAGCTGAAGAGCACCTTCTGCGTGGCCAGGGGCACCCGGGCCTTCCTGTCGCAGCACATCGGCGACCTGGAGAACTACGAGACCTTGCGCTCGTTCACCGAAGGCGTCGAGCATTTCTGCCGGCTCTTCGGGGTGCGCCCGGCGGTGGTGGCGCACGACCTGCACCCGGAGTACCTGTCGACGTCGTACGCGCTGGACCGGGAGGGCGTGGACCTGGTGGGCGTGCAGCACCATCACGCGCACATCGCCTCCTGCCTCGCCGAGCACGGCCACGCCGGTCCCGTCATCGGGGTGGCGTTCGACGGGCTCGGGCTGGGCGACGACGGCACGCTGTGGGGTGGTGAGCTGCTCGTCGCCGACCTCCTCTCCTACCGGCGGGCGGGGCACCTGGAGCCGGTGCCGATGCCGGGCGGCGCGGCGGCGGTCCGGCAGCCGTGGCGGATGGCGGCGGCCTGGCTCGACCGGGTCCACGGTGACGCGTCGCCCGTCCTGCCGGTGGTCGCCGGGCATCGCGAGCAGTGGCCGATGATCGTCGCGATGGCGCGGGCCGGGACGAACTCGCCGCCCACGTCCAGCGCGGGACGGCTCTTCGACGCGGTCGCGGCCCTCGCGGGCGTCCGCGACACGATCAGCTACGAGGGCCAGGCGGCGGCCGAACTGGAAGCCCGGGTGGACCCTGCCGAGCGAGGCGCGTACCCGGCGGGGCTGGTCGAGGGGGAGCGGGTGGTGATCGCTGGGGGCGACCTGGTCAGGGGGGTGGTCGAGGACGTCATGGGCGGGGTGGACGTGGGGCGGGTGGCGGCGCGGTTCCATCGAGGGCTGGCCGCGGTGGTCGTCCGGGCGGTGTGCGCGGTGGGTGAACGGGCCGGGCTGCGGACGGTGGCGCTGTCCGGCGGGGTCTTCCAGAACACCGTCCTGCTGGAGGCGGTGGTGTCCGGGCTGGAGCGAGAACGGTTCGAGGTGCTGGTGCACTCACGCGTGCCGCCGGGCGACGGCGGGATCGCGCTGGGCCAGGCGGTCGTCGCCGCCGCGCACGACCGCCTGAGCCGGTAGGGGGTCGTTGGAGTACTGGCCGATTCTGTCCTAATATCCGGAGGTACGGCGGTGCTCTCCCGCCGAACCTCCAGAGCGGGTCCCCACGCGGCCCGCCGATCGCGGAGGCAAAGGGGACGCCACGAGCCTCGGGAGCCGCGCTCCGAACGGTCGACGCTCCATCACGGCCGCCACGGGCCGCGGGCGTGGGCCGGGTCCTGGCGACGGCCGTGGGAAGAGCCGGACATGACCAGCAAGAAGCAGCTCAAGGCCCGCATCCGGGCCCGCATGGCCAAGACGGGGGAGAGCTACACCACCGCCCGCGCCCATGTCGCGGGCAGCGCCGAGACCGCCTCCGACGGCGGCTGGCGCTTCGCCGGCGGGCGGCACCCGTCCAGCGCGGCGATCACCTCCGTCCTGGTCAACCAGGGCGTGGCCGTCAGCGAGCCGCTCGTGTTCCTGGCGGGTGGCGGGATCGGCGCCGGCTACATCCTGTGGGAGTTCAAGCACGACCAGTCCCGTCACGTGGTCCTGGCCTTCCGCAACCAGTGGCAGTACCACGACCGCTGGATGGCCAAGACGCTCACCCGGCTGGGCGTCCCGTACGAGGAGCACCGCACGTCCGGCCTCCGCGCCGCGAGCGACCGGCTGACCGCCGAGCTGGACGCGGGGCGGCCGTGCGTGGTCCTGCCCGACCGCTGCCACACGGGCTACTGGCAGGTGCCCGCCTTCCTGGAGGGGCACGGCGGGCATCCGGTGGTCGCCTACCGGTACGACGCGGACGGGGTCTACCTGGACGATCGAGGGCAGGCGCCGATCTGTGTCCCGCGTGAGCGGTTCGACGCGGCACGGGCCCGGGTGGGGTCGTACAAGAACGTCATGCACGTGCTGGGCGAGGCGAAGCTGACCGAGGCGGCGCTGGCCGAGGCCGCCCAGGAAGGGCTGCGCGACTGTGTCACGCACCTGTCGGCCACCTCGGACTCCTTCTCGCTGCCCGCCTGGCGCAAATGGGCCAGGCTGCTGGTCGACACCCGCAACGCCAAGGCGTGGCCGAAGGTGTTCGCCGACCGGCGCGCCCTGGCCGACGCCCTGCTGTCGGTCTGGGAGGGGGCCGAGCCGGTGGGCATCGACGGCGGAAACCTCCGCGACCTGTTCGCCGACGCCCTCGACGAGGCCGCCGCCCTGCTCGACCGGCCGTCGCTGGCGGAGTCGGCCGGGCGGTTCAGGGAGATCCGGGCCCTGTGGCACGAGCTGGCGGAGGCGGCGCTGCCGGCGGAGGTGCCGGAGTTCGCCACGATCCGCGAGCTGACGGCGGCGATCAAGGAGAGCGTCATGGCGGACGGCACCGCGGGCGGTCCGCAGGCGGCCCAGGCGGCCGAGGAGCTGTGGGCGGCCCGCGCCGCGGCCAACGACTCCCTGTCCGCTCTGGCCGACACCGGCCCTCTGTTCGCCGGCCTCAGCTCCCGGCTGAGCACCATCTACGAGGCCGAGCGCACCGAGATCGCCCACCTCGCCCAGCGCCTCTGACGGCGCCGCGGTGAGCCGCCCGTACGTGACAGCTGTCACGTACGGGACGCGCGGCGTCGTGAAGGTCAGCAGATGCGCGGGAGCGGGTCGCCGACCAGCAGGTCCACGATCCTGGTGCCGCCGGAGGCGGTCTTGAGCAGCACCATCCCCGGCGGCCCCGCCTCGACCGTGCCCACCACGGCGGCGCCCTCGCTCACCGGATGCCGCCGCAGCGCCCGGACCGCGGCCGACGCGTGGTCCCCGTCGACCACGGCCACGAACCTGCCCTCGCAGGCCACGTACAGCGGGTCCAGGCCGAGCAGCTCGCAGGCCCCGCTCACGACCGGCCGCACCGGGATCGCCCGCTCGTCGGCCGTCACCGCCAGCCCCGCGCCGACGGCGATCTCGTTCAGGATCGTCGCGACCCCGCCCCTGGTGGCGTCGCGCATCATCCGCACCGGGACCGCGTCGAGGAGGGCGGCGACGGCCTCGTGCACGGGCGCGGTGTCGGAGGTCAGGTCCGCCTCGATGTCCAGCTCGCCACGGGCGATCATGACGGTGACGCCGTGCTCGCCGACCGGGCCGGACACGATCACCGCGTCCCCGGGCCGCACCTGGGACTCGCCCAGCGTGACCGGCCGTTCCAGCGCGCCGATCCCGGACGTGGTCACGTAGCAGCCGTCGGCCTTGCCGCGCTGGACCACCTTGGTGTCGCCGGTCACCACCCGCACGCCGGCCCGCTCGGCGGCGGCCGCCATCGAGGCGGTGATCCGGCGCAGGTCGGCGACGGGGAACCCCTCTTCCAGGACGAACCCCGCCGACAGGTACATCGGCCGCGCCCCGCAGACCGCCAGGTCGTTGACCGTCCCGTTCACGGCCAGGTCGCCGATGTCGCCGCCCGGGAAGAACAGCGGCGAGACCACGTACGCGTCGGTCGTGAAGACCAGCCGGCCGGTGCCCAGGTCGAGCGTGGCGCCGTCGTCGAGCCGCTGGAGCGCGGGGTTGGCGAAGGCGTCGACGAAGACGGCCTGGATCAGCGTGCGGGACGCCTTGCCGCCCGCGCCGTGCGCCATGGTCACCCTCTCCTCGGTGACCTTCGGCTTGCGGCGGCGGGCGCGTTCGATGCGTTCCAGCACCTGTTCCTCGCGGGACAGCGGCTCCTGCCCGACCGCGGCCTCCGCCAAGGCCCGTTCCGCCCATTCCGCAGTGTTCATGGCCTCACTTCGTGAGGCTGCTCGGTCGCTCAAACCCGTCGCCTTCCCTCGTCGCTCTGGTCGCTGCGCTCCCGCCGCTCCTCAGTCCAGGCGACGGCGCGACCTCGCGGCGCCGGGTGAAGCGGCCGAAGTTGTAGTAGGCCGCGCAGGCGCCCTCCGAGGAGACCATGCAGGTGCCGATGGGCGTCTCGGGCGTGCAGGCGGTGCCGAAGACCTTGCACTCCCACGGCTTCAGCACGCCTTTCAGCACCTCGCCGCACTGGCACGCCTTCGGGTCGGCCACCCGGACCCCCGGCACCGGGAAGCGCCGCTCGGCGTCGTAGGCCGCGTACGACTCGCGCATCCGCAGCGCCGAGTTGGCGATGAACCCCAGCCCGCGCCACTCGAAGTGCGGCCGCAGCTCCATCACCCGCGAGATCGCCGACAGCGCCCTGGGGTTGCCGTCCCACGGCACCACCCGGGTGTACTGGTTCTCCACCTCGGCCCGGCCCTCGGCGAGCTGCCGCAGCAGCATGTGGACCGACTGCAGGACGTCCAGCGGCTCGAACCCGGCGCACACCAGCGGCTTGCCGTAGTCGCCGGCGATGAAGGAGTAGGGCCGGCAGCCGATGACGGTGGAGACGTGACCCGGCCCGATGAAGCCGTCGAGCCGCATGTCGGGCGAGTCCAGGATCGCCTTGATCGCCGGGAGGATCGTCACGTGGTTGCAGAAGACCGCGAAGTTCCCGATGCCCTCGGCCTCGGCCCGCAGCACGGTCATCGCCGTCGACGGCGCGGTGGTCTCGAACCCGATGGCCATGATGACGACCGTGCGGTCGGGGTTCTGCCGGGCGATCTTGAGCGCGTCCAGCGGCGAGTACACCATGCGGATGTCCGCCCCCGCGGCCTTGGCGTCGAGGAACGACCCGCGGCCCCCGGGCACCCGCATCATGTCGCCGAAGGACGTCATGATGACGCCCGGCTCGTGGGCGATGGCGATGGCGTCGTCGATGCGGCCCATCGGGATGACGCAGACCGGGCAGCCGGGGCCGTGCACCAGCGAGACCGTCTCCGGCAGGTGGTCCTCCAGCCCGTGCTTGTAGATCGTGTGCGTGTGGCCGCCGCACACCTCCATGAACGTGTAGTGCCGGCCGGGCTCGCACAGGTCCCGGATCCGCGCCGCGAGCTGCCGGGCCTGGCCCGCGTCGCGGTACTCATCGACGAACCGCAATGCCCTGCCTTTCAGGTGATGTCCGATTCGGCGAGCGCTTCGAGCTCGTCGGTGTACGCCTGTCCCAGACCGCGCAGGAGCGCGAGCGTGGCCGCCGCCTCCTGCTCGTCGATCTTGGACATGGCGAAGCCGACGTGCACCAGCACCCAGTCGCCTGGACGGATACCGTCCTGGCTGACCAGTCCGACGTTGATGGCCCGCCGGACGCCCGCGACCTCGACCTTGGCGAGTTCGGGCTGTCCGGGGATGAGTTCGACGATCTCGCCGGGGATGCCCAGGCACATCGGCCGCCCCGCTCCTTCCCGTTCACATTCGTGTCATCTTGATGTATCGCTTCACGGCGGGCAGTTCCCGCCAGAACATGGCGACGAGCGCGGCCCCGGTGAACAGGGCCAGCAGTTTGCCTGAAAGCCGCATGTCGGCTTGCACCTCCTCTCGGTCTAGCTCGGCGACAGGTTCGGCATGATCGGCAGGATCGGGTTCTCCTTGCCGGGCCGCACGCCCGTGGAGCGGCGCGCGTCCGCCGTGTCGTCCTCGTTGTGACCCACCTGCCGGTGGTGCGCGTGTTTCTGGTTGCCCTGCCGTACGCCCTTGACGTGCGACGGCGTGTCGGGCGCCACGTCGGGCTTGCCCACGCGGATCTGTGACATGTCCTCCTCCTCATCTGCCGAGTTCGGCGAAGAAAGCTGCGATCCGATCCCAGAGCCGCTGCCCGCCGGACATGCCCGTCCATTCCTGGCGGACCAGGGCGACGAGCCGGTGACAGTCGTCGATGGGTACGAGCCAGCGCTCGTCCATGCCGCGCACGATCGCGACCAGGAAGGCCTCCACCGACGTCCGCATCGACTCCAGCTCCCCGTACCGGCCGACGAGCCGTTCCCACGCGGCGGTGTCCACCTCCCAGCGGGTGGCGCCCACCGGGCTCGGATAGTTGGCCAGGACCGTGCCGTCGGCCCGGCGTACGAAGAACGCCAGGCCCACCGGCACGCCCAGCTCGGACGGCGGCGGGCCGGTGAGGCGGATCCGCCGGTTCGGCACCAGCCGGAAGCGCCCGAGGCCGCCCTCGCCGCCCTCGCCCCGCTCGAACAGCAGCGCGCAGGCGCGGCAGGCGCACAGCACCTGCTCCTTCCGCTCCTCCAGCAGGTGGGCGTGCTCGCCCTGCAGCGGCTCGCCGCACAGCTCGCACGGCTCGGCGGCCCGCCGCCGCCGGGCGACCGGCCGGTTGACGACCCGGCCGAGCGCGCCGCCGGTCACGCTGTGCGTCACGGGGCCGCCCTCGACGTGGCGGGCCGCCGCGCCAGCGTGTCGAGCGGGATGAACGCCGTGCCGGGATCGCTCGCGGGCGGCTTGCCCGTGGGCACCCCGTGCAGCGCGAACAGGTGCGCCAGCAGGACGTCCCCGGCCGCCGCGGAGCCGAACCCGGGGTACGCGGCGGCGCGGTCCATGACGCGGGCCAGCGCCTCCCCGTACACCTCGGCGAGCGTGGCGACCGCGTCGAGCGCCAGCTCCGCCGTCGGCCCCGAGGTCGTCTCCAGCTCGTTCAGCATCTCTTCCAGCAGCTCCAGGCGCCCGGCGACGGCGCGCTCGTCCAGCCGCGGCCGGTCAGTCATGGCCGCCCCCGAACATGGGCGAGTGCACTTTTCGCAGCGTGCGGCCCTTGCCGAGATACATGTGCACGCCGCAGGGCAGGCACGGGTCGAAGCTGCGGACCGCGCGCATGATGTCGACGCCCTTGAAGTTCTCCGGCCCGTTCTCCTCGAAGATGGGCATGTCCTGCACGGCGTCCTCGTACGGTCCCGGCGTGCCGAAGCGGTCGCGCGGGCTGCCGTTCCACGGGGTGGGCGGGTACGGGTGATAGTTGGCGATCTTGCCCTTCTCGATGACGAGATGGTGCGACAGCACGCCGCGCACGGCCTCGTGGAAGCCGACGCCGATCGCCTGCTCCGGCACGTCGAAGTCCTGGAACACCTTGGTGTCGCCGCCGCGCACGCGCTCCAGCGCCCGCTCGATGAAGTACACCGCCATGGCGGCCGCGTAGGCCACGAAGTACACCCGGGCCCGGTTGCGCTCGATGGCGTTGGACCACTGCGGGATCCGCCACTCCAGCGTCGTCTCCGGCAGCGAGTTGCCCTTCGGCAGGTGGATCTGCACGCTGGAGCCGGTCGACTTCACGTACGGGGTGTCCACGAGGCCGGCCAGCGCGGTGGTGTAGAGCCGCGCGAACGCGCCGCCGCCGGTGTCCAGCGGCAGGTGGTCGCCGGTGCGCGGGTCCAGCCAGCGCGGGCTCATCACCCAGCTGTAGTTGCCCTCGAAGTCCCGCTTCTGCGGGGCGGGCAGCGTGGTCTGGTTCCACGGGTGGCGCATGTCCACCGGGTTGCCGAGCGGGTCGTGGGTGACGAACGGCTTCTCGTTCACCCAGTCGTCGTAGTAGGAGCTGCCGAGCAGGATGCGGATGCCGAGGTTGATGTCGACCAGGTTGGTGGTGATCAGCTCGCCGTCGACGACGATGCCGGGGGTGACGTACATCGCCTTGCCCCACTCGTTCATCGTCTCGTAGCGGTAGTCGACGACCTCGGGGTCCTGGAACGCGCCCCAGCAGCCCAGCAGCACCCGGCGGCGGCCGACCTCCTCGTAGCCGGGCAGCGCCTCGTAGAAGAAGTCGAAAACGTCGTCGTTGAGCGCGACGGCCTTCTTGACGAAGTCGATGATGCTCATCAGCCGCGACAGGTAGTCGGTGAAGACCGTCGGCGACGGCATCGTGCCGACGCCGCCCGGATACACCGTCGACGGGTGCACGTGCCTGCCCTCCATCAGGCAGAACATCTCCCGGGTGACGCGGCTGACGACCAGCGCCTCCTTGTAGATGTCGCCCTCGAACGGGTTGAACGCCCGCATGATGTCGGCGATCGTGCGCTTGCCGTGGATGGCGGCGTTCGGCGCGTCGGTGGTCTCGGCCCGGCTCAGCACGCTCGGGTTGGTGCCCTTGACCATCGCCTCGCAGAAGTCGACGAACACCAGGTTGTCCTGGAAGAGCGTGTGGTCGAACATGTACTCGGCGGCCTCGCCGAGATTCATGATCCACTCGGCGAGTTTCGGGGTCTTGATCCCGTACGCCATGTTCTGCGCGTAGACCGAGCACGTCGTGTGGTTGTCGCCGCAGATGCCGCAGATGCGGCTGGTGATGAAGCCGGCGTCGCGCGGATCCTTGCCCTTCATGAACACGGAGTAGCCGCGGAACAGCGAGGACGTGCTGTGGCACTCGACCACGCGCTGGTTCTCGAAGTCGATCTTGGTGTAGATGCCGAGGTTGCCGATGATGCGGGTGATCGGGTCCCACGACATCTCGACGAGCTGGCCCGGCTTGGGCGTGACTCTTTCCTGCTGTTCGATGGCCATCCGCCGTACTCCCTCTCTCTCTTCGCGTGTCGGCGGTCTCTACGGACGCCAGCGTGGGTCGTAGCCGCTGGTCAGCGCCTCGCGGTTGTGCCGCCACCGGGGTTCCCTGTTGGCGGTGTGGTTGGTGATGCCGCGCATCCGGCGGATGAACGCGCCGTACGGCTTGATCAGCGTCGAGGACAGGTTGCCGCCGGGCGGCATGTCCATGAAGGGCATGAACTTGTCCGGGAAGCCGGGCATGGTGCAGGCGATGCAGATGCCGCCCACGTTCGGGCAGCCGCCGATCCCGGCCATCCACCCGCGCTTGGGCACGTTGCAGTTCACCACCGGGCCCCAGCAGCCCACCTTCACCTGGCACTTCGGGGAGTTGTAGTCACCGGCGAAGTCGCCCTGCTCGTAGTACGCGCCCCGGTCGCAGCCCTCGTGGACCGTCTTGCCGAACAGCCACTGCGGGCGCAGCATCTCGTCCAGCGGAGGCGGCGGCGCGCTGCCGGCCGCGTGGTAGAGCACCCAGGTCAGGGTCTCCATGAAGTTGTCCGGCTGGACGGGGCAGCCCGGCACGTTGACGATCGGCAGCCCGCCGGTCGACCGGAAGTCCCAGCCGAGGTAGTCGGCCAGGCCCATGCAGCCGGTCGGGTTGCCGGCCATCGCGTGGATGCCGCCGTAGGTCGCGCAGGTCCCGATGGCGACGACCGCCCAGGCCCTGGGGGCGAGCCGGTCGATCCAGGTGTTCACGGTCATCGGGTCGCCGGTCGCCGGGTCGTTGCCCAGCGACGTCCAGTAGCCGTCGCCGTTGATGTTCTCGTTGGGGACCGAGCCCTCGATGACGAGCATGAACGGCTCCAGCTCGCCGCGGGCGGCGGCCCTGAACGGGGCCAGGTAGTCCTCGCCGCCGAGGCTGGGCGAGAGCACCTTGTTGTGCAGGTGGACCTTGGGCAGGCCGGGGATGACGCCGCCGACCACGTCCTCGATCGCGGGCTGGGTCGCGGCGGTGATCGAGACGGTGTCGCCGTCGCAGCTCATGCCCTCGGATATCCACAGGATGTGCATCTCGTCGTAGCCGGCGGCCTGGCCGCTCCGCTCGTGCGTCTGCGTCATCACGGCACCTCGCTGGTGAGCACGTCCGACTGGTAGGTGATCGACTCGACGACGACCCCGGTGTCGCCGGCGACCTCGACGTCGACGCCGCCGCAGCGCGGGCAGGCGACGAGCACGAGCGCGCTGGCCGCGGGCGTCCTGGCGCCGCAGTCGTGGCAGCTCATCGTCGGCGGCGCGGCGACCAGTTCGAGCTGCGCGTCCTCGGCGGCGGTCCCGGCAGCGGCCACCCGGAAGCCCTGGTCGACGACCGCCGGGTCCACCCCGTGCCCGGTGACGGCGGCACGGACGCGTACCGCGGCCACCCGCCGTCCCTCGGCGCGGAGCAGAACCGCCCGGACGATCTCGTCGCACATCCCTGTCTCATGCATCAGCGCGTTCCTTGTCTTGTCGGGTCGCCTCTGGTCGGGCGGCCTCGTCGCGGGCCAGCGCCGTCACCGCGGCGACCGCGCCGTCCACGGCTGCGGCGACGGGCTCGGACAGGCCCATCACCTCGTCGATCACCTGCGGCCGGCAGCCCACCAGGAGCACCCGGCCGACGCCGCCGCCCAGCTTGCGGAGCAGGTCGAGGACGGCCTGCGGATGCATGCCGTGCCCGTCCACGGGCGGCGGGGCGTCCGGGGCCGGCTCGTCGTCGATCTCCAGGACGGCCACGGTGCCCGGCGGGCCCTCGACCTCGACCGCGTCCACCATGATCAGCGTGTCGTACGTGCCGCCCAGCAGTTCGTAGGCCAGGTGGACGCCTCGGATGCCGTAGTCGGCCACCACCACGGAGCCGGGCAGGGCCGCCGGGTCCATCCGCCTGACCACCTCGACGCCGAAGCCGTCGTCGCCGAGGAACACGTTGCCGATCCCGGCCACCAGCACCCGCTTCATCCCGGCACCCCCTGGTCCAGCGGCTCGGTCTCGTCGGGGGCGAAGTAGCGGTACCGCCCGTACCACTGGTTCAGCTCGGCCGCCGGGTCGTCCTCCAGGGTCACGGCGAAGTGGCGGCTGCCGTCCACGTCGAGCAGCACCGCCTCCACCAGGGCCGTCCTGCCGTCGAGGAACATGTCCTGCGGGTCGGTGCCGCGCAACCGGGGTCGCAGCCGCACCCTGCTGCCCTTGCGCACCGGGACCCCGCCCACCTCGACGCAGTCCGTCTCCGGCCGCACCGAGGCATCCGCCTCCGGATCCCACCAGGGCACCTGCGACTCCACCCCGGTTCCCTCGGGACGCGGGTCGCGGGTGGTGCCGTGCAGGCGGGCCAGGTCGTCCGGGGTCATCGACTCGACGCGGTCCAGGATGGCGGCGGCCCGCGGGTCGGTGGCGCGCGCCTCCTGCTTCTCGGCGTCGGTGAGCGTCAGCGTGCGCAGCGACAGGATCTCGTCGATCTCCGCCGCGTCGTGCAGGTCCCCGGGGCTCTCCGGCGCGACCCGTGGGTTGTCGTACAGCAGGATCGGGGACGACAGCATCACCTGGTCGCCGCTCAGCACGGGGTACGTGTGCGCGTTCGCGCAGTCGCGGGCCGCGGCCTCCGCCCACGCCGGGGGTTCCAGCAGCGAGACGAACCGGCCGCCGGGCACGGCGAGGAGCGTGTGGCAGGCGATCAGCGCGTGCCGGAGCGCCTCGTCCCTGGACGCCTCCGGCGACGGCTCCCGGCCGACGTTCTCAACCCGTACACACAACTTGAGCAGCGGCACGGGCTTCTGGCCGGTGTGCTCGTCGCGTACCCCCGGCTTGTTCTGCGGCACCCGCTCGTAACCGGCGTGCTCGTCGCGTACGGGCGTGCTGGTGGGGGGCGCGCAGGCGGTCAGGGACATGGTGGCGCGCGCGAGCAGGGGCCACTCGCGCCACCGCGTCCGCCCGGCCGAGCCGGGCAGCGGGGTGATCGTCTCGAAGCCGGGCACCCGCAGGTCGAGCCGCTTCGGCCCGGACAGCAGGTCCGCGACGGACGCCGTGAGGTCGAACTCGCGGGGGACGGCCTCGTCGAAGGTCAGCGCGTCCCCGACCCGGTCGGCGGCGCGGTGGCCGCCGTCCGGCAGCAGCTCTTCGGGGGTACGGCGGCGCAGGTGCAGGAAGCGGAGCCGGCAGTGCACCAGGGCGTCGGCGGGCCCGGTGAGCAGGCACTCGGTCCGCTGCCACCACGACTCGGCGGAGCCCGCCACCCCGCCGCCGTCCAGCCCGTGCGCCCTGGCCCACGGCTCCGGCAGCAGCACGCCGAACTGCCACCGGACCCGGTTCTTCGGAGAGGAACGGCGATAGGGGTACAGCAGGTAGCCCTCGTACAGGACGGAGTCCGCGACCGCCAGCGCCGCCCGGAAACCGGGCGCGGCGTCGATGCCGTTCGCGTCCACGGAGGGTGGCCCCTTCCTGTCCCTGGTCATACGTGACTCTTCTGGTATTGCCACGCCGTCTCAGGACAAGTAGGTGGATCGCTCCCCTAGGTGCCGTCCTCACCTAGCGGTTCTTGATGATTCATCCGAGGGGAAATCGGACTTTCTCCGACGTAAGCCCGCTTCGTCCCAACAGGATTTGCCCGCCGCTTTGCCGCACGGTCGCGCGCCCGGTCCAGCGGGCGGCAGGGACCCCCCAACCGACTAATTTGCTGCCAAAACGGCACTTATCGGTAAAGATCGTCAAATGACGCTTGAGGTGCCTCACGGGGGCGGCATGACGTTCAGCGTTCTCGGGCCCGTAAGGGTGCGCGGCGGCGGCGCGGTGAGCGCCCTCGGCCGGTCACAGCGCCGCGGCCTGCTCGGCTTCCTGCTGATCAACGCGAACAAGGTCGTCACCATGGAGACAGTGATCGACGCGCTGTGGGGCGGCGCGCCACCGCCTTCGGCCCGTGCCCAGATCTACTCGGGGATCCACGCCATCCGCCGCGAGTTACGCGCCCTCGGCCTCGACGAGGTGGCCTCCTCCCGGGGCGGCTACACGTTGCGGGCCGACGCCGCGACCCTGGATCTCGCCCTGTTCGAGGGGTACGTCCGGCAGGCCGGGGCGGGGCAGCCGCCCGAGCAGGTGGTCCGGTCGCTGCGCCGGGGACTGGCGCTCTGGAACGGCCCGGCGCTGAGCGACGCGTCCGGAGCCTATGTCGAGGCGGTCCGGGTCCATCTGGAGGAGACACGGCTCGGCTGTGTGGAGACGCTGATCGACGCCGAGCTCGCGCTCGGACGGCACGACCACGCGATCGGCGAGCTGCGGCGGCTGGTGGCGGAGCACCCGCTGCGGGAACGGCTGCACGCGCAGCTCATGCTCGCGCTCTACCGCGGTGGCCGCCGGATCGAGGCCCTCGACCTCTCCCGCGACCTGCGCCGCAGGCTGGTGGAGGAACACGGGCTCGACCCGGGCCAGGCGGTGACCGAGCTGGAGCTGGCCATCCTGCGCGCCGATCCCGGCCTCGCCCCGCCGCCGAACGGGTCCGTGACGGCCACGCCCGGCGGCGCGCCCGCGCAACTCCCTGCCGACACCACCGACTTCACCGGGCGGGATCGTGAGCTGGCCCAGGCGCTGTCCGCCCTGGCCGGCCCACGGGGGAGCGCGCCGCCGATCTGCGCGATCACCGGCCCGCCGGGGGTGGGCAAGACCGTCTTCGCCGTGCACGCGGCCCACCGGGTCCGCGAGAGCCACCCCGACGGCCAGCTCTTCGTGGACCTCCGGGGGGCTGACAGCAGGCCGGCCGAGCCGGACGAGGTGCTCGCCGGCTTCCTGCGCGCGCTGGGCGTCGACGGGAGGAGGATCCCGGAGGCCCGCGAGGAGCGGTCCGCGCTCTACCGGACCATGCTCGCCGGCCGGCGGGTGCTCGTGGTGCTCGACAACGTGACCGACGAGAGCCAGGTGAAGCCGCTCCTGCCCGGCGCGGGCACCTGCTCCGTACTCGTGACCAGCCGCAGGCGGCTGGCCGGACTCGGCGCGCCGACCACGGTGGAACTCCTCCCGTTCGACGGGGGGGAGTCGGTCGAGCTGCTGGGCCGGATCGCCGGGAGCGCACGGGTCGCGGCCGAGGACGCGGAGGCCCGCGAGGTGGCGCGGCTCTGCGGCGGGCTGCCGCTCGCGCTGCGCATCGCCGGGTCGCGGCTCGCCGCGCGGCCCCACCGCGGCATCGCGGAGCTGGCCAGGCGGCTCGCCGACGAGCAGCGCCGTCTGGACGAGCTGTCCTACTCGGGGCTCGGCGTACGGGCCGGTCTCGATCTGGCCTACCAGGCGCTCGGCGAGGCGGAGCGCCGCCTGCTGCGACGGCTGGCCTTCCTCGACGTCCCCGAGGCCGGGCCGTGGCTGGCCGTCGCGGTCGGCGGCGAGCGGCCGGCCGACACGGAGGAGACGCTGGAGCGCCTGACGGACATCCACCTGCTGCGGGTGGCCGGCGTCGACGGCACGGGGCAGATCAGATACGGGATGCACGACCTGGTCCGCACCTACTGCAGGGAACGGATGGCGGAGGAGGAGACCGCGGACATGGCGGTGTCCGTGGTCTCGTCGGCCGCCAGGCACCTGCTCCGGCTCGCCGCCGAGGCCCGGAGCGCCGACCGGGGCCACGACTACTACGCCCGGCTCGCCGGGGAACTGGTCGTCGCCGTGGACGGGAAGACCGTACGGCACGCGGCGGAGCATGCGGTGAACTGGCTGGAGGCCGAGGCCGCCACCGTCCACGGCGTCCTGCGGCAGACGGAGGCCCATGGGCTTTTCGACGAGGGCTGGCGGATCGCCCTGATGGGAGGCTGGCTGTACGACATCCGGTGCTGGGCGGGCGAGTACCGGAAGATCCTGTCGATCGCGTACCGGATGGCGGAGAAGTCCGGAGACCGCCGGGCCCAGGCCATCGTGCCGGCGCTCGCCGCGGAACTGGGGGTGCTCGCCGGCGCCCTGGACGAGGCCGCGCGGACGCTCGCGTCGTCCGAACGGATCTTCGCCGAGATCGGGGACGAGCACGGGCTGGCGGAGGTCTGGCGGATGCTCGTCACCCTGGAGCGCACGCGTGGCGAGCACACCGTCGCGCTGCGCCGCTGCGAGCGGATCCGCGAGACCTTCCGCGTCATGGAGGACCACTCGGGAGAGGCCCACACCCTGCGCTGCGTCGGGCAGATCCACCTCGTCGAAGGCCGCGTGCCCGAGGCGCTGCGGTATCTGGAGGAGGCCCTCCGCGTCGCGGGCAGGAGCCGCGGCGGCTGGAAGCGGCTCAACACCCTGTACTGGCTGGGCGAGGTCTACCTGAGGGTGGGACGCGCGGGGGAGGCCAGGGACGCGTTCCTCGCGGTCGCGGAGGCGGCCGACCGGGCGGGCGACTTCACGGGAGGCGCCTTCGCCCGGCTCGGCCTGGCCCACGTGGCCATCGAGGCGGGCGAGCGCCGGCAGGCCCGCACCCTGCTCGCGGCGGCGCTCGACCATGCCGAACGCTCCGAGCTGACACTCGTGCTCTGCAAGATCGGCCTGGCCGTCGGCGAGGCCCTGGCGCGGCTGGGCGAGCTCGCGCGGGCGGGGAAGACGATCGAGCGCGTGCTGCCGCGGATCGACGGCCTGGCCTCCCCGCCGATGCGGGCCGAGGCCATGGACCTGCTCGCACGGGTCCGCGAAGGCCGGCGTGTAGCTCGCGTATAGCTCCCGCATCAACCCGGCCTGGCAGAAAGGGAGACGAGGTCCGCCTCTCTGCCGGCGGGGGTCTACGAAGGGGAGGAGCGCCATGCGCGACATCATCTGGAACTGATCGGCCGGACGACCACGACTGGACATGGACAGGGGGTGTCTCCTATGCGCGATCTCATCTGGACCTGACCAGAACAGGCCGGCCCGGTGGGGCCGGACCGTGGTGACGACCTGATGGCGGCCGGCGGCGCTTTCCACGCGCCGCCGGCCGCCTCCGCGTGACGGGCGGCTGACAGGAGGCGGCGATGGAGAGCGGGGCCTTCCGCCACGCGTTCGCCGTCACGGAGTTCCGGGCGCTCTGGGGCGCCATGGCCGTCGTGCGCGCGGGGACGCAACTGGGCCGGGTGGCGCTGGCGGTGCTCGCCTACGAGCGCACCGGGTCCGCGGCGGTGACCGCGCTCGTGTACGCACTCACCCTGGTGCCGGCGCTGGTCGGCGGGCCGCTGCTGGGCGGGCTGGCGGACCGGTACCCCCGCCGGAGGCTGATCGTCGGCTGCGGCCTGGCGAGAGCCGGGCTGATCGCGCTGGTGGCCGTGCCGGGGATCCCGCTGCCGGTGCTGTGCGCCCTGGTCTTCGCCTCGCAACTGCTCGAATCGCCGGCCGTGGCCGCCCAGATGGCGCTCACGCCCGACATCCTGCCCGAGGACGTCTACCAGGCGGGCATCGCGATCCAGCACCTCACCTCCCAGATCGTCAGCCTGGCCGGTTTCGCGGCGGGGGGCGTGCTGGTGGCGGCGGTGGGCACGAGCGGGTCGCTGACGCTCAACGCGGCGGCCTTCGCGCTGGCCGCGCTGATCGTGCTGCGCGGTGTCCGGCCGCACCCCGCCGCGCGGACCGGGGAAGACGGCGAGGGGCGGCGCGGCGGCCCGCTGGAGGGACTGCGCCTGCTCGTCTCCGACCACCGGCTGCGCAGCCTGCTGGCGCTCGCCATGCTCGCCGGATTCCAGGTGGTGCCGGAGGCGCTGGCCGCCCCCTACGCCGCCGGGACCGGCCAGGGCACCGCGATGGTGGGCCTGCTCATGGCCGCGATACCGGTGGGCAACGTGCTGGGCGTGTTCCTCTTCACCCGGTTCTGCTCCACGGAGGCGCGGCTGCGGCTGCTCGGACCGCTGGCGTGCGCCGCGAGCGCGCCGCTGGTGGCCTCGGCGCTGATCCCGGGCCCGGTCGCGGCGCTGGTCCTGTGGGCGCTCGTGGGGATGCTGGGCGCCTACCAGGTGACGGCGAACGCGGAGTTCGTCCGGATCGTCCCCACCGAGCGGAGGGGGCAGGTGCTGGGGATCGCCTCCGCCGCCCTGGTCGCCGCCCAGGGGTTGGGCATGATCGTGGGCGGCCTGCTGGCCACGCACCTGGGGGTGACGGGGGCGCTGGGTGTCGCGGGGGCGGCCGGGCTGGCCGCCGGAGTGCCGGCCGCCCTCGCCTGGCGACGGGCCTGCGCCCGCGACGGGGAGGCCGTCCCCGGGACGGCCGGGCACCGAGCGGTGCCCCGCGATCAGACGCCGTAGAGCCAGTCGACGTGCTTGTGGTCGTCGGGCTCGCGGCTCAGGAAGAGCTCGTTGCGCAGCAGCCGCGCCACGCCGTCGACATGCCAGATGTCGCCCCAGACCCGCGCCGACGTCTGCACCCGGGCCGTCCGCTCGGTCCGTACGCGCTCGTACTCCTTGAGAGCGACCGGCCAGTCGCCGGAACTGGCGGCGGCCTGCGCCGCCAGGCAGTGCGCGTCCTCGATCGCCTGGCAGGCGCCCTGCGCGAGATACTGCAGCATCGGGTGGGCCGCGTCGCCGGTGAGCGCCATCCGGCCGTCGACCCAGTTCGGGACGGGCACGCGGTCGAACATCTTCCAGTGGCGGACCCGCCACAGCGACCTCAGCCCGTGCCGCACCTGCGGGCAGGCCCCGGCGAAGACCTCGTCGAGCTCCTCGGGGCCGCCGTACTCGGCCTCGCCCCGCAGGAAGCCCGGCGACCGGAACACCGCGACCGTGTTGAACATCTCCCCGCCGCGCAGCGAGTACTGCACCAGGTGGCAGCCGGGGCCGATGTAGGCGACCACATCGGTGAGCGCGCGCTCGTCGGGCTCGGTCTCCAGCTCCTCGACCGGGAACGCGCCGCGGTAGGCGACGTAGCCGGAGTTGACCGGCTCGTCGTCGCTCAGCCGGGCGCGCAGCCGCGACCGCAACCCGTCGGCCCCGATCGCCACATCCGCCCGCTGGACGCCCGCCGCGCTGCGCACGACCGCCGAGTCCTGCGCGGTCTCGACGTCCGTGACCTCGCAGTTCGGGACCAGGTCCACGCCCGCCCGATCGCACGCGCGCTGGAGCACGCCGAGCAGGTCGCTGCGGTGGATCACCACGTACGGCCCGCCGTACCTGGCGACGAACTCCTCGCCGAGCGGCAGGTGGGTGAGCTCGCGGCCGTCGACCGCGTCCCTGAACACCAGGCGTCGCGGCAGCACCCCGAGCCCGATCACCTCGTCGAGCACGCCCCACTCGCGCAGGATCCTGGTGGCGTTCGGGGCGATCTGCAGACCGGCGCCGACCTCGGCGAACTCCGGCGCGCGCTCCAGGACGCGCACCCGCCGCCCGGACCGGGCCAGCGCGAGGGCGCTCGACAGCCCGCCGATGCCCCCGCCCACGACGATGACGTCCACATCCCTCTCGGACACGGTCATTCCCTTCTCACTAGAGCCAGCGGCCGAGTACGGGCGCCTCACCGGCGCGGCCGGTCAGCCAGGCGGCGAGGGCGGCGCCCTCACCGCCGGCGGCCCGCTTGCGTACGACGTCGACGGCCAGCGCGGCGTTGAACCCGGCGGGCAGGTCGTCGAAGCCGAGACCGGTGCCGAGGTCGACGGCGTGCACGGCCACCTCGCGGGCGCGCATCCACGGGATCTCGGTGGCGGGGACGGTCCGGCCCTGCGCCGTGACGACCTCGTTCGTCCACGCCCGTTCCGGCAGCGCGTCCAGGTCGGCGGCGAAGGCCGCCGCGGAGCCGCGCACCAGCGCGCGCAGCTCTTCGGCGGGCAGCGCCGAGCCTTCCTCGATCTCCGCGTTCCGCTGCTCGGGGCTCGCGTACATCGGCGTCCTCTCGCCGGTGCGCGCCCAGTGCAGCAGGCGGCGCAGCGCCTCGGCGTTGTGGTGGACGTGCGCGACGACGTGGCGCCGGGACCAGCCGGGCAGGCCGGTCGCCGCGCCGAGATCGTCGTCGGCGAGCCCGTCGACGGCGTCGAGGAAGAGGCCGGTGCAGTGGTCCATCCACTCCCGGATCTCGGTCATGACCTGCGCGCCCTGTTCTCGAGCCGGCCGATGCCCTCGATCTCGGTGACGAGCGTGCCGCCGTCGGCGAGGTAACGCGGGGGCTTGCGGGCGTGGCCGACGCCGCCCGGGGTGCCGGTGGCGATCACGTCGCCGGGCCGCAACGTCATGATCGTGGAGACGTAGCGCACCAGCGCGGCGGGGTCGAAGACCAGGTCGCCGGTGTTGGACTTCTGCACCTCCTCGCCGTCGACCGCGCCGCTGATCGCCAGCTCGGGGCGGACGCCGCCGGGCAGCTCGTCGGGGGTGACCAGCACCGGGCCGAGCGGGGTGGTGCCCTCGAACGTCTTGCCCTGGAGCCACTGGGCGGTGCGGTACTGCCAGTCGCGCATGGTGACGTCGTTCAGCACCGTGAAACCGGCGATCGCGGCGGCGGCCCGGCTCTCGTCGGCCCGCCGCACGGTCGCGCCGACGACCAGGGCCAGCTCGGCCTCCCAGTCGACGGCGTCGGACTCGGCGGGCAGCGCGATGTCGTCGTACGGGCCGATGAGCGCGTCGGCGTACTTGGCGAACAGCGTCGGGTGCTCGGGCAGCTCGCGGCCCATCTCCAGGATGTGGTTGCGGTAGTTCAGGCCGACGCAGACGATCTTCCCGGGGGCGGGCACCACCGGCGCGAGCCCGGCCGTGGCGGCGGCGTGCGCGGGCCCGCCGGCGGACTCGGCGAGCGAGCGCCAGTCGTCCCGCGCGAGCAGCTCGCCGACGTCGCCGAACCCGGTCTCGACGTACCGGTCGCCGTCGACGCGGACGGCGCGGGTGCCTTCGGCGGTGCGGATGGTGGCGAGTCTCATGCGTGCTTCCTCGGGTCGATCTGGACGCGGTGCTGGTGGAGCTTCTCGATGACGGGGGTGTCGCTGAACCGGAAGAGGTCGAGGCCGGGCTCGGTCTCGACGGTCAGCGGCTGCCAGGACGGGACGACGAAGAGGTCGCCGCGCTCGACGTCCCAGCTCGCCGAACCCACGGTGACCCGGCCGAGACCGTCGAACACCTGGAAGACCGACGAGCCGACCTCCCGGCGGGTGGCGGTCCCGATGCCGGGGGCGAGGCGGTGGAACTCGGCGCGGATGGTCGGCATGACGTCGCCGCCGGTGGTCGGGTTGGTGTAGCGGACCGCCGCGTGTCCCGGCTCGGTGGTGGCGGTGTAGCCCTCAGCTTCGAGCCTGAGCTGCTCGGACAGCGCCCGGTCGGTGTGCTCCCAGCGGTAGGCGAGCAGCGGGGTCGCCGGGGACGGGTCGAGCTGGGTAAGCGGGCGCAGGCCGGGGTGCGCCCACAGCCGCTCCGAGCGCGACCGGTCGGGCGCCTCCCTGCTCTCCACCTCGTCCGGGCCGAACTCGAAGAACGTCGAGTCGGTGTAGTGCTGGAACGGGATGTCGAGGCCGTCGATCCAGGCCATCGGCTCGCTGCTGGTGTTGTGGTGGCCGTGCCAGTTCCAGCCCGCCTGCGGCAGGAAGTCGCCGCGCCGCATCGCGACCGGGTCGCCGTTCACCACGGTCCACACGCCCTCGCCCTCGACGACGAAGCGGAAGGCGTGCTGGGTGTGCCGGTGCACGGGGGCGTCCTCGCGCGGGTTCAGGTACTGGATCGCCGCCCACAGGGTCGGCGTCGCGAACGGGCGACCGCCCAGCCCGGGGTTGGCCAGCGCGATGGCGCGCCGCTCGCCGCCCCGGCCGACCGGGACGAGCGCGCCCGCCTTCGTGGCCATCGGGAGCAGCCGGTTCCAGCGCCACAGGTGCGGCACGGCGGCGGACACCGGCGCGTGCGGCATCAGGTCGCCGATCTCGGTCCAGAGCGGGACCAGCAGCTCGGACTCGAACTCGCGGTAGAGCCCGTCCAGCTCGGGAGTGCGGTCGGGCTGGTCGGGCGCGTCGCTCGCGACGATGCTGACGGGACTGGTGACGGTCATCGGTGTACGGCTCCTTGACAGATGCGCTGCAGTGACCGGTTACCATCCTGGTCTAGGTTCCTCCTGATGGAATAGGTTGTTCTGCTGTGAAGAATCGCCCGTCGTACGCGATCGAGTCGGTCGATCACGCGCTGCACCTGGCCACGCTGCTGCAGCAGGAGGGACCGCTGCGGCTGAGCGACGTCGCCGAGCGGCTGGGCGTCTCGCGCTCCACCGCGCACCGCCTGCTGGCGATGCTCGTCTACCGCGACTTCGCCGAGCAGGACTCCGACCGGCGCTACCGGGCCGGGCCCGTCCTGCGGCCCGCGCCCGTCTCGGAAGCCCCGGTCACACTGCTGCGCAGGGTGGCCCGCCCGCACCTGGAGCGGATGGTCGCGCACGTGCGCGAGTCGGCGAACCTGGTGGTGCGCGCGGGCGCGGAGGTCCGCTTCGTCGACACCGTCGAGTGCGACAACGTGCTGCGGGTCGGCGACCGTACGGGGCGCTCGTTGCCGGCCCACCTGACCTCGGGCGGTAAGGCGATCCTGGCCCTGCTCCCGCCCGCCGAGCTGGCGCGGCTCTACGCGGACGAGGCCGAGCTGGCCCGCGTCCGGCGCGACCTGGCGGCGGTGCGCCGGCGCGGCGTCGCCATCAACGACCAGCGGACGGAGACGGGCCTGACGGCGGTGGGGGTGGCGCTGCGCGACGGGTCGGGCCGTCCGTACGCGGCGATCTCGATCGCGCTGCCCACCGCGCGTTTCACCAGGGAGCGGCTGCCGGGCTGGATCAGCGCGCTCACCCTGACCGCGGCCGCGATCGAGGCCGACGCGATCTGACCGCTCAGGCGCGCACCGGCTCGTAGTGGAGCGCGAGGATCCCGCAGTCGAACGTCCGCGTGCCGGCCACGCGGAAGCGGTGGTAGGCGTCCGCCGGGAACACCGGCATGCCGGCCCCGATCGAGGTCGGGTTGACGAACAGGTGGAGCTCGTCGACGAGCCCCGCGGCGATCAGGCTCGACACGAGCGTGCCGCCCCCGTACACGATGAGGTCGCCGCCCGGCTCGGCCTTGAGCCCTTCGATGATCTCGGTCAGGTCACCGCCGGCCACGGTGGCGTTCTCCCACGGCGACTCGGTGAGGCTGTTGGAGATGACGGTCTTGGGCGTGTCGTTCATCCAGTCGATCGACTCCTCGTCCTCGCCCTCCGGCCTGGACGCCCAGGCCGGGATGAACCCTTCGGCGAGCTTGCGGCCCAGCACGATGCGGTCGACGGACTTGGTGAGCGCGTTGACGTGGTCGCTGAGGTCGTCGGTCCACGGGAACGTCAGCCAGTCCATCTCGCCCTGCGGGCCGGCCATGAAGCCGTCGACGGTCGTCTGGACCTGGAGCTTGAGCTTGCGCATGGATGAGTCCTTTCCGGTTCGCCGCTTCCGATGGTGGCGGAGCGTTCTTACGACCTTCTTACGCTCCTCTTCCTGGCTGAAAGTTTCAGGGGCCGTCGCAGGTCACCAGGGGGAGGGTGCCCGCCTGGTTGACGGCCGGCCGTCGGCGTGGGATCAATCGCCCGGAAAGCGCTTACCTGAAGGGAGATGGTCGTGTTACCTCAACCTCGAAGGGCGGGCGGCTGGCGGCGTCTGCTGCTGAGCCTGGTCGCCCTGGCGACCGCCATGGCCGGCGCGGTCGCCGTCCAACTGCCCGCGCGGGCGGCCAGCGTCGACACGAACGCCTGGTACGTGCTGGTCAACCGGCACAGCGGCAAGGCGCTCGACGTGTACGAGTTCGCCACCCATGACGGCGCGCCGATGGTGCAGTGGGCCCGCAACGACGGCAACCAGCAGCAGTGGCAGTTCGTCAGCTCCGGCGATGGCTACTACCGGCTCAAGTCCCGTCACAGCGGCAAGGTCCTGGACGTCTACGAATGGAACGCCAATGGCGGCGCCCAGATCGTCCAGTGGGCCGACACCAACGGCTGGAACCAGCAGTTCCGGCTGGCCGACTCCGACGGCGGCCACGTCCGCCTGATCAACCGCCACAGCGGCAAGGCCCTGGAGACCTGGGAGTGGTCCACCGCCGACGGCGCCCGCGTCTCCCAGTGGGACGACCTCAACGGTGCCAACCAGCAGTGGCAGCTCGTCAAGATGGGCAGCGGCGGCGGTAATGGCGGCGGCGACGGCAGCGGCGCCTGGCCGTCCGACACCGGCAGCGTGCACCAGACCACGACCCGCAACGCCGGCACGTTCTTCGACGGCGGCATGAAGCGCTACTACGGCATCGGCGACGGCGGCCAGAGCGAGAGCCAGGACCCCATGTTCGT
>NZ_JBFAPV010000035.1:0-22366 GCF_040676925.1 Nonomuraea sp. NPDC049486
TATGGCCCGCCGTCTCACTCACAGGGGTCCTGTTCGGCGACAAGCCAGAATCGTCTGCGACTGACGAAGATCATCGATCTCAAACACTCACTTAGAGAACTCCCATCATCCCAGGTCGCAGGGCACCTCCTCTCATTTCACGGCGATTAAGTCACATTCCGCGCGGTGTATCCAGGCTGAGTAACGACGCCGCAGGCTTCGCTTCATGCTACGGACGGCATCGTTGCTTCCCCTTGAAGGGCCTTTGACGCTGGGCTTCGGCCCCGCCCGTTTCCAGACGAAGCCGCCAGCCTGCTACCGGGCCTCCTGGCAGCTACGTACACACCGCCCATTGGTCAGCCTGGCGCCGCCGTCATCAGGCCCGAGCCCGCTGGTTCCACAAACGCGCCCGCTTGGCTACAACGTAATCCCAGCTCAATGGACGAATAGAGACTGCCGTACTAGGTGCACGAAATAACCTCAATGTGTAGCGATAAGTTCTTGTAGTCGCAATCCGCTCTGCGAGATCAGAGTTGGATGGTGTCTAATCAGGACTTTCGCTACCAGATCGTCGACGTTCTCTTCGAGAAGAGAACTGTTCAGTCCGAGAAGACCTTCACACATCCCAAAGAAGGCCTCGATAACTTCTTTATTGTCTTCTTCAACGGCAGGCTCGAATACTTCCGCCACGATCTCTAGCAGGTAATCGAACAGGCCAACACTCATCCCGTCTTCCTCAGCCTGTGCTTCTAGTGCCTTGATGGGCTCTCTAGCGGTAGGCATTGCCTTCCAGATGATCTCCCTAGCTCGCTCAATTAGCTCTTCTAGACTAACGAAGTCATCGAGGTTGAATTTGTCCATGTCGATCGTTGAGCCTCTCACATAGCTGCACCGAGAACTCGGGGAAGTAGACCTGCGGTGTAGCAGGCCAAACCCTCCACACCACCCCATGCCCGAAGATCTTATGCAATCGAATTTTCTCTGCTGGGCAAGCCATATTGTTCGCGCATATAACTCCTGGCGCATTGGGCGTCACTAGCACATGAAACACTGCTTAGAACCCAGAGCAGATTTCCCAACGCGCCCGCCGCGTTGCCTAGCTTGACCATTCCCCGCAAGAATCCAGACGGCTGCTTCCCCTGCCCCGGAACATGCTGGTTCTGTGCATTAGGATTTCGCTGCTGCCCAGGGCGCGGACGAAACACTTGCCCAGTTACCACCTTTACTGCCTCGGTCTTCATCGTGTTAGCGATGGCATTATTGAACTCCTTTAGTCGAGCTGGATTTGCTGCGAAGAATTTTTCTACTGCCGGATGATAATCAGCACGATTGAGCACCTTCCAAATCTCTGCAAATTCTCTAGTTGCGTGAAATTTGTCACTTGGAGATAGCTTGATTGTACCCTTGCGATGCTCCTCCAGCAGCTTCGCCAATGCACTAGCAGACGAGGCGGCCTTGTTGGCGTGGTAGATGCCCTTAATTTTCAGTCCCGTTCTGAGTTCGAATTCAAGGGCAGCACCTAGTTTACCATTTCCGACAACCCCGCCTCTCACTTTGTCTGTTTCATAGATTGCCGCTAGCAGGGATTGCAGTTTTTTGTTGGTAACTTTTGGCGGCTTAACCGGTTTGTTGGCAACCCACTTCTTGCCCTTTATATGGTGTGTCTCAAAAAAGAGCTTACATTTGTCGCTGCCTGCAGGCTCACATCCGGGATCTGGGATAGAACTGGAGCCGCTGGCTGCTCCAGCTACGTTTTGTGCCTCCGGAAGAGTGATGAGGAGCCACAGTAGATAAAGGGAGGCATCGTCGGCAACGGCCGAATAGTTTGCCATGAACTCCATTCGGTGGGCCTCACTAGCCTGCCAGAAGTCCTCCATTCCCTTGACCAGAGGGCGACCATTGTTCATGACCCCCATGCGCTTGGCCTCCTCATCCGACATTAGCGGGTTGGAGTAGTAGTCGTAGCCGGGGGAGTTGATATAGGCGGTCCACCATAGCGAACTCATGTACGTCTCGGAGCAGGTGTTGCCGATTTGAATGCAGCCTCCGGACGGAATCCCCCCGCCGACGTACTCCATGACATCGCCCCAGCCTGGGCCAGGAGTCCTGGGAGCAGCGGGGAGGGTGCCGCCGCCTCCCGTTCCCAAGCACAGGTAGCCACTGCTGCACCAGGATCCTGTAAAGCCTGAGCCACCACTGGAGCCCACGCCGGCGGAGAGGGTGAAGTGGCCGCTCGGATCGATGCCCGTCATGGGTGAGGCGTTGGCGTAGGTGTAGCGGTTGGCCTGCACGGACGGGTTCGGGGTGAGGGTGGCGGTGTCGCGGCTGGCGAAGGTACCGGTACCGGGCTGGTACCAGCGAGCGTGCATGTTGACCTTGCCGGTGTCCGGGTCGGTGTACTCACCCTGGTACCCGAGTGTGGTGGCGGCGCCGGTCCGGGCAGCGACAGCACCGAACGGGTCGTAGCTGGTGCTGGTGGCCAAGGATGTGGTGAACGTGGCGACCAGGTCACCGTGCAGGTCCGACAGGGCGGCCACAGCAGCCGCGCCGCCTTCCTGCAGGCCGAGCAGGGCTCCGAAGACATCCCGGCTGTACCTGGCTTGCACGGTGCCGCCGGCACTGATCGCGGCCAGGTCGTTGCCCAGCCCGGAGTAGGCGAAGGTCTGGTTGGTGGTGCCGCGGATGCGGCTGGTCATGCGGTTGAGGGCGTCGTAGCTGTAGAGGCTGGCGCCGTCGGCGATCAGCCGGTCGAAGGCGTCGAAGGTGTAGGAGGTGGTGGTGCTGTTCTTGGTCTGACCGGCCAGGGTGCCGCGAGGAGTGTAGGTGTAGTCGGTGCCGTCGCCGGAGGTGAGGCGGTTGCGTTCGTCGTAGGTGAAGGTAGCGCTGCCGGCTTTGGTGCGGTTGCCTGCGGCGTCCCACTCATAAGCGGTGGTGGCACCGCCGGGGGCGGTCCAGGAGGTCAGGCGGCCGGCGTGGTCGTAGCCGTAGGTGTTGGTGCCCGACCCTGCCAAACCGGTTGTGGTCTTGGTGGTGAGGTTGTCGTCTAGGTCCCAGCCATAAGTGATCTTGGCCAACTCGCTGCCGGAGCCAGTTTTCAAGGTCTGGGACGTGGCGCGGCCCATGTCGTCGTAAATGATGGAGTGGGTGTTGGCCGGGTTCGCGGAGGTCAGGCTCGTGACGCGGTTGGCCTTGTCGTAGCCGTAGGTCCAGGTACGGCCGGTGACAGGGTCGCTCGCCGTGGCGGCACGGTTGGCGTTGTCCCAGGTGAAGTTCGCGGTGCCGGCGGCGTCCACTCGCTGGGTGAGGTTGCCGTTGGCGTCGTAGGCCATGGTGATGGGCTGGCCCGACGGCGACGTCATCTTGGAGAGGAGGCCGCGGTCGTTGTACTCGAGCGTGTAGTCACCCACCGTCGTCAGGCGGTCGGCAGGGTCGTAGCCGAAGGTGCGCTCGGCGGTAGCGGCACTGCCGCCTGCGCCGCTCTCCTGGATGAGGCGGCTGAGGTGGTCGTACGCGCGGTCGATGCGGACGCCGCCCGGCTGCAGGATCGTCGTGTTGTTGCCGACCTGGTCGTAGCCGTAGGTCCAGGTACGGTCGGCCTCGCTCGGATGCTGGGTGGTCGCCGGTTCGATGACGCGCTCGACGAGGCCGAGGCTGTTGTAAGCGGTCCAGGTGGTATTGCCGCGGCCGTCGGTGAGCCGGGTGCGGGCGCCAGCGGCGTCGTAGCCGAAGCGGGTGACGATCTCTTCGTTCGTCTTGACCGGTTCGGTGAGGCTGGTGAGCCGGTTGAGCGCGTCGTAGGCGTGGCGGATGGTGTGCTGCTCGGCGGAGGTCTCGCTGATCATGTTGCCAGCCAGGTCGTAGCCGAGGCCGACCGTGCGAAGGGTAATGCCGGAGCTGTTGAGGTCCTTGACCTCGATGGGGCGACCGGCCAGGTCGTAGCTGGTGGCGGTGGCGTTGAGCGTGGCGTCACGCACCCGCAGCAGCCGGCCCGCCAGGTCGTAGGTGTTCGTGGTGGTGTTGTTGGCGAGGTCGGTCGCCGAGGTGACCTCGCCGGCGGCGTTGACCACGTACGAGGTGGTTTTGTTGCCGGGCCCGGGCGCGACAGTCTTGGTCAGGATGCTGGCGTCGTTGTAGGCGTACGTGGTGGTGAATGCCGCGTTGGTCGGCCTGCGCTCGATCTCGGTCTGGGTGATCTTACGGCCGAGGTCATCGTAGGTCGTCTGGATGCGGGCACCGGTGGGGTCCACGGCTGCCAGTTGCTCGCCTACGAGGTCGTACTCCGCGACTGAGACACCGCCCGGTCCCGATGGGCCTGGGTCGGTCGTGCGTACAAGGTTGCCAAGGGCGTCGTACTCGAAGGAGGTGTCGTAACCGCGCGGGTCGGTGGTCTTAACGAGGCGTCCCGCAGGGTCATATTGATGAGTGATGCTCGGTGTGACCGCTGTGCCACCTGGTGGGGTGTAAGCGGGAGACGTCATTGTCACGACTCGTCCAGCCTTGTCGTAGGCCGTGGTGACAGTTCGGCCTTCCGCATCCACCTGGTGCGTCTGGTTGCCGGACGTGTCGTAGCCGGAGCGGACAGCCGGCCTCGCGCTGGTCGCTGCCGTACCCGCCTTCTCGACCTGAACGGCCGGCGCCTTGGCCTCGATGAGGCGGCCGAGCGCGTCGTAGCGGTTGTCGACGGTGAAGTCCGCCGCTGTCGCACCGTCCGCGTTGCCTCGTGGATCGGTCGCCGCTGTGACCAGGCCGCGGTCGTCCACGGTCCACGAGGTGATGAGGTCCTGGTCCCCGTTCTCGACCGTCTGGCGCGTCTTGATGCCCACGGCGTTGTACGCGTAGCTGACAATCTCTTCGCGGGTACTGCCGGCGCCCGTGCGCGTTTCCTTCGTCGCCAAGTTGTTGGCGTCGTACTCGAAGACGGTCCGCCTGTTGAGCGAGCTGGGGTCGAGGGAGGTGGAGGTGAGCCTGCCAGCCGCGTCGTACTCATAGCCAGTGCGGATGTCTTCCTCGCCGCCCGTGACTTTGAGCGTGAGGTTGCCCGCGGCGTCGTACGTGTTCTTCTCCAGGCTGACGTCCCTGGGCGTGGTCGAACCGTTGAGCTTGACATCATCAGCGATGACCTCTGAGAGCAGGTTGTCGCCGAGGTATTTGTAAGAGGTCTTACGGCCCGTCCCATTGGCGTTGGTCGCGAGGACGGTGGCCGCGAGGCGACCGCCGGCGTCGTAGGAGCGCGATTCCAGCACGATCTCCGTGGCCGGCTGCGGGTTGACGGGGCTGCCCGTCCAGTTCTTGAGGGTGCGGGTGGCCAGCTCTCCACGCTTGGTGTAGGTGTGGCCGAAGGTTGAGCCGACTTCGTTGGTGATCGTGTCGACCAGACCGAGGTTGTTCCAGGTGCTACGGACAACGCCGCCCTCGGGGCCCATGCTGGTTTCCCCGTTGCCGTGGTCGTCGTAGGTGTACGTGGTGGTGCGCTCGGGGTCGCCACCCGTCAGGTCGGCGACGGTCTCGGTGAGCTTGTTGCCGTCCGGGTCGTAGGTGTAGCGGATCTGAGCCGTGTGCGTCACATCGCTGATCTCGTTCTTCACCCCCGGCCCGACTTGGGTCAGTGGCCTGCCGACGTTGTCGTAGGCGAACGTGGTCTTCACGCCATCGGGGTGGGCTTGCGAGATCTGGCTGCTTGATGTGACGCGGCCAAGGGCGTCGTACTCGAACCGGCTCACGAGCCCGGTCGGCTCGATCTGCTCCCCGAGGTCACCCGATGCCGTGTAACGCATCGCCCAGATGTTGTTCTTCGGGTCGGTCCAGGTCTTCAGCAGTCCGGCCGGCACCGTTCCACCGTCAACGGCCGGCTCGGTCCCGTCGGTGTACGCCACCGAGATCGATCGGCCGTTGGGGAAGTCGGGGGTGGCCGGAGTAGTTTCCTTGATCTGCTCGCCGTACCCGTTGTACTCGATCTTGGTGAGATATCGGTTGTCCGTCTCGCCCGACGAACGCGCGTCTCGATAAGTCAGTTGGCGGTCGTTCAGCGGATCGAACTCGTCATCCTCGTTCACGTGATACGTGGCGTATTGCCGATGACACGTGCTGGATGTCCGACAGGTCCTGACGCTGAGAACGTTGCCGCGTTCGTCGTTGTACTGCCGGGTGACGTTTTCGTTTCGATCTGTCACCTTGCTCAGGTAGCCGCCGGTGTCGTACGCGTACTCGGCTTTGTGCAGGTCCTGGTCGATCTCGTAGACGACGCGGTTGCCACGCCATTCGTCGTATGCATAGGTCGCCGTGCCATTACGCGGATCGGTGACCTTGACAGTGGCGACCTTGGTGATCCAGTCCGTGCCCGGCTCACCGAGCTGCCACGTCCCTCCATGACGGTCGGTGTGCGTCTTGAGACGATCAGTGGCGGTGTCGTAGGTGTTCTCCGCCCAGACCCGCCCAGAGGGCCGAGTGATCTTCTGCAGCTTGTTCGGCGCCACGACACGAGCCGCGTAGTGTCCCTGGATCTCTGTGCCGGTAAGAGGATTGCCGTAAACGGCGAACTCATCGATCGAGCCCTTGAAAGCGAAGGCACCACTGGTGTTGGGCCCCCCGGGCACATCAATGGACCACCGGCTGGCGCGGTCACCACTGCCGATGTAGGCATACGAACGATACTCAGGGTAGAGAGCCCCGTTGAGCTCGCCCACCGGCTGGCCGTCCAGAAAAAGCTGCTGGTGTGAGCCATTGACGTTCAGCACGACATGGTGCCACTGATCGTCATTGACCGGGTTGGAGCTGGTGATCGGCGTGTACACCCACGACCCGCTGCTGTTTCTGATGTCGCCCAGCTGGCCGCGCAGCCGTCCATCGGTACCGACATACAAGACGGGCTTCGTGGCCCCGAATTCGTATCCGAACTCGGCGGCGGAGAAGATGATGCCGTTCTGCGAGGTCTTGAACCAGCCTTCGATCGACACTCTGTCCCGGAGCCGGGCCAGCAGGTAGAACGGCAGTGCGACATGCGACTTGGTGAAGCCCCCGGCGGTGTCCGCGCTGCCTCCCAAAGCTCCAGGGCGGCCCACGGTGACACTCGTGTAGATACCGGCGCGTCCGTCGCTGCCCTCGTTGGCGGCCGGCTCGTGCTGAGCGTCTCCAAGCCGCCAGTAACCGACCGGATCGGAATCGCGGACCAGTCCTCTGTAGCGTGACCCGTCCTGGTAGGTGTAGGTCGCGCAGTTCGGCGCCGCGATCGGGGCGCAGACCGAGGTGAGAGTGTCGCCGCTGTAGCTGTAGGTCCAGGTGGCGCTCTCTCCGTCCACCGGGTCGGTGGATACGGACGCCACCCGTGAGCCCGACCAAGTGAAGTGCAGAGACCGTCCTCCAGTGGCCGTGGCCCGGCTTAGCTTGCCGTCACTGCCGTACTCCAGCATCTGCTCCCGGCCGCGTGCGTCAGATATCCGCAGCAGACGACCCGATGAGTCAAAGTAGAAGCTGGTCGACGACTTGTCCATGAGGCGCCAGCCGCCGCCGTCCACATCGGCGAGTTTGGCGTGCATGCCAGGAGGCGGTTGATAACTGCCGTCGCCCTTGTCGGCGAAGCGCACCCGACGGCCATCTGGATAGTGAGCCAGGAGCCCGTCGGGTTCCTCCACCAGCTTCATGTCCCAGACGGTTGTCCAACCCGCGCCGAAGATTCCATCCGTCCGGGCATCCAGGCTGTTGTAAGTACGGGTCACGGCGAGAGGGGGACCGGCTGCAGAAATTTGCGCGTCCGTCACGGTCGTCGTGTAATTCCCGAGGATTGGGGAGAACTCCTTGGATCCTCCCGATCCCAGGAGCGAACTGCTCAATGGTTGGCGGGCGCCAGTGGTGAACGACTGCTCGTCGCTCTGGTCTGAGTCACCGCTTTCGGGGTCGACGACGCGCACCCGCCACTTGTATTCCTGACCCCACTTGAGATTTCCCGCAGGGACACGCCATGTGTTCTCCCCACGTCGCCTGCCGGACTGGAAGCACTCCGGAGTGGGCGGCGGATTCTCAAAATCCGGGTCCTCCTCTTCCAGGACTTCACACACGTTATAGAAAAAGTCGAAATCTCCTTGGGTGCCCCCGCCCAAGCTGGTCGCCTCGGCTGTGAGGAGCGGCGTCACCGTCCCCACGAGTGTTCCATGCTCCGGATACACGTCGTCGATCAGTGGCCAGCCCAGGATCTCCTGCTCGCGCTGCTCGGCTCGTGTGACACCGGACGGCAGTTCCCTCGATGCGGTCCCTTGTGCCCGGGGAAGCCGATCCTCCAACGGCAGAGCGCCTCGCACCGGCGCTTGCGGGGTGTCCTCGTGTGGCTCAGCATCGTTCTCGGCACGAGTGGCCGAGCCGCTCACCACCTCCGGCAGAACGACGCTCGTACCCATCATCTGTTTCGGTATGACTAATTCCGCTTGCTCGACATGGCCCGAAGCCGCGACCAGTGAATCGGCCTGTGCTGGACCAACGGAAAGCGTAAACAGCCCTGGTAGCAATGCCACTAGCATGAATGAGACGAACCATGCCGAACGAGCCCATGACAATGTCCGGCGCATACGCCGTCACACTCCGAACCCAACGAGGCATCAAGGACGCCGACCGTCAACCCCATCCGACCGGCAGGTAATGGGACGCCCGGCTCGTCCGGCTCGGAGCTGTATAGCAAACGGGCAAAGCGTAACTTTTGCATGATCACTCGACAAGAGCGAAATTAGTGATCATACAGTCGCGGAATGCGACTTACCCATGCTCACGGACCAGTCACCTATCGTGCCCTTGATCGCGGCTTGCTTCTTCCCGGTCGGGCAAACGGTATTTCTCCATCTCACGTTCAGCATGACGGTTACCAGGCTGGTCTACGCTTCTCCCTGAACGAGCCTCCGCGGCATGCTCCAAGCGGACGGCATCTTCAACACCGCGCCGTTCAGGAGACAGCGTCCTACGCCGGGCGACTTCCTGCTCCACAGCAGCATGCTCCCGCCGCAACAGCACTCGGTGTCCGCGAGCGGCCTCCGCCCGCCGCTCGGCATCAACCACATCCTGGGCACGAGCACCACGTTGCGCAGCGGCGAAGTCTCGATCCAGGTCATCACGACGGCGCCGTACCAGCGGCCAAGTGACCTTCGGTGGTGCCTGTTCAGCCGCCTCCTGGGCGGCCTGCCACAGCTCCGGCATACTCCCGACGAGAGCGTCACGTCGTTGCCGCACCTGCGTCCGCTGTTCATCCACCCCCCTCAGGGCGGCTTCCAACTCGCGACGGCGTGATCGTTCCCATGGTCGCAGCGCGCCGAGTTCACCGACGAGGTCATGCTCACGCTGACGGAGTTCATCGAGTTCTCGGCTGTCCGTCACCGCTGCGATCGCCCGACGTAGTCGCCCAGCGGCCGATGACGCTGCCTCGATCCTTCGGGCCTGCTCGTTCAAACGATCCCGCTTGGCGATCAGCTGAGTCTCGACAGGGCCGCTGCCGGCTTTGGCGAAGCGCCGGCGATCCCGCTCGGCGGCCCGGAGATCGGCTTCGGCAGCGGTGATCTGCCGGTTCAGCTCGTGCAGGCGCCTGTGCAGTTCGCCCTCCGCGAGCAACCCCACCCCGTACTGCGACTGCGCCAAGGCCAGCGCAGCCGCCGCCCGCCGCACCGCGACCAGCGCCTTACGCTCAGCATCGCGTTGCGACCGGCCATCACCAGGCTCCGAAGTGACCTCGTCAACGCGAGACACCTGCCGGCCGGTGTCACGCTGGTTGTCCCGGTCTCGCCTGATTCCAGGCTGGCGTTCGCCTGCCGAGCGTGGGGCGACCGGCTCGGGCTCGGGCGTGAGGAGCTTGTCGCTGCGGTCGCCTTCCAGGGTGGCGGCGTAGGCTTCCATCGCCCGCTGCAGTTCGTGATCTGCTCCCCTGACCTCGCCGTGACGTGCCCGGTCGGCGTCGGTTTCCAGCAGTTCCAGCGGCAGGTACAAGCGGGCGGTGGCACGGTCGCGGGCCATCGCCGAGTACAGCGTGTGCGGGTCCAGGCCCATGCCGTAGACCAAGGCGTGCTCGGCCGTCAGCCCCTGAGCGGCGGCCACCGTCATCGCCGTCCCGTACGACAGACCGCCCTCGGCGATGAACCGCCGACTGATCCACTCGGTCACCAGGGCGGGCCCGTCCGGGCCGGTGTGACGCCACTCGACCTGCACCTGATCGCGCGCGTCGATGGCCACCACCATGCCGCGGTAACCGTTGAGCACGTTGAGCTCGCCCTCACCGCGGCGGGCCCGGTAGTCGTTGCGCCGTACGCGGACGTGATCCCCGACCGCCAGAGCGATGCTGCGGCCACCGGCGACCCGGTAGGCGCGCTCCGGCCCAGTGATCTCGCCGAGCTCACGCCGCAGAGCCCGAGCCGCCAGGTTGAGCCGCTCGACGGCTTCGTTGGTGCCGGCCAGGACGAGCACGTCGGCGAGTTCGTCGTGCACCGCCTCGCGGTCGCCGGTCCGATAGGGCTGCCTCGCGTGCGTCCAGTCGGTGATCAGCCGGGCCATGGTGTCGTCGGCGCCGCGCCCGGAACGCACCCGCTCACCCTGGCTCCACACGTGCAGGGCCTCACCCCGCTGGTGGGCCCGCCACAGCTCCAGGGCTTTGCGTTCCAGCGGGTCCCGCTGGCGGCGGTTGTGCCGCAGCATCAGCCCGCCGATCTGGCGGTGCACCGCGCCGAAGCCGCCGCCGACGCCGACCGCGCGCAGTTGAAGCGGGTCGCCCACGAGCACGACCTTGGTGCCCCTGCGTTCGGCCTCCTGTAGCAGCACGGCCAGCTCGCGATCGTCCACCATCGCGCCCTCGTCGACCACCAGCACGTCCACCCCGCGCAGCCCTCGCCGGTCGGGGTCGCGGATGCGGCGCAGCCAGCCGGCGACGGTGTGGGAGGTGATGCCGGATTCGGCGGTCAGGTTGGCAGCCGCCACCGCGGCGGTGGCCGCGCCGCGCACCACCAGGCCGCGCGCCTCGAACGCGGTCTTGACGGCCGCCATGAGCGTGGTCTTGCCTGCGCCGGCCACCCCGGTGATCGCCTCCACACCGTGCCCAGCCATCAGCACCCGCTCCACAGCGGCGCGCTGCTCGCCGGAGAGCTCCACGGCGTTGCCGACCTCAAAGGCGTCGATGGCCATGCGTACCGTCTCGGCGTCGAGCACGGCCACGCCGCTGCCGTACCTGCTCCGTACACTGGCCAGAATCGCGTTCTCGGCGTCCAGGACGTCCTTGGAGGTGAAACGCTCCGCGTTGCTCAGGTGGCTCGCCCCGGATTCCGGTAGTTCCACGGCGGGGGCGTGCCGCAGGACCTCGTCGGTGAGCGCCTCAGCCTCGGCTACGCCGGCCACTCCGTCGGGCAGCGCGTCGATGACCGCGGCCAGCACATCGGCGCGGGTCACCACCTTGCGATGCGCGGTCAGCCCTCCTCCGGCGCGCCAGATCCAGGCGGCGATCTGCTCCGCGCTCGGCCGCGGCGGCAGCTCACCGCCCTGTCGACAGGTTCGTACCAGGGTGTCCGCGTCGATGCCCTCGGCTGCGAGCTGGCGGCGCCAGTCCGCCCGCAGGTCGACCTCGTCGGTGTCGTCCTGTTTGCGCTGGCGGCTTTCCGCGGAAGCCACCTTGCGGGCCTGGCGCGAGGCCTCGTCGTAGGGCTTGCCGAGCCGGGCCAGCAATGCCTTGACCTGCCCGTCCCGCTTGGAGAACAGGACGCGTACCTGCTCGGGGATGGACGCGATCTCCCACGCGCCGGTGTGCGGGTCCCGGATCCAGGAGATGCCGTACCGCTCGGTCAGCACGCGGCGGATGCGGGCCTTAAGCAGGGCGTCGGCGGCGTGCGCGTGCCGGTGGATGTCCCGACCGCCGGAAGCGATCGCCGACCACCGGCCGTCGCCGCGGCCGCGCACCATGTTGGCGATAGTCACGTGGGCGTGCAGGTGCGGGTCGGGTGCCGCGCCGTCCACCGGCCGGGCGGTACGGTGCCACATCACCCATCCGAGCAGCCCGGTCGACTCCTCCCGATCGGCTACCTGGCCGTCGCCCTGGTGGCCGCGCAGACCGTAGGCGGCCCAGCCCTCCACCGCGCCCACCGTCTCGACCACGGCGTCGGCGAACACCGTCTCGAGCTCGGCGGCGAACTCTCTTCCGGCCAGCCCGTACAGCACCGACAGGCTCTTGGTGACGTCCAGGGTCAGGTCGTAGCCGCGGTTGCCGACGCGTACCCGGGACTTGCACCACCGGCGCGCGACAGCCAGTTCGTCGGCTGTGTACGCCTCCCCCACGTCGACGCCGGCGGCGCGGGCGACCTGCTCGATCTCGGTGACCGTCATGAGATGGGCCTCGCCCTGGCGAGCGATGCCGCGCGCCATGCGAGCCACCCGCCGGGCCACCGCGGGCCTGCCGGATAACCGCTCCTGCACCGTGGTGCCCTGCTCGGCCGCGGCCGCTTCCAACGCCGCCAGGAGCGGTGCGGCGGGCAGCTTGGCGCGGGGGTCGACCTCGTGCTTGGCGGGCACCAGGACCTCACCGCTGAGGGGATGGACGCCGTCCATCAGCGCGCGGGCCGTCGCGTACTGGTCGGGGGTGAGCGGGGTCTGCGGGATGATCCCGAACTCGTGCAGGCCCTGGCCGATCCACATCAGTCCGCGTTCGTCGGCCAGCCGGTAGGTGAGCTGCTCGTGCGGTTGCTGGGGCGTGCCCTGGGCCTGGCCGTCATCGCGGTGCGCACCGCATCCGGCGCCGTCCTGCAGCCGGTACTCCACCTGTTCCATGGAGGGTCCGATCACGCTCACCCAAGCCAAGGTGATCCACCTCCTCTGGCGGCCGGCACGGCTGCGGACCAGGCGCGAACATCGCAGATACCTTGGTCCAAGGACATGATCAGGTTGCGGAGAAATGAGATAGATCGTCAAGATCATGCTGGTTGCAGGTGGGTTGGCGGCAGGTAAGGATTTCGCCGCGGTGTACTCACCTGCGGGATGAGGGATGGGATAGGGGCGCGGATTCCCCGAGATCGTGTGCTTCCGCGCCCTCGCCAGGCACACGGCCGGCTCCCGCTTATCGGTCGGACGGGGTGTGGGTGCCCAGCACGCGCCGCCTGAACCTGCGCGGGGAGGTCGGACAGGCGGCAGGAACACCACGCCGGTCGTCGCGCTGGATACTGACTACGGCGGCGCCGAACCCGACGAGTACGAGAACGCCGAGGGCAATACCCGCTGCGGCGATGAGAGTGCCCCAATCGAGGGCGATGGTGCGGAGGAAGACGTTGCGCATGAAAGGCTCCTGTCTGCTGAAGGGGGCGCTTGCGTGAGCGGCGCCCGCCTTGGGTGTCCCGGCAAGGGCGACTTCGCAGGCGAAGGAGCGAAGGACAACTTGCCCGTCAAGATGTTTTGCGCAGCAAAAGATCTTGAAAGGGGCGGGTTGTCCGCAGTGACGGCCTGCGAGGCTGGCCTGGCTCGGGACACCAGCCCGGGGGACGCGGAGATGCCGCCCGCGCGCCAGCGAGCCGCAAACAGACGGCCGTGTTCGAGGCCAAGGCCGGGCTTGGGATGAGCCGAAAGCGCCTGACCAGACCGCACGGCTCGCACCTCGTCGCGTGCGCCTCAGGGACGAGCTGGTCAGTGGAAAGACTTCCGGCCGGTGCCGACCGTGCGGTCTGGCTCACGCTGAAGGGATGGTTCGGGCCTCGGCGGCGGGAACGGAGGGGGACGGCGGGGTAACGCGCGGAGCGGAGGCGTAACGGAGGCGGAGCGCCAGCGAAGCCTCCGTGAAGCCGACGTGGAGCGCGCCGCGCACGGGGTCGGCCGCAGGCCGATCGTGGGCGACGCGAGCGTAGCGAGCGCCCTGTGCGCGGAAAGGCTGGCTGCCGCGCCCGCTGCGGCGAGGTAGGTCCGGGTCGGCGAGTAGTGACGACGGCGCCCAGCGGACAGAAGTACGGCGGCGCGCGGTAGAAGCGGCCGGCCTGGAGGGGCGGGCTGTGCTCTGGACTGAGGAGCGATGGAGCGAAGCGACTGAGCGACGAGGGAAGAGCGCAGCCTCAAGCGCCCCGATACTGGCCGGCCGCGGTACGGCGGCCAGCCGGTCCGGATAACCAGTCCTCCCCGCCAGGCAGCGGGCTTGCCTGATCGCTCATGGCGCGGCTTCCCCTGTGATTATGGGTGAGACCTTCTGGCGCATCTGTTCGATAATCAGGTGAGTGAAGCTCAAGCGCTTTGAGATCATGAACTGGCCGTCCGGGAGAGGACGGGCGGCGCCAGCCGGGCGCCACCGTGGTCGGCCGCGTCCGTGAGCCCTTCGCCCCGCCTGCCTCGAAGGAGATCCCGTGCCCGCCTCCCTGTCCCAGGTACGTCTGCATGCCGACCAGGACGGCCACCGCTACGAGCTGACCCTGACCGTCGAGGGTGACCGGCTGCACATCGAGATGCGCGGCAACGACGCCGAGGGCCAACTACTCGCCGACTTCACCACAGCCGAGCCCATCCCGGCGGCCCACCTGCCGGTGCTCGTCCAGCTGCTGGCCGGCGGCCAGGCCGCGCTCGCCGGAAACCGGCGGACACCGACGCTGCAGGAGCGGCGGCACACGCACAGCAACTCGCACCGCCCCTGGACTCCCGACGATGACCAGCGGCTCAAGGACCTGGCCGCGGCTCCTGGTACCACCATCCGGGATCTGATGCAGGTCTTCGGCCGCAGCCGCGGCGCCATCCGCTCCCGGTTGGAGAGGCTGGGCGTCGAGCTGGGCGCCGACACGGACAAGGGCTGAAAGCCCGAAACTGCCCGGATGCCGCACCCCTGGCACCCTGAGAAGGGCTGCCATATCAGCGGTGTGGAGCGGGGGCATGCTGGACGGCCGCTGGTGATCGCGGCCGCCAGCACACCCTGAGGCTCAGTGCCGGGTGGCGGTCCTGTCCTCGTCGGTGAAGCCGTACCGGCCGCTGCGGCTGCCCCGGCGGACCATCTCGCCCACGGTGGACAGAGCTGTCTGGCTGAGGTCGTGATCGTAGTGGATGGTGGTCTCCTGCCGGATGCCGAGCATGCCGGCGAGCCTGGTTACGTAGGAGCCCGCGCCCAGCAGGACGAACACCCACTTGCGTTTCTTGGCCTGCAGGTCCTCGATCCAGGCCCGCAGGCGCGGCGCGTCGTAGCGGTGGGAGGAGTTCTCCGCGCCGTCGGTCAGGATGACCGTGATGATCTCATCGGGGCGTTCCGGCTTGGGCAATGCCAGCACCAAGGTGCGGGCCCGCTCGATGGTGTCGCCGACCGCGTCGAACAGGGCGGTGGCGGAGCGCGGCTGCAGCCGGATCTCCGGCACCTCCGCCAGCTCCACGTTGCTGAAGACGAGCTCGCCGACGTCGTCGAACTGGTACAGGGTGACGGTGGTGCGGCCGGGCACCTCCCGCTGCGCTTCCAGGAAGGCGCGCAGGCCCGCCTCGGTCTGGGCCATGATCGGATGCATGGACCCGGAGCGGTCCAGGACGATCTCGATGTGCCGCCAGCGGGCGGCGGTGTCGTCGGTCACCGCGTTCTCCTTCAATGGGCCGGTGCGGCGGACCGGGGTGGCCCGCGCTTGGGCCGCATCGACCACGGGTTCCAGGCGCGGGGGCCGGCCGCGCCAGCCCGGCTTTGGTGGCCGCGCCCCCGCGTCGGGGTTCCGTGGTAGGCCCAAACAAGCGCGGGTCCATCCGGCACGGGACATCCGCCCGGAAGTCAGCCAGCGGCGGAGGTCAGGCGGCCTGAGCGCGGCGGCGTAGCTCGGCCAGCGGCAACGGGCGCGTCACGCCGTGCCGTAGTCGCTTGAGGATGGCGACGTCGCCGAGTTCGGCGCGTAGCCGGCTCTCTTCGTGCTCGGCACGCAGGAAGCGGTCGGGATGCGTGCGCAGGTGGTGCAGCCATTGCCGCTGACCGGCCCGTACGCAACTGCCGCCGCAGTTGTTGTGCCGGTAGCCCTGGTCGTACAGGCGGGGCGGGCGCACGTCCAGCGCCCGGGCGGCCTGGAGCATCTGTCCCTGGGTGAGGAAGGGCGGCTCGGCCATCGGGAAGCTCACCCGCCACGGTGCCCAGCCCCGCTGTATGCCGGGGATACGGCGTCTTTCGGACCAGTCGATGCCGACGTAGACGATGGTGGTCCGCGGGTCGGCGTGGGCGGTGAGCCAGTCGCGGCAGGGCTTCTGCTTCAGCCAGTACAAGCAAGGGGCGATCCTGGCGTTGCCCAGGAAGCGGACGTCGGCGAACACCTCGAACGGGGTGCGGCCGTCGCACACTACGGTGAGGTCGACGCCGAGTTGGGCGGCGGCGTCCCGGTTGAAGCGGTACAGGTCGTCGTCCTCGACGAGGGTGTCGGCGAACAGCAAGGTCAGCCGGTCGGTCCCGTGCTCGGCCGCGACGCGCTGAGCGGCCGCCCAGCTGCCGATGCCACCGGAGAACTGGACCACGTGGCGCATCATGCGAGCTCTTCTGGCAACGGCCTCCGGGGCCAGGACACGAACTTGCCCTGCGCGATGGCCTGCCGACACAGCAGGACACAAGCGGGACACAGGGCTTCGCGCTGTACGAGGGGATCGCCGCGCCGGGCCGGATTGCCGTCGGGGTCGACCGGGGTGCCGGTGGCTTGGTGAATCAGGACAGACACGGCACGGTCGGGATCGACGAGGAGCGGCCGCACGCCGCACCGGCAGCATTCGGTGGTCAAAAGCATGTGCCCCTCGAACGGGAGCGGCTCGTGCTCGCCGGGGTCGCTCATGGACATGCGGGATCGGCCTCCTTCGGCGTACGGGCACGATTTCGGCAGGTCACAGGTCCGCCCACCCATCGGGCGTACGCCGGATGTGGCGGATCTCGTTGGCGGTGCGCACTTTGAGCAGCGCTCCCCCTTCCGGACGACCAGCACGACGGCGGGGCCGCGGCCCGGCACGGAGAGGATCTCCCCGCAAGCCGTGGGACGGCCGGGAGCGGGCGTTGGCACGTTGCCGAGCACGGAGGCGAGCTCACGCTCGTCGATGTCGTCGCTGAGCAGGCGAGCCAGTTCGGCGATGACATGCAGCAGAGCGGGGCGCAGATCCACGCCCGGGTCGTTGAGCACGGCGCCGACGAAGTTCAGCAGGTCCGTCAGGTCCGCGCACGTCGAGGTAGACATCATCGGGAACGTCCTCCACAAGGAGACAGAGAGCCGCCGTGCCTGCAGATGGTGGCTGGGCCGGAGGCACGGCGGAGCGGAAGGGGTCGCGCAGAAGGCGCGGTGCGGGGCCCGCCCGGAGGGAAGCCGGGCGGACCCGCCAAATGTCAGAAGTCCGGCTCGTCGCCTGCCGCCGCGCCCGCGGGAACCGGCTCGCCGTTGGCCTGCTGCCGCTCGGGGGATGAGCTCTCCCACGGGTTGTCCTGGGGCGGGGTGTTCGGGCGGTTGCGTCGGGTCTTGTTCACCTGGGCGGTGGCGTGGCGCAGGGACGGGCCGATCTCGTCGACCTCGATCTCGTAGACGGTGCGCTTGTCGCCGTCCTTGGTCTCGTACGAGCGCTGCCGGAGCCGGCCCTGGACGATGACGCGCATGCCGCGGGTGAGGCTCTCGGCGACGTTCTCGCCCGCCTGCCGCCAGACGTTGGCGGTCAGGAAGAGGCTGTCGCCGTCCTTCCACTCGTTGGTCTGGCGGTCCATGTACCGCGGGGTGGAGGCGATGCGGAACCGGGCCACCGCCTGACCTGTCGGGGTGAAGCGGAGCTCGGGGTCGTCGACGAGGTTGCCGACGATGGTGATGACGGTGTCGCCTGCGGCCATGATGATTCCTCCTTGTGGCGTGGTTACGGCGGGTTCCGAAACGAGGCGGGACGGGAGGCGGCGGGGGCCGGAGTCCCCCGCCGCCCGCGTGGGCTAGTAGGGGATCTCGTGGTCGGCGACCGTGGACTGGCGGTAGGCCTCGACGGCCTCGCCCACGCACCCCAGGCAGATGCGGCCACCGTCGAGGGTCTTCCAGCTGTGCTGGAGGGTGACCTCGTTGCCGCAGCGGGTGCAGGCGGTGATGTCGGTGGCGTAGAGGGGGAGGTCGAGGCTGAGTCGCATGTCCGGCTCCTTCCGTACGGTGCCCCTGCTGGGCGGCCGTTCCGCGTTTCGGTGAGGGAGGACACGCAGGTGGAAGTGACGGAAGGCAAGGCGGCGGCCCCGTGCGGGCTAGATGTTTTGGCGCCCGTTCCTGCTCTTGCGCCAAAAGATCTTGACCGTACGGGGTGAGCGCAGCGAAAGCCGCCTTGCCTGGAGGAACGTGCCTGCGAGGCTGACCGGTCCGAAATGTGGGGCGGGTGACCGGCAGGGACATACGGCAAGGCCTGCCACCGGCGTCAGATTCGACCGCACGATCAGCACTCGGCCTCAGCCACCGTCACGGGACTACGGCGACGTGCTCACCGGGCTCGGCCGGGCCCGAACGCGTCCGCTGTACGAGCGGCTCGGTGAGCGGCTCGATCGGTCACTGTAGACATGAGCGCGTGCGCCGCGCGACGGAGTTGTTCACGAACAAGGCCGACCTGGGCGCAAGAGAGGGCGAGAAGATCGCTTGCCGCCACGATCCTGGGGGCGGCGCGCTCAGATCGCCCAGATGAACGATCACCATGGCCATCACAGGCGGCACGCGCGCGACGGTGACTGGCCGACAACGCGACTGCTCGTCGGCTCATGCCTCCAACGGAGCCGGGGCTGCCGGTTGGTGGCGCGGGGCGGCAAGGTCGTGGGCGGAGTTGGCCAGCCAGATCATGATCAGGACGCTCGAGACCACACCGAGAGCCTCGACGGCGCTTGTCTCGTCCGGGAACGGCAATGCCGCCAGTATCAGAAAGATCGGCGCCACCAGGGCGGCGATGCCATACGCGACGGTCGCCGTCCCCCAGCGGTCGTCGTACCCTTGGGCCCGCAGGACCAGCACCGTCCAGGCCAGAACGGCCACGCCGCAGATCAGCTCCACCCAACCCGGGACGGGCCAGCCGACGAGGTCGAGGACGCCGATGACGGTGAAACCGCCGTACCCGAGCACCCCCGCGCCCCGCATGTACTGCCGGTCGCCGCCCAGCACCCGCATGAACAGCAGCACGACCACCCACATCGCCGCAGTGTCGAGCACCGACGCAACCGCCCAGACCAACGACGGGGCGATGTGAACCAGCCACGTCGTAGACGCCGCGACGTAGAGCGCCACGCGCAACCACAGGGTGTTCCGGTCCTGCTGGGGCGGCCCCGCCAGCGGCCCGCGCAGGATCTGCCAGGTCCCCCATGCCCAGAACAGCCCAGCTACGACCAGGAGGAGCACGTTCTGCCCTGTCGCCGCGACGCCTTCGGTCACGGTCGTGAACAGAGTCAGCCACCACAACGGGCCGAGGTCGCCAGAGATCAAGGCGATGACGACGGCGACCGTCAGCGCGGCGCCGTACGAGGCGGTGACGAGCACGGCGGGCAGGGCTGAACGGTGACGAGGTAACACGGGGCGCTTCCTGGGAGGTTCGTTGACATGGGAGCAAACGCCTCACCCTACAAGCGATCATGAGGATTCGAGGTAGTCGGTCAGGGTCCACTGCAACGGCTGGAGCCATCCCGGCCCGGGCGGTCCCATCAGGATGTCGATCTCGTCGAGCGTGGGCATGCGGTCACGAAGCACGCCCGGAGGCACATTGAAGTGCAGCGCCATCTGGAGCAGCAGGGCCATCGAATAGAAGGGCTCCTTTGCCAAGACCTTGTCGACGGCGCGACGGGCGACATCCCGCTCGCCCAGGTTCCACGCGGCGCAAGCCAATAGTGAGCCGACCGGGGCCAGGAACGCGGGCTCGATCCGATCGGCCACATCGAGCAGCACGGCGGTCATGACGACCGGCTCGACCTGCGAGGCCAGCCAGGCCTCGTCGCGGACGCGGACGATCCGCAGATCCATGCTGAGGCGGATGGCGGTGGCGTCATCCACACTGCCGCCCTCCCGGTAGCGGCTGATCGTCTGATGCAGACGGGTTCGCGCCTCGTCCACGATCTTGCCGGTCGGCGGCTGGGCGCGCAGTTGGTCGGCGAGTTCGGTGGCGAGCCGGCGGGTGAGGTGCCGCAGCCATGTGGCACGGTCTCCGGCCGGCTGGGGAACGGGCAGGTTGGTCGACGTCATAACGGGCTCCTTGTTGATCGAGCCGCCGTCCGGGGAATCGGTCCCCCCGGACGGCGGAGATGACGCGAGAGGGCTCATGGGTGGTGGGCGATGGCCGCCTCGTCGGGGGTGCGGCTGAAGACCAGGTCGTCGGCGTAGGCCGACGCGGCCCGGTCTTCACCGAGGAACCAGACGCGCTGCCGGCCGAGGTGATTGACGGTGTCGATGCGAGCCAGGACGGGCATCCACCCGCCACCGGCCGGGGTGTCGCCGGCGGCGAGGCGGACGAGCCAGCCCGGCTCGATGGTCCGGGCCGGCCGGTAGTCGCCGGTCATGCCGGCGCCGGATGGTGTCCGAGGCCGAGTGCGGCGCCCAGCTTGGGGCCGAGCTCCAGCGCGTCGCGGACGGCGGGCAGGGCGCGGCGCTGCCAGCCCTCCAAGGCGACGGGCAGGTCAGCGCCGTGGCGCAGGTGCTGCGTCAGCGCGGCGACCAGGGAGGTGGCCTGCTCGATGCCGTTGTTGGCGCCGCGGGCGGTGTTGGGCCGGACCGGGGCCAGCGCGTCGCCCAGCAGGACGGCGTGGGCGTGGCGGCCTACCGGGTAGACCATCCGCTCGGGCGGGGCGATGTCGACGATGGGGGCGGCGGTCCAGGCGGGAGTGGCCTCGATGATGTCGGCGGCCGTGGTGGGCAGCAGTTGCCGGGCGTGGCCGGTGACGTGCTCGCGGGCGTACGGGGTGATCTGGTGCGGGAGGACGTAGGTGCGGCGGGTCGGTTCGGCGTCCAGCAGGGCGTGGAACTCCTGCTCGGAGTGGTTGAGGTAGAAGGTCCAGTCGGTGGCGGTGCTGCCGTCGCGCTGCAGGATCGGGAACAGGTGGAAGCCCGCGCCGTACGGTTCGATGCGGGTGTAGTCGCGCAGGTCCTGCAGGAGGATCGGTGCTTGGCCGCGCCAGGCGACGTATCCGCCGTAGCGGAGCTTGCGGTCCGGGTCGAGCATGCGGCGGCCGATCGAGCGGCGGCCGTCGGCAAAGACGACCAGGTCGGCGCTGATCGGATCGGCATCGGCGATCTGCAGCTGGGCGCGGCCGTCGAGGCCGGTGGTCAGGTCATGGACGCGGCTGCCCAGGCGCAGCCAGCCTTCGGGGAGGCGTTGCAGGAGCGCGGTGTTGATCAGGTGCCAGGCGGTGGAGCGGCCCGGATAGAAGGTATGGGTGCGGCCGGCCTCGCGACGGTCGGCGACCTTGACCGCGACCACGCGTTCGCTGGTAAAGGGGACGAACTCGTGCTGCGGGACACCGATGGAGTCGAGAGCGGCCAGGGCGGCGTGCTCCAGGCCGATGACGCCGCCGGCCTGCGCGTGCAGGCGAGGGGAAGCGTCCAGGACGGTGACGTTCGTCAGGCCGGCCTGGTGAAGTAACAGGGCCAGAGTGGGGCCGGTGATGGAGGCGCCGACGATGGCGATCGCAGGCTGGTCGTCGGACTGGGAGGACGGTGCGGGGCGCGCGGGGGCGAGCGAGATCATGGCAGCTCCTTGCCGGGTTGGCTGATGGGCTGCCGGATGGGGGCCTGGTGCCGATCTGGCCGAGGCGGCGGGGCTTCCCCTTCCGGCGGCGGCCGTCAGCGACGCGGGGAGCTGCGCCCGCAACCGTGCGTGTCTGGCGGTTCCAAGATGTTTTGCGCCAGCAAAAGATCTTTGGATCGCCAGGCCTCGCCCTCCGAAGGCCCCGTTATGCGGGGGCGAGAGCAGGGTTGCGGGAGCGGCGATCGTGTCGCAGGCTGCGAAGCCCGGAAGGGGACACCGTCGTGCTGGGCAGGGCATGCCAGGCGGTCAGCCGCGTCGAGCCGAAGCTCACCTGGCGCGCGCGATGATGAGGCGATCAAAGACAGCGTTTCCGGCCCGTTCTGACCATCCCCGCGTGCGCGGGGAGCACGTGCGCGCCGGCAAGCCATACGTGCCCGAGTCGGGACCATCCCCGCGTGCGCGGGGAGCACCCTGGTGAGATGTCAAGGGCTGAGGCCAAACCGGGACCATCCCCGCGTGCGCGGGGAGCACGACGTCCTGAGCCGGATGGAGATTGGCGTCCTGGGACCATCCCGGCGTGCGCGGGGAGCACATCCGACGCTACTGGGGAGCGATCGAAGCCGACGGACCATCCCCGCGTGCGCGGGGAGCACACGGACGCTATCTGGCTGATGTGGTGTATGCGGCCATCTAAAACTCCAGGTCGGCGGACAGGTGACTCCAGGTAGATGGCCAGAAGGGTCCCGGTAGACGGACATCGGAAATCCTGGTC
>NZ_JBFAPV010000036.1:0-18030 GCF_040676925.1 Nonomuraea sp. NPDC049486
GCCGCCTGCCCCGGCACGCTCGCCGTCTCCGTCCGCGCCATCACCACGCTCCCGCCCTCCGGATCGCCCCCCAGCGATGGAGCGAAGACATGAGAATCAACAGGACCACGCAACTGCTCGCCGCGGCGGTGCTCGGCGTCGCGCTCGCGGGCGTCGGCGTGGCTGGTCCCGCGGTGGCGGACGACGACCCCGAGCAGGGCATCGACGTCACGGTGACGATCGAGCCCGGCACCACTCCGGGCCAGGTGTCCATGACCGTCGCCGACAACGGCGGCGTGTCCCTTCAGGAGGACGGTTCCAACGCCGCCGCCCGCCAGTTCGTCGGCACCCTGCCGACGGTCACGGTGAACGACACCCGCCGGCCCGAGGAGATCCCTGCCGGCGACTTCTGGGCGGTTGTCGGCCAGGCCGGCGAGTTCACCGCGACGAGCGGCTCCACGCCGCCCATCGGCTCGCAGTACCTGGGCTGGCGGCCGCGCCTGCTGACCGACTCCTCCTCCGGGGCGGTGGAGGCCGGTGAGCCCGTCTCCAGTGTCATCTCCGACGGCTCGGGAGCGCCGGCCGTCGGTCTGCAGGGCCAGGAACTGCTGGTGTCGACGGCGAACTCCGCCGACGAGATCGGCACCTGGCAGGTCAACGCCGACCTCACGCTGCGCACCCCCGCCGACGTCACCGCCGGCGAGTACCACTCGACCCTCACGCTTTCCCTGTTCAACCAGTCCTGAACGGCAACCGGTCCCGAACGTTCACCTGGTCCTGAACCGGAGGCAGGACGCCATCGTCCGCTCCGGCCGTCCGGGGCCCGCGCCCGCCCGGCGCGGGCCCCGGACGGCCACGACGAGACTGGAGACCTCTGTTGACCGCAAGCCGCCCGCGAGGCGTCCTCGCCCGCCTCGCCGTCCTCCCCGCTCTCGGCGTCGCGCTGCTGGCCGCCATGGTGGCGTTCGCCACCCCGTCCGGCGCCGACACCACCTGGTCGGTCGTGCCGGCCAACGCCGACGGTCCCGACGGCCGCAGCGTCATCGACCTCGAACTCGCCGGCGGCCGGCAGGTCGTCGAGCACGTGGCGGTCATCAACCGCTCCACCGAGCCGGTGGACTTCGCGATCGACGCCAACGACGGCTACCTGACCTCCAAGGGCTATTTCGACATGCGGCCCTCCGACGCCGAGCCCACCGACGGCGGTGCCTGGATCACGGTCCCCGAGAGGGTGACCATCGCCGCCGGGGCCACGTCCGTCGTTCCCGTGACGGTGTCGATCCCCCGGAACGCGACGCCGGGGGATCACCCCGCGGGCGTGACCGCGTCCCTGGAGACCGTCTCCGGCCAGGTACGGGTCCAGAACCGGGTGGGCGTCCGCCTGAACATCCGCGTCACCGGCGACTACGTGGCCAAGGTGGCCGTGACCGGCGTGCGGGCCGAGTACGCCGGCTCGTGGAACCCGTTCGCCGCAGGATCCGTCGAGGTGACCTACACCGTGGCCAACGAAGGCAACGTCCGGCTGGTCACGGACAACCACGTGCTGACGTCCACGCTCGCGGGGGAGAGCGGCTGGAACGACCCGTCCGCGGCCAGGGCCAGGGAGCTCATGCCGGGCGGCAGCCGCACGTTCGTCGCGCGGGTGCCCGGCGCGTGGCCGCTGGGACCCATCGGCGCGACCGTCATGGCGGTCCCCTCGCCCGCGGGCGAGCCGCATCCCGGCGTCGCCGCCCAGCGGGCGGCGGTCGGCACCACGGTGTGGGCGCTGCCCTGGCCGCAGCTCGGCTCCCTCGCCCTCCTCGTCCTCGCCTTCTTCGCCATCCGGCTGAACGCCGCCAGGCGCCGCAGGCGCATCGAGAAGCTGATCATGCTCGCCCGCCAGGAAGCGTCCCAGGAGGGGTGAGCGCCCTCGGCAACCGCTCCCAGGAGGTGGCCACCATCAACCGACCCAGGCGACCGGCCCCGGCCCGGCCCGCGACGCGGGGCCGCGTGCTCGCCCTCGCGTTCGCGTTCGCGCTCGGCGCGCTCGTCGCCGGCGGCGTGGTGTTCGGCGTGACCCAGCCGAGCTCGATCGAGCAGGCGGCCGACCGCCTCCGCGCCGAGTCCGCGCTGCGCGACCGGACACAGATCAGGACCCTGACGGAGCTGGCCCGCGGCACGCGGACCCGGCTCCTCCCCGTGCTCGACGGGCTCGCCCTGGCCCTGCCCGGCGACGGCCCCGCGGGACCTGTCGCGGTGACCGCCGCCGACGTCGAGAAGTGGCGGCAGGCCGCCGCCGCGGCCGTCCAGGGCTTCGCCGACCCGCCGTCCGGCGAGACCGCCACCAACGTGGCGCGGTCGAGTCTCGCCTCCGCCGTGCGGCAGTTCGCCACGACCGTCGACACCTACACGATGGCGCGGGACCTCACAGGACCGGCCCGCGCCGCCGCCCTCGACCTGGCCGCACGGCAACGCGCCGGCGCGCTCTTCACCTGGTCGATCGGGGCCACCGCCCTCGACGCCGTGAACATCGACGCCGGCTACGGCCACCAGCACGTGTTCCTGCCCACATCACCCGGCGAAGGGGCGCTCACCCCCGACACCGAACCCGAGGGGAGCCACCAACCGTGAAAAAGGCACCGGCATACGTCCTCACCGTCCTGCTGGCCGGGCTCGCGCTGGTGCTCGGCGCACCGGCAGCCGCGGCCCACGGCGGGCCGATCAAGCTGGAGGTGACAGGAGACGGCGCCGACAACGTCAACGTGCTGGTGACATACAAGAAGGACGGCCATCCCGTCACGGAGATCGTCGCGGCGACGCTGAAGGCGACCTCGGCCGACGGCCGGTCCTTCGGGCCGGTGCCGCTCAGGTCGGCGCCCGAGGGCCAGAACCTCTACCACTCCGCCGAGCCGCTGCCGAGCGGGGAGTGGCGGGTCACCGTGACCGCGACCGAACCGTCCAAGGCGAAGAAGACGGTGCGGGTGAAGGCGGGCGTGGTCGCCGCCACGCCCGCTGTCGAGGCCCTTCCCGCACCGGACCAGACGAGCCAGGCGACGGCGCCCGCGCGGAACGGGGCCGCCGCGGCGACGACCGCGGGGGACGACGACGGCGCGACGGGAAGTCCCCTCAAGATAGGCGTCATCGTCCTCGCGGCGCTGGCCGCCGTCGCGGCCTGGATCGTCTTCGCCCGGCGCCACACCCGCGCGGGCGCTGGACACTGACAGACCTCGCGGGCCGGTCGCGGCCCGTGCGGTTCAGCCCGGGCAGGGCGGGGTGAACGAGACGTACCGGGGAGCGGGCACGCTCGCCCGATCACTTCGCCTGCTCGCGTCCGGCCAGGTCCGCTGAGGTGAAGCCCGCTCTGGTGACGCCGGCAGGCAGGGATCGGTCTCGTGGAGGGCGTGCCGGTGCCCGGTGGCCGCTCAGGAGGGCGGTAGACGAGGTGGGCGGGGTGAAGTAGCCGTGTTGGTAGTTGGAGCAGGACCACACCGCGCCAGGGCGTTGAGCTCGGCAGCCGAGATTCGAGCAGGTCAGCGGAGCAGTTCGATAACGGGCTCCATGGCACGCATGCCGTCTCCCACCCCTCCCTGGAGAACCGTGACGTAGCTGAACCCGTAGCGCTCGCGGTTCTGCCGGAGCTTGTCGGCGATCTGCTCCGCCGTACCGACGAGAAAGGCGTGGACGTCGCCCAGTTCGTCGTGCGGGACGTCCGGCGCGAAGTGCTGGAGCTCGGACATCGCCGCCTGTCGCTCGTTCGTAACAATGATCGCCGGGATCTCGTTGTTCAGCTCCACTTGTGCCTGGCGGAAGTTGAGCGCAGCCCGTACGAAGACGACGCGTTCGGCGATCATGGGCGCGCCGGCGAAGGCGGGTAATCCGACCTTGCCGTAGCGGCTGCTGGCGGCGCCCGTGATGGCGATGATGTCGGCGTGTTCGGCGGCGAGGCGCAGGACGCGGTCACCTCGCCCGCCGATGAGCAGCGGTGGGCAGGGACTGGGCAGCAGGCGGCGCAGCTCCTTCACCGTGTGTTCGAGGATGCCGGCGCGCTCGGCGCCGGTGGGGTAGGGCATGCCGAGCTCGGCGAGCCGTTCAGGGGTGGTAGTAGCCGGCGTCCAGCACGTAGGTGCCGAGACGCGGTCGCGTGGTGTGCTCGGCGGCCAGCATGAGTGCCGGGAACGGTGCGGGCCGGCCCAGGTGGTCGACGACCGAGATCGTGTCGAAGCCGACACTCTCGGCCGTGCGGCACTGTTCGATCCAGTCGCGGCGATCGGCGGCGGCGCTCAGCGCCACACCGAAGCGGAAGGGTTCCAGGCCATCACGCCCGCTCCGCGGCAAGGCGCAGCAGCTCGTCGACGGACCACTGGTCGCTCGCGCGCCTGCCGTACTTGACCGCCAGGACGACCCCGTCGGGGGCAGATGAGGAAGTCGCGGGCAGGCCGAGCGCGGTCTCGCCGGACGAGGGCGCCGGGGAGCCTCCGGCGCGGAGCCCGGCGGTTACCTTTCCCGACATCATGACAGCGTGTCGTCCGCTGGGCGCATACGTCGGCGGGCAAGCAGCGATCGCGCCCGCGAGCAGGAGATGCGGTCCTGTCAGCGGAACGTGTTCCCATAACCCTTGAGAAGGCGTGAGGCTGCGAAAGTGACGCGATCCCCGACATGTGATCCACCGCACACGCGGTGGCGAGCGCCTATCGGCTCCTGCCTGCGTCGCGTCGTAGCCGAGGGCCGACGAGCCGAGACCGCTTTCTCGTTCAGGGCTTTGGAAGCAGCGCGGTCAAAGGCAGGGAAGGGTTGAATTCGGCCTCGCGGCTTCCTGGGAGTCTTGCCCTGAAATTTTCACTCTGTTTTCAAACTGAACGACGTGATACGTGCCAGCAAAACGGCATGGGAGCGCCGCCCGTCACCTCAGAGGAGCGAACCGCGCCTTGACGGGACCCGCATGCCTCGTATTTGCTCCGTCGCACCACCACCATCGGCAGGAACGGGCGCGGCAAAGCGATGTGAACGATGACGCGGTTCTTCCGCCGTGCCCTCCCATTACGCCAGTTCCGCACGGATGAGAGGACTGATTCAGCTCATGTTAACGCTAACTGACGCCCTGGTACCGTCCCTCCCTGCGGTGCCACAGGCAGGTGAGTGATGATACGGCGTAAATCCGTCCTCGCCGCTGTCATCGCGGCGGTGCTTCTCGCGGTGGCCACGGGTGGTACGGCGCTGGGCAGCAGCGAAACCACGTCCCGTGCGGCGAGCGCCGCCGCCACGACGCCAGGATGCGGCAAGACTCCGACACTCAGAAGTGGCACGCACACGATCCAGAGCGGCGGCCAGACTCGCTCCTTCATCCTGAGGATTCCCGACAACTACAACAACACCAATCCCTACCGGTTGATCTTCGGGTTCCATTGGCTGGGCGGCACCGCCAACGACGTCGACTCGGGCGGGAGCAGCGGATTCACCTGGTCTTACTACGGGCTCAGGCAACTGGCGAACAACACTGCGATCTTCGTCGCCCCCCAGGGACTGAACAACGGCTGGGCCAATTCCGGCGGGCAAGACCTGGCCTTCGTCGACGACATGATCAGGCTTATCGAAGCAGACCTGTGCGTCGACACCACGCAGCGGTTCGCCGGAGGCTTCAGCTACGGCGGCGGCATGAGCTACGCCCTGGCCTGCGCCCGGGCGACGGTCTTCCGCGCGGTCGCGGTCTACGCCGGCGCACAGCTCAGCGGATGCAGCGGCGGCACCCAGCCCATCGCCTACATCGGGCTCCACGGCCTCAGGGACAACGTGCTCAACATCTCGCAGGGCCGGTCGCTGCGCGACACGTTCGTCAGGAACAACGGGTGCACTCCCCAAAATCCGCCCGAGCCGGCACAGGGCAGCCTGACGCACGTCGTCACCGCCTACTCGGGATGCCGATCCGGATACCCGGTCGTGTGGGCGGCGTTCGACGGGGGGCACACCCCTGGTCCAGTGGACGGGTCCACCGCTGACGACGGCGCACGTACCTGGACCAAGGCAGTGGTGTGGAACTTCTTCAACCAGTTCCAGAGCACGAACGACACCACTCCGCCGACCACGCCAGGCACCCCGGTCGCGTCCAACGTGACCGCCACCAGCGCCACGCTGACCTGGACGGCATCCACCGACCAGGGCGGCTCCGGCCTGGCGGGTTACAACGTCTACCGGGAGCAGGGCGCCACCGACCCGCAGCTCGGCCAGTCCACCACCAACTCGATCACCCTGACCGGGCTGACCGCCGACACCGAATACCAGGTCTACGTACGAGCACGCGACGGCGCGGGCAACCTGTCGGGCAACTCCGCGACGGTCACCTTCACCACGACCTCCACCGGAGGCGACACCACGCCACCCACCGCCCCGGGCGGGCTGGCGGCCTCCGGCACCACCGCTAGCGGCACCAATCTGTCCTGGGCCGCTTCCACTGACAACGTGGGGGTCACCGGCTATGACATCCTGCGCGCACCCGGGGCCACTGGCGGCACCTTCGCCCAGGTCGGCACCTCGGCCACGACCTCGTACAGCGACACGGGCCTGACCCCGAGCACCACCTACCGTTACCAGGTCCGCGCGCGGGACGCCGCCGGCAACCTCTCGCCGGTGTCCGACACCGTCCAGGTCACCACCCGCGGCACCACCACCGAAACCTGCTCGGCGACGCCGACCGTGCAGACCCAGTGGGGCACCGGCTATGTGATCCAGCCGCTGACCATCACCAATACCAGTACCTCGACGACCACCAATTGGACGGTCACCTTCACGCTCCCGGCCGGCCACACGCTGACCGGCTCGTGGAACGCCACCGTCACCACCAGCGGGCAGACCGTCACGGCCAAGAACGTGAGCTACAACGGCACGCTGGCCCCCGGAGCCACCACCAGCTTCGGCTTCCAGGTCAGCCGCCCCAACGGCGACACGGCCCTGCCATCCGGATACACCTGCACCGGCGCGTGACCTCGCGACCGGATAACGGCCCAGCCCTCGGCGAACGTCTCAGTGAGGGCTGGGCCGCACCCGTTCTTCCTCACCGCTGCTGACAGCACTGGCGCGCTGGTGAGGGCGCGGTATCCGTGCCCGCATGTGAGAAGGCCACCCGCGGTGAAAGCGGACGGCCTTCTGGGAAGCAGGAGCCTCAGCTGTAGGAGTAGGACTGCGCGCCGCAGCCGGTGATGTAGGGCCCGGGGTAGACCTGCTGGGTGGAGCAGCCCCAGGTGGCGGTCAGGGTCGTGGCCGAGGAGGGAATGCTGATCGCCGGTCCGTTGGTCCAGCCGACCTGGTCATATTGGTGACCGCCGCTGCAGATGGCCGACACGCTCACCGAGGTGCTGCCGCCGGGCAGGCTGATCGTGAACGACCACGTGTGGTTCGCCGGGTTCGCGACCATCGAACTGAGGGGCATCGTCACGCCGTACGAAGGAGGCGCGGAGGCGACCGAGACGTACGAGGCGTACCAGTCGCGGGTGTCGCCGGAGTAGTTGACGTTGAGGCAGTCCACCGTGGCGTTGAGCGTCAGGGTTGAGGCGGCGGCGGGCTGCTGCATGGTCACGACCATCGCGGCGGTGGTGGCCAGCATCACGCCGGCCGTCAGTGCCCGGCGGATCAGGTTGCCAGCGATCATGGAGTCCCTTTCTTCGCGCCGTTGACTGTGGAGATTCGCCAGAGCCGCCGGCCTCGCCGTCCGCCAGGGGCGCCGCCCTGATCGGGGCGAGGCGGACGCGCACGTCGGTGAGGCCGGTCGGGTGTCGAGGGGAGGATCACACAATGGGTACGAACTGGACAGACCCATACAAGGGACCGCGCTCCGAAACAAGCGGTGAATCGCGATTTCCGTACGGCCCGTAAAAGGGCGGCGATATCGCCCCACGGATCACCAGGCTGGTCGCGGGCCATGTGACGCCATGCGATGTGGCGGTCGTACCCGCGTCATCACCGTCGTCCGCGCGGCGGTGTTCGTGAAACTTTCCACACGGGGACGCCTGGCGGCGAGCTGTCGAAGCTCGCGGTCCGGGAGCGCCCCAATGTTGATCTACGATGTAAAGGCATGGCCAAGGAGCGTTTGCTGATCATCACAAGGTAGTCACAATCCGTGCCCGAACTCCAACCCCCAGGCATCAGGACGCGACGTCCTGATGGACGAAGGGGTGAGGGAAATGACCAGCGGCCCAACCCGATACGCCGTCATCGACGTGAAGACCACGGGCCTGCGCCCGTCGTGGCACGACCGGATCGTCGAGGTCGGCGTCGTGCTGCTCGACCCGCGCGGACTCGTCACCGGCGAATGGAGCACCCTGGTCAACCCCGAACGCGACCTGGGACCGCAGCGCATCCGCGGCCTCACCGCCGCCGGCGTCCGCCACGCGCCGACCTTCAAGGAGATCGCCGGGAGTCTCGCCGGCGATCCTGCGGATCGAGCGTAGGCCCGAACCTTTGGTGCGCGGCCGCCGCACCTACCAGGAACTGGTCGAGTTGGGCTTCAGCGGGCTCGGCGGCTCGGTGCGCGCCTCGCTGAGGACGCGTCACCGAGGAGTGGACGCCGCTCTGGCGGCGGCCGGCGTGTTTCGTGACGCCGTCGTCGGATACGTTCACCCAGACCGATGGATCGCGCTGTGGCAGCGCCTGTACTGGTGACCCGCCCTGAATCCTTGGCGCGGTAGCTCTCCAGCGACATCGCCCTTAAGCGGAAGCGATCGCTGTAGCAGCAGACCGGCAAACGCTGTCACATGTCGTCGACATAACCGCCGATGCCGGTGCGCGCCCCGAGAGGTCTTCCGCCGGGCGAGTCTCCGGCTGATCATGATCGCGGCCACGGCAGCGCGATGAGAGCCTGATCCACAACGTCAATCCGAAACCCCATGGGGGCACAACCGGTCGATTGCGCCCCCATGGCCGGATCCAATCAAGCCGCCTTCCGCCACCCTGTACAAAAGGCTCGTCGATCCAATGGAATCCGGTCCAGGCTTCCGCCTCCCTTTCCGCCCCTCTGAAGTGGTCGCAGACATCCACCGGCTACTACAAGGCCGGCCTTCGGGAATGGCGCCCTGCTCAAGCAGGCCGACTGGAACGGCACGGAGATCCCCTACACTGCGGCGGACATCACCCGCTACAAAGCGGGGGTCATGCGCGTCTGCGAGGAGGCCGGCCAGATCCGCACCGCCATGCACGCAATGCGTGAGGAGGGCAGTGCATTCCTGGAGGAGATCGCGGCCTTCCTCGACCGCGAGGCCCCGCTGCTCGACCGCGCCAACGAGGCCGACGGTCCGGTCGAGCTGGCTTGGCAGCCCAACACCCAGAAGCGGCGTGACTACGTCCGCACCACCAGCGCGCACAGCGCCCCGCTCATCGCCCGCGCCTTCACCAGCAACCACTCCGCGGATGCCCGACGTGGCTGACCGGGTCTATCTGCGGCACTCCACCGACAAGCAGACCGACGCGCGCCAGCGGCACGCTCTCGCCGGCCTGATGGCCGCAGGCGCCCCGGTCTACGAAGACCCCGCCACCTCCAGCCGGCAACTCTCCCTCGATCGCGCGGGCTTCACCACGCTGCTGCACGAGGCCGCCGTCGGCGACACCATCCGCATCGCCGACGCCGCCCGCCTGTTCCGCTCCGTCTCCGACATCCTCGCCCTGCGCCCGGTACTCATCCGCCGGAGCCTCCACCTGCGCGTCGAATCCGGACTGTTGCCCGGCATCGATCTGGCCAGCGACGACCCCGGCACCAAAATGATGGTCTCCGTCCTAGCAGCCGTGCTGGAGTTCCAGCGCGACATGATCGGCGAGAACACCCGCGAAGGCGTCGCCGCCGCCATTGCCATGCTCGTGGGCGCCCACCCTGGCCGGCGGACCGTGGTGAGCGGCACTCGTGGGACCAACCGCTTGCTGGGCTCGTGACTCAGCGGTAGAGGTCGGCGACGGCCGCCAGTACCTGCTGGCGGGCGGTGCTCGCGGAGGTAACGCCGGTGAGCACGTAGGCGGCGAGCCCTTCGGCCAGCGCCACCAGGGCCAGCGCCGTGACGTGTGGGTCGAGGGCGGCGGGGATGTGTCCGGCCTGCTGGTCGCAGGCGATGAAGTCGGCCATCTGGCGGTGGAAGTCGGCGTACAGGACGCGCAGCCGGGCCGCGATGGCCTCCTCGGCGAAGGCGAAGGCGTGGAAGGACTGCCGCACGCGCATGTGCGCCTCGGTGGCGGCGTCGTACGGGATGAGCTCGCCCAGCACCGTGGTGAGCACCAGGCGCGGCTCGGCGGCCTGCGGGTCGGCGCCGGTCTTGGCGCGGATGCGGGCGCTGGACAGCTCGTTGCCGCGCTCGAAGGCGGCTTCGACGAGTTGCCGCTTGGCCGGGAAGTAGTGCTGGACGCGGCCGGGTGAGATGCCCGCATGGGCGGCGACCTCGGTCAGTGAGACGGCGGCCAGGCCGCGGTCGGCGACGATGGCGAGCACCGCGTCGGCGATTTCGGCGCGTCGCTGCGCGTGGTGCGCTCCCGGTCCCCGGCCCATGGCCCCTCCCACAGTTTTCCGATGTGTCCGCATCGGATTATATGCTGACGTCACGGTAAAGCAATGTGATCGCATCGTCATATGAGGAGGAGGGCGGGTGCCGGTCGTGTTGGCGCTGCTGTGTGCCGCGCAGTTCATGGTGGTGCTGGACGTGTCGGTGGTGAACGTCGCGCTGCCGTCCATCCAGCACGCGCTCGGCTTCGACGCCCGGCACCTGGCGTGGGTGGGCAACGCCTACGCGCTGAGTTTCGGCGCTCTGCTGCTGCTCGGCGGGCGGCTGGCCGACCTGTACGGGCACCGGCGCGTCTTCGCCGCCGGCCTGACGGTGTTCACTGCCGCGAGCCTGGCCGGCGGGCTGGCCGACGCGCCGGGCGCGCTGATCACGGCCCGGGCCTGTCAGGGGGTGGGGGCGGCGGTGCTGGCCCCGGCCACGCTCACGATCTTGACCGCTGTCTTTCCCGAGGGGCCGCGCCGCACCCGCGCGATCGCGATCTGGACGGCGGTGAGCCTGGCCGGCGGCACGGCGGGCAACCTGATCGGCGGGGCGCTGACCGAATACCTGTCCTGGCGGGCGATTCTGCTGATCAACGTGCCGATCGGCCTGGTCTGCCTGACCGCCACCCGCCGGCTGGCCGCCACCCCCGACATGCGCGGCGGGCGGCGGCTGGACGTGCTCGGCGCGGTGCTGGCCACCGCCGCGCTGGCCGGGCTAGCCTACGGCCTGTCGGACGCGCCCGCCGTAGCGTTCGCCGGGGCCGTCCTGCTGGCAGTGTTCGTGCTGGTCGAGGTGCGTGTGGCGCGGGCGCCGCTGATCCCGCCCCGCCTGGTGCGGGCGCGGCCGATCTGGCTGGGCAACGTCGCGATGCTGCTGGCCGGGGCGTGCCTGAACCCGATGTGGTACTTCCTGACCCTGTCCCTGCAGCACGTCCTGGGCTACGGGCCGCTGCAGACCGGGCTGGCGTTCCTGCCGCATACCCTGCTGACCATGCTGGTGGGCCTGCGCCTGACGCCATGGCTGATGCGCCGCGCCGACGATCGCGTGCTCATCGTCGCCGGGGCGCTGATCGGCGCAGCCGGCTTCTGGTGGCAGAGCCGCATCGCCCCTGGCCAGGACTACCTGACGGCCATCGCCGGCCCGGCCGTGCTGATCTCGCTCGGCGGCGGCCTACTGAACACGCCGCTGACTGTCACGGTCACCTCGGGCGTCGCCGCAGCCGACGCGGGGGCGGCCTCCGGGCTGATGAACACCGCCAAGCAGATCGGCGGCGCGCTCGGCCTGGCCGCCCTGGTCGCGCTAACGGCGGGGCAGGACGGCGAACGTGCCGGCCCGGCCCGGGCGCCGGAGCTGGCGACTGGCTACGGGCAGGCCTTCGCCACCATCGCCGTGGTGCTGGCCGCCGTCGCCCTCCTGGCGGCCGCGCTGCCGCGACGGCGGGACGCCAGCCAGGTGCCACCCCGACAAAGCGGGGGACTGGCGACCTGAGCGCTGATCGAGCCGGCCCCTCCGCCGACCAGCGTGGTTGAGCAGCGACGATGACTCCCAGGCGAAGATCGCTTCCCGAGATGCATGTGGTCGAGCGCTCAGGGGTTCAGCGTGCTCCGTCGGACATGGGGGACCGTTGTGTACGGGTGTGGTTGTTCCAGCCACTCGCTGGTCAGCCTTGCTCCTGCGGTCCGGCCGATGACCGCGAGCATGGCGGCTTGCCGGCCGTAGTCCTCGTCGCGTTCCTCGAAGTCGACGGTCCGTTTGGCCTTGACCCGAGGTCAAGGCGGATGCTGACCGCATGACGCATTCACACGTTTCCTCATGGGCCGGCATGGTGCCCGTCGACGACACGGCCCTGGCGGTCACCGATACCCCCGGCCCCGGTCAAGCCGTCGTGTATCTCAACGGCTCCTATGCGAGCCAGCGCTCCTGGCGGCGGGTGATCGCCGAACTCGGCCCCCGGTGGCGACACCTCACCTACGACGAGCGCGCCCGCGGCAAGTCGAAGCGGTCGGCCGACTACTCCTTCGAGGGCTGTCTGCGCGACGTCGACGCGGTCCTCAAGGCGACCGGGGTGGAGCGGCCGCTGCTGGTCGGCTGGTCCTATGGTGCGGCGCTGGCGGTGCACTGGGCCGATCGCAACCCCGACCGGATCGCCGGGGCTGGTCTCGGTCGACGGCGCGGTCCCCTGGGGGCTGACCGGTGAGGAGAACCGGGAGCGGATCCGGCGCGCGTTTCGCAGGATGCGGCTGGGGCTGCCGCTCGCGCGCCCCTTCGGCCTGGCCGCCTCGATGAGTGCCGCTCAGCACGCGCAGGTCAACATCGAGATCAACGAGGTGTGCGCCGCCCTCGAACCCGTTTTGGACCGGCTGTCCTGCCCGGTGCGCTATATCCGGCTTCCGGAGCCAACCTCGGCGGCGGTGCGGAGGAGATGGAGGAGATGCGCGCCTCTCTCGATCCGGTGGTCCGCCGCAACCCCAACCTGCGGGTCAGCACCAAAGTCGAGAGCAACCACACCCAGATCCTGCGCAAGGACTTCCGAGCGATCGCCGCCGCGGTGCGGGAGACCGCCGCCGCGCAGGCGCGAAAGGATCACTGAGCCCATGGCCGCAGGGGTGACCATCGGCCAGGCGGCCGCGTTCGCCGGCATCACGATCAAAACTGCGGCACTACCACAAGCTCGGACTGGTGGAGGAGCCCGCGCGCGACAGCTCGGGGTACCGACGCTACGGCTCGGCCGAGCTGTTGAGACTGGTGCAGGTCAAAACGCTCGCCGGCGCCGGGGTGCCGCTGGCCGACATCGGCCCGCTGCTGGACTGCGACGCCGCGCCGTTCGCCGCGGCGCTCGCCGACGTCGAGCAGCGCCTCACCGCCCGGATCGCCGCGTTGGCCGCACAGAGGGACATGCTCAACCGGCTCACCAGCGGCGACTGGACCTTGCTGCCCGACCGCGCCGTGGCGATGCTGGAGGCAATGCCGACCCTCGGCTTCACCCCCGAGGACGTACGCACCGCCCGGGAATCCTTCGTCCTGGCCAAGGCCCTGGTCCCCGAAAGCTTCGAGGACTACCTCGCCGACATCGAACACGCGCTGGGCAACCCCCGCTTCGTGGAGCTGACCAAGCGCAGCGCCGAAGTCATCGGCTGGGCACCGGATGATCCCCGCGTTGAGGAACTGGCCACCGGCATGGCCGAGCACTACCTCGCCCACCCCGACCACCTCAGGATCGTGACCGGTCTGCAAGCCCATACCGAGACCGCGACCCGCTACCGGTTGATCGCCCACCACGGCGAAGAACGCGACTCCGCCGCGGCCCGCCTGGCCTCGCTCGTTGAAGCGAGGCTCCGCGCCGGCGGTATCGACATCCCCCGACCGGATCGAGGCTGAGACCGACAGGAACTGTCGCAGAGAGCCCGTTCCCCGGCCGCCGCAGCCCGGGGAACGGGCTGAGGAGAGGATCGGTCCAGTCAAAGGGGCGGGCTCACCAGACTTGGACCCGAGACACAGGCGACGTAGCACCAAAATCCAGTCTGCCCCTCCCCGGAGGCCTCCCGGTCAAGGATGAGGACGCCGGCCGGCTGTCCCCGCTCGGTCACGCCCATCTCGACGTCCTGGGCCGCTACTCCATCTCCTCCTCCGCACCGGCCGAAGGCCTGCGGCAGTTCGGCGAGATCCCTGACCTTCCCGACGGCGGGGGTGGCCGGGGAGGGGGTGCAGAACCCAGGCTTGAGGTGGGGCATGGGGCCGTCCCGATGCCCCGGTGTTCACGGCCGCGGCGCCCGGCCTGCGGCCGGGCCGGCGATCAGCGAATCTCCCACCAGGCCAGGTTGGCGGCCGCCTGGGACGTCGGCTCGATGATCTCCCATGCCTCGGTGATCAGACCGTCGTCGAGCCGCCAGATGTCGACGACCGTGATCTCCGGCCCGTCAGCGGGCAGCTGACGCCTGGAATGCATCACGACATGATCGCCGTCGGCCAGCACGTGCTGGATCTCGATCTGCATGCCGGCGAGCGGGACGAGCGCGGCGCCCACGGCGGCCAGCCATTCCGACTTCGTCTTGGAGGTCGCGTCCGGGCGGTGATGGAGGAAGTCGTCGCTCAGCAACGGCGCGAGCGCGTCGACGTCGCCGGTCGCGACCAGTGCGGTCAGCGCCTGCTGGACGATGCTCTTGTTGCCGTGGGTCATGTTCTGCGTAGTCACGGGCCGCAATGTTTCCGACGTCCGGGACATTTGTCGATGAAATGCCATTTCATGGCATTCGGGTGCTCGATGAGTAGCATCGTCGTCCATGCACACCGTGGGGGAACTGCTGCGGCAGTGGCGGCATCGCCGGCGCCTCAGCCAACTGGATCTCGCGATCGCCGCTGAGGTGTCGGCTCGTCACGTCAGCCTGGTGGAGACCGGCAAGTCCCGCCCGAGCGCCGAGATGATCCTGCGACTGGCCGAGCAGCTCGACGTGCCGTTGCGAGAGCGTAACCGGCTGCTGCTGGCTGCCGGCTTCGCGCCCCGCTATGCCGAACGGCCGCTCGATCAGGAGTCGTTGTCGGCGGCCTGGGACGCGATCGAACGGGTGCTGCGCGCGCATGAGCCGTATCCGGCGCTGGCCATCGATCGCCGGTGGGACATCGTGATGAGCAATCGGGCCATCGACCCGTTCCTCGCCGCCGTCGCCCCCGACCTGCTGGTACCGCCGATCAACATGGTGCGGCTGGGGTTGGACCCGCGCGGGCTCGCGCCGCACATCGTCAACCTGGCTCAGGTGCGTACGCTGCTGCGCATCCGGATCGCACGGCAGCTCGCCACAGCTCCCGACCCTGGACTCACCGCGCTCTACGAGGATTACCTTGCCCCCCATTCGGGGGACGCGAGTCAACCGGTCGAGTCGGAGGTCGCCATCCCGATGATCTTCAGCTTCGGCGGGCGCGAACTGCGGCTGTTCTCGACGACGACCACGTTCGGCACTCCGATGGACATCACCCTGGACGAGGTCGCGATCGAGTCGTACTACCCGACGGACGCCGACAGCGCCGCCTACTTCACCGCACTCGACGCCGGCAGGCAGTCACCTGCCCTCTGACCAGGAAGACGGCGGCTGGAGTGAACGGAGCGCTGTTGGCCGGTGGGACGGTCGTGGCGGTACGCGCCAGGAGGAGACGCGACACGTGAGAACCGCCGGCGCGACGTCGGCCAGGAGCAATAGTCAAGACCTGTGGATCATGAGTTCCTAGGCGGCTGTGGGGACGGGTGATTCCGTCGGGCGTTCGACGAGCTTGCCGTCGATGAAGGTGGCCCCGGCGCGAACCAGGGCGACCAGGTGGGCGCCGTTGACCGCACGCCAGCGCCGCTGGGCGGACTCGATCAGCTTGAAGGCCATGGCCAGGCCGGCTGCGCGGGAGCCGGGGCCCTTGGTGACCTTGGTGCGGTGCCGGACGGTGGCGAACGTCGACTCGATCGGGTTGGTCGTGCGCAGATGCCGCCAGTGCTCGGCCGGGTAGTCGTAGAAGGCCAGCAGCTCCTCGACGTCGCCGGTGATCTTGGCGACGGCCTTGGGGAACTTGGCGCCGTAAGCGGCCTCGAAGGCGGTGACCGCGGCCAGCGCGTGGTCCTTGCTCTCGGCGTTCCAAATCTCGGCCAGGGCCTTCTTCGCGCCCGGGTGGGCCGACTTCGGGAGCGCCCCGAGTACGTTGGCGATCTTGTTAAACCAGCACACTTTGTGCCCTGGCCTGCGGGAACACCTCGGCCAGCGCCGACCAGAAGCCGAGCGCGCCGTCGCCGATGGCGAGCACCGGGGCACGCATGCCGCGCCGGGCGCAGTCCCGCAGCAGGTCGGCCCAGGATTCTGCCGATTCGCGGTAGCCGTCGGTCAGCGCGACAAGCTCCTTGCGACCATCAGCCCGCACCCCGATCAGCACCAGCAGGCAGAGTTTGTGCTCCTCCAGCCGGATGTTGACGTGGATGCCATCGGCCCACAGGTAGACGTAGTCGACGCCGGACAGGTCGCGGGAGGCGAAGGCCCGCTGGTCGGCCTTCCACTGCTCGGTGAGCTTGGTGATGACCGGCGCCGACAGCCCGTGGCCGGTGCCGAGGAATTGGCCCAGCGCGGGCACGAAGTCGCCGGTTGACAGGCCGTGCAGGTAGAGCAGCGGCAACACCTCGGTGATGGCCGGGCTCTTACGGCACCAGGGCGGCAAGATCGCTGAGGAGAAGCGCCGGCGCTCTCCCGTCGCCTCGTCGATGCGCTTGTCGTTGACGCGCGGAGCCTGGACCTCGATCGCGCCTGCGCTGGTCAGTACGGTGCGGGGCTGGTGGTGGCCGTTGCGGACGACCAGTCGGTGGCCGGTCTCGTCGCGTTCGTCGGCGAAGGCGGCGATGTAGGCGTCGACCTCGGCTTTGAGCGCTTCGGCGAGCATCCGGCGGGCGCCTTCGCGCACCAGCTCGTCGATGAGCGCGGGCGTCGGGGCGGGCGTGGTGGCGGTGTGGTCGCCGCCGGTGGGGTCAGGGACTACGGTGAGCACGGGTGTGCCTTTCCGGCCGACGTTGGCGCGTCGGTCATGCTTGTGGATTCACATGATCACCGGGAAGGTACATCCCTTTCCCGGTGATCCACAGATCTCAAGCATTGCTCCAGGTCGATCTCCGTCGATGCCTGGATCACAGTATTCATCAGGTGAGTTCTCCTTGATCAGGAGTTACACCGGTGACCGTACAGACTCCGGAGCGGAGCAGATTTCGTGGCCCAGCCCTTTGGGACTCGAGGCATGCTCGGATAGGCGCGTGAAGTGACATTCGACTGATTGGATGCGGGTGATGTTGCCCGCGATGTAGTAGCCATTCCTCGACCTTGACGGTGCGGCTGAGCACGTCAGTGACGAGAGATTGTCACGCTCTGTTCTGTGGAGCCCGGAGGTGAGACTCCCCCGGGCCACCCGGCGTAACCTCCGAGGTGGCAGCACTGCCCGGAGCTCTCCGGAGAAACAGATGATCGCGCTCATCCTAGCTCTGCGATCCACTCGTCTGCATTGTGACGGCATTTCTCCGTGAAGGGTTTGATTGGATTGCGGAGATACTCTACGAATCTATTCTTGTCGGGGTCGACGAATCCGATCAGATCCATTGCGCCGAAAATGGTGTCCTCGTTATCACTTGCCAGGTCATGCCACGCGAAAGGCAGCGCCTGCAGCAAGCGAGCACGGCACGCTGTATCGAGGGCAACTAGACGCCGGGCTTCGTCGAGGATCTGCACCGATTCATCCTGAGCCTCTGACTGTGCGATTTCGACCAGAAGGTCATAAATTACGGCCCTTATTTTGGACGCTCGAACGTGGAGCAGCTCTATCAAGAGAGGGATGATGTGGTAGGCACCCTCGAATAGTAGATGATTGAGTGCAATGGCATGTTCAAGAGTCGATCGGGCCTCTCGTATCAGATTGGCGTCGTCAGAATCGCGGAACACTTGTAGGCTTTTTGGAATCCTCTCTGACGTGATCTCAGCGAATTGCCGGCAGGTAGTCGTGCTCGAAACGGGTGAGGACAAGTGCCGCGCGGGCGATGTCGCCGATTCGGCTGGGGCTG
>NZ_JBFAPV010000037.1:0-7327 GCF_040676925.1 Nonomuraea sp. NPDC049486
GGGGGGGGGTGGGGGCCCCTTCGTGGGCGGGGGGGGCTGGCGTTCGGGGGGGGGGTTTCGGGGGGGGCGCGGGTCGCCTGCGCGCCGCGCGCCGGAACAGCGCCGCGGCGAGGAACGCCGCGCCGCCGCCCAGGGCGGCGAGCCAGAGACCCGACCACAGCAGCGTTTCCGCGACGGGAGCACCGGTGGCCAGCCCGCGCAGGGACTCGGTGACGAGGGTGACCGGCTGGTGGGCCGCGAACCCCTGGAGAAAGCCTGGGAGGCTCCCGGCCGGGATGAACGCGGTCGAGAGGTACGGCAGGAAGAGCGCGACGAAGCTGAACATGCCGGCCGAGTCGACGGACCTGGCCGCCAGCCCCCACGCCGCCGCGATGAGCGTGAAGACCAGGATGTAGGCGGCGAGCAGGGCCGCGATGCCGAGCCACCCGACCGGCGAGGCCGTGGGGCGGAACCCGAGCGCCACCGCGACCAGCATGACGATGGCGGTGGACACGAGGTTGCGCAGGACACTGGCGAGGACATGCCCGAAGATCACTCCGGATGCCCGGATGGGCATGGTGCGCAGCCGCTCGACGAACCCCTTGGAGACGTCGGTGTGGACGGAGGTCGCGGTGAGCGCGGCGCCGAACCCGGCGCACAGCAGCATGACGCCCGGCGTGACGTAGTCGGCGTACGCACCGCCGACGGCGCCGCCGAGCGCGGTGCCGAAGACCGTGACGAACAGCAGCATGATGGCGACAGGCGCGACGATCGCGGTGACGAGGCTGTCGAGGTTCCGCAGCGAGTGGATGACGCTGCGCTTGGTGAAGACCAGTTCCGCGGTGCTCATCAGGGGAGTTTCCGATCGGTGGTGGTGTGTCCGGTCAGGGCCAGGAACGCGTCGTCCAGGGTGGGAGCCTGGACGGAGAACGTCCGGACGACCCGGCCCCGGTGGTGGAGGCGGTTGAGCACTTCCCTGACGCGTTCGGGGTCGCCGTCGGTGACCTCGCGGACGGTCGTCCCGTCGTCCAGGACCAGCTCGATCGATTCGCTGCCCACCTGGCGCTTGAGGTCGGCGGCGGTGCCCGAGGCGACGATGGCGCCGGCGTCGAGCACGGCGACGCGGTCGGCCAGGACGTCGGCCTCCTCCAGATACTGGGTGGTGAGGAAGACGGTCTTGCCCTGCCCGGCGAGTCGGGTGACGACGTCCCAGAGCGCGCCCCGGCTGCGGGTGTCCATGCCGGTGGTCGGCTCGTCCAGGAAGATCACCGGCGGCGAGTCGATGAGACCGGCGGCCAGGTCCAGCCGCCGCCGCATGCCGCCCGAGTAGTGGCCGACGCGACGTGACGCGGCGTCGGTCAGCCCGAACTCCGCGAGCAGCTCCCCGGCGCGCTCGCTCGCCGCGCTCTTGGTACGGCCGAGCAACCGGCCGATCATGACCAGGTTCTCCATACCGGTCAGCTCCTCGTCGACGGACGCGTACTGACCCGTCACACTGATGAGCTCGCGTACCCGGGGCGCCTCGCGGGCGAGGTCGTGCCCGAGAACGTGGGCGGTGCCGGAGTCGGCGCGGATCAGGGTCGTGAGGATGCGGATGAGCGTGGTCTTCCCCGCCCCGTTGGGCCCCAGCAGGGCGAACACCTGACCTCGGGGGACGTCGAAGCTGACGCCGCGGAGCACGTCGCGATCCCCGTAGCGCTTGTGGATGTCGTGGACCGATATCGCATGCGGTGCTGTCATACGTACAGCGTAATGCTTACGCAGTATAGCTGCGCAAGGGTTACGCAGTAATATGGCCGCATGGGAAGCGCGCACGACGACGTGCCGGAACTCCGCGGGGTCCCGAAAGCGGTCCTGCTGGCCTGGAACCTCGCGCCGGCCACGACCAAGGGCCCGAAACCCCGATGGACGCTCGCGCAGCTGCTCGACGCCGCCGTCAGCCTCGGCGACCGCGGCGGGATCGACGCGATCTCCATGAGCGGCCTCGCGAAAGAGCTCGGCAGCGGCACGATGTCGCTGTACCGCTACGTCGAGTCGAGAGAGGACCTCGTCGTCCTCGCCGCCGACCACGCGCTCGGCACCCCACCCCCGCCGGACGGCGCCACCTGGCGCGAGCGGCTCCGCGCCTGGGTGCTCGACCTGCGCCGGGTCTATCAGGACCACCCCTGGCTGACGGCGGTGCCGGTCGCCACCGAACCGCTGCTGCCCTCGTACGTACGCAGACTCGAAACGGGGCTGGAGTGCCTCGGCGACCTGCACCTGTCAGGCCCGCGCGCGATCACCGTGCTCACCCTGCTGTGGACCTACACGCGCGGCGACGTGGAGCAGAGCGCGCACTTCGCGGCGGCCGCGGACGGTCACACCACGCAGTTCCTCGCCGCCCGGCTCCGGGTGTTCGGCGGGGACTCCGCGTTCACCCGCGTGCTGGCCGTCCTGGAGGCCGACCAGCCGACGGGGGAGGACGAGTTCCTCGACGCCGTCGAGATCATCCTCAACGGCATCGAGTCCACCGATGCCCACGGGTAGCGGGGCGCATCGGTGGTCACGGCCCGCTGACGTTCAGGGCCTGTCAGTCCTCGAGCTTGCTGGTGACCTGACTCTTGGGCGGCTGCTTGATCGAGACCTTGGCGCCCCAGCCGGTGTAGCGGGTCTCGGTCACGACCGTCTTCTCCTCCCATGAGGGGATGGCGGCGAGGTCGGTGGCCACCCAGGAGGTCTTCAGCTTGCTCGGCAGGCCCTTGCGGTCCACGGTGAGGGTGTAGGCGACGGTCGCCTCGGTCGACCGCGTCAGCCCAATCGTCTCCCTGAACCAGGGGGAGATGTTGGAGAGCCGTTCGAAGGTGATCGTCCCTGTGTAGGAGGAGCCGCTGCGCTTGCTGCGCTTCACCAGCTCCGCCAGCGTGGCGGGTTCGAGCGGGCTCACCACCTGGCCGAACAGGCTGCTGACGGTCCCCATGTTGAACAGGCTGAAGGTCTTGTACCAGGTCTTGCCCTTCGGGAGGCGTTCGGCCAGGCTCCCGCCCGACCGCCAGGCGTCCTTGCCTATGATGATCGTCCGCTCGGGCTTGGTGGTGTGCCCCTCGAACAACGGCGAGGCGAACGTGCCCCGCACGTCGGAGGCGACGATGCCCTTCTTGCCGAACTGGACGACACCCTTACGGCGTACCAGCGGGTCCTTGTTGATGCTGCCGACGAACGCGCTCGCGTCGGTGAACCGGACTCCCTTCCCGGCCTTGAGCTGCGCCTTGAGCGCGGACACGGGATTCTTGGCAGCGGACTCGGCCTGTGCGGGTAACGGCGCGAGGAACAGGGCCGCGCCGGCCACGAAAGTGATCACAAGTTTCATGAGTGGCCATACTGCCCGGCGATGATCACAGCCGCATGTCGTTTTATCTCGCGCTCGGGGTGTCGAGGATCGCGCCCGAATGGCTCATCGATATGGGCTCCGCTGACCCGGCGTACCTGGCGACCGCGCCACCGAGGCAGAAGATCCAGGCGGCGGAACGCCCACGTGCGGGGAGTGCCGATCAGTTCAACCCGACTCGCGCCGACATACGACCGATCTTTGGGTGTGTGTCGCGAGAGAGCAGCCGTAGGGAACTGCATCACGCGGCGAATCAGGTGCTGCTCCCGATGCCGATTCTCGTTGTTCCCGAGCGAACGAGATCAACTGCCTCGAAGAAACGCGGCTGGTACGGCGAGTCGTCCGCGCGGTGTGCTCCCGAGAACTGAGAAGGCGGTTCGAAAGTTGATGACCGCGAGGTCGTAGTGTGACCAGCCGCCAGTTACCGGGGCAGTCTGCCTCAGCCAACCGCTGCATCGACAGACGAACCGCCCTCTAAGGTGTTCTGATGATCTCCATGATCACCAAGCCGCCGGGTTGGATCTTCCTGATCGGACTGCTGGCCCCGTGCCTGCTCGTGCTCTACTGGGCCAGCGTGCCCTTCTGGTATGGCATCGAGATGTTTCTGATCGGGCTCTTCATCTTGGGCCCGCTGGTTCTGGTCTACATCCGCCGCCTCACTACGGCCTCGTTCGAAGGTCAGGTCAGCGGTCGCCCATGGCGTTGGCTGGTAGCCCCGTTGATTGTCTGGGCCACGATACTGGCGCTCGTCACGAACGCGCCTTTCCATCTGAGGTTCGCGATCTCTCTTCCCGAGATGGAGGAGTATGCGGCGACGGTGAAGGAGCAGTCGGTCGACGCACCCTGCGAGTGGGTCGGTCTGTATCGGGTGTGCTACTCGTCCCCCCACTACGTCGAGTCGGAAGCGGTCCCCGGTTCGGCCTACCTCAGCACCGAAGAATGGGTCATCGACAGTAACACCGGCTTCCTGATGGTGCCTCATGGAAAACCGGAGGCGGAGACCATCGATGACAAGTACCGCCACATCAGCGGTCGCTGGTTCGGCCATCATGGATGGGACAACTGGTGAGCCTGATGGCTAGGCCGAGCGATCAATGGGACGTCAACCCGCGAACTGCCCTCTGAAAGAGGACCCCAGCATGCCCCTGTCTGTAAAAGTCGCGCGGAACCTGATCTGGTTCCAGGCGACAATCACCCTGCTCGGCATTGTCCTGCTCATCATGGGCCTGGTCTTAGAACCCAGTGAATCCCTGGAAGGACTGTCCTATGCCCCCTTCTACCTTCCACCACTCGCCGCTGCTTGGTTGGCGAACCAGTGGCACACCCGTCGCCCGTGGGTCCGTCACGCCACCATCGCAGTTCAGCTCGCCATCCCCTTGCTCGACTTCATCGACTTCCTGATTTCAGACACCCTCGGGTGGGTCCTCACCGCACCCTGGTCCGCGCTCATCGTGACTCTCCTCCTGCTTCCTCCGGCGAGAACGTGGTTCGCCCCTGCACAGCAAAGCCCACGCACCCCGTCGCAGCCGGCACCGCCCGCCGCCACCTGACATGCCGTGGCACCGATGAATTCCGGGCGGCGGCGTCGTCTACAGCATCAGCGACAGGCCACGGACGCCGCGCCCCCGCGAGCGTTGCGGCCCGTGGGTCTTAGACGACCCGAGACCACGGAGTTCTGAACATGCGGAAGCTGATAGCGACAGTGTTCAACTACTCCCTCGACGGCTTCCTCGCCGACGAGGGCACCGAGTTTTTCGAGTTCTGCTTCGACCTGCCCGAGAACCGCGAGCCCGACGACCCTGCGCACCTCGACTTTCTCCAGAGCGCCCACGCGCACCTCATGGGCCGCACCGCGTACGAAGGCATGGCCAGGGCCATGACGACCACCGACCACCCGTTCGCCGACATTCTGAACGCCGGGCGCAAGGTCGTCTTCTCCCGGACCATGAAGACGGCCGACTGGGCCAACACCACCGTCGCCGCCGGTGACACGGCAGAAGAGATCGACAAGCTGAGGCTGGGCGGCGACGGCCACATCGTGGTCTGGGGCGGCGTCAGCCTCTGGCAGTCGCTCATGCGGCTCGACCTGATCGACGAGTTCCAGGTGAGCATGTTCCCTTACGTCGCGGGTGAGGGCACCCGGCTGTTCGACGGTGTCCCGAAGTCCTACCAGCTCGACCTGGTCTCCAGCACCGCCTCCAGCAACGGGATCGTCTATCTGCAGTACGGGCGACACCGCTGACCCAGCGACCGGACATGAATTGGGGCTTTCGGTTGGTCGGCGCCAGGCACACTGTGGCACCCCTTCAGACGAAGGACGCCGGTGAACGCCCGGGCGCCGCGCTCGGCAACAGATGGTGTGTCGGCGCACGAGCTGCCGCAGCTCTGCGATGTGCACCCGGACGGACATGTCAGGCCGGCGCTGGGATGGCCGGTGCCGGCGGGTGGCCCGGATCGTCGCGGTGGAAGATCGCCAGGAGGGCGAACCAGACCAGGATCATGATTCCGGCCGGGCGCAGGTACTCCTCAGCGAGCAGGGTGCCGACGAAGGAGTAACCGGCGAGCCAGACGCCAGTGACGATGCCGACCACGCGGATCGGCCAGGAGTGGCTGACCAGGGAACTCGCCACAATCCAGACGCCGGCGAGGACGTGGCCGCCGAGCCGGACCGCCCAGGCCGTGTCGTATTCGACCGCGTTGATCATGAGGATGCCGGCGAGCACATCGAGAACCACCCAGCCGTAGCCCGCGGCTTTGGCCCAGGGCGCCGCCTCCAGGCGGGACACCAGAAAGAGGATCGAGAGGTGGAAGAAGACGCCCAGGTATTCTCCCCACGCCACGTCCGGGTCCGTGAAAAAGGCGATCACGGCAGGCAGGAACAGAACGAGCGGTAAGAGCGCCAGCAGGCGGAGGCTGGCGTAGTGCCGTCGAGCATCGAGCATCGGAGAAGTCCTTCGCGTGAGCCGTATGGTCAGGTCGAACACTAGAAAGGCGGTGTTGACATGTCAACAGCTAGCCAGGGTGAGGCGACTGAGCTGTGGCTGCGATGGAAACGCGCTCATGAGCTGGTCCGTGCCGCCGTCATCGCCGAAACCACAGCGGCGTCCGGCCTCTCCGAGGCGGAACTGAGCGTCTTGGTCTGCCTGCACGAGTCCGGCGGGAGCCTGCGGCAGAACGCCCTCGCCGCCGCACTCGGCTGGGACCGGACGCGGCTGTCGCACCTGCTGACCCGCATGGCCGACCGCGACTACGTGGCCCGCGACAAGGTTCCGAACGGGGTGGAGGTCACGCTACGCCCGGAAGGCAGAAACGCGATCAAGGCGACGTTGCCGACACTGGAGATGGCCACTCGCCGCCACCTGCTGGACCGGCTCGGCCCGGACGACGCCAGGACGCTCAAGGCCATCGCCGATCGCCTCCTGTCCGGCGACGGGGACAACTGAGCCGGAGTGCCGCCCTAGGGTTCTGCTGCTCATGGCGACATGGCGGATGTGTGTCGCCGGGCGTATTGGAAAATTCGCCTCGGCTGCTGACCACTAAACGGTGTCTTCGTGATCATCCCGAAGATGAGTCCCCGCTGGAGGCTGTCGTTTGGGGTGTTGCTCAACAATGGCCATCGCGACGGCGGCAATCATGAATCCCACTCCGGCAATGGCGAAGATCTGCATTACCTCACGGATCGGCTGTGCTGGGGACCCGCCCTCCATCGCGCCGCATGATCTGAAGACCGCCAGCAGGAGGAAAGAGGTTCCTAACACCAAGAAAGTCCGACGGCCGGTCATCATGAAAGCTGATGGTACTGCAAAAGAGGGGGCCGACCTGGGCCTCTTGGTGGGTGGAGCCCAAGAGAGATTCGAACTCCTGGCTTCCTGCTTGGAAATCGGCCCGATGGACTTCCCCTTCTAGCGTGGAGACCTGACCTAAGGAGAAGGTTGGGTCGTGGGAGAGACCAGACGCAGGTTCGATCCGGAGTTCCGGGCGGGC
>NZ_JBFAPV010000038.1:0-6625 GCF_040676925.1 Nonomuraea sp. NPDC049486
TGCCCAAGGGCAGCGAGCCCACCAAGATCGGCGAAGGCGCCGACGGCGTCAACTGCCTGTACTCCTCGTCCGACATCACCTACCGGTAGCCCGCAAGTGCCGGGGAGGGGCGACCTTCCCCGGCACGTGATGTTAGCGATAACACAAGGAGACCCATGAGACTCCTCGCCATCATCCTCACCCTCTTACTTCTCCCCGCGCTCCCCGCCAACGCCGCCCCCGTGAACCTGGCCACCGCGGCGACCCCCTCGGCCTCGTACACCTCGCCCTGGGAGAGCGTCAACGCGATCAACGACGGCGTCGACCCGCCGCGCTCCAACGACACCGCCAACGCCCGCTGGGGCACCTGGCCCCAGACCGGCACCCAGTGGGCCGAACTGACCTGGCCCACGGCCCAGACGATCACCTCCGCCGAGGTCTACTTCTTCGACGACAACGGCGGCGTACGAGTCCCCGCCTCGTGGAAGCTCCAGCGCTGGAGCGGCGGCTCGTACATCGACGTTCCCGGCACCTACCCCACCGCCGTCAACGCCTACAACCGCGTGACCTTCTCCCAGATCAGCACCGTGCGGCTGCGCGTCGTCCTGCAGAGCGGCGCCGCGTCCGTCGGCCTCCTGGAGGTCAAGGCGATCGGCGACGACGGCAACCCCTCGACTCCCTGGAACCCGCCGGCCAACCTCGTCACCCCGCTCAACGAGGTCTGGCAGCACGTCGAGAGCACGTACCCGAACCTGTACGGATTCCGCAACTACGGCTGGGACCAGATCATGGCCAACGGCGGATCCATCAACTACTGCGTCCGCTGGGACTCCAGCGCCACGGTGACGGCCGCCCAGCGCGACCGCATCCACGCCACGCTGGCCCGCCAGTTCAAGAAGTGGATGGACGTGATGGCGGGCCAGGAGGGCTGGCCGTACACGAACGTCCCCGTGAAGGTCGTCGGCTGGGCCGTACGCGACCGCAACCAGCTCCAGTGGACGGACAACTCCGTCGACATCTACGTCGGCGACATCCGCGAGAACGCCCCCCAGTGCGTCGCCGCCTGCGGGCGCTTCTTCAACCAGAACGGCACCTACCCGAACTGCCCCGGCGGCGCGGCGCGCCACTACGACATGTCCCTGTGGCTCACCGCCGGCATGGGCGGCGGCGCGGGCGGCGACTGGGGCCAGCGGCTCGGCAGCGAGTACTACATGGCCAACCTGGACGCCGACAACATGCACATCCTGCTGCACGAGATCGGCCACTCGTTCGGGCTGGACGACTTCTACGACTGGACGCCGTCCGGGGTGTGCTGCTTCCTGATGAAGGCGGGCAGCGCGTCGTCGATCACGGACTTCGACGCGTGGATGTTCCGCGACTGGTGGCGCCACTTGAAGAGCCGCTACGGCCGCTGAGGCAGCGGCACGCTCATCTCCCGGACCTGGCCTGCCATCCCAGGCCAGGTCCGTTCGCCGGTTCCGGAGAGCCATGTCCGACGAAACGTCAGGCGTAACGTCCTGGTGCGGCCGGGCGAGCGTGGGCTTTCATGTGATCACTCGGAGAAGGGGTGTTCCATGGAAAGGCGTGGAGCGGTGACGGAAGTGACGCGCATACGCGGGGGTGAGAGCCTGGCCGGAGCCCTTGAGGGCGACCTGGCCGAATGGTCGCGGCGCACGGGGATCGCGGTGGAGGTGTGGGCGCTGCCCGCGGCCGACGTGGCGCCGCTGGTCGCCAAGGTGGTTCTGGAGGCGCTGGCCGAGGCGCTCGACAACGTGGAGAAGCACAGCGGGGCCACGACGGTGTCGATCGCCGTCACGACGGGCCGCGGCGGCCTGCGGATGACGGTCAGCGACCACGGCAAGGGCTTCGAGCTCGCGCGGGTGGGCCGGGGCGTCGCCCGCATGGAGGCGGCGCTGGCCGAGGCCGGCGGGTCGCTGTCGGTCAACAGCGTGCCCGGCGAGGGCACCACCGTGACGGCGGTCGTGCCCAAGGCTCACTGCCGGTGACGGTGACGGTGACCACGATCGTCATCGGCCGGCACGGCTGAGCAGGTCCTCGGCCTGGGCGCGTAAGGGAGCCGCGCCCATGTCGTCGATCTCCGGCAGCGCCTCCTCGACGATCCGCACGGCCTCGGCGGGCTGTCCGGTGCGCATCCTGACCTCGGCGATGGCCAGCCGGGTCCTCAGCAGGACGTTCTGGATCCGGAAGGCGGCCGCGAGCTCCGCTGCGAGCCCCAGCTGGGCGTCGGCCTCCTCGTAGTCGCCGGCGTCGGTGGCGGCCTGGCCGAGGCCCAGCCGGGCATAGGCCTCGCCGCCGTCGTCGCGCACGTTCGCCACGGAATCGACGACCGTGAGGAACGCGGTGCGCGCGTCGTCCAGCCGCCCCATCAGCCGGTAGGCCTCGCCCAGCCAGAGCAGCACGGGGAGCCGCTGCCAGGGCTTCGCGCTACGCGACGCCACGGCCAGGGACTCCATGAGGTACGGCAGCGCCTCGTCGAAACGTCGTTCGGCCAGGTGGATCTGGGCGATGCCGCGCAGCGCGATGGACTCCGCGTGATCGTCCCCCACGCGGCGCGCGGCCTCACGACTCCACAGGCTGCGGCGCATGGCGCTGTCGAAGTCGCCACGCGCGCGATCCATCACCGCGCGGGCCTTCCACAGCTCGACCAGGCCGTGCTCCTCGTCCAGCTCCAAGAAGACCCGCTCGGCCCACGCGTACTGCGCGTCGGCCTCCCGGTGGTCTCCGCAGATCATGCTCGACTCCCCGAGCAGGGTGACGACCAGCGCCTCCACCCGCCTGTCGCCCGATCGTCGCGCCGCCTGCCGCGCGGTGCCGAGCAGGTCCGTGTACTCGCCGAGAGCGTTCTGTACGGCGCCCAACCAGCAGCCCGCAAGGGCGACCGCCCAGCACTCGTCGAACAGCCCCAGCGCGAACGTCTGCGTCACCAGCCCGTTCATCGTCGCCGACTCGGCCTCCAGCCAGCCGACCCCGTGCCGTGCCGGAAAAGCCAGGATCTCCGGGTCCACGTCGGCGGCGACCTCCCGGGCCAGCCGCAGTTGGTACTCCTGGCCGCGGTCCGCCTCCCGCGCCGCGTTGGCCAGGCCGATCACGTATCTGGCCGCGGCCCGGACGCCGTCGGTTCCCGGCTCGCTCTCCGCCATCCGCTCCCGGCCGTACGCGCGGACGAGGTCGTGCATGCCGTATCTCATCTGCCCGACGCGATCCCGGTTGAGCGGCTGCACCCAGTTGCTCTCGGCCAGTCGTTCCATCAGCTCCTCGGCCTCGGCGTGATCCGTCTCGCCGACCGCGGCGGCCAGCCACAGCGGGAAGTCGGGGACGTCGAGTGCCGCCAGACGCCGCAGCAGCCGCCGTTCCTGCTCGCTCAGTGCCTGGTGGCCCAGATCGAAGCTGGCTCGTACGGTGAGGTCGGAGTAGGACAGCAGATCCAGCCGCCGGTGCTCGTCCGCCAGCCCCCGGGCGAGCTCGTGCAACCCGCGGTGCGGCCGGGCCGCGAGCCGGGCGCCCGCGATGCGCAGCGCGAGCGGCAGCCCGCCGCACAGCCGCGCCACCTCGCGGGCGCTCTCGGCGTCGTCCGAGACCCGCCCGGTTCCGGCGACGCGCCCGAGGAGCTCGACCGACTCCTCCTCGCTGAACACGCGCAGGCCGATCACCGCCTGCGCGCCCAGGCCGGTCAGCCGCCTGCGCGAGGTCACCAGCGCCGCGCAATCCGCCGAACCGGGCAGCAGGGGCCGGACCTGGTCCTCGTTCGCGGCGTTGTCGAGCACGACGAGCGCCTCCCGGCGCGTCAGCAGCGAGCGGTAGAGAGCGGCGCGCTCGTCCAGGTCCTCGGGGATCGCCCCGCTGTCCACCCCCAGCGCCCGCAGGAACCCGGCGAGCACCTCCGCCGGCCCGGCCGGCGTCGGGTCCGCGCCGCGCAGATTGGCGAACAGCTGGCAGCCGGAGAAACGGGACAGCACCCGGTGCGCCACGTGGACGGCGAAGACCGTCTTGCCGATGCCCGGCGCGCCCGCGACCACGGCGATCCGCGGAGCCGTGCCGGCCTTCTCACTCAGCGCCCCCACGGCGGCGGCGATCTCCTCTTCGCGGCCGGTGAAGTCGGTGGTGTCGGCGGGAAGCTGCGCGGGCGCGGCCCACCCCTGCCCCGGCATCCCTGGATCACGGCCCCTGGCCGCCGCCCGGCCGGCCCAGGAAAGCGCCCGCCCCGCGCCGAGGAACTCGTCCCGCTCGTCCCCGGCGAGCTCCAGCGCGACGGCGAGCAGTTCCACCGTCCGGGTCCTCGGGCTGCGCCCCCGCTCCATCTCACCGATCGACCGCGAGCTGACGCCGGCCCGCTCGGCGAGCTCCTCCTGAGTGAGCTGGAGGCGGATCCGGTGCCGCCGGAGCAGCACCGCGAACCCGCCCTGATCGACGATCATGCCGCGAGGCTAACGCACGAGCGTCCGGCCCCCGGGCTGAGCACCAGGCGTGGTGGTACCGGGGTTCCGGCCGCACGGTGCCCAAGATCCTCAAGATGGAACGTCTTGCCGAGGCTCTTGATCTGCGTCTCAGCGTTCGTCTTCAGCCGCTCCGCGAGGCCGGCTGAGGACGGCTTCCGTCGGGGGCAGGCTTGCGAGCAGCTCGGACACACGGATCGTCGCGCCGTGATCCGGGCCGTAGAGCCTGTTGAGGTCGTCCCGCAAGTCCGTCAGCGTCGCGCGGGCCTTGTCGGCGGCACCGACGCTGACCTCCAGCTCGCCTATCTGGCGACGCAGTTCCAGGAGGCGCGCGTCGTCCTCGGGGAAGCGGCTCATATCATCTGCCAGCAGCTCCCGCATGATGTGGAGCGCGAGCTCAGGATCGCCCGCGTGAACGTGACAGGTCGCTTCCTGCAGCTTGCAGTGGGATATCTGCTCGTGGTCAGGCTCGGCCTGCCGGAGCAGGTCGTCCGCGATCTGCTGGAACTCGCGCGCGGCCCGCCGATGGTTTTGGCCGTCGAACAGGACGTTCGCGAGCTGCCAGCGCAGGCCGATCACATCCGGGTCGGCCACCCCCAGGTTGTGGCTCGCCGGAGCGGCGACCTCGGCGAGTACGTCCGCCGCGTCGCCGTACCGTGACTCCTTGGCGAGAGACATCGCCCGCCTGCGAGCGAGCCCGATGTCACTCCGGCTGAACTCGTCATTCATGGGGGTGTTCTCCGTAGCGGGGAACGCCGACCGGACTCCGTCGGTAAGAGTACGACTGATCGCGTGCTGCCGCCTTCGAAGCTATGCAGCCGAGGAGGGTGCGGGCGATGCGATCCCTGCGTGACGGGCGTGCGATTCACTTACTGGACATCGAGAACCTGACGGCGTCCCCCCTGCCGACCATGGCGGAGGTGGAGCAGACGATGACCGAGTACCGGCAGCGGGTGCCGGTCGGCCCCCTGGACCAGTTCGTCGTCGGTGTCAACCCCCGCTCACTGGTCGAGGTCGGCCGCGGGATCCGCGGAGCCCAGATCCTGACCCGCTCGGGCCCGGACGGCGCCGACAGCGTGCTGACGGAGACGGCGGTCGGCGACCGCATCGACCTGCGCTTCGAACGGGTCTTCATCGGCTCGGGCGACGGCTACTTCGCCGACCTCGTCGCCTGGCTCGCCACCGCCGGCGTCCGCGTCACCATCGTGACGCGCCACGGCCTGCTGAGCTGGCGCCTGTACGTGGCCACCAGCGACATCACTTACCTGGAGACGGCTCTGGCAGCCTGACCGAGATCATGTTCGCAGCCGGAGTGGCATCCCATCAATTAATGCGCCAGCGTTATAGTTGATGGTATGCCAGAGGACTGGCTGACTAGTGATGAGGCGGCAGGCCTGCTCGGAGTGACGGCCGGGCGCGTCAATGCCTTGGCCAGATCGGGGGAGTTGGCCTACCGGATGGCGGGCCGTACGCGGCTTGTCGACCCCCTCTCCGTCCAGCGGCTCTTGTCGACCACCCGACGTCGGCCGGGGCGGCCGTTGGTGCCACGGTCCGCATGGGCGGCCTTGTTGAGCGACCTGGGGACGGTCAACTGGATCGAACTCACCGCAGCGCTGGGGATGTCGCCGAAGCAGCGCCACAACCTCAAGGGGTTGATCGCTCGGAGCCCTGCCGAGAACTGGGACAGGCTGGCGAAGGCTCGCGCCGCCGTCTACCGGGTTCGTGTCCGGCCTGCATACCTGAACGAGATCTTGCAATGGGACAGGGTTGTCCCTTCTGGGGTCTCCGCGACCGCTCAACATGGGCTAGACCTCATCGCGGCGGAGGAGGCGGAGGCTTATCTCAGTCACCAGACCTGGCGACTGCTTCAACAGGAGTTCCACCTCGACACCAGCCCGTCGGGCAACCTGGTGCTACGGTTTCCCTCTGTAACCGATAAAAAACTTTCCGTTGTTCTCGGTCGTGACGTGATGCCGGTCGCGGTGGTCGCGGCGGATCTTCTCGACAGCGGCGATCCGCGCTCCCGCCGCACCGCCCTCCAGATCATCAACCAACTCCTGGAAGCAACCCCCCGTGACTGAAATCCAGCTCCCTCGTCGTAAGCAATCAGAAGGTTCTGTGACGCTGGGTGATAGGTGCTGATCAGGCTTCGAGTGCGACCGGCGGCATCCAGAGGTTGCCGGTGAAGGCGC
>NZ_JBFAPV010000039.1:0-5096 GCF_040676925.1 Nonomuraea sp. NPDC049486
TCGGTTGTTCTTGGAGTCGTGCTGGGAGGCGTTGGAGCGGGCGGGGATCGATCCGGTGACGCTGCGGGGCAGCCGTACCGGCGTCTACGCCGGCAACATGTTCAACGACTACTCCTCCCGTTACGTGCACGGCGCGGTTCCTCCGGCGCTGGAGGGGGTGCTGCTGTCGGCGAGCACGCCCAGCGTGCTGTCCGGGCGGGTCTCCTACACCCTCGGGCTCGAAGGCCCCTCGCTCACCGTCGACACCGCCTGCTCCTCCTCCCTGGTCACCCTGCACCTGGCCGTGCGGGCCCTGCGGCAGGAGGAGTGCACGCTGGCCCTCGCGGGCGGCGTCACCCTGCTGGCCTCACCTGACGCCTTCGTGGAGTTCTCGCGCCAGCGCGCGCTCTCTCCTGACGGCCGCTGCAAGCCGTTCTCCTCCACCGCCGATGGTGCGGCGTGGGCGGAGGGGGTGGGGGTGCTGGTGCTGGAGCGGTTGTCGGAGGCGCGGCGCAACGGCCGGCGGATCCTGGCGGTGGTGCGGGGTTCGGCGGTGAACCAGGACGGCGCCTCCAACGGGATGACGGCGCCGAGCGGTCCGGCCCAGGAGCGGGTGATTCGTCAGGCGCTGGCCGACGCGTTGCTGGATACGCGGGACGTCGACGTCGTGGAGGCCCATGGCACCGGTACGACGTTGGGCGATCCGATCGAGGCGCAGGCGTTGCTGGCCACGTACGGGCGTGGACGTCCGGCTGAGCGGCCGGTGTGGCTGGGCTCGTTGAAGTCGAACATCGGTCACACCCAGGCTGCCGCCGGGGTGGCCGGTGTGATCAAGATGGTGCAGGCCATGCGGCACGGGACCCTTCCCCGTACCCTCCACGTCGAGGAGCCGACGCCGCACGCCGACTGGTCCGCGGGCGGCGTACGGCTGCTCACCGAGGCCCGCGAGTGGCCGCGCGGCGAGCACCCCCGCCGGGCGGGGGTCTCCTCCTTCGGCATCAGCGGCACCAACGCGCACGCCATCATCGAGGAGTACGTCCCCGAGGCCGCGCCCCTGCCCGAAGCCCGCCCCGAGCGCGTCTTCACCGGCCCGCTCGCCTGGGCCGTCAGCGGCCACACCGCCCAGGGCGTGCGCGCGCAGGCCGAGCGGCTGCACCGCCACGTCACGGCGCAGGACCGCCCCGACCCCGCCGACGTGGCACACTCCCTGGTCACCACCCGGACGGCGCACCCGCACCGCGCGGTCGTGCTCGGCCGCGACCATGAGACCCTGGTCGCCCATCTCGGCGACCACCTGCGCGGGCGGCCCGTGGCCGAGGTGGTCACCGGCGTGGCGGCCGAGCACACCCGCACGGCCTTCCTGTTCACCGGGCAGGGCGGGCAGCGGCCCGGCATGGGCCGGGAGCTGGCCGCCGCCTCGCCGGTGTTCGCCGCGGCCCTGGACGAGGCGTGCGCCGCCCTCGACCCCCACCTGGACCGGCCGCTGCGCGAGGTCATGTGGGCTGGGCCAGGCACCCCGGAAGCCGCCCTGCTCGACGAGACCCTCTACACCCAGCCGGCCCTGTTCGCCTTCGAGGTCGCCGCCTTCCGGCTGCTGGAGTCACTCGGGCTCGCCCCCGCGTACGTCGTCGGGCACTCCGTCGGCGAGTTCGCCGCCGCCCACGTCGCCGGGATCTGGTCGCTGCCGGACGCCGCCCGCCTGATCGCCGCCCGCGCCCGGCTGATGCACGGGCTGCGCGAGCCCGGCGCCATGATCGCGATCGCCGCCACGCCGGACGAGGTCCGGCTCACCCTGGCCGGGCTCGACGACAAGGCCGGCATCGCCGCCGTCAACGGGCCGGACAGCGTGGTGATCTCCGGCGACGAGGAGACGTGTCTCGCGGTCGCCGCCCACTGGCGCGAGCGCGGCCGGCGCGTCCGGCGGCTGACCGTCAGCCACGCCTTCCACTCCCCGCTGATGGAACCGATGGTCGGCGGGTTCGCCGCCGAGCTGGACACGGTGACGTTCGGCAAGCCCCGGATCGCGTCCGTGACCGGCCTCCTCGACACCCCGTGGACCAGCCCCGAATACTGGCTGAGCCAGATCAGGCAGCCCGTCATGTTCCACCCGATGATCGCCCGGCTGGAGGAGCAGGGGGTCAACCTCTTCCTGGAGGTCGGGCCGCAGGCCGTGCTCGCCGGCATGGCGCACGACTGCGTCACCGGCGAGGACGCCTCGATCCTCGCCCTGCACCGCCGCGACCGCGCCGAGCCCGACGCGCTGGCCGCGTGCCTGGCCGGCGTCTGGGCCGCCGGAGCGTCCGTCGACTGGCCCGCGCTGCTCCCCGGCGGGAACCGGGTCGACCTGCCGACCTACGCCTTCGAGCGCGAGCGTTACTGGCTCGGCCCGCCCGCCCGCGCCGCGAACCTGTCCGCCGTCGGCCTGCGCGAGGTCGCCCACCCCCTGCTGGGAGCCGAGCTCGACCTCGCCGGGGACGGGCCGGTCGTGCTCACCGGCAGCCTGTCGATCAACGCCGCGCCCTGGCTCGCCGACCACGCGGTGGCGGGCGCCGTGGTGCTGCCCGGCACCGCGCTGGCCGACCTGGTCCTGGAAGCCGCCACGAGGACCGGCTCCGATCTGGTCGAGGAGCTGATGTTCGAGGCTCCGCTGGTGCTGCCGCGGCACGGCCCGATCACGGTCCAGGTCGTCGTGGACCCTCCTGACTCCTCGGGCGCCCGGCCGGTGCGCGTCCACTCGCGGCCGGTCGACGACCCCGAGACCGGCTGGACCCGGCACGCGTCCGGCTCGCTGGCCGACGGTGCCGTGGGTGCCGGTGTGGGCGAGTGGGCGGGGGTGTGGCCGCCGGTGGACGCGGTGGTGGTGGAGGTCGAGGGGGGTTACGAGCGGCTGGGGGAGCGGGGTTACGAGTACGGTGCGGCGTTCCAGGGGTTGCGGGCGTTGTGGCGTCGTGGTGAGGAGTTGTTCGCGGAGGTGGTGGCGCCGGAGGGCGTGGACGTGACCGGCTTCGGCATCCACCCCGCCCTGTTCGACGCCGTGTTCCACCCGCTGCTCGTCGCCGACCCCGCCGACGAGCTGCGCCTGCCCTTCGAGCTGCGCGGCCTGCGGCTGTACGAGGCCGGGGCGGGCACGCTGCGGGTCCGCCTGACCAGGACCGGTCCTGACGGGTGCGCCATCGAGGCGGCCGGTCCCTCGGGGCGTCCGGTGTTCTCGCTGGACTCCCTGCGAGCGCGCCCGGTGCCGGCCGAGTCGCTCGCCACGGCCGGTCTGCCGCTGTACGGGGTGGAGTGGGCCGAGGTGGCTCCCTCCGCGCCGGGCTCGGTGGAGCCGGAGGTGGTGTGGTGTGTGAGCGGGTCGGCGGACGTTCCGGTGGCGGTTCGGGAGCTGACCTCGCGTGTGCTTGCGGCGGTGAAGCAGGCCGGGGCGTCGCCGGTGGTGTTCGCGACGCGGCCGGGGGATGTGGCCGGTGCGGCGGTGTGGGGGCTGGTGCGGTCGGCGCAGAGTGAGCAGCCGGGCCGGTTCGTGCTGGCGGAGGTGCCGGAGGGGTTCTCGGGCTGGGACGCGGTGCTGGCTTCGGGCGAGCCCCAGGTACGGGTGGTCGACGGACAGATCCTGGCCCCCCGCCTGACCCGCCGCCCCACGACCACCACTTCCAACGCCTCCAGGTCTGGTGCGGTGCTGGTGACCGGCGGGACCGGGGGACTTGGTGCTCTGGTGGCGCTGCGGCTGGTGGAACTGCACGGGGTGCGGGATCTGGTGCTCGTGTCGCGGCGTGGACCTCGGGCCGAGGGCGCGGCGGAACTGGTGGCCAAGCTGGAAGAAGCCGGTGCCCGAGTGCGGGTGGCGGCGTGTGACGTGTCCGACCGTGCGCAACTCGCGGACGTGGTGGCCTCGGCTGGTCCGCTGGCCGGTGTGGTGCATGTCGCCGGGGTGCTGGACGACGGGCTGGTGGAGGGGTTGACTCCGGAGCGGGTGGCCGGGGTGCTGGGGCCGAAGGCGGACGCCGCCTGGTTCCTGCACGAGCTGACCCGGGATCTGGGGTTCTTCGTGTTGTTCTCCTCGCTGGCCGGAGTGCTGGGCAACGCGGGCCAGGGCAATTACGCGGCGGCGAACGCGTTCCTGGACGGGCTGGCGGTTGCCCGGCGTGCGGCGGGGCTGCCGGCGGTCTCCGTGGCCTGGGGACTCTGGGACGTGGAGTCCGGCATGACCGGTGTTCTGGCGGAGGCGGACAAGGCGCGGCTGGCCCGCGCGGGGATCGCGCCGCTCGCGGTGGAGGAAGGGCTGGCGTTGTTCGACGCGGCCCTGGCCGGCGATGTCGATCCGGTGGTGGTGGCGGCCCGCTGGGACATGGCGGGGCTGCGGGCGCGGGCGGAGAACGACACGCTGCCGGGAATGCTGCGCGGCCTCGTCCGCGTGCCACGCCGCGCCGCCGGACGGGCCGAGGGCGCGGGGTCGCTGGTGTCCCGGCTGTCGGAGCTGAACCGGGACGAGGCGCTGCGGCTGCTCACCGACACCGTACGCGACCACGTCGCAGCAGTGCTCGCCCACGGCAGCGCGGACAAGGTCGGCATCGACCGGGCCTTCAACCAGCTCGGCTTCGACTCACTGACCGCCGTCGAACTCCGCAACCGGCTCAACACCGACACCGGGCTGCGGCTGCCCGCGACCCTCGTCTTCGACCACCCGACCGTGCGGGTGCTGGCGCAGCACCTGTTCGACGCGCTGGCTCCCACGCAGCCGTCGCCCGAGGACATGCTGCGCGGCGCCCTGGAGCACGTGGGGTCGATGCTCACCACCGCCAAGGACGACAGCGAGATCATCCGCGGCAAGCTCGTCGCCGTGCTGAAGAGCGGCCTGGCCCGCTTCGGCACCGAACCGGACGGCGGCCGCCCCGACACGGTGGTGGACAAGATCGACGACGCCTCTGATGAGGAGATCTTCGCCCTCATCGACAACGACCTGTGACTGGAAGGGCCGGAGCGATGGAGAACGAGCAGAAGCTTCGCGATTACCTGAGGCGCGCGACCGTCGAGCTGGCGGAGACGCGTCAGCGGCTGGCTGAGGATCAGGGGCGCAGGCATGAGCCGGTGGCGATCGTGGGGATGGCGTGTCGTTTTCC
>NZ_JBFAPV010000040.1:0-1405 GCF_040676925.1 Nonomuraea sp. NPDC049486
GCTTTGTGGTCAAGTCCTCGGCCTATTAGTACCGGTCAGCTCCACACGTTACCGCGCTTCCACCTCCGGCCTATCAACCCGGTCGTCTACCGGGAGCCTTACCCCTTCACAGGGTGGGAGACCTCATCTCAAGGCAAGCTTCCCGCTTAGATGCTTTCAGCGGTTATCCCTCCCGAACGTAGCCAACCAGCCATGCACCTGGCGATACAACTGGCACACCAGAGGTTCGTCCGTCCCGGTCCTCTCGTACTAGGGACAGCCCCTTTCAAGTCTCCTGCGCGCGCAGCGGATAGGGACCGAACTGTCTCGCGACGTTCTAAACCCAGCTCGCGTACCGCTTTAATGGGCGAACAGCCCAACCCTTGGGACCTACTCCAGCCCCAGGATGCGACGAGCCGACATCGAGGTGCCAAACCATCCCGTCGATATGGACTCTTGGGGAAGATCAGCCTGTTATCCCCGGGGTACCTTTTAGCCGTTGAGCGACACCGCTTCCACACGCCGATGCCGGATCACTAGTCCCAGCTTTCGCTCCTGCTCGACCCGTCAGTCTCACAGTCAAGCTCCCTTGTGCACTTACACTCAACACCTGATTGCCAACCAGGCTGAGGGAACCTTTGGGCGCCTCCGTTACCCTTTAGGAGGCAACCGCCCCAGTTAAACTACCCACCAGACACTGTCCCCGATCCGGATCACGGACCAGAGTTAGACATTCAAAACGACCAGAGTGGTATTTCACCAATGACTCCACCCGAACTAGCGTCCGAGCTTCCCAGTCTCCCACCTATCCTACACAAGACGCTCCAAACACCAATGTCAAGCTGTAGTGAAGGTCCCGGGGTCTTTCCGTCCTGCTGCGCGAAACGAGCATCTTTACTCGTAGTGCAATTTCGCCGGGTCTGCGGTTGAGACAGCGGGGAAGTCGTTACGCCATTCGTGCAGGTCGGAACTTACCCGACAAGGAATTTCGCTACCTTAGGATGGTTATAGTTACCACCGCCGTTTACCGGCGCTTAAGTTCTCACCTTCGCACGATCACTCGCGCTAAGCGGTCCCCTTAACGTTCCGGCACCGGGCAGGCGTCAGTCCGTATACATCGTCTTACGACTTCGCACGGACCTGTGTTTTTAGTAAACAGTCGCTTCCCCCTGGCCACTGCGACCCCCACCAGCTCCCACCGCAAGGGCGTTCACCAGCAGAGGTCCCCCTTCTCCCGAAGTTACGGGGGCAATTTGCCGAGTTCCTTAACCACAGTTCACCCGATCGCCTTGGTATTCTCTACCTGACCACCTGAGTCGGTTTAGGGTACGGGCCGCCACAACACTCACTAGAGGCTTTTCTCGGCAGCATAGGATCATCCACTTCGCCACAATCGGCTCGGCATCACATCTCACCCACAAGTGTC
>NZ_JBFAPV010000040.1:1503-2823 GCF_040676925.1 Nonomuraea sp. NPDC049486
GTGCCACGACTTCGGCGGTGTACTTGAGCCCCGCTACATTGTCGGCGCAGAATCACTTGACCAGTGAGCTATTACGCACTCTTTCAAGGATGGCTGCTTCTAAGCCAACCTCCTGGTTGTCTCTGCGACTCCACATCCTTTCCCACTTAGCACACGCTTAGGGGCCTTAGTCGGTGATCTGGGCTGTTTCCCTCTCGACTACGAACCTTATCGCCCGCAGTCTCACTGCCACGCTCTCACTTACCGGCATTCGGAGTTTGGCTGACGTCAGTAACCTTGTCGGGCCCATCGGCCATCCAGTGCTCTACCTCCGGCAAGAAACACGTGACGCTGCACCTAAATGCATTTCGGGGAGAACCAGCTATCACGAAGTTTGATTGGCCTTTCACCCCTACACACAGATCATCCCCCAGGTTTTCAACCCTGGTGGGTTCGGTCCTCCACCCAGTCTTACCTGAGCTTCAACCTGCCCATGCGTAGATCACTTCGCTTCGGGTCTACAGCATGCGACTCAAACGCCCTCTTCAGACTCGCTTTCGCTACGGCTCCCCCACACGGGTTAACCTCGCCACACACCATAACTCGCAGGCTCATTCTTCAAAAGGCACGCAGTCACATCACACAACAGCAAGCTGCTGTAAGCTCCTACGGCTTGTAGGCACACGGTTTCAGGTACTCTTTCACGACCCCTCACCGGGGCACTTTTCACCTTTCCCTCACGGTACTCGTGCACTATCGGTCACCAGGGAGTATTTAGGCTTACCAGGTGGTCCTGGCAGATTCACACAGGATTTCTCGGGCCCCGTGCTACTTGGGATCCCCTCCAGCAGTCGACAAGGTTTCGCCTACCCGGCTCTCACGGTCTACGGCAGCCCTTCCCAGAGCTTTCGACTACCCCATCGATTTCTCACTGCTCGAAATCCCGGCAGAGACTTCAAGAAGGTCCCACAACCCCGGACATGCAACGCCTGCCGGCTATCACACACGCCCGGTTTAGCCTCCTCCGCTTTCGCTCACCACTACTCACGGAATCACTCTTGTTTTCTCTTCCTACGGGTACTGAGATGTTTCACTTCCCCGCGTTACCACCAACCGCCCTATACATTCAGGCGGAGGCAACACCACATGACTGGTGCTAGGTTTCCCCATTCGGACATCCCCGGATCAACGTCTGGTTGGCGACTCCCCGAGGCTTAACGCAGCCTCCCACGTCCTTCATCGGCTCCTGATGCCAAGGCATCCACCGTGTGCCCTTAAAAACTTGGCCACAAAGATGCTCGCGTCCACTATGCAAATCTCAAACAACAAACAGCAACCACA
>NZ_JBFAPV010000041.1:0-2012 GCF_040676925.1 Nonomuraea sp. NPDC049486
GACGTGCGGCGATCCGGGGTCCTCGGCACCCGACGATCATCCCATCCAGCGGATGCCGCTCACGCCAGCGTGATCACACACTTCTGAATGCTTACAGTCGGCCGCCGCCGCTGTGAGTAATGTGCGGGCCTTCTCGTCATCGGCCTGTCTGGTGGTCACGTCCACGGACGTGGTGTATGAATCGATCTTTGCGTGATCCTGTTTCTGCAGGTTAAGCGGTAAGTGTCTGTGGAAGCGGATTGTGCGCCGGTGTGTCGCCCGCGATGAGCCGGACACGGGCTTTGGCCAGAATGTCCAGGCCCATGTAGCGGCTTCGGTCCATTCGTCGGTCTGCTCGGCCAGCACCGCGCCGACCAGCCGGATGATCGACGGCCGGTCAGTGAAGATGCCCACCACGTCGGTGCGGCGGCGGATCTCCTAATAGAGGCAGAACGTTCCGGTGCGCGGAGACGGATCGGGTCGTTAGACGTGGGGTGCCGCTTCGATGCCTGCGGATCTCTGGACCATGAGCTCTTGAACAAGGCCGGCGCGATGCGGCACCCACACGGCTTGTATGTGCCCAATAGACGGGCCGGCGGGATGGATGTCGTGCTGAGGGGCGGAGCCTCCCCCCGAGGTGTGGACACCTTGAGTACCGGATGATGGAAATCCGGAGACAAGGAGTTCCACGTGGCGATGAAGTCGTATCCGCCGGAGTTCAAGGCGGACGCCGTCGCGTTGTACCTGTCCGATCCGGGACGGACGCTCGCCTCGGTGGCCGAGGACCTGGGGATCAGCCGGGAGACGCTGCGTAACTGGGTGCGTCAGGCGCAGGCGACCGGCACCGCCGGCGCGAAGGAACGAGGCCCGGCGAGGAAGCCCGCGCATGGCCCGCTATCGTCCGACGACGTGCTGGAAGAGGAGAACAAGCAGCTCAAAGCCCGAATCCGGGAGCTGGAGCTGGAGCGCGACATTCTGCGCCGGGCGGCCAAATATTTCGCGGGAGAGACCAACTGGTGAGCCGCTTCCAGTTCGTCGACGACCATCGGGGCGTCTTCGGCGTCAAGCGGCTGTGCCGGGTGCTGAAGGTGTCCCGATCGGGCTTCTACCGGTGGCGCAAGGCGGCTCCGGCCCGGGCGGAGCGGGCCGCGGCCGACGCTGCGCTGGCGGAGGAGATCAGGCAGATCCACGGGGAGTTCGACGGCACCTACGGCAGTCCGCGCATCACCGCCGAGCTGCGGGCACAAGGTCGCAGGGTCAACCACAAGCGGGTGGCGCGGGTGATGCGCCGCTTCGGCATCGTCGGGCTGCACCTGCGCAAGAAGGTGCGCACCACGGTGCCGGAACCCTCGCATCAGAAGGTGCCCGACCTCATCAGGCGGGACTTCACCGCGCCCGCCCCGAACCGGCGCTACGTCGGCGACATCACCTACCTGCCCGTCGGTGACGGCCGGTTCCTCTACTTGGCCACCGTGCTGGACCTGGGCTCACGCCGGCTGGCGGGCTGGTCGATCGCCGATCACATGCGCACCGAGCTGGCGACCGACGCGCTGCGGGCCGCGGCCGCGACGCGGGGCAGCCTGGACGGCGCGATTTTTCATGCCGATCATGGGGCGCAGTACACCTCGGCCGAGTTCGCCAAGGTCTGTGCCGAGCTCGGGGTGCGCCAGTCCATGGGAGCGGTCGGTTCGAGCGCCGACAACGCCGCGGCGGAGGCGTTCAACGCCACTCTGAAACGCGAGACGCTGCAGGGAGCCACGCGGTGGTCCTCGGCGCGCGAGGCCCGCCTGGCGGTGTTCAAGTGGATCACCCGCTACAACACCCGCAGGAGACATTCCACCATCGGCTACCTCAGCCCCATCGACTACGAGCAGCAGACCATCGATAGGGTGCAGCTCGCCGCATAACGACCGGTGTCCACACTTCGGGGCGAGCCCCCCCTGGCCGTCACCATCGGCCGGGCCCACGTCGACGGCAGCATCGCCCGGACCATCGCCAAGATCTGCCGCTCCGACATCATCGTGATCGACGAC
>NZ_JBFAPV010000042.1:0-1999 GCF_040676925.1 Nonomuraea sp. NPDC049486
CATCGGGGAGAGCACAGCCGACCGGGAAACCGGCGGAAGACAGGCCCCGGGCCCTACCGCCAGGAGACGCCACTGCGCCAGCTCCCGACCCTACATCCTCGAACTGCCTGAGCCACGCGGTGGTTCTGAAGAACGGCGATGGCCTTGCAGAGGTGGCCTGCCTTGCCAGGGCTGCAGCGTAGCTTGCGGAGGATCTTCCAGCCTTTGAGCTGGGCGTTCGCGCGTTCGCCCGGGCCGCGGAGCTTGGCGTGGGCGCGGTTGGCCCGCTTCTGCGAGGCGGGCTTGTTCCGACCCTTGTACGGGGTGATCACCGGCCCTTCGGCCCCTTGATAGCCCTTGTCGGCCAACGTGATGATCCCGGCCTGCTCAAGCGCGCGCAAGATGCCCCAGATGCGGGCGGCGCTCAGGTCATGGGTCTTGCCCGGCAGGGCTCCGGACGTCCACAGGATCGTCCCGTCCGGAGTGGCGATGACCTGCACGTTCATTCCGTGCACGCGGTGCTTGCCGGAGTAGTAGGGCCGGTCGGCCTTGATCCGGTCGGTACGGATCAGCATGCCGTCCAGGACCAGGTAGTGCAGCCCGTCCCGCTTGGCCTTCCGTAAGGCCTGTCCGAGCTTGGGCGAGCGTGCCGACAGCAGCGCCACCGTCTCCTCCACGTACCTCCAGGCGGTCGCGGTTGACACCTGGAAGCCGGCGCCGAGTTCGGTGTAGGTCTCGCCTTTGCGCAGGTAGACGAGTACGAGCAGGGCTTGTTGTCCCGGGTTGAGCCGCCGCCAGGGCGACTTGATCGCCTTGCGGTGCCGCCGGACGATGGCGGCGACGTAGTTCAGCGTCTGGGAGGACAAATCGACGGCAGCACGATAGAACAGCATCCGAAGCCCCTGGTGGTGACGGACGTGGTTGTGGTGATCAATCCGTCTACCAGGGGTTTCTCTATGCAATCAGGCGAACGCCGACCTTGCGATCACGCTGTGACCAGCGATTCGTCGCCAGGTGGATGAAAATGGCTCACTGCACGCAGTCCGCCCCTTACGACGCCGACTCCCGTGACTGATCCAACGATGATCGATACATCGTCGGTCTCCTGAACAATGCCTCGGCCGCAATCGCGCGAACGCCGGCAAAGCTCCGCCTTGTTGTCCGTTCGCTGCCCTCGCTGGCGGAAGTTTTCTCCGAGTTCTTTCTTGTCTCGGATCAGGCCATCGCGGGCTTGGTCCTGGGATCGCTGTCGATCTATTTTCCTCTGTTGGGCAGCGGTCGCCTTTTTATGCTTTCTCTCGAGCTTTCGGTCCCATTTAGTCTTCTTCTTGCCGCTGGCGTGGTGAGTCTTGGAGAAGGTCTTGTCCGACTTGCGGTTTCCGGTGTCGACGCGGCGGCCGTCGGGGTCGGATTGGTCGATGGGGTTGTTGGCGGCGTAGGAGTAGGGGTTGGCCCATTCGGGGGTGCGCAGGTCGAGTTCCGGATCGGTGGAGATGAACTTGGCGATCGTCGGGTCGTAGTAGCGGGCGCCCAGGTAGGTGAGGTCGGTGGAGGCGTCTTCGGTCTTGCCGAGGAAGCCGAGGTCGGTGAAGGGCAGGTCGTCGGTGCCGCGGCGCTGGCCGAAGGGCAGGTAGCGTTCGCGGCTGACGTTGCCGGTGGTGGCGTTGACGGCCAGTTGGGTGCTGCCGTGCAGTCCGGCCAGCATCCAGGTGACCCCGCCGGGTTCGCGCATGGCCACAAGGGAGCCGTCGCTGCTGCTGTAGTAGCGCTTGCCGGTTATCTGGCCGCTGGCGAGGCGCAGTTCGACCGGGCCGAGGTAGAGGGTGGTGCCGCCGGGGTCGCGGCGGATGAGGCGTTCGCCGGCGGCGTCGTAGACCATCGTGGTGTCCTGGCCGTCGATGGTGGCCTGGTCAAGCTGACCGAGGGGGTTCCAGGTGAAGGTGGCTTGCTTGTTGTCGACGGTGCGGGCGGCGAGTTGGCCGGCGTCGTCGTAGGCGTAGGTGTCGGTGCGGCCGGGGTA
>NZ_JBFAPV010000043.1:0-1902 GCF_040676925.1 Nonomuraea sp. NPDC049486
GGTAGCGCTGCGGGGGCATCCGGACACCTTGGCCGCTCGCGAGCCGGTCGTCACGCTGCCACGCCGTACATGAACGATCTTCTCAAACACGCACTGAGCCTCTCGTGTGGATCAAAAGCATCCAATGCGAACACCGACTATGCTCAATTGGCAGTCATCTCGTCGAAAATTGGCATCCACGGTTCAAGCCCGTGAAAGGCGCTGAGCGCCTTCTCGACCAGCGCGGGCGAGAACGATTTATGTGGACGCAACAATTGGGCTTCTTTGAGAGAGAGTCGCCTCCCTATGTTGCCCTGCAAATCCTGGATATGGTAATCCCGTGCGGACCGGCGAGTGTCTTGTATTGAGGTATACGGATTTGTGGCGAGATCGGGCGGCTCCCCAGAACGACCCATGATCCATCCTTGATTCGTTGGTCCATCGTTTCGATCAGGAAAATAGGAATGTCTAGTTCCAGCCGCTCCAGATCAGGCTCGCATCCAGCGTCGAGGAGGGCGGAAAACGCTCCCAGGAAGACATTCCGAGCCTTTCCCAGTATCTGAGCCGGGGCGGCATATCGACCGGCTATCGAGATGGATAGAACCTGTCCTCTTTCGCAATCGACTAGCACGTCACCGCAACCCTCGCTGTTCACCGCTCCGAAGCCTCACCTTCGCTGATGAAGTGCCGCAACACGGACCTCAAGCTATCGATCGCAGCTTGAGCCTCCTCCCTCTCGCCATCGTCGACCCAACTCCTCCAGAACCAGCCGTCTGCAGGCAATGTCACGTCCAGAGCCTGAATAGCGGACATGGCAAGTGCCGGCGTAATCGGCTGGGCTAGCCATTCCATGACGCCCGGGTTTTCCTCGTTCCAGGTCAAGGAGCGCCCGGCTGGAATATTGGCCGCAACCACAGCAGCAGCGGCCACTACTTCTTCGGGTAGTACCGACGCGTTTGAGTTGCCCTGGGCCTCGATGGCTGAATGGAAAGTAGCCTCGATCACTATCAGTCTCTGCGATGCGGACAGCTCCTCCAGTTCGTCGAGAAAGTCTTCCGAGGTGTCGCTGTCGAACGGGCTTGATCCCCAGGTTCCCATCACGGCCTGCAGTATAGTCCTACTGCAGGTACTGGCCAATCGGAACTTCGATTTCGGGGTCTCGTCGGTTCAGGAGGGTTCCGCCCTTTGCCTTTACCCCCTCCATCATCGTCTGCTCCATGCGACGAATGGCTGTCTTGCTCGTACCGCGAGATAACGTAAAGTACGTTACATTGGCCACGTCGTCGGCTGTGTATCCCGCCTTTCGGACCGCGTGCTTGGAGCGCATCGACTTGTTCGTCCGTTCTCTGATGTTTGTGGTTGAGCTTCCGACGTACTTGGTTCCGTCATTCAGGTGAATGACGTACACGCCTGGCTTCTCAGGGACGTTGAACCGTGTACCTGGCAGGCAATTCGAATTGTGAACCAAAATCGAGGTCGCGCCAGCCAGTACGTAATATGTATGTGTATCCGCGACGGTCAGGTTGTAGACGCGCTGGTCGCCGGTTGTCCATCGGATGGCTGCGGATATCTGGGTGTAGGTACCGCTACTGGTCTGCAGGTACTGTCCGGACCGGAGCGTTTCAGCGTTCACCCACTCCTGGACTTCCGGCACCCAGAACGGATGGTCGCCGGTTGCGGTGAGAACTCCCGACTCCTTGCCTTTATCGATAGATATCTGGGCCAGGTTTTTGATTCCTTCAGAGGTGATCTGGGCAGTGACAGACTTGACTGTTGTCTTCCCAGTCTTCGGGTCTGTCGTTAATATCTCGTCACCTTCGGTGACGCTCTCGATGGGTTTGGTGGTGCCGTCGGCCATGAGGACTCGCGTGCCGGGTACGAAGCTGCTGCACGATTCACTGTCGATCGATCTACGGGTCTTGC
>NZ_JBFAPV010000044.1:0-1568 GCF_040676925.1 Nonomuraea sp. NPDC049486
GTAAGCAATCAGAAGGTTCTGTGACGCTGGGTGATAGGTGCTGATCAGGCTTCGAGTGCGACCGGCGGCATCCAGAGGTTGCCGGTGAAGGCGCGGTGGATCGCCTCGAAGGCGCTCAGTCCGTGTTTGCGGGCGCTGTCGAGGTAGGAACGGACCGTCAGCCAGTGCGCGGCACCGTCTTCGGATTGATGGCAGCCGGAGATCTTCACCTGTGTCTTGACCGGGCGCAGCGCGCGTTCCCCGGTGTTGTTCGTGAACGGCACCCAGCCGGGGAAGTCGGCGAAGCGCAGCACCTCATCAGCCCGGTCCCGCAGGCGTTCCAGCAGGTTACGGGCCGGGGACTGTTTCCGCCCAGGGGCGCGGGGATGCAGCGACAGCCCGACCGCGATCCCGTGATGGAAGGATTCGAGGTAGATCCGCGCCCGCTCGGGCGGGATCTCGCCCAGCCCGGCCTCGCGGGCCTTGATGGCCTGCTTGTTCAACTGGGCCAGCGCCCACCGGATCTGCGCCGGCCACCGCTGACCGGGATGATCCTCGGCCGCCGCGGTCAGCTCCCTGACCAGATGCGCCCCGCACAGTTGGTGACGAGCGTGCGGGTAGCCGTTATACAGCGACAGCGAGTCGTGCACCAGCACCCCGCGGAACTCGGGCAGCACGCCGAGGGAGTTAGCGCCCTGGCGGGAGCGTTCGCCCAGGCCGAGCAGGGTCAAGGTGGTGGTGCAGGCCACGTGCAGCCAGCGGCGCGCCGCCCCGATCCGGGTGGTGGTCTCATCGACGTGCAGCACATGCGCCAGCGCCAGCAGCGCGCGGATCACCTTAACGCTGCCGGTGACCAGCGTGGCGGCCTCGGCAAGGATCGACGACACCCAGCCGGGCGAGACCCGGGCTCCGGTGACATCAGCGATCAGCTGGGCGCAGCGCTCCACCGGCACGTGCTGGAACACCAGCAGATAGGCGGCCAGTGCCCGCAGCTTCGGCCCGTACGACGACGGCGCTCCCGCGACCGTCGCAGGGAGGTCGGCGCTGGTGACAGCTCCGCACCCGCCGCACCTGCAGCGATGCACCCGGTGCTCGGTCACCGTCACGGTGACCAGGGGAATGTCACGGACCTGGCGGCGTGCGTACCCGACGCTGTCCTCGGCCGACAGGAACTGCCCGCATCCGCCGCAGCCAGCCGGGACGTGGTCTTCCACCTCGTCGGGGTTCTCGACCATGGCCAAGCCGCTTCCCGGCGCTCCGGGCTGGCGGCCCCGCTTGCGGCCGCTCATGGGCGGCGGCTTCTTGTCCGGCCGGACGAAAGTGTCGCTGGACGGCGGTAACGAGGAGTTCCCCGAGTTACGGTTCTGCCGACGTTCCAGCTCGGCGACCCGGGCGGTCAGCCGCTCCACCGTCGCTTCCAACCGGGCGATCGTCTTGCGCTGGGCCTCGATCGTCTCCATCTGCCGGACCACGAGCGAGGCCAGCTCGTCGTATGACGTGCGGCGATCCGGGGTCCTCGGCACCCGACGATCATCCCATCCAGCGGATGCCGCTCACGCCAGCGTGATCACACACTTCTGAATGCTTAC
>NZ_JBFAPV010000045.1:0-1377 GCF_040676925.1 Nonomuraea sp. NPDC049486
GAAGAACGGCGTCTCCTACGCCGGCAAGTGGTACACCTCCGGCCCCTACGCCCTCGGCCCCGTCGACGGACGCCTCGTCCTCGGCAACTGGTAGCCCCAGAACCGACCGCATCTGCATTCATCACAGGAGGAATCGACAATGCGACGCTTAACCAGACTGGCCGCCATGGCCATGCTCTTACCTTTGGGCATCGTCGGCCCGTTCGCGGCGACGCCGGCATCGGCCGTCTCGCCGGTCCAGCAGGAGCCCCCGCCCGGTGACCCGCCGCTGCCCGAGTACCCGGGTCTGCCGTCGGACGGCGCGATACGGTCGTACGCGGTGTCGACCACCCCGGTCCCCTGCGACAACAACGGCGCCGACAAAGCCCTGACCCGCAACCAGGTGATCACTCGGGCGCGCAGCTGGCTGGCCGTGGGCGGCGTCCCTTACAGCCAGGTGAGGTGCTATCGCAACTCGTACGGCGACTACCGCACCGACTGCTCCGGATTCGTCTCGATGGCGTGGGGGCTCGGCGGCTCCGGGAGCGCCTTCTGGACCGGCAACCTGATGGACCGGGCGTTCCAGATCTCCCGCAGCTCCCTGCAGCCGGGCGACGCGCTCCTTCGGCACACCGGCAACACTTCCGAGAATCATGTGGCGTTGTTCGTCCGATGGGCGGACGGCGCCCACACGCAGCCGGTCGTCATCGAGCAGACCGGCAGCTCGGGCACCATCGAGCGCACCTGGTCCGCCAGCTACGCCGGCCTCTACACGCCCATCCGCTACGACAACATCGGCGGAGGAGGCGGGACCGAGGAGCCGGCCATGATGCGCGACGACGGCGACGGGTCGATGACCATCTACCGGTGGACCTCCAGCGGATCGGCTTTCGGCCGCGCCTCCGACTACACCTCCGGCGGCTGGACGATGTCCAACGTCGGCGACCGGGTGGCCTCCGGTGATGTCGACGGGGACGGCAAGGACGATGTCGTCGCCGCGTACCAGAACTCCGACGGCACCTTCAGCTTCCACGTCTGGAAGAACGGCCTGTCCTACGCCGGCAAGTGGTACACCTCCGGGCCTTACGCCCTGGGTCCGGTCGATGGACGCCTGGTCGTCGCCGACTTCAACGGTGATGGCAAGGCAGAACCGGCCATGATGCGCGACGACGGCGACGGCTCCATGACCATCTACCGGTGGACCTCCACCGGATCCGCCTTCAGCCGCGCCTCCGACTACACCTCCGGCGGCTGGACGATGGCCAACGTCGGCAACCGGGTGGCCTCCGGTGACGTGGACGGGGACGGCAAGGACGACATCGTCGCCACCTACCAGAACTCCGACGGCACCTTCAGCTACCACGTCTGGAAGAACGGCGTCTCCTACGCCGGCAAGTG
>NZ_JBFAPV010000046.1:0-1315 GCF_040676925.1 Nonomuraea sp. NPDC049486
TGGACTTCCCCTTCTAGCGTGGAGACCTGACCTAAGGAGAAGGTTGGGTCGTGGGAGAGACCAGACGCAGGTTCGATCCGGAGTTCCGGGCGGGCGCGGTGCGTATCGTGCGGGAGACAGAAAAGCCGATCGCGCAGGTCGCTAAGGATCTGGGCATCAATGCGGGCACGCTGGCCAACTGGGTGCAGATGGACCGGCTGGCCCGCGAGCAGGACACCAACGGCGGGGAGCTGGCCGAGTCGGAGCGGGAGGAACTCGCCCGGCTGCGCCGGCAGCGGGCCGAGTGGGCCAAGGAACGCGCCGAGCTGGAGATGGAGCGCGATGTGCTCAAACGCTCGGTGGTCTTGTGGGTTCGAGAGGCGATGGGCCGGTGAGCGTGGCGGCCTTCATCAGCTCCCAGAAGACCGACCACGGCGTGCCCCACGCGTTGACCTGCCGGGCCTTGGGCGTCTCACAATCCTGGTACTACAAGTGGCGCGACCGGGCGCCGACGGCCCGGCAGCGGCGCCGCGCGGACCTGGACGCGCAGATCGAGGCCAGGTTCACCGCCTCGGGCGGCACCTACGGCAGCCCGCGCATCACCCGTGACCTGCACGAGGCGGGATGGCGGGTATCGGAGAACACCGTCGCCGGGCGCATGACCGAGCTCGGGTTAGCCGGCCGGGCGGCCAGGAAACGCCGGTCGCTGACCCGTCAGGGCAAACGGCCCGCCGCCCCCGACCTGGTCCGCAGGAACTTCACTGCGGTCGCGCCGGACGTGCTGTGGTGCGGCGACGTCACCGAGATCGTCACCGATGAGGGCAAGCTCTACCTGGCCACCGTGGAGGATTTGTTCTCCCGGCGGCTGCTCGGCTATGCCATGTCCGAGCATCACGACGCGGCGCTGACCATCGCCTCGCTGCAGATGGCCGCGGTCACCCGCGGCGGGACCGTCGACGGGGTGATCTTCCACACCGACCGCGGCAGCGAATACAGCGCCGCCCGCTTCCAGGCCGCCTGCCGGCACTGGGGCGTCGTCCAGTCGATGGGCCGGGTCGGCTGCGCCCTCGACAACGCCGCCGCCGAATCGTTCAACTCCACCCTCAAGGTCGAATACGTCCACCGGTACCGCTTCACAACACGCGCCGAAGCCCGCCTGAAGATCGCCACCTGGATCACCGACTTCTACAACACCCGCCGCCGGCACAGCGCCGCCGACGGGCTACCCCCGATCGTCTACGAGCAGCAGATCATGACCGCGCGAACAGCCACCAAGGCGAAGTCTCAGGAGACCATCGCCGCATAACCGAGTCTCCACGCTTTCAGGGGATGGACA
>NZ_JBFAPV010000047.1:0-1307 GCF_040676925.1 Nonomuraea sp. NPDC049486
ACCTGGTTGACCTCGATCCGGTCACCCTCGGCCACGATCGGCTTCTGGTTGAACGAGGTGCCCTGGTTGGACCGCTTGAACTTGGCCACCCGGTAGGTGGTGCGGGTGCCGTCGTCGTTGGCCACGGTGACGTAGTCGGCCGAGACCTCCTCGACCACACCGGCCTTCTCGGCGCTGATGACGTCGCCCGCGTCGGTCGCGGCACGGTATTCCATGCCGGTGCCGACCAGCGGCGCCTCGCTCTTGAGCAGCGGCACCGACTGGCGCTGCATGTTGGAGCCCATGAGCGCGCGGTTGGCGTCGTCGTGCTCCAGGAACGGGATCATCGCGGTGGCGACCGACACCATCTGGCGCGGCGACACGTCGATGTAGTCGACTTCCTCGGCCCTGGCCAGCTCGGTCTCGCCGCCCTTGGTGCGGACGAGCACCCGGGACTCGGCGAACGAGCCGTCGGGGTTGAGCGTGGTGTTGGCCTGCGCCTTGACGTAGCGGTCTTCCTCGTCGGCCGTGAGGTAGTCGATCTGGTCGGTCACCTTGCCGTCGACGACCTTGCGGTAAGGCGTCTCGACGAAGCCGAACGCGTTGATCCGGCCGTAGGAGGCGAGCGAGCCGATCAGGCCGATGTTGGGGCCTTCAGGAGTCTCGATCGGGCACATCCGGCCGTAGTGGGACGGGTGCACGTCGCGGACCTCGAAGCCGGCCCGCTCACGCGACAGACCACCGGGGCCGAGCGCGGACAGACGCCGCTTGTGCGTCAGGCCGGCCAGCGGGTTGGTCTGGTCCATGAACTGGGACAGCTGGGAGGTGCCGAAGAACTCCTTGATCGACGCCACCACCGGGCGGATGTTGATCAGGGTCTGCGGCGTGATCGCCTCGACGTCCTGCGTGGTCATCCGCTCGCGGACGACGCGCTCCATGCGGGCCAGGCCCAGGCGGACCTGGTTCTGGATGAGCTCGCCGACGCTGCGCAGACGGCGGTTGCCGAAGTGGTCGATGTCGTCGGTCTCGACGATCACCGTGTCGATCGGCGCCTCGGCCGAGGCCGGCATCGAATCCTCACCCGCGTGGAGGCGGACGATGTACTCGATGGTGGCGACGATGTCTTCTTCGGTCAGCGTGCCCTGCGTGATGTCTCCGCCGACGCCGAGCTTCTTGTTGATCTTGTAGCGGCCGACCTTCGCCAGGTCGTAACGCTTCGGGTTGAAATACAGGTTCTCCAGCAGGGTCTGCGCCGACTCCTTGGTCGGCGGCTCACCCGGCCGCAGCTTGCGGTAGATGTCGAGCAGGGCGTCATCCTGACCCGCGGT
>NZ_JBFAPV010000048.1:0-1286 GCF_040676925.1 Nonomuraea sp. NPDC049486
TGAGGTGCCCCGAAGATTCCGGACAGTTGGCTACATAAACTGACAGAAGTCTGGAAGAGGTAGGTACGTGACGAGGCGTCGCAGGCAGTTCTCGCTCGAGTTCAAGGAAGAAGCCGTCCGGATGGTGCTGGAGGGCGATCGCACGGTGGCGGCGGTGGCCCGGGAGTTCGGGATCAACGCCAGCACCCTGGGCAGCTGGGTGAACCGGCATCGAATCGTGCACGACCAGGACGTGCAGCAGCCGGTCTCCGGGCCGGAGCGAGCGCGGATCCGGGAGCTGGAGCGGGAGAACGCCGAGCTGCGCGAGAAGCTGGCGTTCTTGAAAAAAGCGGCGGCCTTCTTCGCGGCCGAGAGTCGATGACGCTCGCCAAGTACGAGCTGATCGATGCGGAGAAGGCACACCACGCGATCACCAAGATGTGCGCCTGGCTGGGCGTGTCCCGTGCGGGCTACTACGAGTGGCGCGAGAGGCCGGCCTCGGCCACCACGCAACGCCGCACACTTCTGGCCGGGTTGGTCACCGAGGTGTTCGCCGACTCGCACGAGACCTACGGCTACCGGCGGGTGCACGCCGCGCTACTGCGCCGCGGCGAGCACTGCTCAGCCGAGCTGGTCCGCGCGTTAATGCGCGAGCAGGGCCTCATCCCGGCCCAGGTGCGGGCCTTTCGTCCCGCCACCACCGTGCAGGGCGACTTTCGCGGCATCCCCGACCTGGTCGGCCGCGACTTCACCGCCGAGCAACCGGGCACCAAGCTGGTCGGCGACATCACCTACATCCCCACGTCGGAGGGCTTCCTCTACTTGGCCACCGTCATCGACTGCCACAGCAAGGCCGTGCTCGGCTGGGCCATGGCCGACCACTACCGCGCCGAGCTCATCAAGGACGCGATCCGGATGGCGGCCGGCACCGGCCTGCTCCAGCCAGGCACCGTGTTCCACTCCGACCGCGGCTCGAACTACACCTCCGATGAGTTCGGCCGTTTCCTGACCGGCCTGGGCATCCGCCGCTCGGTCGGCCGCACCGGGATCTGCTACGACAACGCGATGGCCGAGTCGTTCTTCAGCACGATCAAGAACGAGTGGCTGCACCGGTTCGTCTTCACTACCCGGGCCAAGGCAAGACGCCAGGTCATCCGCTATATCGAAGGGTTCTACAACCGGCGGCGCCTGCACTCGGCGCTCGGCTATCGGCCGCCTCTTGAGGTGCTGAACGAGTCCCTTTCATCCCGATCAGCCGCATAGGCTACGACCATAAGACGGCTGTCCGGAATCACCGCGGCCCCTCA
>NZ_JBFAPV010000049.1:0-1029 GCF_040676925.1 Nonomuraea sp. NPDC049486
AAGACCGTCTACGACGGCCAGGAACGCCCCACCGCATCGATCGCCTACCACCTGGGCACTGAACTGCGCCGCACCACCACCGCCTACCCGGGCAGCGAACGAACCGAGGTCACCCCGCCGTTCGGCGGCAAGACCGCCACCGTCACCGACGTGTTCGGCCGCGCCGTCAAGGTCGAGGAATGGCCGAACGCCAGCCAGCATGCCGACACCGGCTACGGCTACGACCTGCGCGGCAACCTGACCACGATGACGGACGCCAATGGCAACGTCCGCACCTACACCTATGACTGGCTGGACCGCCGCACTGCCGCCGACGACCCCGACGCCGGCACCTCCAGCTACGGCTTCGACCTGGCCGGCCGGCAGATCTGGAGCGTCGACGGCAACGGCCAGAAGATCTCCAACAGTTACGACGACCTGGGCCGGCGCACCAGCCAGTGGGCCGGCGAGACGGGCACCGGCACCAAGCTTGCCGAATGGAGCTACGACACCGTCGCCAAGGGCCAGCCCACCGCCGCCACCCGCATAACGGCAGGCCATGCCTACACCCAGGCGGTCACCGGCTACGACAGCGACTACCGGCCCACCGCCAGCACCGTCACCGTCCCGGCCGTCGAGGGCGCGCTGGCCGGCACGTACAGCTTCACCAGCAGCTACGACGCGGCCGGGAACCTGCGCACTCAGGGCTTACCCGCCGCCGGAGGGCTGGCCGCCGAGACGCTCACCCATGCCTACACCGACCTCGGCTTCACCAAGGCCACCACCTCCGACCTGGGCGGCTTCACCTACGTCCACGACACCACGTTCACCCTGACGGGCAAGCTCGAAAGCCGCTCCCTCGGCGCGGGCGGACAGGTCAAGCGGGTCCTGGAACGCGACCCAGCCACCGACTGGCTCTCGCGGGTCACCACGCAGACGAAGGCTGACACCTCAGGCCCGGACACCGTCCAGGATGATCGGTACGGCTACAACATCGCCGGCAACATCACCCGCGTCCTGGACGCCGCCTCCGCCACCGGCGGCAGCGAC
>NZ_JBFAPV010000050.1:0-1029 GCF_040676925.1 Nonomuraea sp. NPDC049486
GTCGCTGCCGCCGGTGGCGGAGGCGGCGTCCAGGACGCGGGTGATGTTGCCGGCGATGTTGTAGCCGTACCGATCATCCTGGACGGTGTCCGGGCTGGAGGTGTCAGCCTTCGTCTGCGTGGTGACCCGCGAGAGCCAGTCGGTGGCCGGGTCGCGTTCCAGGACCCGCTTGACCTGTCCGCCCGCCCCCAGGGAGCGGCTTTCGAGCTTGCCCGTCAGGGTGAACGTGGTGTCGTGGACGTAGGTGAAGCCACCCAGGTCGGAGGTGGTGGCCTTGGCGAAGCCGAGGTCGGTGTAGGTGTGGGTGAGCGTCTCGGCGGCCAGCCCTCCGGCGGCGGGTAAGCCCTGCTGGCGCAGGTTCCCGGCCGCGTCGTAGCTGCTGGTGAAGGTGTAGGTGCCGGCCAGCGCATCCTCGGTGGCGGGGATGGTGACGGTGTTGGCGGTGGGCCGGTAGTCGCTGTCGTAGCCGGTGACGGCCTGGGTGTAGGCATGCCCCGCCGTGAAACGGGTGGCCGCAGTCGGTTGGCCCTTGGCGACGGAGTCGTAGGTCCACTCGGCGAGCTTGGTGCCGGTGCCGATCTCGCCGGCCCACTGGCTGGTGCGGCGGCCCAGATCGTCGTAGATGTTGGAGATCTTCTGGCCGTTGCCGTCGGTGCTCCAGATTTGCCGGCCGGCCAGGTCGAAGCCGTAGCTGGAGGTGCCGGCGTCGGGGTCGGCGGCGGCGGTGCGGCGGTCCAGCCAGTCATAGGTGTAGGTGCGGACGTTGCCGTTGGCGTCCGTCATCGTGGTCAGGTTGCCGCGCAGGTCGTAGCCGTAGGTGGTGTCGGCATGCTGGCTGGCGTTCGACCATTCCTCGACCTTGACGGCGCGGCCGAACACGTCGGTGACGGTGGCGGTCTTGCCGCCGAACGGCGGGGTGACCTCGGTGCGTTCACTGCCCGGGTAGGCGGTGGTGGTGCGGCGCAGTTCAGTGCCCAGGTGGTAGGCGATCGATGCGGTGGGGCGTTCCTGGCCGTCGTAGACGGTCTT
>NZ_JBFAPV010000051.1:0-1010 GCF_040676925.1 Nonomuraea sp. NPDC049486
TGACGTGATCTCAGCGAATTGCCGGCAGGTAGTCGTGCTCGAAACGGGTGAGGACAAGTGCCGCGCGGGCGATGTCGCCGATTCGGCTGGGGCTGACGGTGATGTGCTGGAGGGTTCGCCAGCGGCCTTTGAGCAGGGCGAATCCGCGTTCGCCGAGACAGCGCAGAGCGCGTAGGAGCCGGTTGTAGGTGCGGTTGTCCGGGCTGAGGATCTGGTTTCCTTCGGGTTGTCTGATCGGCGTGTGGACGCCGATTCCAGCGCCGTCGTAGCCGCTGTCGGCGAGGGTGGGCAGGCCGGCTGCGGCTGCGGCGTACAGCGCGCCCAGAACGTGCGTGCGGGCGGCGGACAGGTCGTGGACGGAGCCGGGTTCGACCTCGCCGATCCACAACGGCAGCCCGTCAGGTGCCGAGAGGGCTTGAAGGTTGCCGGCGTGGTGGTGAGCCTTGCCGGAGTACCAGGCGTCGATGGGTTCGCCCTTGACGCTGATGGCCTGCTCGGCGCAGCGGTCGATGGGGATCAGGGTGCCGTCGAGGATCACATAGGCCAGTCCTGCGGCTTGGGCGCGGTCGAGGGCTTCATGTAGATCTGGTGCTTGAGCTGCGAGAACTCCGATGCCTTCATGGATGTAGCGGTAGGCGGTGGCCCGGGAGACGTGGTGATCGCGGCCGAGTTTGGGGATGTCGTGCTCGCCGCGGAACCAGCACAGCACCATGACTGCCTGCCGGAACGGGGTCAGGGCTCGGCTGTCTTTGGGCGTGCCGCGCAGTCGGCGTTCATCTCGCAGGAGTCGGGCGACGTGGTGAACGAGTGCGCGAGAGACGTCGAGCGTGGCACGATGAGCAATCACGTGGAGCCTTTCGGCGGCGGGATTTCTTGTGGTGAGAACTCATCTACCGGAGGCTCCACGCTCATCTCCGGCCTTCGACGACTCCTCCCGAAAGGCCCGATACGTCACCGCCTGCGTCCCAGAAATCCCCAATCGCCCTGAATTATTTCTCTGAGATCACCTC